>NZ_BAZE01000014.1:0-182919 GCF_000710955.1 Nocardiopsis alba
CACCGCGCGGTTCTGGACGAGCTGGGCAGAAGGGCCCTGCTGGACTGGTCCCGCGCCACCGTCGACTCCCAGTCGATCCGCGCCAAGAGAGGGGGAGAAGACAGGGCCAAACCCCACCGACCGGGGTAAACCCGGTTCCAAGCTCCATCTGCTGTGCGACAACCAAGGGCTGCCGCTGACCTGCGCGATCTCCGCGGCCAACGTCAACGACGGCGAAGCGCTCAAACCCCTGGTGCGAGGCATCCCCGCGGTGCGCTCACGCCGAGGACCCCGCAGGCGACGCCCCGCCAAGCTGCACGGCGACAAGGCCTACCACTCCCGCGACCGGCGCCGCTGGCTGCGCGAACGCCAGATCGGCGTGCGCATCGCCCGCCCCGGCGTCGAGTCGTCCCAGCGACTGGGCAGGCACCGGTACAAGGTCGAGCGCTCCATCGCCTGGCTGGGCTCTTACCGCAGACTGAACGTGCGCTGGGAACGCAAGGCCTCCAACTTCCTGGCCATGCTCGGCATCGCCTGCATCCTCATCTGCTACAAGCATCTGGCCAAGCACAGCGAGGACTTTTGAGATGAGCTCTAAGCAGTACCAGGACGTCTTCAGTGGCCCCGGGGGAAACGTCACCGAACGCACATGGTCCCTGGGAACCGGCAAGCCCTACGCCATCGATTACATCACTGAGATCACCGGAGGCAACTTCGGCGGAGACGCCACCAACGGGAACAAGGCGTCGCTCCACATAGACAAACAGTCGAAGGATTACAATTTCGAGGAGCATTTCTCCACGGTAGACGGCGGCGGATTTCTGGAATTCATGGCCTTCGGCCTCGGCGCGAACAGGAAGGCTGAGAGCGCTTGGGGCTCAGATCTCGCCTGGTCCTTGGACATCGAGTTCCAAGACGCGCGGACGATCCCCATCAAGGCCGGTGGGTGGTACTCCGGGGTGAACGCGTTCAAGAACGGCCCCTACGCCGAAGGCTTCTCCAAGTACAAGAACGGCGATAAGAACTTCTTCTTCGGCCCCGGAGGATCCCTGAGCCGGATTTACACAGGGATGGTCGTCGCCTACCGACCGACGATCGTGTTCGAGGCCCATCAGTCGTACATCGACACCTACCACGAACAGTGGCAGGCCGAAGGGGGGATCGAGATCGGACCGTTCATCTTCGGTACGGAGACGAGCGGAGAGAGCACCTCAGCCAAGGTGGAGAAGAGCACGAACAAGCTCACCCTCACCTCTACCGCGAGCTGGCCGGTCATCCTGGGCATGGCCTCCTCCTGGACGGTCCCGCCCGGCGAGTGAACGAAGTACACCTTGGGGGCGCCCGCCGTCCATGGGCGCCCCCGTCTCCGGAAAGGAGGAACGGCCATGCCGATCCAGGCAGGCCCGTGGCAGGGCAGGAAGCCTTTCGCGAGGCCCAAGTTCAATGCCACGAAGGCCAACGATCTGTGTGCTCAGCTCCGAGGCCACTACGCGGACTTCTGGCGTACCGGTGGATCCACCACCATCATCAGCGACCGGACCTTCCGCATCGACAGGCAAGGACCGAACTCCAGCCCGCGAGGTATGCGACTGCATATCCAACAGGGTGGTGACAGCCTCGCCGCGATCCTCATCGACGAGAACCTGTCCGGCTATGCCGGCAATAAGGACGCGCAGGCGGCCATCGAGGCTCGCGTGATCGAGGCGTTCGCGGGCAGCGTCGGCAACGGCGCCGGCGGCCAGGCGTACTACTGGCGGGTCAGCGGCCAGTACCCCTAGGCACCGTTCCAGGAAGTCGGGGCGGCGCGGGGTCTGCACTGGCAGGCGTGGCGAAGGCGCCTGACCGTCCTGGGCCCGCCGGTGCGCGGTGGGCCCAGGGCACTCGCAGCGTCGCGCCGCCCCACCCCCACATACGTGGGGCTCCGGGAAAACGACCTGCGGAAACAGAGGCCGTCATCTCCCCCACAACCTTCGGCTGAAAGCGGCCTCCGCTCACCAATCATCCTTACCGCACCCACCCCGGGCCGCCCCGGGAGAGAACACCCCACCGAAGAAGAGATCGCCCTCCCCGGATGAGCGGGTCTTCGAGGAGCGTGGCTCCGTCTCACGCTCCGGCTCCGGAAACGCGCTTGCGCAGAAACAGCGTGACGACGAGCGCGGCCAGGGCCGTGACCGCCAGACCGATCAGGCCGCCGTTGCCACCTGGGTAGAGTCCGGGGTCGTTCGAACCATCCGCGTGCATCAGGGTGATGGGGATGACCATCAAGAAAGCGTTGTTGGCCGCGTGACCGACCACGGCGGGCCACACCGAACGGGAGACCAACCGTAGCCAGCCGAGGACGACCCCCAAAAGAACGACGGAAGCGAGGAAGGTCAGGACGTCCCCGGGACCGAAGCTTCCGGAGAGGCTGTGGATCAGAAGCTGAGGACCATGCCATAGACCATGGACCACCCCGCTCACCAACAGCGCCGGCCACACCCCCAACGGCAACAGCCTTGGGAGAAGATAACCCCGCCAACCGAGCTCCTCGCCGAAACACATCAACAGCGTCGGCACGAACGAGACCATGACCATGCCCAGGACCACGAGATAGGCCTCCAGAGGGAACCCGTCCCGAGGCATGGTCGCCGCGACCTCCGGAGCCAGCGCCGTCAGCTCCTCACGAAGTCCGGAGAAGTCCTCCAGGTCGAGCCGGACGACACCGAACACGACCGCGGCAAACAGGCTCACCGCAGGGAGAAGAACGAACACGGCGAAGGCGAGCAGCGTGTACCCGCCGACCCGGCGGACCGGACGCAACGGGGTCAGGCCCAAGGCCCGCCGCACGTTCCCCGGACGCCACAACAAGAACGTCACCAGCAGCGCCGCGACCGCCGGAGTGAACATGAAGAGCTGGGATGCGAGAGCGAACGCCGGGTCGCTCGGTGAAGCACCGTTCAAGAGCACCGGGGTGAAGACGAGCCAGGCCAGCCCGCAGACGACCAGCACGAAGACCGAGAGCTCACGGAGCGGGGTCCGGCCACGCACGGGACCGGCTTCAACGGAGGGGAAGTTCATGGTTCGACGCTAGAAACCCGGGCCGCCCGCCGGTATGCGGTCGGCCCTCCGGCTCCTCTGAGGCCGCCCTGCTTATGGTCCTGTGGACGGCCCCAGGGCCGTCGGTTGGTCTCGAGATGGGGCGGCCGGCTGATGGCTCCCGTCTGTCAAGGGTCCGCGACGTCCGGAACCACTCGCGCCCCTCCGCCGGATGGCCGTCCCTCGATCGCCGCTGACCCGGTACCGGTCGGGGCGAGGAGATCCCCGCAGGTGCGGGGAGCGGTGCCACCTGGATGCGCCGCCGCAAAGACGATCCCGGCCCATCCCCGCGTGCGCGGGGAGCAGGGAAGGCGTGTGGACATCCTCCAGGTGCGCCAGGGCCCATCCCCGCGTGCGCGGGGAGCAGGAGAAGGTCTACATCGACCCGTCCGCCGCGTCGGGTCCATCCCCGCGTGCGCGGGGAGCAGAGGTCAGCCCGCCGAGGATGACCGAACACAGCGGGTCCATCCCCGCGTGCGCGGGGAGCAGATCGGCCCACGTCTGTACCTGCTCCATGTCACGGGTCCATCCCCGCATGCGCGGGGAGCAGTCCCCTGTTCACCGGAGTCTGCTTCCGGGCGAGGGTCCATCCCCGCGTGCGCGGGGAGCAGCGTTCAGGGGCTTAGGCGGCCAGGTCCCAGTGGGGTCCATCCCCGCGTGCGCGGGGAGCAGCAGGGGCTCGCGTCCGGTTTGGTCGCCCATGGCGGTCCATCCCCGCGTGCGCGGGGAGCAGCCGTTTCCCGAGCGATCATGCGACCGAGCTCAGGGTCCATCCCCGCGTGCGCGGGGAGCAGTCGGCCAGCGTGTACGCGGGCCACAGGATCGCGGGTCCATCCCCGCGTGCGCGGGGAGCAGTCGGCCAGCGTGTACGCGGGCCACAGGATCGCGGGTCCATCCCCGCGTGCGCGGGGAGCAGCGAAACGGACGCCCAGGTCTGATGACCTGGGCGGGTCCATCCCCGCGTGCGCGGGGAGCAGGAGCTTGTCGTTCTGGGCGCGGGTCAGGAGTTGGGTCCATCCCCGCGTGCGCGGGGAGCAGGGTGGTGCGAGTGTGGGGTGCGCCTGCCCGGGGGGTCCATCCCCGCGTGCGCGGGGAGCAGGGTCCCGCTCAGGTGAGCGGAGCGGGGCCCCGGGGTCCATCCCCGCGTGCGCGGGGAGCAGCGAAGGTCGCGGTGTACACGTTGTTCCTTCTCCGGGTCCATCCCCGCGTGCGCGGGGAGCAGCCTCCGCGTAACCGTGTGCAGCCGCCATGACGGGGTCCATCCCCGCGTGCGCGGGGAGCAGCCGTCGTAGTCTTCGGTGCCGTGGGACTCGTCGGGTCCATCCCCGCGTGCGCGGGGAGCAGTCGCGCAGCCTGGAACACAGCTCCTGGGTTGAGGGTCCATCCCCGCGTGCGCGGGGAGCAGTGGGCCGGGGCTCGTCTGACGAGCCCCGGGTGGGGTCCATCCCCGCGTGCGCGGGGAGCAGCACCCGCCCACGGACCTCCCCGTCCGGGACCGGGGTCCATCCCCGCGTGCGCGGGGAGCAGACGCTGCTGGAGCACCTCATCACCGAGGCAGAGGGTCCATCCCCGCGTGCGCGGGGAGCAGCGGCACCGGGTCCGAGCGGTGTTCGGGGCCGCGGGGTCCATCCCCGCGTGCGCGGGGAGCAGTCTTCCTGACCTGCAACGCTATCCCGGCCCACCCCTCATTTCTGCAAGTTGTTGAGAAACAGACAAAACCGACACCCTTCGACCGCCCACTCGAACACCACTCCCCTACCAGCCTAGACACCCCCGAGAAAAGCAGAGAGGTTTCGGCGCCCCCGAACAGGACGGGGTCACCCCCACATGAACAGGAAACAGGCGAGACCCGGACCTTCTGCGGCAGGCCCCATGTGTGGAACTCAGTCGGCGGTGATCGACTCGCGCTCCACACCGACCGTCCCTTCCCTCTCGTATACGTGGTTCATCCGGCCCGTGACGCCTCCGACCGAATGACCTCGGCGAGGTCGCCGGGACGGCTCCACATCGGCCAATGGCCCGTAGGAAGGTCGACGACATCGAGGGTTTCGAGGTTCGCGACTTCGGCGAACATGGGATGCCCTCCTTGTGCCATCTCCAGGACCTGCTCACTCGAGATCGAGCAGCACACGAGGGTCGTCGGGACAGCGCGACGGGTGTCGTTCGTGAGATCGACGGTCTGGCGAAACACGGGGCCGGGCTCGGGGACCGCCCTGGAACGGAAACGCTCGAGAACCTCCGCGCTCAGACCGTCGAGGCTCGCCTGCTCCGCGAGGACGTCGAAGGGCGGCAGTGGAAGCTCCTCCACCCCCTCCGGGAAGTCCGGAGCGAAAGCACTCCCGTCCGCCATCGGGCCGGAGTCGACCCACACCACCCGCCGCACGAGTTCGGGACGCCGGTCGAGGACGAAGCTGACGGGACCGTTCGCCCCACTGTGAGCGACGAGCGTCGCGGGCCGCTCCTCGGAGACATCGAGCCGAGCGAGAAGATCTTCGATCGCTTCGACCTGGTCGTCGAGGGTCCTGGTCGAACGCGCGGGGTCGTCTCCGTCGAGGCCGGGCAGCGTGACCGCGACCGCGCGAGCGTGGTCGGTCTCCAGATGTTCGAGGACCTCGTCCCACGCCCAAGCGCCCAGCCAGTGGCCGGCGATGAGAACGATGGTCGGGCTGTTCGTCGTGGTCGTCATGACACAACTCTCGCAGGCCGACCGGACAAGGGTGTGTCACTATTCATGTCATGAAATCGCCGGGATCCGAACAGTGAAGCGAGCCGAACGGCTCCACGCCCTCTCCGAGACGCTGCGCCGTAGCGGCACACGAGGTGTCTCTGCCGAACGGCTGGCGAGAGAGTTCGAGGTCTCCGTACGCACCATCAAGCGAGACCTCGACGCGCTGAAGAACAGCGGCACGCCGATCTGGTCCCGTCCGGGCCCGGGCGGTGGATACGGATTGACCACGGGCGCGTCCCTGCCACCGATCAGCCTGTCCCCGGCGCAGGCCGTGGCGCTCATGGCCGCCGTGTCGGCCGCACCCGGCGCTCCCTACGCGGACCTGGCGGCGGCCGGTGTCCGGAAGATCATGGACGTCCTCGACCCCCGAACCCGAGCACGTGCCGACGAGCTGGCCCACCGTGTCTGGGTCGACGCGCCTCCCCCGTCCTCGCGCGCCACCAGGTCGGCGTTGGAGGAGGCGATGACCGAACAGCGGGTGATCCGCATTCGCTACACACCGCGGGAGGGCACCACGACCACCCGCGACGTCGAACCCGTACTGTTCGCCTCCACGAACGGCCGGTGGTACCTGATCGGGTGGTGCCGGCTGCGCGACGCGATGCGCTGGTTCACCGTGTCGCGCATCGAACAGGCCACTGTCACCAAGACGGTCTGTAGCGGCCACACCGTCCACGAGGTCGGAGAACCGCCGGCGAACGCCAGACCGGTGCACGGCCGGGGCGAGTGAGGCCCTCGAACACCACTGACCCGGGGCCGATCGGGCCGAGGGTCCCCACGGAGACGGGAAACAGTGCGCGGCGAATCGGATCATCGACTGCTCCGGCGGACGCGGCTCACCAGTAGGGGGAGACCGCATCGAGAGCCTCTGACCGCCGCTCTAGTCGCCGGGTGGACGCGCTTCGGGTACCGGCCAGAAGAAGCTCTCCAGCAGGTCGTGCAACCGCAGCCGCTCGGGGTCGATCCCGTCCCGGCCGTAGGCGTCGAGGAACCTGCGCGCCGAGGCCTCGCCGAACTGGGGGTTCATGTGGCTGCGCAGACTGCGTGTCATGTCAGCGAGGTCGGAGTGCGGATCGGCAAGGCCCGCGCGCCCCACGTCCACGAGCCCCGCCGTGCCGGTCTCGTCTATCAGCACATTGGGAAGACAGAAGTCCCCGTGGGAGATCACGAGTGCCCCGTCGCCGAGTTCACCGGCCAGGGACTCCAGTTCCTCCAGTACGACCGCGGCCGGGGGCACTTCCTTTCCGGCTATGGCCCAGGAACGGTCGACCAGACCGGACGCCACCCGCTCGCGTACCTCCACGAGCACCGACGACAGGGATCGGTCGAAGGGGGTGTCCTCCCAGGATGTGGCGTGCAACTCACGGGCGGCGTGGGCGAGCAGGTCCACGACTCGATCTCGTTCTCCGGCTGGCCACTCGTCCGAGGCGGGGCATCCGGGCAACGCGCGCATCGCGAGCCAGGGCTCGCCCTCATCCACACCCGAGCCCAGGACCTCGGGGACGGGAACGCCCAGGCGCCTCAACCAGGTGAGTCGGGCGGTCTCGGCTTCGAGATCGGAAACGAGGTGGCTCATTCGGTGGTCGACCGCCTTGACGACAGCGACAGGAACTCCCTGCGCGTCGACCATCCGCAGGACCCGCGCGCCCGAGAGCCCCAGGCTGATGCTCTCCTGCCGGACGGCGCCCAAAGCCTGTCCGATGACTTCCCACGCGTCCGTCATAGGGCTCATCGTAAGGACGACCCAGGCACCGCGACATGGATTTCCCCAGCGGTGAGGTCGGCCCGCCCCCGCGTGCGCGGGAGCAACTGTTCTCAGGTGCGCACGGCCGTACGGCGGATGGGCTCACTCCTCCGCGCCGGCCTGGATCGCACCTTGGCCGCGAGCCGACCCGTTCTTCCTCTCTCGCACACGTCTCGGTGTTAGCGTCCGTTCTCATACCCCCGAGAAGGGACCCGCATGGAGCCGCTGCCCGAACACCCGCTCACCCTGGCCCAGGTCCAGGAGTACGTGGCGAAAATGGAGGAGGAACGCGGATTCTCCGACAGCACTCTGGTCGAACAGACCCTGAAACTGGCAGAAGAGACCGGCGAGGTGTGCAAGGCCGTCCGTAAACGCGCCGCACTCGGCATGGACCCCACCAGCGCGGTCGGAAGCCTGGCCGAAGAACTGGCCGACGTGCTGATCTACCTCGCCGCGATCGCGAACCGGGAAAGCATCGACCTGAGCCAGGCACTGCGCGCCAAGGAGGCAGTGAACGAGAACCGCGTCTGGATCTCGACCGGCTCGGGGTGACGGAGAACGCCACCACCCGCCCGGCATGACGAAGGAGCCTCACCTCCGGAGGGGAGGCGGAGCTCCGTACCTCCGCCCTCGGGCGGATAGGTACAGGTCATGCCGCCTTCCTACACAGGAGAGCACCGCCCCCTACATCGACGCTGTTGTGGCTCCTCAGCGAACGGCTCACCGATCCGAAGCGCTTCCTTCGAAGCTTCACCGTCAAAGAACCAGGCCGCCTCATGAACGACCGACCCGCCGACCTCGATCAGCGCCCCCGCGCACACGAGATGAACCTCTACAAGCGCTACTTCGACCTGGTCGCCTCGGGCGAGAAGACGACCAAGATCAGGGTCAACGACGCTTCTCGCCAGCGGTTGAAGGAAGGCGACCTTCTCCGCTTCAAGTGCCGCGACGAGGAAGTGCTCACGCGGATCACCCGAATCGCGCGCTACCGGGACTTCGACGAGATGTTCGACCACGAACCCGTCTCATCGGTCGACCCGACCGCCTCCCGCGAAGACCAACTGCGCAACGTGCGGGAGATCTACCCACCCGAACGCGAAGCCTTGGGCGTCATGGCCATCGGGATCGAACTCGTCGAGACGTAACCACAAACAACGAAATACCCCTGCCCCTGAGAAACCCCAGGGGCAGGACATCATCACGTCAGGCCGAGGTCGAACCCGGCGCGTGCGAGAAGCAGACGCCGTACCTGGCCCACGCGGAGACGTCCGGAGGTCATCCCCCACCTGTATGGGACTCGGTCGCGGTCTCCTTGCGACCCTGGACCTCCTATGGCACTGGCGAGCACAGAGAACAGCGATTCGATCTCCTCAGCTCAGCCCCAGAACCCCTGATCGTCCGTCCCCGTCCACGTAGGGCACCGCGATGGCCCCTGGCGCCAGGATCGCCTCCTGAAACTCCCGGTCGGCCCCACCATCGAGAGCGATATCGACCGTTCCGCCAAAGCCCTCGAAGACACCCAGAAGATCCTCACCGGCCCCGGCATCCACCTGATCGACGAGGAACAACACCCCGTCCGCCACATAGGCGTCGGGGTCCGGACGCAGCGCATTGCCGATCATCTCCGCGCTACCCACCGGTCCCTCCCGCAGACTTCGTTCGACGTTTCCGTCCCTGTCCTGGATGCGGTAGTCCCGTTGCGCGGAGTCCCACACTCCGAAACGCTCTCCTGCGGAGTCGACCCAGCGCAGCCCACCGTCCTCGATCGTTCCGGACCGCCATGTGGAAGCGTCGACCCACTGGGTACTCTCGCCGACCTCGGTACGGGCCGCGACCAGATGCGACGAATACACGGTCAGGCTCCGCTCTATCGAGGCCGCGGGGAAGAGCCCGTACCGTCCTTCGTCACGCCACAGTTCCTCGCCGCTCTCGGCGTCCAGGGCGATGAGTCTTGAGCTGAAGTCCGCGCTCTCGACGTAGAGCTCGTCCTCGCCGCCATGACAGGTCGAGGAGACCACGACGGCCCCCTCGACGATCGCCATATCGCCCACCGAGCCTTGATCCTCACACTCTTCGCCTAGGGAGACGGACCACCGTTCATCGCCCTGTTCGAGGTCTCGCGCGTAGACCGTGTCCCCCTCACGAACGAACCACAGGTCTTCGGTCGAGCTGTTCAGGGCACCGCGGACGGGAGTCGACGAATCGCGAAGGTCGGCCGTGCTCTCCTCGTCCGGTTCGAAGAGTGCCTCGGTAAGAAGCTCGCCGGTGACGGCGTCCAAGAGCAGCATGCGGACCCTGCCCTCCTCGGAGTCCTCCACATGCAGCGAGAGACGATCACCATCGTCGGAGACCCGCCCGACCACCTCACCGCCGGGTTCGTGATGTTCCCAGAGCTCTTCTCCGGTCGTTCCCAACAGGGCGGTAACGCCCTCACCGTCCAGAACCGCTACCCCGACGGGGATCGGCAGAACCGTGATCTCCGTACCCTCGGGCGCCCGCCACTCCCACCCCACTCCGGACACCGCTTCGGGGTACTCAGGGATCTCCAGCTTCCCGGGCTCGCCCTCGGGGTCGGAGAGAGAGCAAGCGGAGATCGACAAGAGCACCACGGCCACCGCGGACATCACACTTCGACGGAGGATATTCATTCGCTTTTCTTCTACCTGGACACCCAAGGTGGAAGCTTCCCATGAAGTCGAAGGCCGTGTGTGCGGGGAACGGCCCGCCCGGGCCGCCCGGCATCCAGGATCACCCCCGGCGCCGGCCCCGACCCATCCGGTCGACCAACTCCCCCGCCGCCTTCCGGAGCGGGCTACCTCGCAACCACACGAGCTGCACCGGCATGGCCAGGCCGTTCTCGAGGTTCTCGAACTCCATCACGCGCACCGCCCCGGCCGCGACCCTTCTCCGCACGAGCGGCAAGGGCAGGTTGGCCCAACCGATCCCGCGCTCCACCAGGCCGAGCGCGGTCTCCGCCGAGTTCACCCGCCAGTAGGCGTCCGAGACGACGAGCCGCCGCTCCGTCAACTGTCGTTCCAGGCTGGACACCACGATCTGGCGGGCTCCGGCGAGATCCTCCAGACGGCGCAGGTCGGCTGGGATCCCGAAGGTCGCCACGGAGGCGGACGCCACCGCCAAGAACGTCTCCTCCGCCACGTTGAGGAACACCTCCTCCCGGTCGTTGCGGGTGCGGGCGAACATCAGCGCCAGGTCCACGGCCCCCGAGTGCAGTTGCTCCCGGACGTCGTCCTGTGGGGCGTCGGCGATCTCGACGGAGAGCAGGGGGTGGCGCGCCGCGATCTCCGCCACCGCGTCCAGCAGGGGCCGGTGGTCGACCCCCGCCGACACCCCGATCGTGAGCGTGCTCTCCAGGTCGTCGGAGAGCTCGACCGCGTGGGCCTGGAGCAGGCGCAACCTGCTCGCGACCAGCCGGGCGTGCGGCACGAGGGCCTGCGCCCGCGCCGTGGGGACGGGTTCACGGCGAGAGCGGTCGAACAACGGGTAGCCGAGTTCGGCCTCGATGTTGGCGATACCCATGCTCACCGCCGAGGGGACCCGATTCAGCGCGCGTGCGGCGGCGGAGAAGGAGCCGTGATCGACCACGGCGAGGAAGAGATCGATGTTGTCGCTGGAGAGACCCAAGTCCTGTCACCAGATCTGAAAGAAGCTGACTTTTTCCATCAGGCTAGCTGACGCTAACGTCGGCCCCTGTCACATCCGCAGGAACCCGAAGAGAGTGCGAAGTGCAAGGTCTGAAGCGCAAGCTGGTGTACGTGGGCGGCTACGAGGTCATCGGCTTCGTCGTGGGCACCGCCGTGATGACGGCCCTGACGGGAAGCGGCCCCGGGACGACGGCCCCGCTCGCGATCATGATCGCCACCGTGGCGGCGCTGTGGAACATGGCCTTCAACTACCTGTTCGAGGCGTGGGAGCGCCGACAGGTCAGTCGCGAGCGCACGGTGAAGCGCAGGGTCCTGCACGCGGTCGCGTTCCAGCTGACGCTGGTGTGCTACCTGATCCCGCTCATCGCCTGGTGGCTGGACATGAGCCTGCTCCAGGCGTTCCTGCTGGACCTGGTGTTCATCGTCTACATCCCGTTCTACACGTTCGGCTACAACTGGGCCTTCGACAAGATCTTCGGGCTACCGTCCTCCGCCATCGCCGATCCCGTTCCGGAGGTCGAGGACGGAGCCGCCGCTTCCGTCGAGGAGCCCGCGACCGCGGCCGAACGTTCCTGAGGCGGGCGGACCCTCCCGCACCGGACAGGGAGCGGTGGGGCTCTCGTTACGGAGAGGGCGACTCCATGACGGTGCGCAGAGGACCACGGGCGTCCGCGTCGGGACCGAAGCGGATCCAGGCCAGCTCCCGTGCCCGACGCCGATCGAGCGCCAGCAGACTGCGCGCTCCCCGCACGAACGCCGCCGGCCCGTGCAGGGCGGCCGCGCGCAGCCGCCGCCAGCGCCGCGAATGCGTCCGGTGGCTGCGCTCGGTCACCCGCCGCCCCCGGGAGTTCTGCCCCCTCCAGGCCTCCTGCGGGGTGGCGTCGATCATCAACACATGAAGCTCGTACCGGCGAAGACGACAGAGCAGGGCCAGCAGCACGCGGACCGAACGCCGGGTCCCGCACTCGTGCACCACAACCGGGCCACCGCGCAACGCCGCGACCACCCGGACCAGGTGCAGCACGTGCACCACCCACCGCCACAGCAGATAGGGGACCCGGGCGAGCATCGATCTCAGCCGATACCGCGACTGGAGAGAATCGATCACCCGCACGCCGTCCGCGGTGAGCACGGTCCGATCCTCGTCACCGCGCAGGCCGAACAGCCGCTTCAGCAGAGTGCTCTTCCCGGCCCCGGGCACCCCGGTGACCAGAACCAGAGACCGCCGAGGGTAGACCGCCCCGCGCGCCATCGCGTCGTTCACCATGGGGACATCCCGGGCCCGCCCCTGGACCATCTTCGGTAGCTCCTCAAAGCCGACCTTCGCGCCGGTGGGGCGCGGTTCTACAACGGCCACGACGTCACCGACGTCCCGGCTCTACCGGACACCGACGGCTCCTGGGTGCACCGCGCGTCGCCGCGCGGCCTGGGCGACGGCCGGTGCCTGAATCACGATCTGAACGGACGCGTCGGGCGTGTGTCGGTGGGTGGTGCGGGCGATGGTGAAGCCCACCGGGAGATCCCAGGTGATCATTTCCTTCTCGTCGGCTCGGGGGTATGGAGCTGCTCGAAAACGCGGTGCCCGGAGCTCTCACTCCACCCGAAGGCGGGATAGTCCGTGCACCATCTTTCACGGACCGTACAACTTGGGCAGGTATAGCCACGGTAAAGCGGCAAGTTCCCGGGACCGCGTGTCGTTGGTCGGGGGCCGTGCGGGGTGGTCTGGCTCTATCGGCCGTGATCTACGGCACGATCGACTTCGACGGGGTCGCCGACATCCTGTGCTCTCACCGGTGTATCGACCGGCTCCACTAGGTGCGTGACACCACGTTTCCATGCCCTGAACGGGCTTTGGGGACGCGGCTCAACGTGCGGGCCACGCGGTATCTGGTGACGTTTCCATGCCCTGTACGGGCTTTGGGGACCGTGTCGAGGGGTGGCAGCGGCACTGGGCCGAGCTGTTTCCATGCCCTGTACGGGCTTTGGGGACATCACCCCCCTCGGCGCCACCATCACCTTCCTGACGTTTCCATGCCCTGTACGGGCTTTGAGGACGTTCACGCCCACGTCTGGATCAACGGCAACCGCAGGTTGCCATGCCCTGTACGGGCTTTGAGGACTCGGGTAGTCGGCGCACAGACGGTCCACGGTCAGTGTTGCCATGCCCTGTACGGGCTTTGAGGACGTCTACACCGAGGACGACAGCGTCTTCATCAGCCAGTTGCCATGCCCTGTACGGGCTTTGAGGACTCCTCCAGTATTTCTCTGGGAGGTGATTTTCAGGGTGTTGCCATGCCCTGTACGGGCTTTGAGGACGCAAGGGCGAGATCGAGAAGGAGCGTCGCCTAGAGGGTTGCCATGCCCTGTACGGGCTTTGAGGACCCGAGGGTAAAGCCGCAGGTCAGTACCCTGGAATGCTGGTGGGTGAGCGTAATTCTTCAGTGATCCTCCAGTTCTGCTCGCCGCGCCGGTACGGCGCTGAAATCCACCTGCTCGGCTCCGGCTTCCCCGATGTCCTCGGAACCGTGGATCCTCGCGTGTGAACGTGTCACCACGGGCGAGCATATCGAGCCACTCTCGCACCAGGGCGTGTGCGTGTCCGGTGTTGACGGTCACCTCCTTGCCACGTTGACGGTTTCGAGTCCTTGGAGCGACGTGGTCGACCGATCGCGTATCAGGACGCCGGCCCTCGGATCGACTCCATCCACGCCCTGGTTCGTTCGTGGACGTCCTCGTCGGTGATGTACACGTTCTTGTTCTCGACTCGCTTGCCGGTCAGCCGGATGCTCAGGTCCTGATCGGCGGGCAGGAATGGGTTGTGGAAGGCGAAGGAGAACAACCCCCAGGTCCCCTCCTCGTCGTTCTCGACGAACCGGAACCACAGCGGTGAGGCACGACGCAGCTCGTCCCTCCCCTCTTTGTAGGCGGTCACCTTGGCTCCGCCCTTGTAGTTCACCGGAAGACCCAACGCTCCGAGTGGGAAGCGGTCCTCGGTACCGTGAATGACCGTTTCGTATTCGGGTGTCTTGATGGGCGGCTTGTAACCGGGGTTCGGTGACCTGTGCGCCACACTGGCACGGAACCTCCGGTACCGTTCCCCGGTCTCGGCGGCCACCGCCTCCCAGCTGTCCTCGGCGAAGTCGGCGAGGGTGGCGCTCGTGTTCCCCACGCCCAGGATCGGCTGCGGAGCGACCCTCGGACCATCGGCGCTCTCCGGGATCGGGACCAGGCCGGTGAGCAGGTCCGCGCAGATCTTCAACGGCCCGTTCACCGGTAGGTGGTCCAGTTCCTGGTAGTGATCGAACTCCGGAGTGTCGGGGACGTGTTCCCGCCAAGGACCTTCCGGCAAGGGACCGCCCTTGTACGTCAGGCGTACGTTGCCGAAGCCCTTGCGGGTGCGAGCACCGAATCCGCCATAGGCGCAGGCCAGCCACAGCGAGGCCAGGACGAGCGAGTCGACCGCCGGGTCTCCGCTGAAACCGACCTTCAACGTGAACCGGTGCCCGGGGCGGGTATGCGGTCGTATGGTGACCCAGCCCGGCCTTCTCTTGGCCGCGTGTCCCTGCCCCAGGAGATAGGCGACCCATTTCCCGGGTTCGTGGTCCTCCGCCGGGACACCCGCGAGGAAGGCGGCGGGTTCTCCCGCCTTGATCATGGCGCGGGCTGTGGGCTGGCCGGTCAGCCGCAACCGTACCGGGGACGCCCCTTCGGTGCTGCCGAACACCTTCTGCTCCGCGCGGGCGAGCGCGGGCACACTGGAGCCGTACACGGTTCCCGCCAAGGCCCGGAACCAGAACCGCATCGCGCCGCGTACGGAGGAGACCCGTAGCCCGACGGTCGGGTCGTCATCGTTGAACAGCGGTGTGGTCACCGTCAGTTGGAAGTCGGTCCAGGCCATGGGCGTTCCCGTCCTACCTTTCGTTACGCCAGCGCCGGTGGGTCAGCGGTGCGGTGATGGGCTGGTCATCCCACAGGATCTGGGAGAACACCCCGGCGGCCAGACACCAGAAGGTGGCGGCGGCCAGGATCGCCCAGGGAGCCCCGGGCTGACGTGGTGGTTCCTGGGGAGGGGTCACAGTGGGCTCGGGCCCGGGGGTATCAGCCGTTTCCGGGGCGGGCGTCCCCGTCTCCTGTTCTTCGCCGCTCCAGGCGATGGTGAGCCGGGGACCTTCTTCGGAGAAGACGGGGGCGATGACGGCCATGCCCAGCAGAGCGATGAGGAAGGCGTGGGCGATCCCGGTGATGGCCACCGATAGGGCACGTAGCCCGAGGAGCGTCAGGGGGCGGAACGCCGCTCTCAAACCCTCGGGAAACTGGCCCGAGTTGTGGTTGCGGACCTCGATGAGGAGGTAGCCGAACGAGGCTCCGCCCAGCAGGGCCAACAACGTGTACAGCCCGAGCCCGGGTCGGATGTTCGTCCACCAGTCGGGGTGCAGGGCCACCAGCACGATCAGCCCCACGGCCGCGGCGGCGGGCAGGCGCAACATGAGCGGCATGGCCCACAGTCGACCGAAACACAGGGTGCCCACCCCGATGAGGACATAGGTGAGTGCTGCGGGCACCAGGCCCACGGTAAGGGACGTCCCCTCGTTCATCAGGGCCCACACGGTGCCGGCGAACGCCCCGGCCGCGCACAAGGCGACCAGCGCGAAGAGCACTACTCGGCTTGTGGGTCGGTGAGCCCGGCGACACCCTAAGGCGATTCCCCAGGCACGGCCGGTGGCGAACCTGGGAAGCAGGTGGTGTTCCACGGCCTCTTCCAGCAGTGCCCGTTCGGCCGGAGGGATGCTCCGGGGTCCTTCCCGGGTGGGACCCTTTTTCTTCGCCGACTCGGATGTGTCCGTGGGAGGCCGGCGCGTGACCAGGATCAGGGGATCGCCGGAGAAACCGTTGGCGAGCATGAGCACCAGCGACCGCACCTCGCTCTCCACGGCCATGGGCGGGGCCTGGTCGAACAGAGGGATGGACTGGTACCCGTTGAGGTGGCCGCGCCAGATCTCCCGAGCCTCTTGTGCTCTGCGGGCGGGTTCCGGCCAGCTGTCATGGCCGAAGAGCCGGTACAGGTCACCGGTGGTCGCGTGCAGATCCGACCAGATCTGGTGCTCGGGGTGGCGAAAGGGTTCGGATAACGCCAGGAACCGGGTCCGGGCCGCCAGGGGTGTGAGGTGGCGGTGTTTGCGCGTGTAGGGAGTGTCCCTGCCGAGGTAGTTCCAGAGCAGGTCGGCGCAGGCGGCGAACACCCGCCATCCCTCCCCGTCCCCCAGTGCGGGGGCGGTGGCCGCCGCGTCGGGCCCGGTGCCCGCCAGCAGTGTGGGCAGCCGGTCCAGAAAGTCACCGGGGCGGTGCAGCAGGACCCGCACCACCTCCGGACGCTCATCCCAGCAGTCTCTGAGGGCGTTGTGGGCCTGGGTCAGGCCGGTGCCGTCGCTGTGAGCGTTGGTGAGCTTCAGTAGGGCCGCGGCCAGGTCGGGATCGGCTAGAGCGGGCTCGTCGTGGGTCTCGGCGAAATCCTCCCTACCCTGGTTGAGGACTGCCCCGAAGCCTTGGGCGAGCCTGCCGGAGAGCCCCTTGAGAAGGGGGGCCGGCTTCTGTTCGCTTTCCCCCTTCGCGGTCTCGATGGTCGCCGCTCCCGTCACGTTTCTTCCACACGGCGATCGCGGTGGAGCTCGCGCAGCGCCTCACCGAAGGGGGTCAACCGCCAGGTACGACCGTTCTCCACCCGGTCGTAGGCGAACCCGCGCAGCGGCGCCCCCTGGGGTGGCTCGCCGACGATGCCACTCCCTTCGAAGGGCTTCAGCTGGTCGTTCACCGGCTTCGGGGGGAGGGAGCGCAGGGGCAGTTCGATGGACCTCAGGCCCGGCGCGAGCTCATGCAGGGCGAACGCACGCACCTTGACCGGTCCGCGCAGTCCACGCAGGGCCTCGCCCAAGCCCAGGAGGAACGGCATCGCGGCTTTGAAGCCGCCCGAGAGGTGAAAGCGGGCTACATCGTTCTCCGGTTCCAGCAACCGGTCCACCCCGCGTCCGATACGGCCCAGGTCGCGCATCGACTCGGTGAACTCCTTCTCACCACCGACGTCCAGGTGTGGCAGGCGGGCGATGACGATGTTCCCACGCTCACGCACGATCTGTTCCTCGGCGGGCTCGTGCAGGTACCGCACTCGGTTCAGGTCGCCTCCGGCCAAGGCCACGGCGTTGAACAGGGACGCTCGCAGCCCTTTGCCGGTGTCGCTGGTGATGAGGATCGCCGTATCCCGGTCGGGGACCGCTACGTGCTTGGAGGGAAGGTTGTGCGCGGCCAGACTGCTGAGTTCGGCGCTGGCTTCGGCAGGCCACCGGGCGGGTTCGATCTGTGCCAGCAGGGCCTCCAGATCGGCTCGGACCGCCCCCGCTCTAGGAGCGGTCACCTCCGCCAACCACGCGGCCTGTGTTTCGCGCTCCAGGTCGGCGGTCTGCTCGCTCTCAGGGTCGTGCAATTTCCTGCGGGCGCCCCACACGCGTTTGGCCAGGAGCTTGTCATATTCCATCAGGCCCTTGCGGTCGCCAGCGCCGCCCCTGAGTCCGGTCAGACTGTGCTGAAGGTTATCGAACAGGCTCACCCCGACGGTGATGAGGTGGACCGTGCGGTGATCCGCGTTCACGATCGTTTCCCCTTTCCGGCTTTCTTGGCGGGCGCGGTTTTGCAGGTGAAGTAGCCGTATCCGGCGGTGGTCCGTCCACCACCGCCGACCTCTCCACCGGCCAGGTCCAGCCACTGTCCTACGGTGTCCAGGTCGGCGGGGTCGGTGCCGAGCAGATCCACGCACAGCCGTCCACTCACCGAGAGGAACGGCACCGGGACTGGGGCGTGGTGCTCGCCGGGGGGACGCGGTTCCTCGGCGGGGGCGGCACCGGGCATGGTGTCGGTGTAGTAGGGCTGCTGGTGGGGGGTGATGGTGTCGCTGTGCACTTTCAGCCCGGTCCGAGTGTCGGGCAGGGCGTCCAGGAAGACCACACCGCCCCGTCCACGCGGACCGGTCGGGGAGGGGGCCTTCTGGGGGCGCGGGTCCCCCAGAAGTTCCCGCACCCGCTCGGGAGCGGCTTTGTCCAGGCGCGCCCCTGTCGCGGCGAGACCCTTGAGGGTGGAGGCGGAGATGACGGGCCATCCGTAGGTGCCATGCAGGGCCATGCCGCTGTCGAGTACCCCGAACTGCAACCCGAGCCCGGTGACCAGCCGCCACTCACAGGTCAGGACCAGGCGGAGCACGCATCCACGAGGTGTGGGGGCCGCGCTGCCGGGGAAACGCCGTTGAACCGACCGTGGAATCGCGTGTGGGGCGCACCAGTGGTCCAGTAGGGCCTTACGGCGCTCCATGACCTGCTGGAGTAGGGCCTTGTCGTGCTGGCCCACCTGGGAGGCCGTCGCCCACTCGTGCAGCGGCCGGTGGGCCTGCCACTTCTTCTTGTGGCCGCCGGTCGCCTCGAAGGAGAGCCGCCGCAGGACCAGGAGGGCGTTGGCGTCGCCGCCCACGGTCTTCTTGCCCCTACGCAGGGTCGTGGTCGCCTGGGTGGCCCCTTTCTCCGGTGTCACCTCTTCGTGGCGCAGGTGCACCACACGGCCCAGCGGACCATGTGCGGGGCCCAGGGTGACGGTCTTCTCGGCGGCGTCCTCGTAACCCGTCCCCCGCTGTCGGTCAGCCATGAGACTCCTCCGCCGGGCTCGAAGCATTACCGGCGTCACCGGTGCCGTCCGCGACCTTCGGCGGTTCGTAGAGGGCGTCGGCCAGTCGGCTGAGCCAGGTCGCCAAGGCGTCGACCTCGGCCGAGGCACGAGCGTACTGGGCCGGGGTGGCCGAGGACAGAGCTTCCAGGAAGCGTTTCGGAGGCAGGACCGTACCGTTGCCGCCCAAGAGGCGGCGATGGCACACGTGCTCGGCGATCCTCATCGCGAGCTGGTGGTAGGCGTACCCGAGCTCCTTGGCCGGGTTCGGGTCGGCCTTGGAGAGCACGAACGCGTACGTGGCGGCCAGTCCCCCGCCTCGCAGCCGGGAGGGCAGCTGCCTCATCCGAGTGCGCAGGTCCTTGCTCACCCGCTCGCCCAGAATCTTCAGGGCCAGGCCGGACAGTTCCTGATCCAGGCGTTGGACGCTACTCACCCGGCACCGCCTTCACCAGGCGGGACCACACCAGCCCCTTGCCCAGGGTCTGGTCCCCACCGATCTGCAGGACCTGCCGGTCCAACATGCCTTCGAGGAGTTCACGGTGCTCCTCTCCGTTGGTGTGGTCGCGCAGGGTCAGCACCGCGGCCAGCACGGTCTCGGCGGGCAGGTACTCACTGGTGAACGGACCGTTCTTGACGGTCTTGGTGTCCGGGTCGAGCTGAACACGAACGGTCTGCTCGGTGCACTCGCGCAGCAGTTGGGCCATCACGTCGGCGCCGACCACGATGAGGTCCTGGCGGAACTTGTCCGCGAACGTCGCCAGGTGGGGCTCGTCACCGATCCCCTCACCGGCGATCAGGTCCGCCCAGGCCGAGGTGGGGTTGGCCGCTCCGTCGGGAGCGCGCCTGGTGGGTACCAGACACGGCCCCAGCACCTGCCCGGAGGTGTCCGCCCAGACGTCGGTGGAGCACACCCCTTCGGCAGGGCTGACCCGGGGGATGTCGGGCAGGGGTCGGCCGGTGCGGGCGTGGGTGTGTTTGCGGGCCAGACGGCTCAACGCTACGGAAGAGGTCGCCCACGCGAACCCACGCTGCAGGGCGGGCACCGGCAGGGCGACCAGTTGTGCGTCACCGACGGTCAGCAGCCCGGCGCTGGGGTTGACTCCAGGGTCCTTCTCACCTCGCACGGCTCGGCCGAACACCTGATCCAGGAAGGTGTCGTCTCCGTCTGCGTACGCACCCCATTCGGAGTCGTAGGCCGCCTGGCGCAGCGCACCCTTGAGGCTCTGGCCCCACACCAGGGGGTAACCGGTGGAGCCCTCGCGCTGGATCGGCAGGTCCACCGACCCTTCGGCCTCGGAGCCCCCCGCGTGCAGGGGGGACTCGGTGTACAGGTAGAGCAGATAACTGGTCACGACCACACTCCGGTCAGGACGACACCGAACCCGGCCGTGTCCCAGCGGGAGCGGGCGGGTGGCCCCAGGGCCAGCCCGTGCTGGGAGTGTGCCCAGGTCGCGGCGTCGTCGGGGTCGAGGAATTGCAACAGGTAAATCGACCCGGGCGGGACCGCCCAGGCCATGGTGCGGGTTCGTTGGAAGTTCTTGTGGTCGCGTACCGGAGACGCGGTGGCCACCGGTAGCGAATCACCGATCACGGCGGACACCAGCCGGGCACCATCGGGCAAGGGCGGCACCCATCCGGTGTGCCACGCCGCGGGTGTGGCGACGTAGAGCAGGACCTTGCCGTCGGGGAAGTCCTCGGGCGGATCCGGCCATCCGACGACCTGGGCCGGGACGATGTCGGCGAGCCGGGACAGCCCGCCGAAACGCACCGGATCCGACACCTCCTCCACCGAGCGGTGCCGCCCGGGGCGGGGGGTGAGGTGGACGGCGAACGCCCAGTCCTCCTCCAACCGCAGGTGGGTGGTCCGGTAGAGCAGGCCGCTCTTGACGGTGCGTGATTCGGGGTCCAGCGCCACGCCGATACGCGACTCGGCCGTCACCGGTTCGGCGACCCGATCCCACTCGTCCTGGGAGGCGACATCGCCCGCCTCGACCAGAGTGCCGTGCAGGTATGACTCCAGGACACCGCCGGGGACGAGGCCACTGAGCGGATCGGCTTCCTCCACCCCCTCGGGCAAGGAGAGCGACACCAGGTCCGGGTGACCGGAGGCCTGGAGGTCGGTCCTGATACGGGCGTCGTCCTCTCCACCGTCCTCATGGACCGCTCCACCGTCATCCGTCCGGGGGTGGCGTAGCCGCCACACGTCCACGGCGTCGGGTTCAGTGACCAGGTCCAGCGGGGCCGGAAAATAAGGGTTCCACTCCATACCGTCCCGGTGGGCGACGAAGGGCCCACGCAGGCTCTCAGGTTCACCGCCCAAGGCAGCGGCCAGGGCCCCGGCCACCGTGGAGGGCCAGGGGCGCACGCTGTGGGCGACCCCTCCGGCCCCGGCGGCGAAGGCGCGCCCGTCACGGACCTGCACCGTGTCGTGCGGGTCCAGTGTCACCCACACCCCTGAGGGACCCGGATTCTCGGTAGTGGTCATGACGCCTCCTGGCGTAGGAACAAGGCGATCCGCACGGCGTCCTCGTCCACCAGCCGCCCTTCGGGGGACAAGTGCTCCAGGTGGGCGGCGGCACGGCGCGCGAACCCCTCCCGGTCCGCTTCCACGGGTCGATTCTCGGCATCCGAGCCCAAGACGGTGTGACGCAGGATCAAGCGGCGGATCTCCGCCCGAGCCACCGCGGGTGGAAGCACGTCCTGGTCTCGGGTGCGCAGTTCCGCATCGCCACCGTCCAGGTGTGGAGCTTCGGCCGCCAGGTCGCCCAGCAACCTGGGGGAAAGCCGGATGCGGGCGTACTTCCCTCCGGGCAGGAACACGCGCAAGGCCTCATCGGGTGCGGGGTCCGCCGACCAGGGCAGGACGCAGTGGGCATGGGCCCCGCTATGGCGGACGAACCCCACCCCCAACGCGTACTTGCCCGGCCGTTCCTTGGCCAGGTCCAACAGATCCCTGGATCTGCCCAGGGCCTGGCCGAGGGAGGAGCCGTGGTGGAAGAACAGCAACCCGGTGCTGGCGGTCGGCAGGGACGGCGGAATGGTCTCCTGGCAGGCGCGTGCCGCCTCCAGTGCCGTCGCGGCCGGCACTAGGGCGAGAAGGTCGTCACCACCCGCGTAGACCACGACCCCACCCGCGGCGTCGATGGCGGCGCGCTGGTCGGCGGCCACCTGGGAGAGCAGCCGGGAGATATCGGAGTGGGACTCCTCATCGACCTCCAGCGGTTCCCGGTCCGGGTGGGTCCGCCGCCCCGACAGGTGACGGCCCATGGAGTCCAGGTCCTGGACCAGCACCGCCAGGTGCGGGGACAGGGGATCCACCTTGTGCCGGGCCATGATCTCCACCAACCGGCTGGCGGCCTCCCAACCCTCGTGGACGGTACGCGCGAATGCCGGATCGGCCCGGTCGCGTTCGAACTCGCGGGCCAGGGCATCCAGGTGCCAGGAGGCGGGAAAGACCCACCGGCTCCCGCGCCCACGCACCCAGTCGGCCTCCTCGGAATCGGCGACCCTCGGCAGACGCTCCAGCGGGAGTTCACTCACCGGATCGTCGCCCAACTCCTCCGCGCACAGCCGCAGATCCCCGACCGCGTCAGCGATGTCCGCGTCCTCCTCCCACAGGCGCAGAACCTCGGCCCGGTAGGGGGCGGAGGCCAAGGCGTTGGTGGAGGCGAAACCGGGCGAGCGACCCGTGCAGGTCTCGCGGTGCCACAGACGCTTGACCCAGTTGGCGACGGCCAGGTTCTCGCCCGCCATGTGCTTCCTGCGCTTTTCGACCGCGTCGGGGGGAGATACGGACCGCCACCGAGGGGAGAGGGTGCACAACTCCTCAGGCTCGTCCCAGGGCTGGGCGAAGTCACGCACCGTCTTGCGCTCGGCCAGCGCCCGCTGAGCCTCGCGCCACTGATCGGGGTAGGGACCGACGGCGGCAGGGACACTCACCCACTGCACCACCGGCCACCCCGGGACGGAGTGCATCGGCTGGCCGAAGACCTCGGCGACCCATCCCTCCCACACCTCTGTCAGGTGCTCTGAGGTGGCGGAGGCCGCGTCGGGCCCCTGCCCGGTGGGGACCAGGGCCACGATCCGATTCGGCATCCCGTCATCGGCACCGCGCACCCTGCCCTCGCTCAGGGAGGGGAAGACGATCCTCGCCTTGTGGGTGTCGTGCAGGTGCCGGACCGCCTTCACCGCGAGGTGGGCGACGATCTGGCTGGCCGAGCGCAGGTCGGCGGTAGTGCGGGACTCGGTGATGAACCGCTGTACGCCTGACAGGGCGACGACGACAAGGTCACGAGGATCACTGGGATCGCGGGGGGCATGTCCGCTCATCCGGCTCCGTTCCGTATTCGGTCGGTGGTGCTGCAGGGGTGTGGGGGCTCGCGTTCTCTTCTCGAGCAGCGTTACCGCCGGGGTCGGCGACGGAATGCTGAAGGCGGACGTGCACGTGACCGAACCCATGGGTGGTCTGGGCACCGACCCCGGCGAAGGAGGCGAAGGACCACAGGACGGCGAAGACGCGCCGTGTGGAGAGGAGAGGGCGGCCGCTCAACCCGAACGTGGCGCTGCCGACGAACCCGACCCGTTGGGCGGCCCCCCGCCCGAAGATCCGGGTTCGGGTGTCATGCCGGGCCAGGTGTGCTGACTCCAAGACCTCGGCGACCGCGGCGGCGGGCAGGGGCAGCGGACTCAGCAGTGCCCAGCGGCGGACCAGCCCGGCCAAGAGGAGTTCGGGGTCGGGCAGAGGGATCTGACGACCGGAGCGCTTCACGTAGGTGGGGGTGCGGAACTCCACGTGGGCCTTGACCGCGGGAGGGCAGGCCGCCAAGCGGGCGTAGGGCTCGGTGCGGTGACCGTCCGGTGAGCAACGGAAGGTGCGCGACCCCAGGCGCAGCGCCAGCCCGTCGAGAAGAGCGAGGTTCGTGAGGGGACGGGAATCGTCCAAAAGGCCCAGGACGAGTCGACGACCACTGAGGGCCGCAGTGAAGGGTTTCGTGGGGGCGCTGTGGTCGGTGGTGGGGGGTTCCAGCAGGTGGCAGGCGAGGGCGTGCAGGTGACGCGGGTCGACCGAAGTGGGGGGTGGGGGTGTGAGGGTGAGTGTCCACTGGGTGGGCACGCGAACTCCGGGGCAGGCGTGGAGGAACATCGGGCACGTTAGTGCGGTGCCGTCTTGCGAGCAACAAGGTAGCAGTGATGGTGGTGGTGCACCCGGGAAACGGAGAGTGTGACCGGTAGCGGCAAATGGGGTGGTTGACGGCCAGGGGTCTGGTATGGGAGACCGAGGTAGCCCCGACTCCAAAAATGTTACAGCCGACCATCACAGCGAGGCGCTCGATCATCGACGCAGCAACGATGGTCACCATTCGCGGCCGATTCGAGAACGACCTGCCCCACACGCATGGGGCTCGGTTGATCGCTTCCCAGACGCCGGAACCGATTTGCGGTCCATCCCCACGTGCGTGGGGCTCAGACCATCGTGGACATGACCCGCCACAAGCAGAACGGTCCATCCCCACGTGCGTGGGGCTCAGGTTCTCGAACCTCAGTCGCGAACGCACCGCGGCGGTCCATCCCCACGTGCGTGGGGCTCAGCGCCCTGATCAGGGCGTGGGGCTTCGTTGTGCCGGTCCATCCCCACGTGCGTGGGGCTCAGTCGTCTCCGGGCGGCGGGGCCTGGTCGGCGGCCGGTCCATCCCCACGTGCGTGGGGCTCAGGACCGGTTCCAGGGGTTCGCTGACAACTGGTGCGGTCCATCCCCACGTGCGTGGGGCTCAGCCTGACTGTGAGAAGATCTCATGGTCAGGGTCCGGTCCATCCCCACGTGCGTGGGGCTCAGGGCCTGGTGGGAGGCGGCCGGCTGGGGGAGACCGGTCCATCCCCACGTGCGTGGGGCTCAGAGCTCGTCGTCGATCCGGCCGTGCGATTCAGCCGGTCCATCCCCACGTGCGTGGGGCTCAGACGCATGCCAGACATGCCAGAATCGTCCCCGGCGGTCCATCCCCACGTGCGTGGGGCTCAGCTGCCCGTAGCTCCGGGCGGCGAACCCGAACCCGGTCCATCCCCACGTGCGTGGGGCTCAGGTGCATCCATGGTCGCCGTATCGACCGACGACCGGTCCATCCCCACGTGCGTGGGGCTCAGCCTGTGCCGGCGCCTGATCAAGAAGGCCAGGGCCGGTCCATCCCCACGTGCGTGGGGCTCAGGTGCCCTGCGGGATGACAAGGGTAATGCGATCCGGTCCATCCCCACGTGCGTGGGGCTCAGGGAAAATGACCTGCACAAACGCAAGCCGTTATCTTCCCGCAACCTCCGGATCGAAGCGACCTCCGCTCCTTACTCATCCCTACCACAGCCACCCCGAACCGGCCCGAGACAGAGCACTCCACCCCCGCCCCTCCCCCACCGGCAGGCACCACCCTCACTCCTCGCCATGGACACGAGGCACAGAAGACGCTCAGGGCCTCCAGAGGTAACGGATGTCGGGCTCTCGTTCCTCGTTCCGCGACCCGTCCATCCGTTCGACAGAGACGAAGCCGTGCCTCTCGTAGAAACGCCGCGCAGGCACGTTGACCTGGAAGGTCCACAAGGCCAGCCCGTCCGGACGTCGCCGTTTGGCCAGGGCGATGAACCGATCGCCGATCCCTCGTCCTCGCCACGCCGGGTCGAGGTAGAGCTGGTCCAACTCCTCACCGTCGAGCGCCAGGAGCCCGACCACCGAGCCTTCGGAAGTGGCCACCCAGGTCTCGTACCGCGGCACGACCACGTGCGAGAACCAGGAACGCACCTCGGCGTCATCGTGCGTTCGACGCACCGAGGGAAGAGCAGTCGCGAAGGAGCGCAGCCACACGTCGGCCACGGCGAGGGCATCGCTTTGTTCCGCCCGACGGAGTAGGACATCACCGGTGTTCACGGCAGGAGCATCACAGACGAGCGGGCGATCCGCATCCGATTTCAGAACCGCCATGATCCGAGGCCCTGCAAGGCGAACCTCGACCGAAACGGCGACGGTTTCAGGCGGCCGACCATCCATGCAGCACGAACCGGTCTCCCGAGACCCACGCCCGGATGCCCTCGGCCGGGTAGGGGATCGTGTTCGACGGCAGTGCGCGCGGGTCGGTCCAGAGGAGCTCACCGGCCTTGTCCGGCTCGGCGACGACCGGCTCCCCGGCCCACTTCTCGGCGAGGAAGAACATACCGACGCGGGCGAGGTCCTCGCGTTGCCGGTGGTGCACGACGGCGACCAGGCCCAGGTCGGCCGGATCGATGTCCACACCGACCTCTTCCCGGGCTTCCCTGGCCGCACCGTGCGGGATCGGCTCGCCCTCGTCGAGGTGGCCGGAGGGCAGGTGCAGCATCCCGTCACAGTAGCCGGTGTTCCGTCGTTCCAGCAGGAGGATCTCGTCTCCCCTCGGCAGGATCACGTGGACGTCGATGATGCTGCGGTAGCGCTCCGGCAAGGGTCCCCCATCAGGTGGTCTCTCGGTGTCGTTGCGACCTTAGGGCTCCGGTGGCGCCGGTGAGCCCGGAAAGCGGAGATCCGATCGCCTCTGGACCTTCACCGAGACTCCGCGTTCGATGAGCCCGCGGTGGCCGAGATCCGCGAGAGACTGTCGAACACCCTGCCGGCGGAACCCTCGACCTCCAAGGAGCAAGCATGACCCGGATCGGGATCACCGGTCACTCCAACCTGACGGCCGACAGCGTCCCCCTCGTACGCCGGGCCCTGGCCGAGGCGCTCGCTCCGTACAAGGACGGGGACCTGGTCGGGGTCTCGTGCCTGGCCCGTGGGGCCGACCAGATCTTCGCCGAGGTCGTCCTGGAAGCCGGTGGGAGACTCGAGGTCGTGCTCCCCTCGGTCGACTACCGCGAGGCGAAGGTCAAGCCGTACAACCTCGAACAGTTCGACGACCTGCTGATGCGCTCCACACTGGTCCGCTACATGCCGCATAGGACCGCCGGCCGCGAAGCCTACGAGGACGCCAACGAAGCCATCCTGGGCGGGATCGACCTCCTGGTCGCCGTCTGGGACGGCCAGCCCTCCGGCGGCAAGGGCGGCACCGGCGACGCCCTCGAGGCCGCACACGACCGGGGCGTTCCGGTCGAGGTCGTATGGCCCGACGGCGCCCACCGAGAATAAGACCGGCTCACCTCCGGGCAACCTGCTTAAAGCGCGGCCCCATCCCCACTTCGAGCCCGGCCCTCTCCCACTGCGGGAGGGGCCTCGTCACGACCGGGATGGGGCTTTTCCGAGCGCACCTCGAAAGCCAGGGGACCTCGCTCACTCCGGTGGGTATGAGACTCAGGGGAGACGACCTGAAAACCGAAACCACTGTTCGCCGGCCGGGTCGAGGAGAAGGCTCATGTACAGCGCTATCTCCCCCTCGGACTCGGTCCCGCTGTACAGGGAGGTGTCGAGGCCGCAGAAGGTGAACCCCATCCGCTGGTAGGCACGGATGGCCGGAGCGTTGACGTTCGTCACTTCCAACCAGACGTGCCCGGCACCGCGTTCCCGAGCCCGATCGATGGCGTGGTCCATCAGTGCGCGTCCGATCCCTCGCCCCTGGTACGCCCCGGCCACCTCGATATCGGCGATGACCAGCCGCCGGTTCCAGGGCTCGTACTCGGTGTCGACGTAGCCGCACACGTCCTCGCCGTCCAGGGCGACGAACCGATGTCCGTTCTCCGACGGCTCATCGTCCTCGGGCTCGTCGTCGGGGAAGACCTTGTGAATCGTCGCGTCCAGCCGAGTGGGTCGAATACCGAACCCGTCCTCGGAGACGACCACTTCGAAGACGGTGTCCGAGGTGAACTCGCCCCTGATGACGGCCGACCTGTCGCTCTCGCTCTCGGCCACGCGATAGGTGATCGCCCCCGCCGTCTCGCGCTGCGCTGATCTGCTGCCGGGTGGCGTCATGCCCTCACCGTAGCGGCCCGGTACACCGCGGCGGCCTCATCCAATGCGCCGACGGAACCGCCGGCCGCCCCTCATACGACCGGTCTACCCAGGTGCCGTCGCCTTCGAAGCACCGGTTCGGGCTCGTATGGCCAGAACCGTTGCGTAGAAGGCAGAATCGACCCATGCGACGAATACGGGAGTGGACGCACAGGGCCTCTTCGGCGATCCCGCCGACCGTACCGGGCCGCTCCCGGCTCGATCTGCTCCCGCCACATCCGCCCACCCCTGGTATCGGCGGCCCCGATGGTCGATAACCGCATGGGGGATGTCTACGGGACCGCGTTCCAGGCCGGCGTCATCCACTCGGTCACCGTGAACGCCCCGCCCACCGCGCCGATACCCGGGTGGGTCGGCATGGCCCTCCCCGTCCACCGATGCGACCCGGGAGAACTGGGCGTCCACAACACCCTGTCCGGGCCTGACGACGCCGGGATTCCTCCCTACGTGGCCCGGGACATGGACGGAGAACTCGACCGATGCCTGGCCTCGGTCGCGGCGGCCGCGCGCGGTGGTCTGGTGCTGGTGACCGGAGCCTCGACCGCGGGAAAGACCCGAGCGTTGACGGCCGCACTGAGCCGTACTCTGCCCGACCGGATGCTGGTGGCCCCGCCCGAGGACGCCGATCTGCGGACTCTTCCCACCTGGCTCGCGGAGCGGGCCGCACAGGCGCCACAGGGGTGGGTGATCTGGTTGGACGACCTCGACCGCCACCTCGGCTCTTCGGGGTTGACCCCGACGCTGGTCGCCGAACTCGGTCAGGCCGGCGCGATCGTGGCCGCCACCATCCGACGGAACCGTCTGGAAGCCCTCCGTCCGAGCACCACCGACCACGCCTCGGCCTCGGAAGGCGCGGGGTACGCGGTGCTCAAGACCCCACCGGTCGTCATCGAACGCCGCTGGAACCCGCAGGAGCGTGAGCGGGCGCGGTCCAGTGGGGACGAACGCCTGGTCGAGGCCGCGGACGACGAGCGGTTCGGGGTGGCCGAGCGGTTGACGGCGGGCCCCTTGCTGGAGTCGGTCTGGCTCGGCGGGCCCGACAGTGGGAACCCTCGTGGTCACGCACTGGTGGCCGCCGCCGTGGGCCTGGCCGCGGCCGGGGTGTCGAGCGCGCTGACCCGGGAACAGATCCAGGCCGCCCACGGCGCCTATCTGCCCGCCCCGCCTCCCCTACCGGAAGAGGACGACCAGGCCTGGGAGTGGGCCACCCGGCAGCGCAGTGGCCTGGCCGGGCTCCTGGTGCCCGTCGACCACGAAGGCCACCGGTGGCGGGCCTTCGACTACCTCACCGCTCAGGAGCCCTTGCCCGACGCCATGTGGCGATCGGCCTTGAAGACGGCCACCGTCCACGAGCGCTACGACGTCGGCGTCACGGCGAGCAGTGCCGACCGGGCCGACGTCGCCGAAGTCGCCTTTCTCCCGTTGGCCGAGAGGGGGCACCCCGGTGCGATGAACAGTCTCGGGATCCTGTTGCACGAGGAGGGTCGGAGCGAGGAGGCCGTGAGTTGGCTGCGCCGGGCCGCCGACCAGGGCGATACGAGTTCGATGTTCAACCTCGGGATCCTGCTGAACGAAGCGGGGCGAACGGAGGAGGCCGCGACCTGGTACCGCCGGGGCGCCGATCACGGCCACATCAACTCGATGTTCAACTTCGGCTCCCTGTTGAACGACGCCGGGCTGAAAGAAGAGGCCGAGGCCTGGTTCCACCGAGCGGCCGAACAAGGCCACACGGACGCGATGTTCAACTTCGCGTTCCTGCTGAACGAGGCGGGTCGGGATGGAGAAATCGAACGCTGGTTCCGCCGGGCCGCCGGCCAGGGCCATTCCAAAGCGATGAACAGCCTCGGGACCCTCCTGACGCAGGCGGGCCGAGCCGAGGAGGCCGAGGCCTGGTACCGCCGTGCCATCGACCGGGGCAACACCGGGACGATGTCCAACCTCGGGAACCTGCTGGCGGAGACGGGCCGAACGGAGGAGGCCGAGAGCTGGTACCGCCGGGGCGCTGAACTGGGACACGTCGAAGCGACGTACAACCTCGGGAGGCTCCTGCACGAGGCCGGCCGTCTGGAGGACGCGGTCACCTGGTACGTGCGGGCCGCCGACCAGGGTCTCCCCGAAGCTATGAACAGCCTCGGGACCCTCCTGACGGAGGCGGGTCTGGCGGAGGAGGCCGAAGCCTGGTACCTACGGGCCGCCGACCAGGGCCACGTCGGCGCGATGCACAGCCTCGGGGTCCTCCTGTCGCGGGCGGATCGTATGGAGGAGGCGGTGACCTGGTATCTACGAGCCGCCGAGCATGATCACGCCGGTTCGATGTACAACCTCGGGAACCTGCTGAAGGAGGCGGGCCTGGCGGAGGAGGCCGAGACCTGGTACCTACGAGCCGCGAGGCTGGGACACACCAACGCGATGGTCAACCTCGCGATCCTGTTGTACGAGGCAGGGCGGGATGGAGAATGCGAGGACTGGTTCCGTCGAGCCGCAGCCCAAGGCCACACCACGGCCATGGCCAACCTCGGGGCGTTCCTGACGGAAGCGGGTCGGACGAAGGAGGCCGAGTTCTGGCTCCACCGGGCCCGGATGGAGTGAACCTCGCCTTCAACGGAGGTCGCGGCCTGGTGGAACGCACGAGGGGCCCATTCCATACGGCCCCTGGGTCACCGTGGTCTACACCGGGCGGCCTTCGCCCTCGAACGCCGCCAACGAGGCGATGAAGCGTTCCGCCGCCGCGTCGACCTCGGCGGTCGGGGTCAGCATCCTTTGCAGAAGGAGTCCTCGCAGACCCGCGGTCGCTATGATGCTCCGCTGCCGGGCTTCGGCCTCCGTGGCCCCATCGCGAAGGGCCGCGGCTTCGAGAAGACGCGCCAGGTCGTCGATGTCGACGACGAGCTCTTGGAACGCGTCGCGTTCATAGACCGCGAGTCCGACCAGGTGGAAGAAGGCGTGGACGCGGTCTTCGTGCGCGGGGTCCGAGTAGAAGTCCCAGATGGCCCTGCACAGGGCGACGAAGCCGAGTTCGTCGCCGGTCGCGGCGATGACGACGTTGTCGCGGCGGCGAGCCTCCAACAGCACGGAGCGCAGCAGCCCCGGCCGCGATCCGAAGTGGTACGTCAGCAACGTGTGGTGCACACCGAGCCGTTCCGCCACTTGGCGCATCGACAGGTTCGGGCCGGGGCCGTTCTCGCCGAACTCATCGAACAGCGCCTCCAGGAGACGCTTCTTCCCTTCCCCCACGGGCGATCTCACGTTGCCTCCGTTGACAGTTTCACCACTGTTGAGTACGTTACCGCACATCCAATTCACCACTGTTGAGGACACCGTCGGGGCGGACCGCCTCAGGGCACGAAACCCCTGGTCGTTCGGTATCGAGATCCACTCCCCGACCCGAAGACGTCCGCTGATCCGGGCACGGCCGTCCCCCTCGTCGAGGGGCCACGTCATGAAGAGAGAAACGCGATGAGCGAGATACTGCACGGCTGCCTGCCGGACACGGAGTACCTGGAGGTGACCGCTCGGTCGGGGCGTCGCTACGGCGTCTGGGTGACCACTCCCCCCGGTTACGCGGACTCCACGGATCCCCTGCCGCTGATCTACGTGCTGGACGGCAACTGGTCCGTCGGACTCACCGCGCCCCTCATCGTCACCCAGGCCGACCCGTACCTGACGATCGCCCCGTACATCCAGGTCAGCGTCGGATACGCCGGTGAGGAGGCCGCGTCCTGGTCGTCGCTCCGCAATCGGGACCTCGTTCCGCCGGGAGAACCCATCGGGGAGGAGACGATGGCGACCCTCACCGCGGCTCGCGAGACGGGGAGGATGACCCAGGAGCAGGTGGACGCCTACCTCGCGGAGCTGGCCGAGACCCGGGCCGACGTCTTCCTCGACTTCCTGACCGACGAACTCCACCCGCACCTGCGGTCGAGGCTGCGGGTCGGCGAGTCCGGGCACGGCCTCTTCGGCTACTCCTACGGGGGACTCTTCGCCCTCTACGCATGGCTGTGTGAGGCGGCGCCCTTCTCGAGCTTCGGCGCGGGCAGCCCCGGCGTCGCAGGCTCGGACAGCCGGATCTTCACCCTCATCGACGCCCTACCGGAACCAGGTGAGGGCTCGGCCGGCTCACGGCTGCACATCACGTTGAACGAGGCCGAACTGCTCGGAGACATTCCGTTCTACCGCGGAATGTCCCGCAACGTTCTTACGGCGGTGGAACGACTGCACGCCAAGGGGTGGTCGGAGCACGTTTCGAAGGCCTTGTTGCGAGAAACGCACGTCACCGGCCTGCAAGCGTCGTTCCTCAGCTACTTGAAGACCTGCCACAGGCGCTGACCGGCAGTGGTCGCGCAGGGGGCTCCGGATCGGCGGGTTCTTGGTCGGCAGATACAGCCGTTGAAGGTGCACGTGGTGGAAGGCCATCCCCACGTGCGTGGGGCTCAGCGGGCAGCGGCCGAGAGGAAGGCGAGCCATTCCGGTCCATCCCCACGTGCGTGGGGCTCAGGGGAGCGTGCCCGCCGAGTAGCGGAAAGCTACCGGTCCATCCCCACGTGCGTGGGGCTCAGGCAAATTCTAGGGCAAGGGGGCTCGAAGCCCCCGGTCCATCCCCACGTGCGTGGGGCTCAGGGCTCGGGGCGTGGGTGCGCCGCGTACCACTCCGGTCCATCCCCACGTGCGTGGGGCTCAGGCCTCCTACTGCGCGTATATGCGCGTCGTGTACGGTCCATCCCCACGTGCGTGGGGCTCAGGGAAAATGACCTGCGGAAACAGAGACCGTTACCTTCCCGCAACTTTCACCGAGAGACGCCCTCTGCTCACTCTCATCCCTACCACAACGACCCCGAACCGCCCCAGGGAGAACATCTCACCGACCGCAGGCCTTCTTTCCGGAAACACCACCGACCGGACCGAGACCTACGGGACGAAATCACCGGTCACAGCATCACCACTCTCCTACCTTCCCCGGTCTAAGAGCGGGGTCGTTTTCTCTGAGTCCGAGAGCCGGTTACCCTCTTTTCATGTGGTCATCCACCGACACCGACGGGAAAATCCGCGAGGGGCTGATCTTCCTGCTCTCGCAGGGGATCATCGACGACTTCCAGGTCCGTGCCGGGGACGACTTCCCGTTCCGGATCCAGGTACCCGCCGGGGTCGTACCCATGAACGAGAAGCAGGTTCGGCACTTCATGCTCGGCGCGGTCGCCGCGCACTTCGGGCCCATTGCCCGCGCCCGTCGCTGAGGCTCGACGGTTCTCCTCCCCCACTCAAGGCGGGCCGGGATCCGACCGGAGCACTCCATACCGCGTTTTCGGATTCGAAGACGGAACACGGAATTCGAGCGTCCACGAAGCGCACGCCTTCACATGGTTTCCAGAATCGCTCCCCTACCCATGAAGCGATCCCCGCGAACCGATTTCCACCCTGGTCATACCCATAGAGGTAGGTGTCCGGAGCTTTATCCATTCAGGTGTGGGGAACGGCCCCTGTTCTCCCCCACTCTCCAACGGGGTGTTCCCGGTCATCGCCCCTCGGTGGCGCGAAGAGCAAGGTTCAGGATGCGCCACCCCACATGCTTGGGGCTCGGGACATGGGCACACCGAGCGCGGTCGCGATCGCCGGCCCATCCCCACATGCGTGGGGCTCGGCGCGTAACACTGCTCGGGAAGCTGTGCGGATGCGGTCCATCCCCACGTGCGTGGGGCTCGGGCGCTCACCATCACCGCCTGGCCCCTGGTCACCGGTCCATCCCCACGTGCGTGGGGCTCGGACGCCGTCGTCGGACAAACGGTCGTCGGTGAGCGGTCCATCCCCACGTGCGTGGGGCTCGGCTCAGAAACCACAGAGGAAGAGGAGGAGACGCCGGTCCATCCCCACGTGCGTGGGGCTCGGGGAAAACGACCTGCGGAAACAGAAGCCGTTATCTCCCCGCAACTTCAGGCTCGAAACGACCCTCTCTCATACCTACCACGCCCGCTCTGGTCCGCTCCGAGAGAGCATCTCACCGACACCGGCGTCCTCTCCTGGAACACCGACGGCCCGGCCCCGCCTGCACCGAGCCCGCGCACGGGGAGCGGCCCGTCCCAAGCCCGACCGTGAGCGTCGGCGAGGGGGCCACCTCCGCATACGGGGTCCGGCCTCTTCGACCGGACGAGGCGCCGGCGTGAACAGCCATTTCCCCGACCTCCCGAAAACCCGACAAAACAGGCACCCCATACCCACCAGACCGCCCCCCGGCGCGAACTCCCCGACTTTCCTCTCTCGGTGAACAAAGCCGCCAGGGTTCCCCACCGAGGTCGATGTCGAGTTACCCGAACACCCCGAGGATGAGAAAAAGAGGGCATCCGCACTGGTGGGGACCGCACGCCACAGAAAAAGCGGAGCTCAGAGCCCCTCCTTCCCATCACCATTCTCCGCCTACCGCCCCCGAGAAAAACACGGACAACGAACACCGCCGACCAGCACCCCGGGCCGATAAAAGCAGAGCTCAGCAGCCTTCTCCACCCCGCCGAAGGCAGAGCCCGCCCCCTTCTCCACCCCGACCCCTGAGCCCCACCCGCTCCTCCTTCGGAGACGCCAAGCCCTACCACACAAAGGATGCACGCCATCCCACTCCCCCTGTGGGGGACACCACATCCTCCCCAGAAGCCCCACCGACAACCGGCCGGGGGCGCCCACCAGAACCGCCGGCGGACCATTCGTCGGCATTATCCAAGGTCAAAGCAGCGGGCCCAGAAAAATCCGATCAGCCGAACCACATTCGGCCCGCAGATCGTGTTTCCGCGATACGCGAGAAGCTTCGTTCCCGATTATGCCTTCCGCGCACAGAACGTCCATTATGAGCTCATGGACGTGAGCCATCCCCCGATATGTACACCGGGCACACCGACGACCGTATGGGTTCCGAGCAGCGACTTCTCCGGGAGCCCGTCGTCGAAGACGCCATGACCTCCTCATAAGAGGTCATGCCATCGATACATGATTCGTCCGGAATACGCCCCACCCGCTGTTCAGCGTGGAGCATCCAGCCCTCACCTGCATTGAAAGGGAGCCTCTCATGCTCTCTCCCACCCCCCTTGCCCCGTACGCGCCGAAGAACGTGCTCCTGCCGCCCATCGGCGAACACACCCTCGTGCGGCCCCACGGCACCGACGGGTTCAGTGCCCAGGACGGGATCGACGAGCTCTGCCGCTCGATCCGGCTGCTCCTCCACGACCTGGAACAGGAGGGCCGGACGCCGATGACCGTCCTGGACATCGCCGTTCGCATGGGGCTCAGCCGCGGAGTGGTGATCCTGGTGGTCGCCGAACTACTACGCCGGAACCTCGTCCGCGTCAGCCGCCAGATCTCCACCCCGTCGGACCCCCGCACCGAGGTGCGCGACGCCTGGAGCGACCTCTCCCACTGCGACCCCGAACTGCGCTCGGCCAAGGTCCTGGTCATGGGCGACCCGGAACTGAGCCGCACGTTCATCGGTTCCTGCTCGGAGGTCGGCCCCATCAGCCACGGTGAGGTCATCTACGTCAGGAACGTGGGGATCCCCAGCAGCTCCCCGGACGCCTACTCCCCGCCGGTCACGACCCGGGTGTCGATGGGCCGGATCCCGCTGAAGGGCATGTCCCTGCACCTGCTCGGCGGGGTCGATGTCGCCGTCGACGTGTTCTCCACCCTGTGGTCCACCCTGGTCCGCGACGCCTGCGCCGCCCTGGTCGTCACCCACGCCGACGACCTCGAAGGGGCCGCGGTCGCCTTGGGGTTCCTGGCGAAGCACCGCGTACCGGCCCTGCTGGTTCTGCACCACGGCCACGAGACCCCCGACCTCGAGGCCGTCAGAACCCGCCTGGGGCTCGCCGAAGAGCGGACGGTCCTATGCGACGTGCGCTCCAGACCCGCCACACGAGCCGCCCTGGGCGACGTGATCGACCAAAGGACGCTCACCGTGTATGACGCTCACCCCATCTACCCCGAAACCGGAGAAACAGCATGAAGGTTCTGATCGTCGGCGCCGGCCTGACCGGGCTCGTACTCGCCCACCGCCTGCTCTCACAGGGAGCGGACGTCACTGTCGCCACGGCTCGAACCTCCGATGAGCTACGTCGAGGCTCCGCTCAGATGACACAACTGACGCTGCCCACCGCGCTGGGCATGGAGCGCACCCTCAAGCTGGACATGTGGGAGCAGGAACCCCACCTGTTCCAGACCGTGTCCATGAACGTGACCCGCGCCGGGCAGAGCTTCGGGTTCACCGGGAACCTCGGCGCCGCCGGAGCCGCGGTCGAGCCCCGGGTGAAGCTCCCCGACCTGCTGGAGTACTTCGAGGACCGGGGCGGCAAGGTCAGCATCCACGGCATCACCGTGAGCGACCTGAGCTACTTCACCCGCATGTTCGACGCCACGATCGTCACCGTCGGCGCCGGCGAACTCGGCCAGCTCTTCCACACCGACCCCTCCCGGCCGTTGGCGGCCGAACAGCAGGTGGTCTCCCAGGTCTACCTCCACCACCTCCCCGTCCCCGAGAGCGGCGCGGACGTCGAGGTGTACTCGATCGAGGGCGCCGAGATCTACGTGGTGCCGATCCTGACCTCCTACGGGATCGCGCACTCGGTGATGGTCGCCGCCCGCCCCGGCCGAGAGAACCCGCTGGACCTGAGCGGTGAACGCGCCCGCGACGTCCACGGGCTGCTCTCCACGCGCCTGCCCCACCTACTGCCCGAACTGGGCGAACGGTTCCGCGACGCCGAGATGGCCGACCCTCGCGACGCCCTGATCACCACGGTCTCCCCCGTCGTGCGCACGCCCGTCGCCCACCTGGGCGGAGGCATCGTCGTCGGAGCCGGCGACACCGTGGTCACCACCGAACCCCGCACCGGGCAGGGCTGGTCGCTGTCCACCAAGCTCGGCTTCGAGACGGCGGACCGCATGGTCGTCCACCACAAGAACGGCGGAGCGTTCGACGAGGCGTTCTTCAGCGGCATGTTCTCCGACCTGTGGGAGAGCCGGATCCGCCCCACGGCGGCCTTCTCTCAGCTCATCAACGCCGTCCACAGCGACAACACGCCTCCGGAGCTCCTCCAGGCGATGGAACAGGCCGCAGCCGACCCGGCCTTCGCCAACACCTGGGTCCGCGGCTTCGACGATCCCGCCGCCCTCGCCCAGATGCTCCCCATGACCTGACACAAGCCATCCCCATCCAGAACAAAGACGACGAATCCGAAGTAAGGCACTCTCATGTCTGAGAACACCATCCCCCACACCGACAAGACGCAGTGGGTGTCCTCCACAGACTCGAAGCTGTACAGCCTCAAGAACATGGGCCGCTACTCACAGCTGATCGGCAACCTCTCCCACCGCAAGGCCTGGCTTCTGGACAACGAGAAGCTCAAGGCCCTCTACAACGAGAACGTGTCGAGCCGGCACCTCGAGGTGGGCCCCGCCAACGCCGAGATGCTGTCGAACACCACTCCCCCCGCCTCCCCCGACGAGTGGCGCGTCCACCTCATGGACATCAACCACAACCCGCTCGTCTTCGCCAAGGAGGTACTGAGCGACCGGGCGATCGTGGAGGCCGTGCAGCACGACGTCCTCGTCGCCCCGTGGCCGAACCTGTCCCGCGCGTTCGACTCCATCGCGATGGGCAACGTCCTGCACTGCCTGCCCGGCAACGGTTTCCCCGGTAAGGACGGTGCCTTCGCGGGCATCGCCGACGCCCTCACCGACGACGGCGTCGCGTGGGGCTACACCGTGCTCGGTCTGGAGGACCCCGACGTCGAGCACAACTTCCTGGCCCGCACCCTGATCCGGGCCTACAACAAGCCCGACCGGAAGTTCTTCCAGAACGCCGGCGACCGTCTCGCCGACCTGGAGCCGCAGCTGAGGCAGCACTTCGACGACGTGACGGTGTGGTCGATGGGCAGCGCCGCGCTGTTCATCGTCAAGAAGCCCAAGCGGTAGAAGGACCGTCCGTTCGTCCCCACGTGGGTGAAAACGAGTGAAAGGGGAGCCCCCGCACCGGTCGAGTGCGGGGGCCTTCGAGTTTCCAGAAAGCGCCCCGTCCTCCCTTCGAACGGGCCCTGGTCGAACATCTGACCCGCCACCGCGAACTGATGGAAGTCGACGAGAACGCCACACCCGCGAGCCTGTTGCCCATCGGGGTGATCGCCTTGGCCGCGCTGGCCGTCCAGACACACGGATGGGAATTGAACATCACCTCGGACTACCTCCCCCAGGTGCTCCTGCACGCCCCGGAGGCCCCAGCCCTCTGACCCTCGCCCAGGCCGCGTGGCCTTGCCAGAGCAGGGCCACGCCGCGCGTTCCCCCCCGGGCCCGGGCCGAACAGCGCCCGGCCAGGCCGACCGAGCTTCCACGTCGCCCCGGGAGAAAACCCCGCGACATCGACGATCTCCCCCGGGATACTGCCTCCATGGATGAGGTCGAAGTCGTCGTCGCCCATTCGGAACGCGCGACCCTGCGCGTCGGCGACGTGTTCCTGAAGGTGGACGCCGATCGGGCGCGCATGGACGCCGAGGTCGAGGTGATGTCCCTGGCGCCGGTCCCGACCCCGGAGATCCTGTGGCGCGAGCCGCCCGCGCTCGCGATCGCCGCGCTTCCAGGAGCGACACTCGGACGCCTGGGCGGGCCCACGACCGGGTCGCCTGCGGCGTGGGCCGCGGCCGGAGCCACCATCCGCGAGCTGCATGAAGCGCCCCTGCCGTCCCGACAGGGCCGGGCAGGCCAGGACATCGTCGCGCTGAAGGCGGAGCTCGACCACGAGTGCGAGCTACTCGTGTCCAACGGGCTCCTGCCCGCCGATCTGGTGAACCGCAACCGCGAGGTCGCCGAGGCCGCGTTCCGGCCCTGGAACCCGGCCTTCACGCACGGCGACCTACAGATCGCGCACATCTTCCTCGAAGACGACGAGGTCACCGGCGTCATCGACTGGTCCGAGGCCGGCCGGGGCGACGCCCTGTACGACCTCGCCACCTTCACCCTCGGACACGAGGACCGCCTCGACGACCTCCTCGCCGGATACGGCACCGATGTCGACCGCGACGTGATCCGCGCGTGGTGGTCGGTACGAAGCCTGCTGGTGACCCGCTGGCTGGCCGAGCACGGCTTCGACCCCTTCGCCCCGGGCTGCGAGGTCGACGTGTTGAAGGCCCGGATGTGAGACCGAGTGGGCTCGATCCATCGGGAGCCCGCGCAGGTGAGCCGTTGGATGAGGGCGTCCCCGACGACCTCACCCCCGTCGGTGCCTGCCTTCGCCCTCCTTCTCCTCCCTTCTCGTTTCCTCCAGCATGGATCTCACTCGCTCGGCGTTCTCGTCGAAGACCCGCCGGCTCCAGACGTCGGCCTCCCTCGTCCCGCCCGTTCCGAGGAAAGCCCGGCCTCGTACATCGCTTCCTCGTTCCCCAGCTCGGCGGCCCGTCGCAGCCAGGCCTCGCCCTCCCTCGTCCGGCCCGTCTCCTTCAACAGGTTCCCGAGGTCGAACATCCCGGCGGGGTCGCCCTGGTCCACGGCCCGCCGGAACCAACCCTCGGCGTCGCCCTTCCTCCCTCTCTTCGAAGCCAGGATCCCGAGGACGACCATCGATCCGGTGTCGCCCCGGTCGGCGGCACGCCGGAACCAGACCTCGGACTCCTCTGCCCGCCCCGTCTCTCCCAAGAGCATCCCGAAGAGGGCCATCGCCCGAGCATCGTCCTGCGCCGCGGCTCGCCGGTACCAGGCTTCGGCCTTCCGCACCCGGCCCTCCCGCTTCAGCGATAGCCCGAGGGCGAGCATCGCGTCGATATGGCCGAGGTCCGCGGCCTTTCGATACCAACTCTTCGCCTTCCGTGCCCGTCCTGTCTCCTTCAGCAGGAACGCGAGGTGGAACATGGAGTCGGTGTCGCCCTGTTCGGCCGGAGATGTCCAGGCCGCTTCGGCGATGTCGTCCAGCCCGGCCCTATAGGCGGTGAGGCCGACCGTGAAGAGGTCCTGTTCGGTGGCCACCTTCAGGGCCGTGCGCCACACTGCCTCGGGCAAGGCGTCCTCGGTGGCGAGGTAGTCGAAGGCCCGCCACCGACCGTGGTGATCCGCGGGCACCAGCAATCCGGCCAGACCACCGCGCGGGCGGGTGACCCACCCCCAGGCCCGGTCGATCTCCTCCGGCAGAGGAGGAGGGTCTGACAGATAGACGGTGTGGAGGTCCTGGATCTGCTCTCGGGTCAGTGAGCCCGTCACACCGGCCTCGGCCAGACCCACGGCGGCGGCCACCAGCGCGTGACCACGGGGGTGGCCGTTGTCGGGGCCGCCGAGCCAGGTCATCTTCAGCAGAGGGGCCACCGCCAATTGTTCGGCCACCCCGAACCGCTCATCGTCGGCGGCCCGGACCAGGCGCTCATCGCCGCCGGCGCGTGCCCGCTCGCGCTCTTGGGGGTTCCATCGGCGTTCGACGACGATCGGTGGGGTCTTGAGCACCGCGTACCCCACACCCTCCGCCGCGGAGGTGTGATCGACGCTGGTCGGGCGCAGGGCCTCCAGCCGGTTCCATCGGATGGTGGCCGCCACCACCGCGCCCACCCGGCCGAGTTCGGCGATCAGGGCCGGGGTCGGACCCGAGGCGCTCAGGTGGCGCTCCAGGTCGTCCAACCACACCACCCACCCCTGAGGGGCGCGCTCGGCCCTTTCCCGCAACCAGGTGGGCAGGGATCGCAGGTCGGCCTCCTCGGGCGGGGCCACCAGCATCCGGTCGGGCATGGTGCGACGCAACGCCTGGGCCAGGGCCCGGGTCTTACCGGCGGCCGAGGGACCGGTCACCAACACCAGCCCGCCACGCGGCGCCTCCGCGACCACGACCAGGCGCCGGTCGAGTTCGCCGTCCACGTCGCGGGCCACGTAGGGCGGGAGACCCTCGCCGCCAGGCCCGGGGAGAGCGTTGTGCGTGCCCAACTCACGGACGTCGGATCGGTGGACGGGCAGCGCCGTGTCCACCCACCCCGGCGCCGAAGCGTCGGGACCGGAGTACACGGTGACCGATCCGTGGATGTCACGGGCCTGGATCGAGACCCCGTGGTTGTCGCGCATGCGGTTGTCGACCATCGCGGTCACCGACCCCGGGGGCGAAGGGGCACGGCGTGGCCGGGCCTTGCCGGGGACACCGGCGGCTCTCCCCTCGAGATCGCCGAAGAGACGGTGAGGGGCCACGCCTGTGTTCGTCGCATGCGACGATTCTGCCTTCCGCGCGAGCGTCGGGGCCATACCGGGCAGGGCGGGAAGGCTCGTGGGCAGGTCGAGGGAGCGGGCCTTCGGTGGCCCGTCTCCGTGTGCGCGGGGCTCTGCCGGAGGCGTCCCCGTTCGGGTTCGTGCTCGTAGAGGGCGGGCCGGACGAGAGGGTGGAGAACGGGCCGGTACGCTGCTGCTGGTCAGGGAAGGCCGCGGATTTCACGGCGATGGATTCCCTGCTCGATTACGCTCTCGCGGCCCGCGCCCGAGATCCCGGCGACTAGTGAGGTGGGCGGCCATGGACAAGCCGCAGGGGAAAGACTCGTTCTCATTGCTGTACAGGGCGGGGTTCCGTATCACTTACGTGCTCCTGCACGTCATGGGACCTGCGTCTCAGACCATCGACACCGACCCGCAGGTCCGCGCGAAGAGGGAATACGACCGTCGACGTGCCCTCCACCGGGAATGGAAGGCCTACCAGCGGTCCAAGTAGCGCGACCACAGGTGAGGGATTCACCGATGTAGGCGATAAAGAGATCGTTTCGAGGTGGCCCGCGGGCCCCGCGATCGCGGGGCCCGGCTCGTATCGAGCGCCATTCCTCCCCCGAACGGTCCACCCCCGCACGTGTGAACCTCAGGAAGACGACCTGCGCGAAAGCAAGCAGCCCTCTTCGCGACCTGAGTCACGAAGCGCGCCCCGCTCACCGAACGCCCCTGCCGCACCCACGCGGATTCACTCGGCCGCCCCGGATCTCCTGCTCCGGCCGGCGTTGAAACGCGCCTTCTTCTGACGGTTCCCGCACGTGTTCATATCGCACCATTTTCGGGTGCGGCTCTGGCTGGCATCGAAGAAGGCGGCCTGGCAGGTCGGTGACGCGCACAGGGCCATCTTTCCATCGCGCTCGCCGGAGATGATGTCGATCGCGTCGGCGGCGATCACACTGAGCGCGTCCTCCACCCGGGAGTCCACTCCCAGCCGCCATCGCCGTTCGCCCTCGGGTGTCAGAACGGCCGCGACCCGACCCTGGACGCTGCGCTCGTTGATGACCTCGACGGCGGCCTCCGGCAGAGCCTCCTGAAGCGCGGTCGCCGTGGCGGCGGCGTGGATCGCCTCTCTCAGTTCCCGCGCGAGCTCGAGCTGTTCGGCGGTGCAGGAGTCCACGGCGAGGCCGCTCACCTCCAGCCAGTCGAGGAGTCTTCGCGGCGTGGGGATGCGCTCTACGGCGTCACCACGGTGCTCCGTCAGCGTCGCCGTGAAGCTGGTCGCCAGCACGCTACCGAGGCGAAAGTCAGGGAATCCGACAGGCATGGAACCACCTTAGCCGGTTGTGCACCGCCACGGAGGCGTGTTAGAACCGGCTTAGCCGGTTCACCAAGACCATGACCGGCTCCACGACGGCCAGGAGGTCTCATGTCCCGTCCGGCCGACGACGTGGAAGTGTTCAAAGCCCACACGTCCGAATCCGATCTCGAAGACCTGCGCGCACGACTCGCCTCGGCACGCTTCCCGGAGGCCGAGACGGTCGCTAACGCGGGCCCCGGTCCTCACCGTTGGGAACAGGGCGTCCCTCTCGCCGATCTCGTCGAACTCGTGGACCACTGGCGCACCGGATACGACTGGCGGACGTTCGAAGAGCACCTCGACCGGATCGGCCAGTTCCGCACGACCATCGACGGTCTGGGGATCCACTTCCTGCACCGCAGGTCCACCCGCGCGGACGCCGCTCCCCTGGTCCTCACACACGGATGGCCGGGCAGCATCGCCGAGTTCATCGACGTGGTGGACGAGCTGACGGAGCCCGAAGATCCGAACGCTCCGGCGTTCCACGTCGTGATCCCCTCACTGCCGGGCTTCGGCTACAGCGACAAGCCGACCACCACCGGATGGGGCACCGAGAAGATCGCGGCCGCGTGGGTCGAACTGATGGGAAGGCTCGGCTACGACGGGTTCCTGGCCCACGGCGGAGACTGGGGAGGGAACATCACCACGATCCTCGGCGGCAGGTTCCCCGAGCACGTTCTCGGCATCCACACGACGTTCGCGCAGGGACCGCCCGGAACCACGATGGACGGGCTGACCACGGTCGAACGCGAATGGGCGGAGGGGACACACCACTTCTGGCGCCACCGCGCGGCGTACGCGAAACAGCAGGCGACCCGACCGCAGACCATCGGCTACTCGCTCGTCGACTCACCGGTCGGACTTCTCGCCTGGATCCTCGACAAGTACGCCGAATGGTCGGACACCGAGGACAGCCCTTTCGAGACGATCTCTTAGTCTCCCTCTTTCCGTCATTCGAAAAACCGGAAAGCACCATACGGGCCTTTACCGATATTCACCCCACCAAAGGATGATCAAGTCGACTCGCAGTAGGGTCGGGGCCGAACATCGTACGAATCGGGCGGGGAGGTCACGCTTGCGCGGCGTGCTGGTCACCATCAGGCGGTTCCGGATCATGCTGTTGGGCTGCGGGGTGGCCCTCTCCACCCTCGGGGCCGTCCTGGCCTGGGACCCCGGAACCACGATGTGGTCCTCTGCCGTGCGCTACGGCTACTGGGGCGCTCTGGCGCTCGTGGTGGTCTGCCTCCTCGGCCATCGGCGAGCGACGAAAAGGGACCTCCGTGCGGTGAGGAGCGCGACACCGGACGAAGCGGCGGACCCGGTCTCGCCCTCCGCCCCTCATGAACGCTGGAATACGGCCCTTCGTTGGTCCCTCGCGCTCTTGGCCGTCGTCGCGGTCGCCGATGGCTTCGACCGTTTCGGCGCTACGACACTGCCTCCCGCCACCGGCCCGGAAGCCTTCCCGGCCCTCCTCGGCTCGTTCGCGACCGCTCTGGCATCGAGCGGCCTGGCCTGGGCTCTTCCGACCCCGACACCGTCACGGGAGCCCCTCATTCGGATCGGCGCCACTCTCGCCGGCGCCATGGCGGCCGCTCTGGTGATCGTGCTCCTGGGGGCGACCATCACCACACTCCACCCTGTCCATCACACGGTGGCGGAGGTGGACGGTGAACCGAGCCCGGCCCCCGAATCGGTGAGCCGAGCGTGGACGTGGACCGCCCCCGACGACGAGACGATCTCCGACGTCTTCGCCACCGAAACCGGTGCTCTCGTCGCCCTGACCAACGGCGTCGTCGCACTGGACACCCGCTCAGGGAAGACGTCGTGGCACTACCTTCGCCCTGGAGGCGAGGTCTCCGCGACCGTCGACGAACAAGGTACGACGGTACTGATCACCTCCTGGGATGGCGCGAAGTTCGTCCGTGAGGCCACGGAGATCGTGCTCGACACCGCCACCGGCGAACCCCTCTCCGACCAGGACCGGAACCCCGGTCTTCCTTCGGCCGGGGCGACCGTGCCCCCAGGTGGGACCCTCACCCATGGCGGAGTGCTACTGCACCCCGGCCTGGACGACGATCTCTTGGACTTCCGAGACCCTTCCGGAAAGGATGTCCTCTGGGAGTACCCGAAGGCCGAATGTGCCTTCTCCCTCGACCACGGAGGCCATGCGAGTACGGGCCAATGGGAAATCGTCGGTGACCGCGTCGTCCTGTCCGTGTTGTGCGGCGCCGGCACGGATGCCCTCGCGGACAGCACGGACGACACGGACATCGATCTCACCGAAACCCTCATCGGGGTCGATGTCGCCACCGGCGAAGAGATCTGGCGTGTCGACGCTCACGGATCACCCGGTTTCGCGGAAGAACGGAGCGACGAGAGGTCCGTGAACGCGCCCCCGCTATCCGTCTCCGGAGACGGCGACGCCGTCAGCATCGACGGTTCTCTCGTCGTGGACCCCGAATCCGGCGAGATCCTGCACCAGGGCACCGTGCCACTGTGGACCGAGGACGGCGGCCCTTACGAGCCGGTCGATTTCACCGCCGACTCCTACATCCTCGAACAGTGCCCCGAGCGCGTCTCCGGCACGCACTCATGTGGACCGGGCGCGACCACCCACTTCGAAGAGAGGACATGGCGGGGAGAGCTGCTGCGCGAGACCACGCGGGCCGAGGAGGGCCCCGCCCCCGTCGTCGCGCTCGACGGCGCCGTGGTGATCGGTTCCACGGCACCCTCCTCCGAGAAGAGCGGGCACGCGGTTCAGGTACTGCCCTGGGGACAGGGACTGCCCGAGGTGATCGAACTCGATGACTTCGGAGGACCGTACGACGGTCTCCTGGTCCCCGGTGCGGTGATCCTCCGATCTCAGTATTCCGACACCACCATCGTCGGTCTCAACTGACCAAGGATCGCGTGGGGGTGGTGGCCGTATCCGTGAGAGTGGCCTTTTCCCACAGCGCCGAATCGGCTTTCCTCGGGGCGGCCGATGTTCCCCGGGGTCCGTCCGGCTCCGGGACAAAAACGCGGCAAAAGGCGACCGACCCGCCGTCGAACAACGGTTCGCCGGCGACGCGGTGACGATCATGGAACCGACCATCACGGAGCCGTATCACCGCGCGGGAGGATCGCCATGGAGCTCATCACCGGGACCGTGACCCTCGAGGGCCCGGCCGAACGTTTCACCGGCGAGGTCCACCTCGACATGATCGAGACCCCCGCCGAGCCGGCGCGTCTGGCGGTGGCGTTGGTGCGCTTCGCTCCCGGCGCCCGCACCAACTGGCATTCCCATGCCCTGGGCCAGGTCCTGCACGTCGTCGACGGTGTCGCTCTGGTCGGCACCCGGGACGGGAGCGTCGTGCGCGCCACGGCCGGTCAGACCATCAAGTGCCCGCCCGGCGAGGAGCACTGGCACGGCGCCACCGACGAGCGGTTCATGTCCCACCTCGCGATGGTGGTCGGTGACGGGCACGGAGACGGCACCACCTGGTCGGAGCCGGTGACCGACCGACAGTACGCCGCGGCCCTGGTCGCCGCCGCCCCGAAGACCAGAGGATGAGCGGACCACGACGGCGATGAGTTTCGTGGCCCCGGCCGGTCTACCTCCTCGGTACACGAGTCGATGGTCCCCCACCTCGACATCGGATGAACGAGCGAAGCACGAGGAGAAGCATGATCATCATCGCCGGGAAACTGTTGGTGGACGCCGCCACGCGTGACGCGTACCTGGCCGGATGCGTGAGCGTCGTGGAACAGGCCCGAACCGCCGAGGGCTGCCTCGACTTCTCCCTCACGGCCGACCTCGTCGAACCGGGCCGGATCAACGTGTACGAGCGTTGGGAGACCGTCGAGGACCTTCTGCGCTTCCGGAGCTCGGGGCCGGAGCCGGAACGAATGCCCCGGATCCTCGACGCCGAGGTGAGCCGCTACCTGATCTCCGGTGTAGAGGCCCCATAGCCGATACGCCTCGCCCTCGAGAACACGGTCGAACGATAACGCTCAAGCCCGTTCCCGCAGGTCGAAACCATCGATTCGGTTCAGAGACGAACACCTTCACTCCGAGCACGGACATACTCGAGTTCGTCTCGTTCGCAGGTGTGGCCCGGGTCCTTCCCACCTTGTCAGCCTGACACCGTGTCCCGGCCCCCCGCTCGGGAACCTCCCGGAGCACCGGTGCGCGAAAGGACGGTGCCCCATGTCCGACCCCACGATCCGAGCCTCGAGAACGCCACTCGGCGGACGGTTCTGGGCGTTCTGGTCGGCGTCATTGGCCTCGAATCTGAGTGACGGCGTGGCGATGATCGCCGTGCCCTGGCTGGCCTCCTCATCGGCACCCGATAACGCCGCCCTGGTGGCCGCCGTGGCCACCGCGGGGCGGCTGCCCTGGCTTCTTCTGGCGCTGCCGGTCGGGGTACTGGTGGATCGGGTCCCCCGTTTCACGTTGATGATCTCCGCCGATTCCCTGCGGGTACTCCTGTGGGCGTCACTGGCGCCGGCGGTGTTCTCCGGCCAGGCGTCGATCCCGCTGCTCGCGGCCTTCGCGTTCTGTTTCGGTGTCCTGGAGGTCTGTTACGACACCGCCGCCGAGACGACGGTGACCTCGCTGGTCCCGGAGGCGAACTGGAACGCGCCAACGGACACCTCCGTTCCGGAGCGATCGTGGCGCAGGAGTTCACCGGACGACCGTTGGGCGGTTTCGTCCTGACGCTGGGCCTGTTCGTACCGTTCCTGTTCAACATCGCCGCTCTGCTGGTATCGGTGGCGGCCCTCGTACGCGTCCGGGCGACCGCACCGGCCGGGGACGGTGGATCCGAGCCCGCCCTCGGCTCTTCGTCGAAAGCGCCACTCGGGCTCCGCGGTGTGGGCGAGGACGTGGTCGAGGGTGTCCGTGCCGTGTGGAATCAGCCTCTGCTGCGCAGCGTGGCGATCATCGCGATCTTCGTCAACACCGCCTACGCGACCCTGCTCTCCACCCAGGTCCTGTTCGTCCGCGACACCCTGGGGTTGGGCTCGGCGGGGTTCGGCCTGCTCATGGCCTTCGCCGCCATCGGTGGGATCGTCGGCGGCCAGATGGTCTCCTGGACGCGTTCCGTCCTGCCGCACGGGACCCTGCCGACGTTCTGCCTGGCCGGAAGCGGCCTGCTGTACCTGCTGGTGTCACTGTTCCCGATCACCCCGGTGGTGGCCGGGGTGTACCTCCTCTCCGGCGGCCTGGTGCTCGGCTACGCGGTCGCGATGACCTCGATCCGGCAGCGCGTCACGCCGAACCATCTGTTGGGCAGGGTGAACGCCGCCATGCGCACCGTCGGCTGGGGCATGAGCACCGTCGGTATGGCGCTCGGTGGGGTCCTGGTCTCGTCACTGACCCCCGTACTGGGGCAGGCCGACGCCCTCCGCGTCCCCTACGTACTGGTGAGCGCCGTGAGTCTGGTGGTGGTGCTGTTCTTCGGTCGCCGGCTCATCGGGCTGGTGCGCGAACACGATGTCTGAGCCGTGGCCGAGAGGGAAAGATCCTGGTCGGAGCGGTGAACAGGCCGGCCGGAGCGCACCACCGGGGCTCTGGTCCCCCTCTTTCGGGCGAGGGTCTGTCGATACCTTTCTCCGAACACCGATGATTCCCCTCCCGACACACCGTCCATATCCACAGAAAAGGACACATCGAAGGGATCGGGTCATGGGACGTCTGGTAGCGGTCGACTTCATGTCATTGGACGGGGTCGTGCAGTCGGTCCTGTCCGCGGACGAGGATCGAGAGGGCGGGTTCGACGAGGGCGGCTGGGTCCCGCCCTACGTCGACGATGCCGTGGGACGGTTCATGAGCGAGACCACGGCCGGCGCCGGAGCTCTTCTCCTCGGCCGCAAGACGTACGAGATCTTCGCGGGCACCTGGCCGTACGGCGACATGGACGACCCCGCGATCGCCGCGATGAACACGATGCCCAAATACGTGGCCTCTCGTACTCTCCGGGAGCTCCGGTGGGCCGGATCCGTCCTCCTCGGCGCCGACCTGGCGACGGAGGTCGATCGGATCAAGACCGAGGTGGAGGGGGAGATCGTGGTGCCGGGCAGCGGCGATCTCCTGCGGACACTCATCGAGCACGACCTGGTCGACGAGTACCGGATCCTGGTCCTTCCGCTCCTCCTCGGCGGCGGCAAGCGGCTCTTCGCCGAGGGCACGGCCCCTCGTCACCTGACCCTGGCCTCCGCACGGGCGACCCCGTCCGGGGTGCTGATCACCACCTACCGCCGCGCGACGGACGACACCGAGGTCTCCTAGACGCGTCGAACCTCCGTTCAGAAGGGGGCGCCTCGCATCAGCCCGAGTCACGGGAAGCGGGAGGCCCCGCCTCTCGCGAGCTGGAGGAACAGACGAGCGGACGGCGCCCTTCGGCCTGTTCAGAGCCCTCCGACGTCGACCGAGCCCGTCTCCTCCCGCACCACCGGCATACCGGTCTGCAACAGACGGGGAGAATATTCGAACCCGTAGCGGCGATAGGCCGGGATCGCCCGGTCACTGGAGTGCACCGTCACCCGATCCACCCCGATCTCGTGGGCGATCCGCAAGAGGGCCTCGATGAGCGATCCACCGTACCCACGGCTCCGTTCCTCCGGCACCACGTAGACGCACTGCACGTCACCGGAGTACCGCTCGACGGCGTACGGAGTGGGCACACGTGGCAAGAGAGCCAGCCACGCCATACCGGTGGGTTTCCCTCCGTGCAGCATGATCACCGGTCGATGCGTCGACTCGTTACGCGAAGCCCAATCCACGAAGTCGCGGACGAACCTCTCCCGTTCGACGGCGGGGGTGCCCCCTTGTTCGAGGACCCACCGCCATCGAAGCTCCGCCAGAGCGGGAAGCTCGTCCTTTTCCGGAGGGCGAATGGTGGGGGCGTCCATGGCTCGATGCTAGAGGTCCACACGCCGATGGACACCCCCTCATGAGGGTTCCCTTGAGCCCCCTGGCCCTCAGGTGATACCGGAGCACCTCGGACACCTTCGCGTACACCCCTCCGAACGGATCCGGGTCAGTCGATCTTCTTGATCACCCGGGCGGGGACCCCGGCGACCATGGTGTGGGGCGGAACGTCATGGGTGACCACCGCGCCCGCGGCGACGACCGCGCCGGTGCCGACGGTCACGCCCTGGGTGATCACGGCGGCCGTCCCGATCCAGACGTGGTCCTCGATGACGATCGGGGCGAAGGAGAGGTGTTCGCGGCGCTCGGCGAGGGGGAGGGGGTGGCCTCCGGTGATGAGGTCGACCTTCGGGGCGATCATGACGCCGTCGCCGATGTCGATACCGCCCTTGTCCATGAACGTGCATCCCTGGTTGACGAAGACGTTCTCGCCGAACGTGGTGTTCAGGCCGTGCTCGGTGTAGAAGGGCGGGTAGATCGTCACCGATTCCGGCAACGGGCCGCCGAACACAACCGAAAGTAGTTCGGCACGGCCTTCACTATCGCTGAACGGCAGCACGTTCAGACGGGAGGTCGCGTCGGTCACCTCCATGATCCGCTCCGCGTGCTCCTCGAAATCGGGGCTTCGGACGTACATGATCTGCTTCGTTCGAGTGGACATGCGCTGATTCCAGCACCCCGACGAGGGGGCGCTCAAACCACTCGGAGACCATCGACGCACAACCGTTCGTTGTGTCCATAGGATGCCGGTGTGATGATCGAAGCGCTGCGCACTTTCGTGGCCGTGGCCGAGACGGGCCATTTCCAGGCGGCCGCGGGCGACCTCGGGATCAGCCAGCAGGCGGTCTCCAAGCGAATCGCCGGCCTGGAGAAGCATCTGGGGGTCTCCCTCCTGGTGCGCGCCCCGCGAGGTTCACGGTTGAGCCTGGACGGACGGTTCTTCCTGCCCCACGCCCGGAAGGTCCTGGCCGCCGTCGAGCAGGCGGAGCAGGCCATGCGTCCGGGCCACCGTCCGTTGCGCGTGGACGTCCTCAACCAGCGCATCGCGCCGGCCCAGGCCGTCTACGGGTTCTACCGCGCCCGTCCCGGGACGGCCCTGGACACGGTCACCCTCGACGACAGAAACGCCGATCAGGCCGTCCAGGAGGTGCTGAACGGAACCGTCGACGCCTCCTTCCGCGCCCTGCCCGCCGATCGGATACCGGCCGGGCTCGACGCCGAACGGCTCTTGGACGCGCCGTTGGAGCTGCTGGTCGGCCCCGGCCATCCGCTGGCGGACGCACCCCGGGTCAGGCCCGCGGATCTGGCCGGGCACCGCATCTGGATCCCGGGGATCCGGCCGGGCACGGAGTGGGAGGCGTTCTATCGGGCGCTGTCCGAGACGTTCGGGCTGAGCATCGACGCGCTCGGCCCCCACTTCGGTGATGAGGCGCTGATGGACTCGCTGGCGGCGTCCTCCGCACTGGCCACCCTCATCACCGCAGGCGACCGTTACCTGTGGCCCCAGAGCCACGACCTGCGCCGTATCCCGCTGCGCGATCCGACCCCGGTCTACCCGCATCTGTTGTTGTCCCGAGCCGGAGATCGGCACCCCGTGCTGTCCGCGCTGCGCGACCATCTGCGTGCCTCCCGGCCGCGCCCGGAGGGCCGGCCGTGGGTCCCCTCCTGGGCCGATCGCCGGCTCAACGCTCCGGATCGACGGGCACGCCCCGGCGGGTGAGGGCGGCGAGCGCGTCGCCCCCACGTGCGCGGGGGTCAGCCGGTCTCCTCGGTTCTCTTGCCGCGACCCGCGTCCGAACGTAGTCCCAGAGCGCTCTGCAGGAGGAGCCCGGCGGAAACGTCGTCGGAACCCACCTGTCGATACTTCGATTCCACCAGCTTCGAACGGAGATCGACGACCGATTCACCGAGTACGACGAAGCGGAGCACCGTTTCGATCATGAGGCTGTCGTGATCGTCGTCCGTACCCCCGTACCACTCGGGATCGCGTTCGGCCACGGCGTGGACGATTCGGTGTCCGCCGCCCTCCACCGGGGCGAAGGTGGCGGCGAAGACTCCCATACCGGTCCAGCTTCGGTGCAGGAAGACGGTCTCGTCCTCCGTGAAGACGTTCCACTTCTCGTCCATGTTCGCCGACCTGTATCCGAGGCGGATGCTCTCCCAGTCGTCCTCCGACCAGAGGCGCTCGGGCACGCGCGGCAGTGTTCGAGGCACGGAGATCGGGTGGAGGTCGAAGAACATGGACCGGGTCACGCGTTCGGGTTCGGGCATGCGGGCAGCCTAGTCACGGGGTCGGACATCCCCGCGGTGGGAGGTGAACGGAGCTCGGCCGCGCCACTTCGTGTGTTCCTTCACCGTTCTGTCAGGGCACTCGTGTAACACGGGCACCACGAACGCTCTCGACGCACGGGGGCACCGAGGACGGAGGCGACATGAAACAGCGGGTCCACTTCATCACCCTGGCCACCGACGACCTCGACGCCGCCAGGGCGTTCTATCGGGACGGGCTCGGTTGGGAACCGCTCATGGACGTCCCCGGAGAGATCCTCTTCTTCCAGATCGCCCCGGGCCAGATGCTGGGGCTGTTCGACACCGAGAAGTTCTCCCAGGACCTGGGCGGCACCATCGAGGTCGGTGGGGTCTCCGGGCTGACCCTCGCGCACAACGTCGACAGTCCCTCGGAGGTGGAGCGCACCGTCGGGGAGATGGCCGAGGCCGGCGCCCGGATCCTCAAGGCTCCGCGGCAGGGTGATTTCGGCGGGGTCTTCCACGGTCTGGTTCAAGACCCCAACGGCGTCATCTGGGAGATCGCCCACAACCCCGGATGGCGGGTGGAGGACGACGGCACGGTCGTCTTCGGCTGAGCGTTCACACCTGGAACCCGGCGGTGGCCGCGCACCCGATCCGTCCTCTCAGGGACGCTCCTTCGTCTCGTCGCCGCCCTCCCGGTAGAGGGCGGCGGCCAGCGCGATCACCGTGTGGGTGGCGGGATGCGGGTCGTGGGGGCGCCAGATGAGGTGCACGGACACCGGGTCGGCGTCGCGCACCGGACGGTAGGTGACGCCGGGGCGCCGGTACTGGGAGACGGTCGCCTCGGGCGTGATGCCGACGAAGCGTCCCGTGGCGATGTCGGCGAGCCAGTCGTCGATGTCGTGGGTGTACTCCACGGCGGGCCGCTCGTGTTCGGGCCACAGGTCCGGCGCGGTCGTGCCGGTGCGGCGGTAGATGAGCAGGGTGCGCGCGGGAATCTCACCGAGACGGACGTGACGCCTGCGGGCCCAGGGGTCGTCTGAGGCGACGGCGACGTAGCGGCGTTCATGCCCGATCAACGCGTGCGACCAGGGAGCGAGCTCCTTGGGCGAGCGGACCACGGCGATGTCGCACAGTCCTTCGGCGAGCCCTCCCGTGGGGGAATCGTGGCGGATGAGACGCAGCTCGGTCTCGGGGTGCTCGGCGTGCCACCGTCGCTGGAACTCGGTGGTCCGGCGCCCGAAGGCCGACCAGGCGTGGCCGATGTGCAGACGGACGTGGCCGCTGGTCGCCTCCCGGACCAGCTCGTCGGCCCCGGACAACAGGATCCGCGCCCGGTTCAGGACCCGCACGCCCGCCGTGGTGGGGGCGACGCTGCGGCTGGTGCGGTGCAGCAGCCGCACGCCGAGGAGCCGTTCGAGCGCGGAGAGGGTGCGGGAGACGGCCGCCTGTGAGGTGCCGAGCCGGTGGGCGGCCTCGGTGAAGCTCCCGGTGTCGACGATGGCGACCAGGTAGCGCAGCTGCTTGAGCTCCAGGGCCTTCACGGTCGGTGAGTCGTCGCGGATCTCATCCATACGCCCATCGTATGGATCCCCCATCGAATGCATTTTGCGAATCCCGAGGTCGGCCCCATCGTGAGGGCATGCCCGACTCCTCCACCGGCCCGGCCCCCGCCGTCGACGCCTTCGAACCACAGACCTCCACCCCCGCCTCCTCGGCGCGCGACCGCCGGATCGGGGTGGCGATGATGTTGGGCAGTGGCCTGTCCAACCAGACCGGGGCGTCGATCGCCGCCCTGGCGTTCCCGGTCCTGGGCCCGGCCGGGGTGGTGGCGGTGCGCCAGTGGGTGGCCGCCATCGTCCTGGGCGCGGTGGGACGGCCCCGGTTCCGGAGCTTCACCGCGGCGCAGTGGCGGTCGGTGCTGGGGCTGGCGGTGGTGTTCGCGGGGATCAACCTGTCCCTGTACGCGGCGGTCGACCGGCTCGGACTCGGCCTTGCGGTCACGTTGGAGTTCCTGGGTCCGCTGGTGGTGGCACTGGCCGGATCCCGACGTCGCGTCGACTGGCTGTGCGCGGCGGCGGCCGCCGGGGCCGTGGCGGTCCTGATGCGCCCCACGCCCTCGACCGACTACGTGGGCATCGGTCTGGCCCTGCTCGCGGCGGTGTTCTGGGGCAGCTACATCCTGCTCAACCGGTCGGTCGGAAAGCGCCTGCCCGGTGTCCAGGGCTCGGCCGCCGCGGCGATGGTCTCCGGCGCGCTCTACCTTCCGGTGGGGCTGTGGGTGTTCTGGCACCACTCCCCCACCGTCCTCGCGGTGGCGTGCGCGATGGTGGCGGGGGTGCTGTGCTCGGTGCTGCCGTTCCTGTCCGACCTGCTGGTGCTGCGCCGGGTGCCCGCGCACTTCTTCGGGGTGTTCATGAGCGTGAATCCGGTGTTCGCGGCGCTGATCGGCATGGTGGTGCTGGGCCAGCACCTCGACGCCTGGGCGTGGGGGGCGATCGCGGTGATCGTCACGGCCAATACCGTCGCCGCCTCCTCCGGCGGACGGGGTCGGGGCTGAGGGACACCGGTCGGTTCAGGGGCCTTCCGAAGACGGACCCCATGCCTCGGTCACGGTGAGTGCTCCGGCCACCGCCGCCAGGACCGCCTGCCGGCCGTTACGCACCGAACCCCTCATACCGCCCTCACCGTGATCACGCGCCATCACTCGTCCTCGGGGTCCCGTGCATCGGAACGCTCGTTCTTGGATCGGATCGTCAGCCAGACGAACGAGATCACACCCACGACGGACCAGGAGGATAATAAGAATTTGAAATAGGATCCGTCATTACCGAAGAGCAGCACATCCACCAGGAGACCTATTCCATAGAGGATGATTCCGACAATACTTGAAGCGAGCGCGGACCGCAGCATGAGACCCCTGTAAAGAACACACCGAAAAGAAGACTACGGAGCGATATCTCGGTCATCTTCGGTGTCGGGTTCGAGAAAGAACGAAATCCCATGGCAGACCATGGCGATCACCCATACCACTGCGGCGTACTTCGTGAAGATGGAGACCTCGCCTTCGCTCCAGGCCTCGAACTTCGCTATACACCACAGAAACCCCAGGACGGCGGCCTGAAGACAGGCGATCAGCATCCATCTCTTCTTGTCCCTCATCACGGGGCCGCCATCGGAAGGGAGGCGAAGACGCTCCCGCCGTTCGACCGTGGATCCGGCGAGGGCCCGACCGCGCTCCGGGGGCCGACGCGATCCGGGAACGCGACGGCCGAAGCCGCCGTCGCGCTGTTCGAGAAACGACGCATGAGGATGCCGTTCGCCATGAGGGGGATGTGAGTATTCGTGGGAAGAAACTCCCCACGAATAAAAACGGACATCAGCGACAGTCGACCCCCTGTGCAAGTCCCACGGAAGCGTCACCCTGGACACGAGCCCGGTGAACATCCTTCCCGAGCCGCTCGAACCCACCGGGTGGGCGCTCTCGATACCGCACCGGGCGGGCCACGCACCTCTGTGGAGGGCCCGCCGGTCTCACGACTCAGGGCGGTTCCTCGGTCTCCGCGACCCAGGCGGTCTCCGAGATCACCGCGTAGTGGTTCGTCATGGGGAGCTCCTCGCCCTCCGCCTCTCCCGACTCCGTCTCGACCGTGACCACCAGGGGCGTACCGGTGTCGGGGGCGAACATGATCCGACGCTCCAGCGTCCCGGCCTCGTCTCCGGGTCGACCGGTGCCTCGGTGTACAGGGGCTGGAGGGCGCAGAAGAGGGTCGTCTCCGATGTTCCGTCGTCGTAGCACTCCCTGAAGAAGCGGGTGAAGACGGCCCCTTCGACCGGGGCCTCGGGACCCGCTCCGGGAAATCCTCGAATACCGCGGGAACCGGGGACGGGTGGTGGACGACTCTCCTTGTGCCGACCGAGTTGTCGCCCCGACGAGGAGGATTCATGCGGGTCCCCGCGACCGTGCTCTGCGCCGCCGTCACCGCCCTGTTGCTCTCACCGGCGCCGGCGCTGGCCCATGACGCTCTGATCGCCTCGTCCCCGGAGGACGAGCAGACGCTCGACTCCGCTCCGGAGGAGGTCCGGCTCACCTTCAGCGGCCGTCCGATGGACGTCTCCACCGCCGTGCTGGTCCTGGACTCCGAGTCCGAGGCCGTGGCCACGACGGAGCCGCTCGTCGAGGAGCACGACGTCAGTGTCGAACTTCCCCCCGAGATGGCCGATGGAGGGTACGCGGTCCGCTGGCGTGTGGTCTCCAGCGACGGACACCCGATCAGCGGCTCCTTCACCTTCCAGGTGGGTGAGGGCGGGCCTCCGCCTCCCGATCTGGAGGCCGCTCCGCCCATGAGCCCCGAGGAGGAGGACGACACCGACGCCGCCGCGGCCCCCGCCACCGCCGGGCTCCCCCGCGAGGCCGTCCTGTCCCTGGTCGGAGCCCTGATCGGGCTCCTCTTCTACACCGCCTACCTGCGCTTTCGCAACGCCGCCGGTCGTGTCCCTCGACCGGCCGGCCAGATCGCCCCGAACGAAACGGAGACCCGATGACCATGACCGCCCTCACCACGCGTTCCCTCCTGGCGCCGACCGCCCTGAGCGCGGCCCTGCTCCTGGGCGCCTGCGCCTCTCCCGCCCCGACCGAAGAGGAGGCCGCCGTTCAGGAGGGTTCCGCCCTCCAGGCCGAATCGGTCTCGATCACCGACCCGTGGATCAAGGCGGCCTCCGCCGACGACGGCATGACCGCGGCCTTCGGTGTCCTGTCCAACGAGGGCGAGGAGGACGCCGTCATCGTCGCCGCCACCGCCGAGGAGATCTCCGACATGGTCGAACTCCACGAGGTCGTCGACGGGGACGACGGCAACACGCTCATGCGGGAGAAGGACGGCGGTTTCTCCGTGTCCGCCGGATCCGAGCACGAACTCTCCCCCGGCGCCGACCACATCATGATCATGGACCTGACCCGGGACCTGGAGCCCGGGGCCGAGGTCGCCGTCACGCTCGAATTCGAGGACGGTTCCACTCAGGAGTTCACCGCCCCGGTCAAGGACTTCGAGGGCGCCAATGAGAACTACGACGGCGACCACGAGGGGCACGGGCACTCCGACGAGGACCACGGGGGTCACTGATGGAACGTCCGGCCGAGAACGGCCCCCGGCCCTCGCGCAGAAGGGTCCTGCTGGGCGGCGCGGCCGCCGCCGGGGTGGGCGCGATGACCCTCGGCGGTGGTGACGCCCTGATCCGCTCGCTGCGCGCGCCGGCGGAGACGGTCGCGAACGCGGAGCGGGTGCACGGCGGACGCACGTACCCCTTCCACGGCGCCCACCAGGCGGGGGTGGCGACCCCGCCCCAGGCCCACGCCCGATTCATCGGGGTCGATCTGAAGAAGGACGTGGACGCCGACGGGGTGCGGCGCCTGCTCACCCTGCTCTCCGATGACGCCTCCCGGCTCACCCGGGGCGAGTCCGCGTTGGCCGACACCGAACCCGAACTGGCGACGGCCCCGTCCGGGCTGACCGTGACCTTCGGTTTCGGGCCGGGGCTGGTGGAACGCGTCGACCCGAAGGCGGTCCCGGACTGGCTCGGCCCGTTGCCGGAGTTCGAGACCGACCGTCTGGAGGAACGCTGGTCCCATGGCGACCTCCTCCTCCAGGTGTGCTCCGACGACCCGTTGACGCTCTCGCACGCCGTGCGCATGCTTTTGAAGGACACCCGTGCCTTCGGTGAGGTCCGGTGGTCTCAAGAGGGCTTTCGCCGCGCGTACGGAGCCGAGCCCGACGGGACCACCATGCGCAACCTCTTCGGCCAGGTCGACGGCACGGTCAACCCCGGGCCGGAGGACGAGGATTTCGCCCCCCTCGTCTGGTGCGGAGCCGAGTCCCCCGGATGGCTGCGAGGTGGGACCGCCCTGGTCCTGCGGCGGATCTCCATGGACCTGGACGAGTGGGACCGGCTCGACCGGCCCGGCCGGGAGGACTCGGTGGGGCGTCGGCTGGACGATGGCGCGCCCCTCACCGGAGGGGGCGAGCACGACGAACCCGATCTGGAGGCGACGACGCCGCTCGGGTTCCCGGTGATCGCCGAGTACGCGCACATCCGCCGCGCCCGCTCGGAGGATCCGGACGAACGGATCCTTCGCCGGGCCTACAACTACGAATCGGCCACCGGAGAGGACGCCGGACTGCTGTTCGCCTGCTACCAGCGGGATCCGGACCGCCAGTTCGTCCCGATCCAACGCCGCCTGGACGAGCTCGACCTGCTCAACGAGTGGATCACCCACATCGGTTCGGCGGTCTTCGCCCTTCCGCCGGGTTGCTCCGAGGGCGGTTTCGTCGGACAGACCCTGTTCGAGGGCTGAGGGCGCGTCTCGCGGGGCCGGGTCTCCTCCCGGCCCCGCCGCTCCCCCGGCGCGGGTGGAACGGGGTGGATCCGTCGAGATCTTCACCGCGGGCCGTTCTCGTCTCGGGGGACGGTGTTCTCCGAGGATGGAATTCCAGAGCTAATAAAAGCTCCCCTGAAAAAATCGGCTCAGGCCTTCCCGGGGTCGATGTCTCGAATGGAACCGACTTCCAGAACGGACCACGTACGCCACGAAGGGTCACGGCTCGTCACTCTTCTCCACAGCCGCAGGACGGTCACCTCCGCGCTCCCCCTGATGTCCTCGTGGAGGAAGAAAACGAGTTCCGCCCGCCCCGCACACGTTTCGACATAAAGGTGTTCCAGCATGTCCTCGGGGTCGGAGCGTGCGTAGACCTCCTCCTTGATCTCCCCACAGGGAAACGGACCGCGAACGGACAACCTCAAGCGTACGATTCTCATGCTATTCTCCGCCCGTTCGCCAGGACATCGTTAACCCGACGGAAAGATACGAGCAAGCGATTTCTGTCCTGAAGAGGCCACGAACCACTCTTGCGAGCACCCCCCGAAGACTCCACAATTGGCACGCAAGTTTCACAGAGATCGTGTCGCCGTACCCATAAGTCGACAGGCTCGCCGTACCACGCGGCGCGGTGGGTCGATGCGGAAGAGGCGACCGGAGGAGAGTCGTGTTCGGATCGATCGGAATCGGTCAAGACGCGGTGAGCGTTTATCGAGCGATGTTCGCCGAGCCCCATGCCGGTGTGAGCGACCTCGGACGCATCCTGGACTGGCCGACGGAACGGGTACGGTCGGCGCTCGACGAACTGGCCCGACTGTCGTTGATCCGACGTTCGTGGGAGCAGTCCGAGAAGCTGGTCCTGGTGAGACCCGAGTTCGGCCTCCAGACGCTGCTGTGGCAGCAGGAGGCCGAGTTGTTGGAACGGCAGCGAGAGCTGGCCACCGCGCGCACGGCCATCACCCAACTGATCTCCGAGTTCGAGGAGAGCCCCGGCACCCGCGCGGTGATGGACATCGAACAGCTCCACGGCATCGACGCCATCCGCCTGCGGATCGAGGAGCTCGTGCACGACTGTCGTCACTCGCTCTGGACCTTCGCGGACGGAGGCGCCCAGACCCAGGACAACCTCGAGGCGAGCCTCCCGCTGGACCGGCTGTTGCTCGAACGAGGCGTCGAACTGCGGGACGTCTACCTCGACAGCGTGATGAACGACCCCAAGACGGTCCAGTACATCTCCCGGCTGACCGAGCTCGGAGCCCGGATCCGTACCGTGCCGACCCTGCCGACCAGGATGGTCCTCTTCGACCGCGCCATCGCGCTGATCCCCACCGATCCCGACGACACCTCCGCGAGCGCCCTGGTCCTGCGCGGTTCCGGCGCCGTCACCGCCCTGATGGCCCTGTACGAGTACGTGTGGGAGGAGGCCCGACCCCTGGGCTCCTCGGTCACTCCACGTGACCCTCATGGCCTCAGCACGCAGGAGCAGGCGGTGGTGAACCTGCTGGCGGAGGGCAACACCGACGAGACCATCGCCCGCAAACTCGGGGTGTCCGTGCGCACCGCGCGTCGGATCACCGCGGACCTCAGCCGCCGTCTGGGCGCTCGAAGCCGCTTCCAGGCCGGCGTCCTCGCGACCGCGCTGGGGTGGATCGACACACGTTCCCTCGGCGGGGTCACGGAAGGGCGGAAGGTGCGATGAACGCCGACCGGCCCGGCCGTGGAGGTCATCCCGTCGCCAGGGGAACGGAACCCTCCGGTCGACCTCGCGGCCGCCGTCGAGGCTCGGGGGGCGCCGGGCTCGCGCCGAGCACCTCCTGATGAAGGGTCTGTAGTTCAAGCGAAGGCTCCAGGCCGAGTTCCTCCGAGAGGGCCAGTCGCAGCCGCCGGTAGGCCGTCGACGCCTCGTCCCGACGCCCGGCCCGATGCAACGCGTGGATGAGCCGGCCATGGAACCACTCGTTCAGCGGATACTCCATCGCCAGAGAGCGCAGCTCTCCGATCGACTCCCGTTCACGCCCCAGGAGGAGCTCGGCGCGGATGCGCAGTTCCTGCGCGTGCAGCCGTTGTTCCTCCAGACGGACGGCGTGGGGTTCGATCAGCGGTCCGCGGGAGACGTGGGCCAGGCAGGGGCCGGACCACAGATCCAGCGCCTCACCGAGGCGCTTCGAGGCCGCGTCGGTGTGCCCCTCCTCGAGGAGGCGTCTCCCCTCGCCGAGCAGCCGTTGGAAGACCAGCGCGTCCACCTGTTCGGGAGAGACCCGCAGCAGATATCCGGAGGAGCGGGTGAGCAGGTACTCGGGTTCCTCCGTGGCCGTGTCCACCTCTTCGATGGCCTTGCGCAGCTGACACACGTAGGTCTGCACGGTCGTCACCGCGCTCTTCGGCGGGTGATCCCCCCAGAGCTCCCTGACCAGGACACTCATGGGTAAGGGATGGTTGGCTCTCAGAAGCAACAGGGCCAGGACCTGGAGGACCTTCGGAGCCTTGGGGGTGCACTCCCGATCGTCCTTCAGAATCTCCAACGCGCCCAGAATCGTAAAGTTCACCGACTCTTCTCTCTTTCGGACGAACGCTCCGGGAAAAAGGGGACGGGAGCCCCATAGGGACGCCCTCCCCTCTCCATCGACCCTTTCAGGTCACTGCCAACCGGCGCCGCACTCCTCGCAGGAATAACCCTCTCCGGCCAGGACCCCGGTGGAATTCCGCTCGACGATCGGTCCACCGTCCACGAGAACACAGGCGGCGGTGATACCGACGACACAGAAGAAGTTCGTGATCTTGCCCATGAAGGTCTCTTCCCTTTTTCGTGAGCCGAGGAGTCCACGGCATCGAAGATGATTCTGCGACTTCTGGGGTTCATCGCGCGGCTTCGGATCCGGTGAGGGCGCTCTCCGAACCGCCGATCTGATTTCCATCATCGACGTTCACGAGTCGACTGTCAGCACGATCGACTGGCCTACTCCTGCAATGGCACCAAGCTGCCATGTGAGGACCATGCCCCACCTGCCCGAAGGCCCGAGGACACGAGAGGACCCGCCTCGGAGGAGGCCGCCCGGCTCCAGGGGACACCCGGGCGAACACCTTCGGGACACCGGAGACGGGGAGGGACACCATCCACGTCCTCCCAGTTCAGAAGGGTCTTGTCCCCCTGAGGATCCACTTTCTCCCCTCTCTCACCATCCGTCTCCTCGGTGATGGAGAGCCCCTCCGGCGCCCCCGGGGACGGCGGCGCCCGGCCCCATGCGGGCACGCGCCGACCCCGCCCGCGCCGCGCTCGAGAATCACTGGAGCCCTCGTCCAGAATCGGTCGAAGAACGACCTTGGAAAACGAGAATCCCCTTGTCCGAGGTTCGCACCTCCCCTTTTTCCCGTTCCACACCGAGGGAATTTTCAGAAACGGTATTGCCAAGCCGTGACGACGTTACCTATGTTCTGCTCTGGCAGTCGAACGTTCTTCGGCATCTCCGCTCCGCCCAGGGGGAGACATCTCTCCCGTATCGGCCTGGAAAACCTCCCGTTCGACGTATGAGCCCATGCAGGAACATCCACCGTTCTCATGACCGAGGAGGCGATGACCATGGCCACTCCCACCCTTTGGGAATCGATTCGAGAACATGCCCGCCGACGACCGGAGGCAGTGGCGCTGAGGTTCGCCGAAGGAGAGATGACCTACCGGCGACTGGTCACGGCGGTGAACACCGCCGCCCCCGAGGTCCCTCCCCACGGCGTCCAGGTCGTACGGGCCGGCCGTGACGGACGGGCCGTGATCGAGACCCTCATCGCTCAGAGGTTCCGCCGTCCCGCCCTCCTCGTTCCGCACGACGCGGGCGCCGAATACGTCTCCCGGATCGACCGGGACCTGGCCGCCTTCGCCGACGCCCCCGGCGCGTGGCGGAACGTGTACGGCCTGTGGACCACCACCTCCGGTTCGACCGGCAGCCCCAAGATCGTCGCCCACGATCCCGAGGGCGTCGACCGCTTCGTCCGTTGGGCCCGCGATCACTTCGACCTGGGACCCGACACGGTCTCCCTGAGCCTCTCCCCGATCAACTTCGACATCGCCACCCTGGACGTGTGGGCGGTCCTGGCCGCCGGCGGCCAGGTCGTCTTCGCCCCTCAGGAGGACCTCACCAACGGTCCGGCTCTGGCCGCGATGGCCCGCACGTACGACGTCGACCTCCTTCAGGCCGTACCGGTCGTCCTCACCCTCATCGCCCGTGCGGGCGACCCCGTGCCCCGAGTCCGCCACGTGATCTCCACCGGCGACTTCTATCCCCTGGAGACGCTGCCCGCCCTGGACGCGACCTTTCCCCGTGCCGCGCTGTGGAGCGTCTACGGCAGCACCGAGATCAACGACGGTTTCCTCCTCGACCTGCGTCGGGCCACGCCCGGAGAACTGGGCCGCCCCATCGACGGGGTCCGCCACCGCGTCGACGGTTCCGATGGCGGCGAACTGCTCGTGTCCACCCCCTTCCAGGCGTTGGGATACGTCAACGCTCCGAACGACGTGTGGCGGACCTTCGAAGGTCGACGCGAGTTCCGTACGGGCGACCTGGTCACCGTCGACGCCGACGGCACTCTGCGCCTGACCGGACGGAGCGACCGTCAGGTCAAGGTCCGCGGTGTCCGCCTGTCCCTCGACGCGATCGAGACGGTGCTGCGTCGACAGGACGGCGTGGTCGACGCCGTGGTGACGGCCCACGCCAAGGGGTCCGGCGACCGGGAGCTCATCGCGGCCGTGCTCGTCGACCCGGGCGCCTCCGTGTCCAACCTCGCCCTGCGTTCGGCCGTCTCCTCGGCCCTGACCCCCACGGCCGTACCCGGACGGACCTTCCTGACCACGGAACCCTTTCCGGTGACCGGGACGGGAAAGACCGACCGGAACGGCACCATCAACAGATTCCTCGAAAGGCGAACGCCATGACCGACGATATCCGAGACCGTATTCGGGAACGCATCGTGACCGTCCACGCGCCGGACCTGGCCGGGGAGAACATCCCTCGCGACTACGACCTTCTCACCAGCGGCGTCATCGACAGCCTCTCCCTTCTGGCACTCGTGGAGTGGATCCAGTCCTCCTTCGACGTGCCCGTCACCGACGTGGAGATCTCCCCCTCGAATTTCCGCACCATCGACGCGATCGCGGATTTCATCGAAACCAATACCGGACAGCGGATCTGACCCGTCCCGAGAATTCATTTCAACAGATCGAGAAAGAGAAGAAGACATGTTCAAGCGTTCCAGAGAGAAGACCGAGACCATCGACTGGGGCAACGGCACCAGCGAACGGCTGTTGGTGGAGGAGGACGGCCTGGGGTTCACCGTCGCCCACACCGTGGTGCGCGCGGGGACCGTCTCCCGACTCCGATACGCGAACCACCTGGAAGCGTGTTACTGCATCGGGGGGAGCGGGTTCGTCGAGAGCAAGGACGGCGGTACCCGCATCGACCTCTCCCCCGGCGTCCTCTACGCCCTGGATCAGCACGACCCGCACCTGCTGATCGCCGGCGCCCACGAGGATCTGGAGCTCGTCAGCGTGTTCAACCCGCCGCTCCGCGGCGACGAGCGGCACGACCTCACGTCACCCGACTTCTCCTCCTACTGACCGGACGTGCCCGACATGGTGATCACCACAGCGGCACCGCCGCGAGACGAGGGCATCGCTCTCACCCGCCTACGCGAGCGCATCGAACGGGTCGCCCCCACCATCAACCGAGGTCATCTCGAACGGGACCGGCGGGCGGTCTTCTCCCGAGAGGTCTGGGAGGAGCTTGCGGGCACGGGCCTGTTCGGTTCCTTCCTCCCCGAGGAGGTCGGAGGTCAGGCCTGTTCCCTGACCGACCTCATGCACGTGGTCGAGCACCTCGGCTACACGGTCCGTGACGCGGGGCTGAACTTCAGCGCAGCCACGCACCTGGCCAGTACCGGGTTCGCGCTCAACGGGTTCGCGAGCCCCGAACTCCGCCGTCGCCACCTGCCGACGATCGCCACCGGAGCGGCCATCGGCTGCCACGCCATCACCGAGCCCGAAGCGGGGTCGGACGTGCTGGCCATGGCGACCACCGGCCGGACGGACGGCGACCACATCGAACTGAACGGGCTGAAGACCTACGTCACCAACGGCCCGGTCGCGGACCTGGCGGTCGTCTACGTTCGCACCTCCGACACCCCCGGCCCGCTCGGTCTGAGCGCGGTACTCGTCCCCCGAGGCACGCCCGGCGCGGACTTCGGTCCGGCGTTGGACAAGTCGACCCTGCGCACCTCCCCCTTCGGGCGGCTGCGTCTGACGGAATGCCGTGTCCCCCGGGCCAACGTCATCGGCGCGGCGGGGACCGGATTCCTGATCCTCGACCGAGTGATGACCTGGGAGATCCTGATCGCCTTCGTCATCAACGTGGGCGAGATGCGCCATCGTCTGGACCGGGTCGTGAAGCGGGTGGAGACCCGGCGCCAGTTCGGCCGACCGCTCGCCGAGTTCCAGAGCGTGCGCGACACCGTCGTGGAGATGCACATGGCGACCCAGAACGCCCGGCGGGCCCTGCACGCCGCCGGGGAGGCGGTCGCCGCCGGGCACAGGGCCACCGCGGAGACGGCGATGGCCAAGATCCTCACGAGCGAGGCCAATATCCGTACCGCTCAGGCCGCCGTCGAGCTGTTCGGCGGCGAGGGCGTGCTCACCGACACCGGCATGGAGATCGGGGTCCGTGACGCCCTCGGCGGACCCATCTATTCCGGATCCAACGCCGTGCAACGGCAGAAGATCGCCAAGGCTCTGGGCCTGTGACCGAAGGACAGACGTGACCGAGACCCGAACACCGACGGAACCGACCTACTTCCTCGACCACCAGAGCCCCGAAGTGCGGGAGTTCGTCGACCGGGCCCTCCCGGATCGGAACGCCTCGCCCCGTGAGATGGCCGTACGGCTGCACGACGCCGTACGCGACGGTATCCGCTACGAGGTCTACGACGCCGATCTCACCCGTGAGGGCGTCCGCGCCTCCGGCGTCCTCAAGCGCGGGCAGGGGTTCTGCGTCCACAAGTCCATCGTCTACGCCGCGGCCGCCCGCTCGGTGGGCATCCCCACCCGGCTGATCTACGGGGACGTGCGCAACCACCTGGCCTCCGAGCGTCTCCTCGAGCTCATGGGCGGCGACCTCTTCACCTTCCACGCCCTGGTGTCGGTGCGGATCGACGGCGCCTGGATCCGCGCGACCCCCGTCTTCAACACCCTGCTGTGCCGTCTCTACGGGATCCGGCCGTTGGAGTTCGACGGTCGCGACGACAGCTACTACCACCCCTTCGACGAACAGGGGCGTCGCCACATGGAGTTCGTCCGGTGGCGCGGCGAGTACGACGACTTCCCCTACGACACCGTGGTCGGCGGTATCGCCGCCAACCATCCGAAACTCGTCGGCCCGGAACTGGTGACCGCCCAAGGGTCGCTGGCCGATGACGCCCGCCGTGAGCGTGGAGAGTGAGAGGAGTGGACATGAACAGTCCCGACCGGTCGGCCGTCATCGTCTCCGACGAGGTCCGTGCCGCCGTGGAGAGCCGCGAGGCCGTCGTCGCCATGGAGACCTCCGTGGTCGCCGGAGGCACCTACCCGAACAACCTGGAGACCGCGCTGGCGGTCGACCGATGCGCTCGGGAGGAGGGGGCGGTCCCCGCCCGGGTCGCGGTGATCGACGGCGCCCTGCGTGTCGGGGTCTCGGACGAGGAACTGGAACGGCTGGCCAAGGCCTCCGACGACCAGAAGATCAGTACCCGGGACCTGGCGATGGCCCTGCACGGCGGACGCACCGGCGGAACCACGGTCTCCTCCGCTCTCATCGGCACGGTCGCCACGGGGATCAGGGTGTTCGCGGTCGCGGGCATCGGGGGCGTGCACCGAGGGGCCGAGGTCTCCTTCGACGTCTCCACGGACCTCACCGAGTTCACCCGTTCGCCCGTGGCGGTGGTCTGCGCCGGTGCCAAGTCCATGCTCGACCCCGCCCTGACCCTGGAGTACCTGGAGACCGTGGGCGTGCCCGTCATCGGATACCGGTCCGACGACTTCCCCGGCTACTACACGCGCAGCACGGGACGGCCCGTCCCCCATCGCCTCGACGATCTGGCGGAACTGGCGGGGGTCGCGCACCGGCACTGGGAGGCGGTATCCCCCTCCTCCGTGGTGGTCACCCACCCCATCGAGGAGGAATGGAGCATCGACGCCGACCTGCTCGACACGCTGGTGGAGGAGGCGCTGCGGGAGGCGCACGAGGCCGGGGCGACCGGGGCCGCGCTCACCCCGTTCGTTCTGTCGGCCATCGCCAAGGCCACGGACGGGCGCAGCGCGCGGGTCAACCGCGCGGTCCTGGAGTCCACGACCCGGCTGGCCGCCCGGCTCGCGGTCGCGGAGACCGCTGTCCGCGCCGAGGTGTCCACGAAGGCGACGGTGGGGTCGTGAAGCGCGCACGCGGTGTCCTCTTCGACCTGGACGGCACGCTGGTGGACTCGCCCTCGGTGATCATGGCCGCCTTCCACGACGCCTGCGCCCCTTACGGCGCGGTACCGCTGCCGGCCGACGCCCGAGGCCTCATCGGCAAGCCCCTCGACACGATCCTGCCCCTCCTCATCCCCCGAGGCGACGAGACGGTGTGGGAGGCGGCCAAGGCGCTCTTCCGCGAGTCCTTCGCCCGCCGCAGCCGGGCCGCCGCCTCGACCCTGGTCTTCCCCGGCGTCCGGGAGCTGTTGACGGACCTGTCCGAGGAGGGCGCCCGGATCGCGGTGGTCACCAGCAAGATCACGCGCAGCGCCCACGAACTCCTGGAGTCCACGGGGCTGGACCGCCACCCCGACCTGGTCATCGGACACGACCTGGCCGCCCGGGGAAAACCCGCCCCCGACCCGGCCCTCCTGGCCGCGGACTCCCTCGGACTCCGCCCCGAGGAGTGCGTGGTCGTGGGCGACTCCCCCGACGACGTCACCATGGCCGTCGACGCCGGCATGACGGCGATCGGGGTCGACTGGGGTGTCGCCGACGCCGAGGCCCTGTTCTCGGCGGGCGCCCTCCTCGTCGCCGGCTCCGTCCTCGAACTCGCCGGTCATCTGCACGATCCGGCCCTGCAAACCGCCACGAAAGCGACTCGATGAACACGGTCCTCAGATCCACGGCAAGTCCCCAGGCGATCGGTGCCCTCACCGTTCTCTGTCTGGCGCAGTTCCTCATCGCGCTGGACTACTCCATCATCTACGTCGCCATGCCCAGCGTCGGGCACGACCTCGGTCTCTCCTCCTCCGTCCTCCAATGGATCGTCAGCGCCTACGCCCTCCTGTTCGCCGGCCTCCTGCTGGTGGGAGGGCGCGTCTGCGACCGTGTCGGCGCCAAGCGGGTCTTCCTCGTCTCGGTCATCGCCTTCGGCGCGGCCAGCGCCCTGGGAGGCTTCGCCCAAGAGGGTATGGCGCTCCTGATCAGCCGAGGCGCGCAGGGGCTGTCGGCGGCCTTCCTCCAGCCGGCGACCATCGGCCTCATCAGCGCGACCTTCGCGGCCGGTCCGGCCCGCTCACGCGCCCTGTCCATCTGGGGCGCCATCGGCGCCTCCGGTCTCGCCGTGGGCGCCATCCTCGGTGGCGTCCTCACCGAGTTCTCCTGGCGATGGACCTTCCTCATCAACATCCCGCTGACCCTGCTGGCCGCCCTGGGCGGTCTGCTGTGGCTGACCGCCGCGTCCCGGCAGGACCGGGCGGGACGCGTGCCCCTGCCCGCCGCGATGATGGGCACCGGCGCGCTCCTCGCCCTGGTCATCGGTCTGACCCTGGTGGCGGATCCGGGTACCCCGGGCATGTACGCCGGAGTCGCCTGCCTGGTCGCCGTGGTCCTGGGCCTGGCCTTCCTCACCAACGAGGCGTGGTCCGACAACGTGATGGTGGACCGGTCCCTGCGGCGCACCCGCTCCCTCGGAGCCGGCGTGGTGGCCACCTACCTGTACATGGCCAGCGTGGGTTCGGAGTTCTACCTGGTCACACTCCTGCTCCAGAAACTGGAGGGCTTCACACCGCTCCAGGCGGGACTGGGCTTCCTCCCCCTGGCCGTCATGGTGACCTTCGGGAACATGGCCGCGGGCCGCGCGGTGGAACGCATCGGCGCTGGAACGACCATGACCGTGGGCTTCCTGATCAGCGTCGTCGGCCTGGCGTTGCTCGCCGCCATGCTCGGGTCGGGCACCTACACCACCCACCTGCTGCCCGGCCTGCTGCTGAGCGGCTTCGGACACGGGGTCATCTACACCTCCATGTTCGTCATCGGCACCAGGGACGTACCGGACCGGCACCAGGGCACGGCCGGAGCGCTCATGACCACCTCCCAGTACCTGTCGGCCGCGGTCACGGTGGCTCTGCTGACCATCATCCTGGGCACCGACCCGACGGGCGTGGAGTTCCGCTGGGCGTTCGGGCTCACGGCCGCCTTCGCCGCCGCGGGCATGCTCATCTCCCCGCTGATCCTGCGCCGTCCGGAGAAGAGGCCCGTGGAGGAGGTCCGGGTATGAGGACGAGACTCGGCCTCCTGGTCATCCACAACGACCCCGTCCCCGAGATGGAGATCTGGCGTTCGGTCGGGCCCGACACGAGCGTGCACACCGCGCGCTTTTGGACCCCGCGTCCCTTCGGAACCGAATTCACCGGCCTGGACGTGGAGGAGCTCCTCTCCGGCACCGGCATGGACGTCGCCGTACGCCAACTGGGCGACCTCGACGTCCACGCGCTGGGCTACTGCTTCGCCAGCAGCAGCGTGTTCGGCGGGACGGCGTTCGACACCGCCTTCGGCGCACACGTCGAGCGGCTGTCCGGTGGTGTTCCGACCGTCACCGCCGGCCAGGCGATCCGGGAGGAACTGGCCCGGAACCGGGCCGACGGGATCGCCGTGGTGGCCCCGCCCTGGTTCAGCGACGGCACGTTGGAGGCCATCCGCTCCTACCTGCCGGTGCGGGTACGCCAGATCATCCGATACGAGCTGCCCGCGGAGTGGGACGGCATCGAACGCCCCGACCTCTTCGACCGGGGGGCACGCTTCGCCGTGGACCAGGACGAACTCGAACGCCAGATCCTCCAGAGGCTGGAACCGGGCATCGACACCCTGCTCGTTCCCGGTGGTGGTTTCGCCAGCCTCACCGCCGCCGAACGGTTGCGCCGGTCACGGAGACTGAACGTCATCTCCTCGAACTCGGCCCTCCTGCGCGCCATGGAGAGACGCGCCGCCTCCGTCGCCCGGGCGGCCCCGGTCCCCTGATGGACCGAGGCCCGTGGAGGTTCGAAAGGTTCGGGGCGGCGGGCCCGCTGTGACCGGGCACGAGGACGGCCCCCGGTGGCGCAGGGATGCGTCACCGGGGGCCGTCCGTTCGGGGTTCACGCCGCCGGCCGTACCGGCGCCCCGGAGATCAACCCCGCTCGAAGTCGGAGGGCCGGTGGTCGTCGGCGCCGCGGACGTGACCGACCCCCTTCGCCGGCACCGGCTCGAGGGTCTTCGCCGAGGTCTCGTCCGCGATGGTGGAGGTGATCCAGTCCGCGTGCGCCACGGGGTCGGTGAAGACCATCGGCCCCACGCAGAGCGGACTCTCGTCGAAGTCGCCGTCACGGCTGACCACGCCGACCAGCTCCCGATCGCCCTCCTCACCACGGATCAGAGGACCGCCGGAGTCGGTGATGCAGGCCTGGGCCTCGTCGGTCGGGTGCTCCGAACACAGATCGCTCTCGGGATCCATCTCCGCGCACCGTTCCGGGTCGACGACCTCGGTGTCCAACTGCTGGAGCATGTCCGGCTTGTCCTTCTCACCGAACTCGTCGACCATCCCCCAACCGAGGACGCGCACCGCCGAGTCGGGGACGGACGACACCTCGCCGAGGTCGATCGGGGTCTGCTCGACCGGGGAGTCCAGCCTCACCAGCGCGAGATCGTTCCACAGCAGATACTCCGAGAGCTCGTAGTCGGGATCGTCGCTCACGTCCTCCACCTCGTAGTCGGGATGCTCGACCACCTCCACGACCTCGCGCTCGCTTCCCCCCTGGGTGTGGTCGGTGCTGCCCACGCGCACGGTGATCTCCTCGGGGAAGGTGCAATGCCCCGCGGTGAGCACCCACTCCTCGTCGACCAGAGCGCCCCCGCACATGTGAGCGCCCTTGTCGTCGAACAGGGCCGCCATGAACTCGTACTCCTCGGTGGCGTCGACACCACCGATGATCGCGCTCGCCGGGGCCGCCGCCACGATCGCCCCCAAGAGGGCGCCCGCCCCCACCACCGCCGCGAAGGCCGGTCCACGACTCCGGGACGACCCGGCCCTCTTCCCGCCGCCTTCGAACATGCGCTCCTCTTCCCTGGTGGAATGTTCCTTCTTTCTCCTACGCCTTCGAAACTAGGGATCGGAGCGGCACGGGGCATCGGCCGCGAGGACCAGACGACCCTCGACCAATGGAACTCCCCCTGGGAAATTCGGGAGATCGAAAGAGGGGGTGGAGGACGTACTTATGGTGGATGCGCCCGACATCGTTCCAGGTGGGAAGGGGCGATGGGGTTCGCCCCGTGGGGCGGGATGTTCAGTGAGGCGAGGGGCGAACATCGTTTCCCCGACCACCCCAATGGGGACCCTCTCGATATGAGGAGGCCTGGAATTCTCCATAAGAGAATGAACCGGTTCGATTACTCATCTTCTCCGAGAGCGCGGAGCCGCGTTCAGAGACTCACCCCCTCAGAAGGTCGGGACGCCGGCCTGGGAGTGAGCCTGGGCCTCCGATCGATCGCAGCCGTTCACGCCCCCGAAACGAGACCCTGATCGGGATCCTCCGACCAACAGGAGGCACTCCTTCTCCAGTGGCGCCCACCGAATCGCCTCACCGAGCCGACCGGTTCCCGGGACTCCGCCGATGGGGCGTCCTCGGGCGGCTCCGCCGAGGACCTTGGGCGGTGAACCGGTCGGACCCCACCAGGGGTCGGTCTTGATCGGCACGCACTCGCGGCGTGAGGCACTGAACACGGCTCCGTGCTCGACGTTCTCCGAGCCATGAACATAGCGCGAACGAAAACGGTTATCATTTTCTGGCAAGCTCCACCACGAGGAGGGACCCCATGGCTCGTAACGACGTTCGCCCCATCATCAAACTCCGCTCCACTGCGGGCACCGGAACCACCTACGTGACCAGGAAGAACCGTCGCAACACCCCCGATCGCCTGGTCCTGCGCAAGTACGACCCCAAGATCCGCCGCCACGTCGAGTTCCGCGAGGAACGCTGAGCGAACGCGCCCACACCCCACGGAGAACACCATGCAGAAGAACATCCACCCCAGGTACGAGCACGTCGTCTTCCGTGACAAGGCGGCCGACTTCGCCTTTCTCACCCGCTCCACCCGAAGCAGCGACAAGACCATCGAGTGGGAGGACGGCCGCACCTACCCGGTGATCGACGTCGAGATCTCCAGCGCGAGCCACCCCTTCTACACGGGCACCTCCCGTGTGGTGGACACCGCCGGCCGGGTGGAGCGCTTCCAGCGCCGATACCGACGCGGATGACCACGGCGCCCGACCCCGCCGACACCGGAGAAGGCGTCCACGAGACCACCCCGAATCGAAAGGAATCACCGGTATGGCAGTACCCAAACGCAAGATGTCCCGATCCAACACGCGTACGCGCCGTTCCCAGTGGAAGGCCACGACACCGGAACTGATCACCGTCCACATCCGAGGTCGTGAGTACCGCGTCCCCCGCAACCTCGTGCGCGCCTACCGGCGTGGTCTTCTCCCCCCGCCGGACTAGGCACCGTTCTTCGGGCCTTCCTCCCGTACCGTCACCCGTCCCCTCAACGGTCGCGCGGACGCCGGTGAGAGGAACGATCCACACGGCACCGCCCGAATCATCAGCGGGTGCGGGGTCCTGGTCGGTGTTCGACCGACACCGACCAGGACCGCGGCCGACCGGCGGCGTCCGCGGAGTTCCGATCGGGCCACCGACGATCGGTTCGGTACGAACTCCTCTGGTTCTCGCTCCGAAGATTCAGCAGGCCTCGGCCGGCATGCTCCTTCCCCGGAAGACCCGGGGAGACCTCAGGCAAAAACATCTGAAATGCCGAAGAGAAGGGTATCCTCCTTTTCCCGACACGAGCGAACACGGCGCTCCGGACTTTCCGGTCACCTCTTCGAAGAACCGACCAGGGATCGTAGGGTACTGCCATGCTCATCAAGAGACTACAGGCCGTGGCACTTTTTCTCGGCCCGGTCACCTTCGCCGCCTCCCCGTTCTTCTGGAACGATGGACACTACGGAGTGACCGGAGGAATGCTGATCGCGCTGTCCATGGTGCCCTGGGTCTACGGGTTTCTCGGGGAATACGATCGACTTCGTGTTCATATCCCCAATATTTCGGGAATCTGGCTGATCGTTCTTCTCGCAGGAATGTTCGGAACCATCTCCTTCGGCCTCCAGGGGTTCTTCGAGGAGGCCCTGGGGGTGGTGAATCGAATAGCATTGTCCAGCTTCTCCGAATACCCCCCTCAGAGCCTCCTCGTGCTCTGGCTTCCCGGGCCGGTCTTCCCTCTCGCCCTGTTCGTTTTCGGTCTGATGATCGGATGGACCCGGACCTCGCCCCGCTGGGCGGCCGTCTTCATCTGCGTCGCGGCCATCGCCTTCCCCGCGGGCAGGGTCCTACGCGTGGATTGGATCGCCTACCTCGCCGACCTGCTTCTGGTCCTGCCGTTCTCCTACCTCGCCTGGCAGGCCTGGCGTAGCGCGGGAACCCGCTCCGAGAACCTCTAGGTCACGGGGTGCGGCGGCGGAGGGTGAGGGAGGCGAGAAGGACGGCGCCCACGGTGAAGGCGGCGACGATCAGCAGGGGGCGGTACACCTCCCAGGCCTCGTCGCCCGCGGCGACGGCGTTGACCGCGTCGATGGCGTGGCTCAGGGGCAGCCAGTCCGAGATCGCGTAGAGCACGTCGGGCATCCGGTCGCGGGGCATGAAGAGGCCGCCGAGGATGATCTGCGGGAACACCAGCACCGGCATGAACTGCACCGCCTGGAACTCGGTGCGCGCGAACGCGCTGGCCAGCAGCCCGAGCGCGGTGCCCAGCAGGGCGTCGACGACCGCGACCACGCCCAGCTGCCAGAGCGGGCCCTGGACGTCGAGGCCGCACACGTACACGGCGAAGAGCACGGTGACGAAGGCCTGGACGACGGCGGCGAGACCGAAGGCGAACGCGTAGCCGAAGATCAGGTCGAATCTACCGATCGGGGTGGACAGCAGGCGTTCGAGGGTTCCGGAGCGGCGTTCGCGCAGGGTGGTGACGCTGGTGATCAGGAACATCACCACGAACGGGAAGAGGGCGAGGATCGCCGGGCCGATGCCATCGAACACGTCGGTGTCGGTGAAGAGCCAGGCGAAGAGGCCGACGAGCAGGCTCGGCGCAACGAGCAGCAGGACGATCGACCTGGGGTCGTGGCCGAGTTGGCGCAGGACGCGGCCGCTGGTGGCGAAGGTGCGGGTGACGTTCATCCGGCCTTCCTCTCGATCAGGGTCAGGAAGGCGCGGTCGGGGTCGGCGGCGCCGGTCTCGGAGAGCAGCCGCGCGGGTGTGGTGTCGGCGATGACGCGGCCGTCGCGCATCAGGAGCAACCGGTCGCAGCGCAGGGCCTCGTCCATGACGTGGCTGGAGACGATGAGGGTCGCCCCTTCGGCGACCAGGGTGTGGAAGACCTCCCACAGTTCCTCGCGCAGCAGGGGGTCGAGGCCGACGGTGGGTTCGTCGAGGACGATGAGTTCGGGGCGGCCGAGGATGGCGACGGCGAGCGAGACCCTGCTGGCCTGGCCCCCGCTGAGCGTGTCGACCCGGCGTCCGGCCTGGTCGCGTAGGTTCACCTGGTCGAGGACGCGTTCGATGTCGTGTCGGGAGGCGCCGATCAGGCGGGCGAAGTAGCGCAGGTTCTGTTCGACGGTGAGGTCGGTGTAGACCGACGCGGCCTGGGTGTCGTAGGCGACACGGCGGCGCAGTGTCGCGCTTCCGGCCTCCCGGTCGAGCACGGTGACGGTGCCCGAACGGATCCGTTGGGTCCCGACGATGGCGCGCATCAGGGTGGTCTTACCGCAGCCGGAGGGCCCCATCAGGCCGGTGATCCCGCCTCGGGCGATCTCCAGGTCGATACCGTCGAAGACCGTGGTGCCGCCGCGTCGTACCCGCAGGTCGCGGACGGTGACGGCGGGTGCGGGCGGATCTTGGGCGTGGTGGGCACCTTGGTTCATGGCGCAGCATCATCGGTGGCGGATCCGGCCCGGTCAAGGCGCCACTCGCGGGGTTCACGGTTCGCTTACCGGTCGCGCGGACGACGGCGGGCCCCGCGATCGGACTTCGATCGCGGGGCCCGTTCTCCGGGAGGATCGAGGAGACTAGTCCTCGTCCTCCTCGTGGTGGTCGAGGTTGCTGGTGCCGCGGCGCCAGTAGCCGTCGACCTCGCAGGTCTCGTTGCGCACGAAGCCGCGCTCCTTGAGCAGGCGACGGATGGGCTTGAGGGTGCCGGCCTCCCCCGCCGCGTACACGAAGCCGTCGCCTTCGGGAAGCTCCAGGGAACGGAAGGCCTCCAACAGCAGGTCGGTGGAGCCGGGCGCGGCCCCGTTCCGGTGCAGCCAGGTGATCCGGGCGTTCTTCGGGGCCTTGAGCTCCTGTTCCTCGGCGGCGTCGGCGACCTCGAAGAACGCGTGGACCTCGGCGTCCTCGGGAAGCTCCTCGATGTAGCGGGCGGCGGCCGGCAGGGCGGTCTCGTCGACCAGGAGCACGTGGTGGTCGAACTCGCCGGTGATCCAGGCGGTGCCGCGCGGGCCGAGCACCCCGAGCCGCTGTCCGGGTTCTGCGTCGATCGCCCAGCGGCCGGCGGGCCCGTGGTCGTGGGCGACGAAGTCGATGCTCAACCGCCCGGCGTCGGTGTCCAGGGCGCGGACGGTGTAGTCGCGAAAGACCACGCCCTCGGCGCGGAAGTTGAGGCAGCGGTCGTCCTCGACGATGGGCAGGACGTGGTCGCCGTCCTCGTTGGGGAACCAGAGCTTGACGTGGTCGGCGAAGTGGTCGCTGCGCAGGCCTTCCAGGTCGGGGCCCTCCAGATGGACGCGGATCATCCTCGGGGTGACGCGCTCGACCTCGGCGACCTCCAGGACCCGTCGCTTGAGCGGGTACATCTCGAGGAGGCGTTCGTGGGTCACTTCTTCTCCTTGTCGGTTCGGGTCGTACGGTCCGCGTCGGCGACGGGCGGGCCGTCGGACGCGAGGGTCTCGGGGTCCCGGAGGACCCGTGCGGTGCGCAGGCCGGCGAAGGCGACGGCCAGGGCACCGACGCTCACGATGGTGAGGGCGCCGCCGGCCATGAGGGCTCCGGCCGCGCCGATGAGGGGGGCCAGACCGCCGAGGGTGAGGGCGCCGGCCGAGCCGCCCACGGTGGACTGGGCGGTCCACACCGCGTTGACGCGGCCGCGGAGCCGGTCGGGGGTGTGCGACTGGAGGAGGGCGTAGCGCAGGATCTCCTCCACGACCTGGCCGAAGCCGAGGAAGGCCAGGAACACGAAGGCGAACGGCGCCCAGGTGCTCGCGCCCAGTCCGAGGACGGCCAGGCCGCACAGGGCGACGGCGGTGAGCAGAAGCGCTCCGGTCCGGTGGGCGCGTCCGGCCCAGCCGCTGGTGAGCGAGCCGAGGAGCGCGCCGACGGCGGGGGCGGTGTAGAGCAGTCCGACCAGGCCGGGGCCGCCGCCGAGGACCTTGTCGGTGAACTCGTTGATGAGCACCTGGGGCGCGGCGAAGAGCATCTGGACCAGGCCCAGCAGCAGGAGCGGTCCGACGACGCGGTGGCCGACGGCGAAGCGTCCGCCTTCGCGCAGGGCGGTGGCGATCGACTGCCGTCGGCCGTCCTCGGGGACGTCGAGTCGGGGCAGACGCCACACCAGGAGGGTGGTGAACAAGGAGAGCAGGGCGGTGATGACGAAGTTGGTTCCCATCCCCCACAGTGCGATGATGCCGCCGCCCAGGGCGGGGGCCAGTACGGAGCCGAGTTCGCCGTTGAGGGCGAGCAGGGCGCCGGCGGCGGGGAGTTTGTCGCGGGGGACGAAGCCGGGGGCGGCGGCCTGGAGGGCGACGGCGCTGAAGGAGCCGAAGAAGCCGTTGAAGGCGGCGGCCGCGTAGATCACCCACAGCCAGGGTTCGCCGGGGGTGAGGGTGTTGACGGCCAGCGCTCCGGAACCGATGACGGCGGAGGCGCGGCCGATGACGATGAGGCGGCGGCGGTCACCCCGGTCGGCGAGCATGCCGGCGACGATGGTGCCGGTGAGGACGCTGACGGCGGAGGTGGTGTGCACGGTCGCCACGGCGAGGGAGGACCCGGTGAGCTGGTAGACCTGCATCGGCAGCGCCACGGCGGCGAAGCCCAGCCCGAAGATGGACACGAGTCGGGCGACGAAGACGATCCTGAACTCGCGGCTCGTGCGCAGGGGGCCGATGTCGACCATCAGCGTGGAGAGTTTCACGGGGTCCTTCACGAAGACTGGTACGGGCGCGTGGGTGTCGGGCCCGGGGGCACGGTCGGTGGAGCCGAACGAGAGGGGCTCCACCGAGCCGTTCCGGTGGGGTCAGGCGAGGGACTCGCGCAGGCCGCGCGGGCGCAGGTCGGTCCAGTGGGTGTTGACGTAGTCCAGAGCCTCGTCCCGGGAGGAGGGCCCGTGGACGGGGGTCCAGCCGTCGGGGACGTGGGCGAAGACGGGCCAGAGCGAGTGCTGCTCCTCCTCGTTGACCAGGACGAGGAAGGTGCCCTCGGCGTCGTCGAAGGGGTTGGTCATGGTGACTCCTTCCGTCGGGTGCGGGTCCTACAGGTCCTGGAGGACTTCCTCCAGCTGGTCCAGGACGTCGTTGGCCTGGCCCCAGGTGCGCGAGAAGCTGTAGCGCAGGGGGTGGACGCGGTCGTTCTCCGCGGCGGGCAGGCTCGCCCAGAGGTTCTGGTCGAGGAGGTCGGCGGTGAAGGCGTCCGGTTCGAGGGAGACGTCGGTCTCGTAGAGGACGACGTCGGCGTCGTCGAGTTTGTCGATGTTCTCGTACGACTGGAAGGTGGCGAAGTCGCCGCCGGCCTCCTCGATGACGGAGGTGGTCTCGGCGCCGAGTTCGTCGAGGATGTAGGCGCCCCAGGCGTTGGTGTTGACGACGGCGAACTGGTCGTCGACGCCGAAGACCACGGCGAAGGTGTGGTCCTGGAGCTGTTCGGCGTAGGTGACGCGGAGCTCGGTGACGCGTTCCTCGTAGCGTTCGCGTTCGGCCTCGGCGCGTTCGGCGTCGCCGACGACCTCGGCGAGGTCGAGACTCATGTCGCGCAGTTCGGGCCCGGCGCCGTCGAAGTCGAACAGGACGGTGGGCGCGATCCGCGACAGGTTCTCGAAGTGCTCCTCGTAGTCGTCGTGGCTGACCTCGCGGACGCCGCCGATGATGAGGTCGGGTTCGGCGGCGGCGACGGCCTCGATGTTGATCTCCAGGCTGGACTCCTGGACCACGTCGGCCCCTTGGAGGATCTCCAGTTCCTCGGGGGTGTAGAGGCCGGGGTTGGGGTCGATGACGCCGACGGGGTCGATGCCGGCCTCGACGAGGATCTCGTTGCCGAATTCGAGGGCGACGATCCTCTGGGGGTCGGTGGGGATCTCGACGGGTCCGTAGTCGGTCTCGACGGTGGTGGTCTCGGTGGAGGCGTCGGCGGCGTCGGAGGGGTCGTCGGCGCCGCAGGAGGTGAGGGCGAGGGTCAGGGCCAGGGCGCCGGCGGCCATGCCGGTGCTTCGGGGGCGGGCGGTCGACACTGTCACGGGTTCGCTTTCGGGGTCGTCGGGGAGGGGTGCGTGGGGTGGGGTGGGCCGCCCGGGGCAGGGGGCGGTGTGGGACGGGGGAGGCCGATGGCCCGCCGAATCCCCCCGGCTTCCATTAGGTAAGCCTAACCTTAGCATCTGAAGATCGGTGGGGCGCCCCCGTCCCGAGGAGAGGGTCAGCCGTGCTCTCCTCGCAGCGCGCGGTCCAGGACCGGACCGATGACGGCCAGCGCCGCGGGGCCGGTGAGGTCGTCGTGGTGGTGGTCGACCGGGGTGTCGATCACCCGCCCGTCGACGTACTCCTTCCACAGTTCGGCGGTGATCCCCGAGCCCGGGTCCCGTCGCGCGACGGCGGAGAAGAAGTGCAGGTCACCGCGGAAGACGCGGTAGTCGGCCCGGTACATGACCTCGTTGGTGTACACGCGGGCGCGCACCACGCGTTCGATGGTCTCGGCGTCGAAGTCCGACCACACCCCGTCGCCGTCACGCAGGAACTCCACGACGTCCGCGCGCCGGTAGGGAGGGGTGAGCCACGAGGGGAGGTCGCGTCGGGAGCCGGAGAGCAGGAAGTCGAGCGCCTCCTGTTCGGCCTCGTCGTCGGTCATGGCCCCGCCCGCCCGGCGGACCGGTTCGGAGTCGGTGGGGTAGGTGTCGAGCATCCCCAGGAAGTCGACCCGCTCCCCCTCGGACTGGAGGAGGGTGGCCAGGCCGTGCGCGATCTGACCGCCGAAGGACCAGCCCACCAGGTGGTAGGGGCCGCTCGGCTGGACGGTGCGGATCAGCCGCGCGTACCGCTCCACCAGCGCGTCCATGGTGGGCGGAAGATCGTCCTCGCGCAGGCCGGGGAACTGCACGCCGACCAGGGGGCGTTCCCTGTCGACGTAGGGGGCCAGTCCCGCGTAGGACCAGCTCAGTCCGGCCGCCGGGTGGAGGCAGAACAGGGGCCGGCGGCGTCCGCCCTCGCGCAGGCGCAGGATCGGCGCGAGTAGGTCCTCACGACGCGGGGACTCCAGGTAGTCGCGCAGGCGGGCCACCGTGGGCGCCGCGATGAGGTCGCCCGCGCGCAGCCGCTGCCCGGTGCGCTTGCGGACCCTCCCCACCAGGCGCATCGCCAGGAGGGAGTGGCCGCCCAGGTCGAAGAAGTCGTCGTCGAGGGTGACGGGGTTGTCCGCCCCCTCCGGCAGGCCGAGGACGGCGGCGAAGTCGTCGGCCAGGGCGCGGTCGACGTCGTCCCGGGGCGGACGTCCCGCCGCCCCCTGGTGGGCGGGCGCGGGCAGGGCGGCGTGGTCGAGTTTGCCGTTGACGGTCAGGGGCAGCCGGTCCAGGGTGACCAGGACGGCGGGGACCATGGCGTCGGGCAGGGAGTCGCGCAGCTCCCGGCGCAGGGCGTCGGTGTCGATCCCCTTCCCGATTCCGGGGACCAGGTAGCCGATCAGCCGCTTGAGGCCGGGGGTGTCCTCCCGCACGGTCACGGCCGCCTGAACGACGTCGGGGTGCTCCTCCAAAGCGGAGACGACCTCGCCGGGTTCGATGCGCACCCCGCGGATCTTCACCTGGTCGTCGATCCGGCCCAGGTAGTCGATGAGCCCGTCCTCGTCCCACCGCACCAGGTCGCCGGTGCGGTACATCCGGGCCCCGGGCGCTCCGTAGGGGTCGGCGACGAACCGCTCGGCGGTCAGGTCGGGGCGCGCGGTGTAGCCGCGGGCCAGGCCGACCCCGGTCACGTACAGCTCTCCGGGGACGCCCGGGGCGACCGGCCGCAGAGAGGTGTCGAGGACGCGCACGTCGGTGTTGGCGATGGGGCGTCCCACCGTGGGGGTCGCGCTGTCGCCGGTGCCGCCGCCGAGGGTGTTGATCGTGTACTCGGTGGGCCCGTACAGGTTGTATCCGAGCACGCCGTCGGTGTCGCGGAGCCGATCCCAGACGGTGGGGGTGACCGCCTCGCCGCCCAACAGGACGAGTGGCGGGCGGTGCCGTTCCTCCCGCCCGGTCGTGTCGCCGAGCAGACCGTCGTCGAGGAGCTGACCGCAGTAGGAGGGGGTCACGTTGACGACGTCGATGTCGTGCTCGGCGCAGTAGGAGACCAGGGCGGCGGAGTCGCGACGCAGTTCCTCGTCCATCAGGTGCACCTCGTGGCCGTCGATCAGCCACAGGAGCTCCTCCCAGGACATGTCGAAGGAGAACGAGACGGTGTGCGCGACCCGCATGACGCGGCCGCCCTGTTCGGCCACCACCGGGTCGAAGATCTCGGCGCGGTGGTTGACCAGCATGTTCACCAGCCCCTGGTAGGGGGTCTCCACCCCCTTGGGGCGGCCGGTGGAGCCGGAGGTGAAGATGACGTAGGCCAGGTGGTCGGGCCGGTGCTCGACGGGCGGGCGGGGCACCGTGAGGTCCACCCACCTCAGATCCGCGCGGGTGGCCGGGTCGTCCAGGTACAACCGTCGGCCGTCGCCCTCGGCCTCGTCGGGCAGGTGTTCGGCGGCGCGGGCGGTGGTGACGGTGACCAGGGGCGCGGAGTCGGCGATCATGTGGCCGAGCCGCGCGGCCGGGTGCTCCAGGTCCAGGGGGACGTAGGCGGCGCCGAGCTTGAGGACGGCGAACAGCGTCACCACCCAGTCGGCGGAGCGGTGCAGGGCGATCGCGACCCGTGCCTCGGGCCCCACGCCCAGGTCGGCGAGCAGGCGGGCCAGGCGTTCGGCACGCTCGTCCAGTTCCGCGAAGGTGAGGCGCTCCTCCCTGGTCACCAGGGCGACGCGTTCGGGTGCGCGGGCCGCGGAGGCCTCGAAGAGCGCGGCCGGGGTGGTGTCGGGCAGGGCGAGCCGTCGCCCTTCGCCCAGGGCGAGGCAGGCCTCTCGGGTCCGGGTGTCGAGCGGGTCGAGGGCGGAGACCGGGGCGTCGGGGCGGTCGGCGATCCCTTCGAGCAGCCGCGTCACCCGGTCGTACAGTTCGCGGGCGGTCTCGGCGGAGACCACGTCGGTGCGGTGGGCGAGGCTGAGCCGGAGCTCGTCGCCGGGCTGGACGACGAAGGTCAGCGGATAGTGGGTGGCGTCGTTGCCGGTGACCGACTCCAGTCCGGTGCGTTCGCGCACGTCCCGGTAGCGTTCGTCGTCGCGCGGGATGTTGCGCTGGACGTAGAGGGTGTCGAAGAGACGCCGGCCGCCGACGGCGCCCTGGATGTCGGCCAGCCCCACGTGGTGGTGGGCCAGCAGGTCGGCCTGTTCCCCCTGGATCCGGACCAACAGGTCGCGGACGGTCTCGGCGGGTCGGACCCGGACCCGGACCGGCACGGTGTTGAAGAAGACGCCGACGATGGAGTCGACCCCGTCGATCTCGGGCGGGCGTCCCGAGACGGTGCTGCCGAAGACGATGTCGTCGCCGCCGGTGTGGGAGCGCAGGGCCAGCCCCCAGGCCGTGAGGAAGAGGGTGTTGGGGGTGACGCCGAGTTCCCGGGCCAGAGTGGTGAGCCGGTCGGCCAGGGCGGGATCGACGATCCCGTCGACGGTGCGCGGCATGATCGTGGTGTCGCCGCCCTCCCCCGCCGAGATCAGGGTGCCCTCGTCCACTCCGTCGAGGGCGGAGCGCCAGGCCTCCACCGAGCTCCGGCGGTCCTGACGGGAGAGCCACACCAGGTAGTCGCGGTAGGGGCGGGGGTCGGGCAGACCGCTGTCGTCCCCGCCGCGCAGGTACAGGTCCATCAGCTCGGCGTTGTAGAGCTCGCCCGACCAGCCGTCCATGACGATGTGGTGGAAGGTCAGCAGGAGGACGTCCCGCCCCTCGGGCAGGTGGACCAGCACGTGCCGGATCAGAGGCGGGCGTGCCAGGTCGAAGCGGCGTTCGCGCTGGGCGACCCGTAGGTGGTCCAGACGGCGGCGCGCCTCGACCACGGGCAGGTCGGACAGATCGGTCTCGTTCCAGGCCGCCGGGACCCGCTCGGGGACGAACTGGACCGGACGTTCGACCCCCTCGTGCATGAACCCGGCGCGCAGGGCCGGGTGGCGTCGCAGGAGGGCGTCGGCGGCGGCCCGCAGGGCGGTGGCGTCGACACGGCGGGTGAACTCGAAGACGTTCTGGACGGTGTAGACGTCCAGGTCCACCTCGTCCTTGACGGAGTGGAACAGCAGCCCCTCCTGGAGGGTGGCCAGCGGGAGCACGTCCTGGATCCGCCCCGGACCCTCGGCGCCGGTGTTCATGGGGTTCTCCTCGGTCGATGACGGTGGTGGATGGTGGGCCGGGCGCCCCTGGGGCGGGGTCATCCCTGCTCCCAGAGCCGCTGGAGGTCGTCCATCTCCCCGGCGTCCAGGAGCCCGGCGAACTCGTCGCCGGGTTCGGGGCCCGGTTCGGGCTCGGCCGGTTCGGAGACGGTGCCGGCGGCGTGCGCGGCGAGCCGTTCGGCGGTGCGATGGATGAACACGTCGCGGACGGTGAACTCCAGACCGCTTGCCCTGGCCCGGCCGACGAGCCGGATGGAGGTGACGCTGTCGCCGCCCAGGGCGAAGAAGTCGGCGTCGGCTCCGACGCTCTCGGGTTCCCTTCCCAGCAGGTCGGCGATGGCCGCGCACAGGAGACGTTCGGCGTCGGTGGCCGCGCCTCTGCCCCCGACCGGGAGGGGTTCGGGTTCGGAGAGGGCCCCGCGGTCGACCTTGCCGTTGACGCTCAACGGCATCCGGTCCAGGACGGTGAGGGTGGCGGGCACGGCGGCCGGCGGGAGCGCCGAGGCGAGTCGGCCCCTCAGGTCGTCGGTGTCCGGGCGCGTTCCCGGGACCGGGACCAGGTAGCCGGCGAGCGTCGCCGCGCCGGCGGCGTCGGTACGGACGGTGACGGCGGCCTCGGCCACCCCGGTCAGGGCCCGCAGTACCGCCTCGGTCTCGGCCGGTTCGATCCGTACCCCGTTGATCTTGACCTGGTCGTCCGAGCGGCCGAGGTGGACGAGGGAGCCGTCGTCCAGCCGTCGCACCAGGTCGCCGGTGCGATAGAGCCGGGAGCCGGGCGGGCCGTAGGGGTCGGCGACGAAGCGGGAGGCGGTCAGGTCGGGACGTCCGACGTAGCCGCGCGCCACCTGGACGCCGCCGAGGTAGAGCTCCCCCGGCGCTTCGGGGGGCACCGGGCGCAGGGAGTCGTCCAGGACGTGCGCGGTGGTGTTCCAGACCGGCCGGCCGATGGGCACCGTCCCCGACGGGTCGCCGAGGTCGAGGTCCGGCGCGCCCGGACCGGTGGCGCCGTGGGCGGTGACGTCGATGGCGGCCTCGGTCGGGCCGTAGAGGTTCTCCAGGCGCACGGAGGGCAGGGCCGCGCCGAGGTCCCGCGCCAGATCCAGGGTGAGGGCCTCCCCACTGGCGATGAGCAGCCGTAGATCGGGCAGACCGGTCGGCGCGGTGGCGAGTTCGTCGACGAACAGGCGCAGCACGGCCGGTACGAAGTGGCAGACCGTCACCCGTTCGCGGGCGAACAGGTCGATCAGTCGGGCGGGGTCGCGGTGGTCGTCGGGGCGGGCGACGACGATCGACGCCCCGGTGCTCAGCGGCCACAGGAACTCCCAGACCGACACGTCGAAGCCGACCGGGGTCTTGTGGGCGATCCGGTCCTCGGGGGTGAGCCGGTAGGCGCCCTGGGTCCACTCGATCCGGTTGGCGATGGCCCGGTGCGAGACCCCGACCCCCTTGGGGCGGCCGGTGGAACCGGAGGTGAACAGGACGTAGGCCAGGTGTTCGGGGTGGGGGGCGGCCCAGGGCAGAGGGTCGAGCGCGGCCGCGCGGGCCCGGGTGTCGGAGTCGTCCAGTTCGATCCGGACCACGGTGTCGGGCAGGTCGGCGAGCGCCCCACGCCGTTCGGAGGTGGTCAGGACCAGGGTCGCCCCGGCGCGCTCGGCCATGTCGGCCAGGCGGGCGGGCGGATGGTCCAGGTCCAGCGGCAGATAGGTGCCGCCGCAGCGCAGCGCCGCCACGATGGCGACGATCAGGTCGGCGCCTCGGGGCAGCGCGACGGCGACCACCGTCTCGGCGCCGGCGCCGTGTTCGGTGAGCAGTCGGGCCAGTCGTGCCGCCTCGGTGTGCAGTTCTCGGTAGGTGAGCGAGCGTTCGGCGGAGACGACCGCCGTCCGGTCGGGGTGGGCGCGTTCGGCCTCGGCGAGCGGGGCGAGGGCGTCGGTGTGCTCGGTGGTGTGCCGGGAGGTGTCGGGGCCGGGGAACGCGGCCCGCGCGCTCGGGGCGATCAGGTCGAGGGCGCGTACGGGGCGGTCCGGGTCGGCGAGGACCTGATCGAGCAGGTGGAGGACGAGGTCGAGGAGTCCGCGGGCGATCGTGGTCGGTACCGCCTCGTCCCGGTGGTCCAGGTACAGGAGGGCGTCGTCTCCCCCCTCCTCTCCCGGCGTCACCGTGAGCGTGACCGGATAGTGGGTGGCGTCGCGGACCCGGATCCGTCCGGCGCGCACACCCGCGTGGTCGCGTCCGGTGACGGCCTCGTCCAATGGGTAGTTCTCGACGACCAGGAGGGTGTCGAAGAGGGTGCCGTGTCCGGTGGCGCGCTGGATCTCGGCCAGGCCGGTCCACTGGTGGTCGAGCAGGTCGGCCCGGTCGAGGTGGACCCGGGTGAGCAGGTCGGAGAGCGACTCGGCCGGGTCGAGGGCGATCCGGACCGGGAGGGTGTTGGTGAACAGGCCGACGGTGTCCTGGGCTCCGGGGAGTTCGGAGCCGCGGCCGGAGACCGGTTGGCCGAAGACGACGTCGTGACGGCCGGTGTGGGTGGACAGGGCCAGCGCCCACACCGTCTGGAGGACGGTGTTGACGGTGACGCCCTTCTCGGCGGCCAGGGAGCGCAGCCTCCGATCGAGGTCCGCCCCCAACGGTGCCCGGATCCGGGTCGGGCGCGGGGGGACGGCGGCAGATCCCGGTTCCTCGGCCGGGTGGCCGTGGGCGGGGGCGATCAGGGTGGGTTCGGACAGCCCCTCCAGGGCGGTGGACCAGGCCCGACGTCCGGCCTCGTGGTCGCGTGAGCCGATCCAGGCCAGATGGTCCCGGTAACGGGGTGCTGATGGAAGAGCGTTACCGTCGCCGTCGGCCGCGTACAGTCCGAGCAGGTCGCGGGCCAGGATCGGCAACGACCAGCCGTCGAGCAGGACGTGGTGGGCGGTGATCACCAGCACGAGGCGTCCCGGGCCGGTGGTGAGGGCGTGGAAGCGCACCAGTGGCGGGGCGGCCAGGTCGAAACCGCGCCCGAACTCCTCCTCCGCCACCCCGTCCTCGGCCCGTGCGGGGTCCTCCTCCGTGCTCAGGTCGGTGTGCGTCCAGTCGAGTTCGGTGACGGCCGGGACGAACTGGACCGGCCGGTCGAGTTCCTCGTACAGGAACCCGGCCCGCAGGTTGGGGTGACGGGTCAGGAGCGCGGACGCCGCCGTGCGCAGCCGTTCCGGGTCGACCCGGCCCAGGAGTTCCATCCTGAGCTGGATCCCGTAGGCGTCCCCCGCTCCCCCGCTCAGGGCGTGGTGGAACAGCAGCCCCTCTTGGAGGGGGCCGAGCGGCAGGACGTCGGCGATCGCCCCCGGGGAGGGCGTGGTGGTGTCGGGGTCGGTGGGGCGGGTCATCGCCGCTTCCTCCACATCGATTCGATCTGGTCGAGCTGTCCGGGGGCGAGGGAGATCAGCGGTTCCTCGGCCGTCTCGGAGAGGGGCGTGGGCGCCTCGGGGGCCGCGGGCTCGGCGACGGCGGCCAGATCGGCGACCACCGGGTTACGGAAGACCTGCCGCCCGGTGACCACCCAGCCGGCCCGGCGGGCGCCGCCGACCAGGCGCAGGGTGAGGACGCTGTCGCCGCCCAGGGCGAAGAAGTCCTCGTCGGCGCCGACCTTGTCCAGCCCCAGGACCTCGGCGTAGACCTCGCAGAGCGCGCGTTCGGCTTCGGTGGCGGGGTCGCGTCCGGTGTCGCGGACCGTGGCGGTCTCGACGGTGGCCGGGTCGGGCAGGGCGTTGCGGTCGATCTTGCCGTTGGCGGTGAGCGGCAGGGCGTCCATGATCACGAAGGAGCTCGGCACCATGTAGCCGGGCAGACGGGTCGAGAGCTCGGCCCGCAGCGAGGAGACGTCCGCCTCTCCGCCGGCGGTCAGGTGGGCGACCAGGCGTGAGTGACCGTCGGCGTCCTCGCGGGCGGTGACCACGGCCTGGCCGACCCCGTCGACGGCGGCGAGCGCGGTCTCGATCTCGCCGAGCTCGATCCGGAAACCGCGTACCTTCACCTGGAAGTCGGCCCGGCCCAGGAAGTCCAGGGTTCCGTCGTGGTTCCATCGGGCCAGGTCTCCGGTGCGGTACATCCGCGCTCCGGGTTCGGCGGCGAACGGATCGGCCACGAACCGCTCCGCCGTCAGGTCGAAGCGGCCGAGGTAGCCCAGGCCCACACCGGCGCCGGCGATGTACAGGTCGCCGGGGACCCCGGGCGGGACCGGGCCGAGGTCGGCGTCGAGCACGTACACCCGGGTGTTGGCCATCGGACGGCCGATGGTGACCGGACGGTCCGCGTGGACCGGGGCGGCGGTGGACCAGATGGTGGTCTCGGTGGGCCCGTAGACGTTGACGACCTCCCGGGCCGCCTCGGTCAGGGTGTCGGCGAGCGCCGGCGGCAGGGCCTCGCCACCGACCAGGACCCGCAGGCCGGTCAGGGCTTCGGGGTCGGTCTCCGTCAGCATCCGCCACAGGGTGGGGGTGGCCTGCATGACGTCGATCCGGCCGTTCCGGAGGAGTTCGGCCAGGGCCGCCCCGTCGCGGACGGTGTCCCGGTCGGCCAGGACCACCGTGGCCCCGGACAGCAGCGGCAGGTACAGCTCCAGGGCGGAGATGTCGAAACCGACCGTGGTCACCGCGAGCCAACGGTCTCCCGACGCGAGGGGCACCCGGTGGGCCATGTCGGTGAGGAAGTTGGCCAGGTTGCGGTGGTCGATCAGCACCCCCTTGGGCCGTCCGGTCGACCCCGACGTGTACAGCACGTAGGCCGGGGCCGCCGGGTGGACGGCCGTCCCGGTGTCGTCCGCGCCGTCGTGGGGTACGGCCGCCGTCTCGGCCGGGACGGCGTCCAGGTCCAGGACCGGGGTGGTGACACCGGCGGGGGCCTCCACTCCCCCACCGGTGAGCAGAAGGACCGCTCCGGAGTCGTCCAGCATGTAGACGATCCGGTCGGCCGGGAACCCCGGATCCAACGGCAGGTACACACCGCCCACCCGCTGCACCGCGAGCAGGGCCGCGACCAGATCCACCGACCTCGGCAACGCCACCGCCACCACCCGCCCGGCGCGCACCCCACGGGCGCGCAACAGAGCGGCGATCCGATCGACCCGCGCGTGAAGGTCCGCGTAGGTGTGGGCGCCCTCGCCGTCCTCGACCGCCACCGCGTCGGGCTCGTCGGCGGCCCGATCGGCCACCGCGTCGCAGGGGCGCGGCGCGGTGATCGCGGTCGAGGTCCGGTTGAAGCCGTCCAACACCCGGGCGCGCTCCTCGGCGCCGAGCACGTCGAAGGCCCCCAGAGCTCGGTGCGGATCGGCCGCGACCTGCTCCAACAGGGCGACGAGTCGGGCCGCCAACCGATCGGCCGTGGCCGTCTCGAACAGGTCGGCGGAGTGGTTGAGCGCCACCCGCGTCCCACGCCTCGGATCCTCGATGTAGGCGAACTCCAGGTCGAAGCGGGCGGTGTCCAGCGGCGTCTCGACCAGGTGGGTGGTCGAACCGAACAGGGCGTCGACGCCCTCGGGCCTGCGCTGGTAGGACACCATCGTCTGGAACAGCGGGTGCCTGCTGACCGAGCGTTCCGGACGCAGCGCCTCGACCACCGTGTCGAAGGGGGCGTCGGCGTGGGCGAAGCCGGCCAGGTCCACCTCGCGCGTCCGGGCGAGGAGTTCGGCGAAGGTGGGCCGGCCGGACAGGTCCAGCCGCAGCACCAGGGTGTCGAGGAAGAAGCCGACCACGTCCTGGAGCCCCTCGTCCGCGCGATCGGCGACCGGGCTGCCCAACGGGATGTCCTCCCCCGCGCCCATCCGGTGCAGCAGGGTGGCCACGGCCGCCTGGACGACCATGAAGACCGTGACGCCGTGCTCGGTGGCGAGCGCGCGCAGGGACTCGTGCAGTTCGGGGGCGACCTCCACCTGAGAGAGTCCGCCGCTGTGCGAGGGGGTCGCCGGCCGGGGCCGATCGGTGGGCAGGGCGAGTTCGTCCGGGATCCCCTCCAGGTGCCGCCGCCAGTGGTCGAGGGCGCGGGAGAGCCGGCTGTCGGGGTCGGCGGCGTCGCCCAGGCGTTCGGCCCGGGCCGCCGCGTAGTCGGTGTAACGGAAGGGGAGGGGTGCCTGATCGGGCGCGACCCCTCGTGCCCTGGCCCGGTAGGCCAGGTCCAGGTCGGACAGCAGCGGACCGAAGGACCATTCGTCGGCGGCGATGTGGTGCAGGACGAGCAGCAGGACGCAGCCCTCTCCCACCCCGGGGCCGGTGAGCAGCCGGACCCGCAGAGGGGGGCGTGCGGCCAGGTCGAAGGGGAGGGCGGTGATCCGGGCCAGTTCCTCCTCGAAGGGACGGTCGACGTGCTCGGCGGCCACGTCGACGGCGTCGGCGGGCAGGAGGCGCGGCACGGGCGTGCCGGGGTCGTCCGGATCGACGTCGATCACCGTGCGCAGGACCTCGTGGCGCTCGGCCAGGTCGACGACGGCCGCGCGCAGCGCGTCGAGGTCCGGCCGATCGTGGACGCGCACCGCCAGGGGCACGTTATAGGCGCCGCCGGACTCGTGGACGCGGTCGATGAGCCAGAGCCGGTGTTGGGCGTGGGACAGGCGTCGGGGCTCGCCCTCCGGAAGTCGGACGATCGGGGCCCCGGCCCCGGAGGCCGTGTCGGTGACCCTTCGGGCCAGGGCCGCGGCGGTGGGCGCCTCGAACAGATCGCGCACCCCGACGTCGGCGCCGAGCAGCGAGCGGACGCGGGCGACCACCCGGGCGGCCAGGAGGGAGTGCCCGCCCAGGGCGAAGAAGTCCTCGTCGGGACCGACCCGGTCGCGGCCGAGCACCTCGGCGAGGACCCCGCAGAGGATCTCCTCGGCGGCTCCGGCCGGGGCGCGTCCGTGCCCGAAGACGTGGCCGGAGGCGGCGGGGTCGGGCAGGGCCTTGCGATCGACCTTGCCGTTGGCGGTGAGCGGGAGGGAGGAGAGGACGGCGATCGCGCCGGGCACCATGTAGTCGGGCAGGCGTTCGGCGAGGTGGGCGCGCAGGGCCACCGTGTCGAGGCTCGGGTCGGTGGGCCCGGCCGGGCCCGTGGGGACGACGTGGGCGACCAGGTGGGAGGAGCCGGAGGCGTCCTCGTGTGCGGTGACCACCGCTCGGGCGACGTCGGGTGACGCCTCCAGGGCGTTCTCGATCTCTCCGGGCTCGATCCGGAAACCGCGTACCTTCACCTGGAAGTCGGCCCGGCCCAGGAAGTCCAACGTGCCGTCCGTACGCCACCGGGCCAGGTCGCCGGTGCGGTACATCCGCGACCCGGGCCCGCCCGAGAAGGGATCGGCCACGAACCGCTCCGCCGTCAGGCCGAAGCGTCCGAGGTAGCCCAGGCCCACACCGGAGCCGGCGATGTACAGGTCGCCGACCACGCCCACGGGGGCGGGGCGCAGCGCGGCGTCGAGCACGTACACCCGGGTGTTGGCCATGGGTCGGCCGATGGTGACGGGGCCGTCGGTGTCCAAAGGTGTGGTGGTGGACCAGATGGTGGTCTCGGTGGGCCCGTAGACGTTGTGGGCTTCGATCGAGAGTTCGGCGAGCCGGGCGGCCAGGGGTTCGGGGACCGCCTCGCCGCCGACCAGGACCCGCAGCCCGGCGAGAGCGGACGGGTCGTGCTCGATCAGGGAGCGCCACAGCGACGGGGTGGCCTGCATGATCGTGGATCCCGAGCGGGTGATCAGTTCGGCGAGCGGCCGGGGGTCGCGGACGGTGTCCCGGTCGGCCAGGACCACCGTGGCCCCGGACAGCAGCGGCAGGTACAGCTCCAGGGCGGAGATGTCGAAGCCGACCGTGGTCACCGCGAGCCAACGGTCGCCGGCCTCCAAGGGGAGGCGCCGTCCCATGTCGGTGAGGAAGTTGGCCAGGTTGCGATGGTCGATCAGCACCCCCTTGGGCCGTCCGGTCGACCCCGACGTGTACAGCACGTAGGCGGGCGCGTCGGGGCGCGGAGTCTCGGCAGGGACGTAGGCGCCCTCGAACGTCCCGCCCTGGGAGGCGATCTCGTCCAGGTCCAGGACCGGGGTGGTGACACCGGCGGGGGCCTCCACTCCCCCACCGGTGAGCAACAGCACCGCCTCGGAGTCGTCCAGCATGTAGACGATCCGGTCGGCCGGGAACCCCGGATCCAACGGCAGGTAGACGGCGCCCACCCGCTGCACCGCGAGCAGGGCGGCCACCAGATCCACCGACCTCGGCAACGCCACCGCCACCACCTGTCCGGCGCGCACACCGCGGGCGTACAACAGAGCGGCGAGGTCGGAGGTCCAGGAGTCGAGTTCGGCGTAGTCGTGCTCGCCCTCGGCGTCGATCACGGCGATCGCGTCGGGGGTCCAGCCCGCCTGGTCGGCCACCGCGTCGCAGGGGCGCGGCGCGGTGATCGCGGTCGAGGTCCGGTTGAAGCCGTCCAACACCCGGGCGCGTTCGGCCGAGGTGAGGGTGTCGACCTCGGCGACACCGAGGCCGGGCCGCTCGACGATCCGGCCGAGGACGGTGCGCAGCCGTTCCAGGAGCGCGCCGGCCCGGCGGGCGTCCACGGCGTCGGGGCGGTGGCACAGCCTGAGGTCGAGGGTGCGGCCGGGCAGGACGTTGATCGAGATCGGATAGTGGGTGGCGTCCTCGACGCGGACGTCGGTGAGGCGGACGCCCGCGTAGTCGCGGTCGGCCAGCGCGTCGCGATCGGGGAAGTTCTCGAAGACCAGGAGCGTGTCGAAGAGCGTCCGATGACCGGACAGCTCCTGGGTCCGGGTCAGGCCGGTGTGGTGGTGTTCGGCCAGGGCCGCCTGCCGGCTCTGGAGTCCGGTGAGCAGGTCGGTCAGGGACAGGTCGGCGCGCGGGTGTACCCGGACGGGGATCGTGTTGATGAACAGGCCCAGGGCGTTCTCGGCTCCGGGCAGGTCGGTCGGGCGACCGGAGACGGTGGTGCCGAAGACGACGTCGTCGCGGCCGGTCTCCGAGCCCAGGACCAGCGCCCAGGCGGCCTGGACGACGGTGTTGGCGGTGACGCCCAGCGCGCGGGTCAGGCCGGTGAGCCGTTCGGTCTCGGCCGGGGTGAGCGAGGCGTACAGGATCCGCTGTTCCTCACCGCCGTGGGCCGAGGCGTCGGGGGCGACGAGGGTGGGTCCGTCCAGGTCGGCGAGCTCCTCGGCCCAGGCGCGGTCGGCGGCCTCGTAGTCGCGTTCGGCCAGGTGGGCGAGGTGGTCGCGGAAGCCGACGCGGGGTGCCGGGGTCTCCGGGTCGGCGTAGTGGGCGAACAGCTCCCGCAGGAACAGCGGGGTCGACCAGCCGTCGAGGAGGGTGTGGTGGTCGGTGACCACCAGGTGGTGCCGGTCGGAGCCCGCCTTGACCAGGGTGAAGCGCATCAGCGGCGGCCGGGACGGATCGAAGGGGGTGGCGATCTCCTCGGAGCGCAGCCGTTCCAGCGCGTTCTCGGGGTCGGTGGCCTCGGTCAGGTCGACCTCCCGCCAGAGGGGGTCGAGTTCGGCCGGGACGAACTGGACGAGTTCGCCGTCCTGGAGGTGGAAGCCGGCGCGCAGGTTCGGGTGCCGTTCCATGAGCAGGGCGGCGGCGCGGCGCAGGCGTCCGGGGTCCAGGTCGCCGTCGATCCGGGTGGTGGACTGCGCCGTGTAGGCGTCGTGTCCCGGACCGTGGAGGCTGTGGAAAACCAGACCGGCCTGGAGTTCGGTGGCGGGCCACAGGTCGGACAGCCGTGCCCGGGGATCGCCGTGGGTGTCGACCCAGGCGCGTTCGACCTGTTCGATGCGGGTCCGGTCGATCGATAGGAGCGGCACGTCGGAGGGGGTGAGCGTGTGCGGCCCGGGGTCGGCTGCGGCCTCGGCGAGGGCGGTCAGGGCGGCGGTGAGGTCGTCGGCGAGGCCGCGTACGTCCTCGAAGGTGTGGACGCCGGGCGCCCAGCGCAGGGTCAGGTGCAGGCGGGCGCCCTCGGGACCCTCCTGGGCGACGGCGCCGATCTCCAGGCCGTGGGTGAGCGGACGGTCGGGGTCCTCGCCGAGCATGACCCGGGTGGAGACGGGAGCGGACTCCCAGGGCTGTGCGGCGGGGGCACCGAAGCGGCCCAGGTAGTTGAAGAGGACGTCGGGTCGGGCCCGGTCGGCCAGGCGGGGCGCGGTCTCGGGGTTCAGGTGCCGCAGCAGGCCGTGGCCGAGGCCGTGCCCCGGGGTGGCGCGCAGGGTCTCCTTGACCCTCTTGAGGGTGCCGGCCGGATCGCCGTCGGGGGTCAGGGCCACCGGGTGGGAGGTGGTGAGCCAGCCGACGGTGCGGGACAGGTCGGTGGGCGCGGTGAGCAGGTCGCGCCGTCCATGCCCTTCCAGTTCGACCAGCAGTCGGCGGCCGACCGCGAGGGTCAGACCGGCGAGCAGGACCTCTTCGGGCCCGACCCGATAGACCGGGCCGATGCCGGTGAGCACCCGATGGGTGAGGTCGGGGTCGAGTTCCACGTCGAGGGAGCGCCGGGTGGCGACCCGGTCGACGTCGGGGTCCAGGTCGCGGGCGCCCAGGCGGCGGTGCCGGGCGGGGTCGGTCTGGTCGAGCCAGTGGTCGAGTTCGGCGAGCCGTTCGGGCCGGCGGGCCTCCTCGTGGAGCAGTCGGGTCCAACGGCGCAGCGAGGTGCCCGCCCCGGCGAGCCGGACGGGACGGCCGGCGCTGAGAGCGGCGACGGCCTCGGCCAGGTCGGGGCCGATCACCCGCCAGGACACCCCGTCGACGGCCAGGTGGTGGACCTGGACGAGCAGTCGTCCCATCCGGTCGGGTCCGGCGTCGAACCAGACGGCGGTCAACGGGTGCCCCTCGGAGAGGTCGATCCGGGTGTGGGCCTCGGCGGCCTGGGTGACGATCTCCTCGGTCACCTGGTCCTCGGACCGGTCGGCGACGTCCACCCGGGTGAGCGGACGGTGCTCGCGGGTGTCCTTGGCGGGCAGGACCTCCATCGCCTCGTCGCGGACCCTCAGGCGCAGGGCGCCGTGATGGGCGATGACGGCGCGCAAGGCCTCGGCGAGGATCTCCTCGGTCAGCCCGGCCGGGGTCCACAGCACCTGGGACTGGGTGAAGCGGGTGCCGGGGCCGCCCTGGGCGAGATGTTCGATGGTCACGGCGGTGGGCTCCACCGGACCGACCGGGTCGTCGGCGATCCGAGGCGCGAGGGGCGAGGTCGTGGCGCGGGCGGCCAGGCCCGCGGCGGTCGGCGCCTCGAACACGTCGCGCACGGTCAGGCCCAGTCCGGCCGCGCGGGCGCGGTTGACGACCTGGATGGCGAGGATGCTGTCGCCGCCCAGGCGGAAGAAGTCGTCGTGGGGGCCGGTGTCGGTGCCCAGGGTCTCGCGCAGCACGCCGAGCAGGGTGTGTTCGGCGGGGGTGGCGGGTTCGGCGGGGTCGCCGGTCGGGGCGGAGGGTTCGGGCAGGGCGGTGCGGTCGACCTTGCCACTGGAGTTGAGGGGCAGCCGGTCCAGGACCATCGCCCGGGAGGGGACCATGTGGTCGGGCAGGCGTTCGGCCAGGTGGGCGAGTAGTTCCTCTTCGAGGTCGCGGCCGGTTCGCTCCCCCTCGGTCGCCACCACGTAGGCGATCAGACGCGCGGTGCCGTTCGCGCTCTCGCGGACCACCGTGGCGCACTGCGCGACCCGGGGGTGGGCGGCGGCGACCGCGTCCACCTCGGCGGGTTCGACCCGGTATCCGCGCACCTGGACCTGGCCGTCGACCCGCCCCAGGTAGGCGACGGTGCCGTCCTCGCGGACGAGGGCGCGGTCGCCGGTGCGGTACATGCGGGTGCCGGGAGGGCCGTAGGGGTCGGCGAGGAAGCGTTCGGCGGTCAGGTCGGGACGGCCGACGTAGCCGCGGGCGAGCAGCTCGCCCGCCAGGTACAGGTCTCCGGGGACCCCGCGCGGTACGGGCCGCAGGGCCGCGTCCAGCAGGTGGGCGCGTACCCCGGCGACCGGTCGGCCGATCGCGGTGTCGGGGGTGTCGGCGACGTCGCAGACCAGGGCGTCGACGGTGTTCTCGGTGGGGCCGTAGAAGTTGAGGGCCCGCGTACCGGGCAGGGCGCGCAGCCGGTCCCACAGTCCCTGCGGGCAGGCCTCGCCGCCGAAGGTGAGCAGGGCGGGGGCCCGGTGGAGTTCGCCGGAGTCCAGCAGCCCCCGCAGGTAGCTCGGGGTCAGGTCCAGGTGCTCGATCCGGTGTTCGTCGACGTAGGCGCCGAGCCGGGCGTGGTCCAGAAGGACCTCGGTGTCGATCAGGTGGAGTTCGTGGCCGTGGACCAGGCCGAGGAGGCTGTCCCAGGAGGCGTCGAAGGTGAAGGAGCCGGTGTGGCCGACCCTCGCGCCCTCGGGCAGATGACGGTACAGGTGGTCCCGCTGGGTATCGGCCAGGGCTGACAGGGAGCGGTGTTCGACCACCACGCCCTTGGGCAGCCCGGTGGAGCCCGAGGTGTGGATGACGTAGGCGGCCGATCGGGGGTCGGGCGCCGGAAGCCGGCCGGTGCGCTGTTCGGCGAGCGCCTCGCGGACCTCGTCGGTGTCGAGTTCGAGGAGCCGCGCCTCGGCGTCCTCGGGGAGCCGGTGCGAGGTGGTGGAGTCCGCCAGGACCAGGGCGGGCCGGGCACTGTCCAGTACCCGGGCGATCCGGTCGACGGGGTGGTCGGGGTCCACGGGTGCGTAGGCGGCTCCGGCGCGCAGAACCGCGAAGAGGGCGATCACCAGGTCGACGGAGCGGGGCAGCGCCAGGGCGACGGTGTCGCCGGGGCCGATCCCGGAGTCGCGCAGCAGGTGGGCCAGGCGGTCGATCCGGTCGACGAGGTCGGCCCGGGTGAGTCGGAGATCCCCATGGACCAGGGCGGTGGCGTCGGGGGCGAGGTCGGCGGAGCGGAACAGGGTCTCGGTGACCGGGGCCCGCTCGCCCGGGGCCGGCGGCGTGGCCGGAAGGAGGTCGGTCGGGGCGACGGTGTCCAGCGCGGCCAGGAGGGTGGCGCCGTTCGCGCCGGCGAACCCCGCGAGGAAGTCGGCGAACCCGGCCAGGAGGGCGCGGGCCCCGGCCTCGTCGTAGCGGGCGTCGTTGGCGTTGGCCTCCAGGACCAGACCGCCCGCGGCCGGACGGTAGACGGACACGGCGATGTCGTCGACCGGCCCCTCGGACAGGTTGGTGGTGGCGGCGGCCGCCCCGTCGAAGGTGAGCGTGTAGTCGAAGAGCTTGACGTTGATCTCGGGTCCGTACAGGCCGAAGCGGTCGCCGACGGCGGCCAGGTCGCGGCGGAGCCGTTCGGACCGGTAGCGCCCGTGGGCGCGCAGGTCGCGCTGGGCGGCGGCGGTGCGCTCGACGACCTCGGCGACGGTGAGCGTCGAGTCCACGCGCAGGCGCAGCGGCAGCACGTTGACGACCATGGCGGGGGTGCGCAGCCCCACCGTTCCCACCCGACCCATCGTCGGGGAGCCGAGCAGTAGGTCGTCGGCCCCGGTGAGACGATGGGTGTAGGCGGCGAAGGCCCCCACGAGGGCGTCGGCCCAGGTCGCGCCGTGGGCGGCGGACAGCGAGTCCAGCGCCTCGGCGACGTCGGCTCCCACGGAGAGGCGCGCCCTCAGGAACGAGGCGTGCGGCGCGGGCGGAGCCGAGGACCACAGGGCCGGTTCGGGCCGGTCGGCCATCAGATCGACCCAGTGGGCCCGGTCCCGCTCGTGACGCTCGGAGGCCTCGTACCGCTCCTCGTCGGCCACGAGGTCGGCGAGCCTTCCGAAACGGGAGGCCGGGACCTCCTCCCCCCGCCCCAGCCGGGTGTAGAGGTCGGCGACGCGTCGGGCCATCATCGTGATGGCGTAGGCGTCCACCGCCAGGTGGTGGTAGCGCTGGACCCAGAACCAGCGCGCGTCCCCCACTCGCAGCAGCGCGAACCGGTGGAGCGGCCCGACCTCGGGGTCGACCGGCCGTTCCCGGTCGGCGCGCATCCACTCCAGGGCCCGCTCGCGCGCCGCCTCCTCCCCGTCGTCCTCGCGCAGGTCGAGGACGGCCGGGTCACGAGGGGGCCCGGACCCGATCACCTGCGCGGGCCGGTCCCCATCGACCACCACCCGCGCGCGCAGGGCGTCGCTCTCCTCGACCAGCGTCCGCAGCGCCTCGACGAAGCGGTCCACGTCCAGGTCGGTGGGGATGTCGGTGTACTGGCCGACGTTGAACACCGGGCTGTCCGGTGCCGTCCGCTGTGCGTACCAGACACCGGCCTGGGCGCCGGTCAGGCCCACGGGGGCATCGTGAAGGTCGGCCATGGGTCGGGCTCCTCGGAAGGGTACGGGGGTCGGGGCCGGTGGGGCGGGGTGAGAGGGGGCGGCCGGGTCAGCCGTTGAGCAGGTCGACCCAGGCGTGGACGGTGGGGTTCTCCGACAGGTCCGCGAAGTCGACCTCGGCCCCGTCCACGCGCCACCGCTCCATCAGGCTCATCACGCGGACCGAGTCCATGCCCCGGTCGAACAGGTTCTCGGCCGGGTCGACGCTCTCGACGGGCTCGGCGAGGGCACGGGCGGCGTCGGCGCGGACCCGTTCGACGGTGAATACGGGATCGGTGTCGTGGGACATGGGTCGTGCCCTCTCTTCGGTGGGGGCTCCGGCGCGCGCGGCGACGGAGTCGATGATCTCCGCGACCCGGGTCGCGATGTTGGACAGCAGCGACGCCGACACCCCGTGGGTGTGCTCGGTGCCGCCCTGGAGGTAGAGGCCGCAGGTGAGGGTGTCGTCGGTGGCCACGCGGTAGTCGCGTTCCACCACGGGCAGCCCCTCGGGGTCGGTGAGCACGGAGTCGACCAGGTCGCCCAGCAGCGGTCGCGGGTCGGCCGGGTGGTAGCCGGTGGCGAAGACGACGTAGTGGGCCGGGACCGGGGTCTGCTTACCGGTGACCAGGTCCTCGACGACCACCGCGACGCCCCGCGGGCTCTCGGTCAGTCCGGCGACGCGCGAGGTGTTGTGCAGGTGCAGGCGCTCTTCTCCGTGCACCTTCTCCTCGTAGTGACGGCGGTAGAGCTCGCCGATCAGGTCCGGGTCGACCACCGAGTAGTTGGTGTTGCCGTGATAGCCGGTGAGGCGACGTTTGACGTCGGCGGGGGCGGCGTGGAAGGCGTCCACGGCCTCGGGGTCGAAGATCCGGTTGGCGAAGGGGCTGTCGTCGGAGGGGCTGTAGCCGTAGCGGGACAGGACCGCGTGGATCCGCGCCTCGGGGAACCGCCGGTGGAGGTGGTCGGTGACCTCGGCGGCGCTCTGACCGGCCCCCACGACCACGAAGGACCGCGGGTCGGCCTGCGGCCCCAGCGCCTCCAACCGGGTGAGCAGGTACTCGTTGTGCCACACGCGGGCGGACTCCTCCACCCCCTCGGGCATACGCGGACGCAGACCGGGACCGAAGACGACGTTGCGGGCGCGCAGCACGGTGGTGGCGCCGTCCTGATCGCGGGCGACCACGTCCAGGTGGGTGACGCGCTCACCCGAGTACACGGGGCGGACCTCGGTGACCTCGTGGCCGTAACGGACCTGGTCGGCGACACGGTCGGCGCACCAGGACAGGTAGTCGTGGAACTCCCGCCGCAGGGGGAAGAGCGTCTTGTGGTTGATGAAGTCGTGCAGCCGGCCCGCCTGGTGCAGGAACGACAGGAAGCCGAAGTCGCTGGCGGGGTTGCGGGTGGTGACCAGGTCCTTGAGGAAGGACACCTGCATGGTGGCGCCGTCGATGAGCATGCCGCGATGCCAGCCGAAGGACTCCTGGCGTTCCAGGAACACCCCGCTCAGGGCGGGCTCGACGCCCTGATCACGGCGTTCGGCCAAGGCGATGGCCAGGCCCAGGTTGGAGGGGCCGAAACCCACCCCGACCAGGTCGTGGACGGTGGTCGGGTCTGCGTCGGGTGCCACGGTGGTCCCTTCGTGGAGGTCGGTCACGGGCGGGCTCCGGTCGAGTCCGCGCCCTGGTCCAGGAAGTCCAGGGCGTCCCGGGTGGACAGCACGGTCGCGCAGCGTCCGGCGGCGTAGCTCAGGGCGGAGCGGTGGTGGTCGGCGCTGAAGTCGGCCAGGGCGTCGGCGATCAGGAACGGGCGGATGTCGCGCATGAACGCGTCGGCGGCTGTGAGCTGGCAGCCGATGTGGGCGTAGACGCCGGTCACCACGATCTGGTCGCGTCCCTGGGCGGCCATGCGTTCGGCCAGGTCGGTCTGGGCGAAGGCGCTGTAACGCCATTTGGTGAGCAGGAGGTCCTCACCGTCGGGGGCCAGTTCGGGGACGATGTCGGTGTGCTCGGCGACGGCCTTCATGCCCGCGCCCCAGAAGTCGCGTTCCAGACCCCGCTGTTCGGAGGTCATGTCGCCGGGCTTGGCCGTGTAGACGACCGGGACCCCGGCGGCCCGGCAGGCCGAACGCAGGGCCGCGATATTGGCCACGGCCCCGGCGATGGGCTGGCTGCCCTCGGCGTAGGGGCGGACGAAGTAGCGCTGCATGTCGTGGACGAGCAGGAGCGCGCGTTCCGGTTCCAGGGGCCAGTGCGCCCGGTTCTCGGGCAGCTCCTCGGAGGTGGGCAGTGGGTAGGGGGCGATCGTGGGCAGGGACATCGATCAGTGGTCCGTTCCGGAGGTGGTGCCTGCCGCGCGCAGGTCGCGCTTGGAGGTCTTGCCGACGGCCGTGGCCGGGAAGGCGTCCACGAAGCTGACGCGGTCGGGGATCTTGTAGGCGGCCAGGCCCCGCTCGCGCAGGAAGGCGAGCAGTTCGCTCCGTGTGGGCGCCTCGCCCCGGGCGATGACGTAGGCGTGGGTGCGTTCGCCCAGGTAGGGGTCGGGGAGGGCGACGAGGGAGGCGTCGTGGACCGCCGGGTGGGCCAGGAGGTGGTTCTCGATCTCCTCGGCGCCGATCTTCTCCCCGCCCCGGTTGATCTGGTCCTTGGCGCGTCCGGCGACGACGAGGGCGCCGGAGGGGTGGCGGCGCACGATGTCGCCGGTGCGGTAGAAGCCGTCGTCGGTGAAGGCGACGGCGTTGTGCTCGGGCGCCCGGTAGTAGCCCCGGATCGTGTAGGGCCCCCGGGTCAGCAGATGGCCGGGTTCGCCGTCGGGGACCGGGTGGTCCCGGTCGTCGACGATGAGGATCTCGTCGTGGTCGCTGATCGGGCGGCCCTGGGTACCGGTGACGACCTCGTCCGGGTCGCCGTCCCTGGTGTAGTTGACCAGCCCCTCGGCCATCCCGAAGACCTGTTGGAGGGCGCAGCCCAGCACCGGGGCGACCCGGCGGGCCGCCTCCGGTGGGAAGGTGGCGCCGCCGACCTGGAGGACGCGCAGGTCGGACAGGTCGCGTTCGCCCTGGGAGCCGTGTTCGACCGCGTCCATCCACAGCATGGCCACGGGCGGGACGACCGCCGTGTGCGTGACGTGCTCGCGTTCGATCAGGGGCAGACAGGTCGCCGGGGAGGGGTCGGGCGCGGTGACCACGGTGCCGCCCGCGTGCAGCACGCCGAGGAACCCGGGTGAGCTCATCGGGAAGTTGTGGACGACCGGCAACGCGGTCAGGTAGACGGTGTCGGTGTCCAGGCCGCAGATGTCGGCGCTGGCCCGCACCGAGTACAGATAGTCGTCGTGGGTCCGGGGGATGAGCTTGGGCAGCCCGGTGGTACCGCCGGAGAGCTGGAAGAAGGCGACCGATCCGGGGTCGGGTTCGGCGAGGATCGCGGTGTCGGGTTCGGCGCGCAGCGCCTCCAGGGAGGTGAACCCCTCCTCGTCACCGGCCTCGCCCGCCACGACGACGTGTTCCAGCGAGGGGACCTCCGCGCGGACCCGCGCCGCCATGGGTCGGCAGTCGAAGGCGCCCTGGAGGTCGGTGGTGATCAGGGCGACGGCCTCGGCGGTGCCCGCCAGGTGCAGCAGTTCGCTGCGGCGATGGGCGGGCAGCGCGTAGACGGGCAGCGCGCCCAGCCTGAACAGCGCGAACACCACCTCGAACAGGGACGCGACGTTGGGCAGGTGCACCACGACCCGCTCCCCCGCGCGCACGCCCAGGCGGGACAGACCGGCGGCCAGGGCGTCGGCGCGCCGGTCCAGTTCGGCGTAGGTCCAGCGCAGGTCGCCGTCCACGACGGCGGTCCGCTCACCGAAACGGGCGGCGCGGTCCCTCAGGAAGGCGGGGAAGGTCTCGCCGGTCCAGAGACCGGCGGCCCGATAGGCGTCGGCGTACTCGCGGGGCCAGGGGGTCCAGTCGGCGGGGTCGACGGCGCGGGGGCCGGGGCGGTCGTTCATGGTTCAGGCGGCTCCGTCCACACCGAGGGCCAACAGGAGGGTGCGCAGCTTGGCCGAGGTCTCGGCCAGCTCCGCGTCGGGATCGGACTCGGGCATGACGCCGCCGCCCGCGTACAGATCGAGGGTGTCGCCCTCCACGTCGGCGCAGCGGATGGTGACCACCCACTCGCCGTCGCCGGAGGCATCGGTGTGGCCGACCGCGCCGGTGTAGAAACCGCGGTCGAAGGGCTCCAGGTCGACGATGGTGTCGAACGCCCGGCCCCGAGGGGTCCCGCACACCGCGGGGGTGGGGTGCAGGGCCATCGCCGGCACGTGAGCGGGCAGATCGGGGTCGATGGCCTCGCCGGTCACCCGGGTGGACAGATGCCACATGGTGGCGGTCTTGATCAGCTCGGGCTCGTCGGGGACCGCGAGCTTACGGCAGTAGGGGCGCAGGCCCTCGGCGACCGCCTCCACCACCACGGCGTGCTCGTGCCGATCCTTGGTCGAGGTGAGCAGGTCGACCGCGCGCTTCTGGTCCTTGGTCGGATCGGCGCTGCGCGGCGCGGACCCGGCCAGCGGGTTGGACAGGACCCGTCGTCCGCGTTTGGAGACCAGGAGCTCGGGGCTGGCCCCGATCAGGGTCCGGGGGCCGGGGCCGCGTGCGGGCAGGTCGGTGGCGAACACGAAGGCGGAAGGGTCGCGCCACAACAGGTTGGCCAGAACGGTGGCGACGTCGACCTCTCGATCGCCGTGGACGCGCAGGGTGCGGGCGAGAACCACCTTGCCCAGGTCGGCGTCCTCGGCCATGAGCTTGACGGCGCGTTCGACCGCGGCCACGTGCGCCTCCGGTTCCGGGACCGGGGTGATCCGCCACTCCCCGGACAGAGGGCTCCAGCGCCGCTCGGCCGGGGCGGTGTTCGCGGCCGGCGGCGACCAACGCACGGTCTCGGGGACCACCAGATGGGCGGGGCGGGCGACGTCGAAGGGGATGGCGCCCACGGCGACGGCGCCCTCGCCCGCCTCGGCCAGGACCGAGGTCAGGTCCTCGGCCCGGTCCAGGGTGGTCAGGGTCCCCGTTCCGTGCAGGGCGTGGGAGCCGGTGGAGAAGAACGCGTCCCCCGGCCGGTAGGCCGTCAGGAGCTCGCCCGCCGAGGCCGCGGGGGCGGCGGTGCGCTGTTCGGGCATGGGTGTGGCCTTTCTCGTGATCAGGCGCGCGGAACGGCCGGGGTGGGGCCGTGCGAGGGAGGGGCGGGGTTCAGCGGAGCGTGGCGCCGCCGTCCACGTAGAGCTCGTGCATGGTGATGTGGCGCGCGGCGTCGGAGAGCAGGAAGCGCACCGCCTCGGCCACGTCCTCGGGGCTGCCGATCCGGCCCAGGGGGATGCCGACCTTGAACCGTCCGAGGTCGCCGTGGACCAGGGCGTCGGGGTCGGGGGTCATGGCCCGGAGCATGGGGGTATCGGTCGATCCGGGCGAGACGACGTTGCAGCGCACGCCCAGCGGTGCCAGTTCCAGGCCGAGGGATTTGGTCAGGGCCACGGCGGCGGCCTTGGAGGCGGCGTAGGCGGCCATGCCGGAGCGGGGGATCCCGGCCGCGTTGGAGGCGACGGTGACCAGGGCGCCGTGTCCGCGCGGCCCCATGCGTCGGGCGACGGCCCGGCCGACGGCGAAGACCCCGGTGGCGTTGACCGCCATGACGCGGTGCCAGTCGCGTTCGTCGCAGTCGGCGACGGGGCCGGTGACCAGGGTTCCGGCGGCGTTGACGGCGAGGGTCACCGGGCCGAGGTCGGCCTCGATCTCATCGAAGAGTCCCTCGACGCGGGTCGTGTCGGTGACGTCGGCGATGAACGCACCCGCCCGGTGTCCCCGTTCCCGCAGGAGGCACAGGGTCCGGTCGAGCCCGTCGGCGTCGACGTCGACGGCCGCGACCCGGGCCCCGTGCCCGGCCAGGTCGAGGGCCACGGCCCGGCCCACACCACCGGCCGCTCCGGTGACCATGGCGACGGCACCGTCGATCCCGTTCACGTTCGTTGTCCCCTTCCGGACCCGCTGACCTGCAAGAAGTTAGGTAAAGCTAGCCTCAATTAGGTAATCCTTACCTAAGAAGTTCGCGGCAAGTCTCGGCCGGAAGCCGGCGCCGTGTCAACCGGAGAGCGAGTGAGACCTGGGTCACTCGATTTCACCCACACCCCCGGGGAGCGACCCGACCGAAAGCCGCGAAACGACCGCGTTCGCGCAGGTCGAAGCGGGCACGCGAGGAGCCTAGGAGACCCCACCGGAACAGGCCTCCGCCACCGAGGCGCACTTTCCAAACCCACCAAAGGTGAGGCGGTTGTCACGTCCGGTCACCTTCACGCCCGGAACGTCGATCGCGCCCACCCCGAAAAGGGACGACCGAAAGGGTGACCTAACCTGTTGGAGCCCCGAGAGGATCTTTCGAGGGCACCCCTTGCAGCGACGACCCGAGGAACCGCGTTGAGCCTGAACTCCCTGACCGCCCCGGCCTTCCGTGTGGTGGCCGTCTTCGAGGCCTTCACCTGGGCCGGACTCCTGGTCGGCATGTACTTCAAGTACCTCGGCAACGGCAGCGAACTGGGCGTGCAGATCTTCGGCCCGCTGCACGGCGGCGCGTTCATGGTCTACGTCGCGGTCACCCTGTTCGCCGCCGTCCGCCTGCGCTGGGGCGTGTGGCCGACCCTGGTCGCCCTGGCCGCGTCGATCCCGCCCCTGGGCACCCTTCCGGCCGACTGGTGGCTGCACCGGACCGGCCGACTCGCCCCCGGAGCGAACACGAAGAACGACCGGGACCGCAGCCCCGAACCGGTGTCCTGAGTACCTTCGGAAACCCTCTTTCGAACGGGTCGCACTCCTTTGTGCGACCCGTTTCCTTATGCCCGAGAACCCATCCGCCACATGAATCCCAAGGGCAACGAAAAGGGCGGAGAGTACCTGACTCGAGGGCGCCCTGAAAGGGGGGTAAATCGTTTTCGTCCTGACCGGTAACGAACAAAGAAAACTTTCGCTCGACCCTTTGCGTACGCGGACCGAGCCATGTTCAGTGGGGAACCGTAAACCGCCCGAACAACCCGAAAGGGACACCCCACATGGAGCAGAACCAGGGCCCCGACCGTCGCACCCTCCTGAGAGGAGCGGCCGTCGCCTCCGGCGCGGCCGTGATCGGCGCCTCCGCCGCCTCCCCCGCCGGCGCCTCCCCCACGACCTCGGCCGCCGAACCCCCGATGTCCTTCCGCGCCGACTGGAACGCCCGGCCCCCGTCGAGCCCCGTCCAGATCCTTCAGACCCCGCCGACCCACGTCGTGGTCCACCACACCGCGACCGCCAACAGCACCGACCACTCGCTCGACCACGCGCTGGCGCTGTCACGCTCCATCCAGAACTTCCACATGGACACCAACGGGTGGATCGACGTCGGCCAGCAGTTCACCATCAGCCGGGGCGGTCACCTCGTCGAGGGCCGCGACCGCGCCGTTCCCGCCGTACGCGAGGGTGTCCACTGCGTCGGCACGCACGTGGCGAACAACAACAACACGTGCGTGGGCATCGAGAACGAGGGCACCTATATGGAGGAGGGGCCCACCCAGGAGTTGGTCGACCGCCTGGTCGAGACCCTCGCCTGGCTGTGCGGCTCCTACGGACTCGACCCCCAGACCGCCATCCTGGGGCACCGCGACTTCAACGCCACCGCCTGCCCGGGCGACGTGCTGTACGCGATGCTGCCGGATCTGCGTAACGCGGTGAGCTCCCTGATGCTCGCCCAGGGGATGGAGATCGGCACGCGCACGGTGTCGGCCGAGGACCGGCCCACCTACCCCGAGGTCCCCGAGAACGAGCCCGAGGGCGAGTTCCTGCACGGCCCGGCGCGCGGCCCCGACGATTTCAGCCGCTGACCCGTTGAGGACGGTTCCCCGCTCATCGTCCTCCTACCGGTGACCATCGAGGCGGTGTCCCTTTCACCGAAAGGGACACCGCCTCCCCCTACGGAGTTCGCTCCGAAGGTGGCGGCCCGACCTCGTCACCCGCCTCGGGCACCGCCAGACGCATCGCGCACAACGACACGAAGAGCACCGCCGCCACCGCGAACCCGACCCGCAGATCGCCGGTGGACTCGCCCAGGACACCCGCCGTCAGACCGCCCAGCGCGGTACCGCCCATCATGATCAACCGATTGCCCGCCGAGACCCGGGACAGGTGACCGTCCGGTGTGCGGCGTTGCAGGGCGGTGATCGTCATGACCCCGAAGACCGCGGCGGCGGCCGCGCCCACCACCAGACCGGCGGAGATCGCCCAGACCCGGGTGGTCAGGGCCAGGACGACGCTGTCCACCGCCATGAGCAGGCACGAGAGCGTGAGGAGCCGCAACTCCCCCATCCTCGCGGCGAGCCGGCCCGCGTACGAGGCCCCGACGATACCGCCGACGCCCAACGAGGCCATGAGGAGACCGAACCCCCAGGTGTCCAGCCCCACCGGTCCGGGGGCGACCAGATACAGGGCCAGGACGGAGAAGGTGAGGCTCCCGGCGAAGTTCGCCCCCGCGCCCCAGAGGGCGAGGACGGCGATACGGCGCTCGCGGAACAGCAGGGCCGGGCCCCGCAGGATCTCACCCCACAGCGAGACACGCCGCTCCGCCGCCTCCGAGGGGGCCGGTCCCGGTTCGTAGCGCACACGCCAGAGCAGGATCGCCGACAACGCGTGGCAGACGGTCGATACCAGCAACGGCGCGGCCTTGGAGAACGCGAACAGGGTTCCGCCCGCCGCAGGCCCCACCAGATCGTCTCCCGCCATCGAGGCGGCGTGCCGACGGCCGTGCGCCCGGGAGAGCTCTCGCCGAGGCACCAGCCCGGGGACCATGGCCGGGGTGGAGGTGTCGAAGAAGGCCTCGCCGACCCCGAGGAGGAAGGCCGCGGCGAACAGCGCTCCCACGGTGAGGTGGTCGGTGAGCAGGAGAAGGCCGACACCTCCCAGGAGGACCGTTCGTGTCAGGGCCGCGCCCAGAGCGAGCACGCGCCGGTTCAGACGATCTCCGAGCGCTCCGGCGGGCAGCCCCACCAGGAGCCAGGCCAGGGTGCCGGTGACCGCGACCCCCGAGACCAGGATCGGGGACCGGGTCAGCTCGACCGCCACCAGCGGGAGCGCCACCCGGACCAGCCCGTCCGCCAGGTTCGCGCTCGCCGAGGCACCCCACAGCAGGGAGAAGTCACGGCCCAGAGGGGCGGCCCGCCGCCCGGAGTCGGACGGGGGCGAGGAAGTGGAGGACACCGCGCTCATATTCACATCGGGGAAGGGGGACCGGGTCGCCATCGGTACCGGGACCGGGCGAACCCCGATCCACCGTAGTGGCCTTCCCCGTCCCTTTCCAGGGAAAGGGACGACCGTGACCGGCCAGAGGAGAGCGCCCACGAGGAAGTGGGAACCCTTCACCACCACAAGGACATTCTCACCACGGTGGACATGAAAGACATAGCGGAGAATTCACGGAATACCGTTATCGAAACCGGATGAGCGCTCTCTCGACAACAGCCCGGAGCCTTTTCGGGAAATCCCTCACCCCGAGGCGTCGAGAGGAACGGAGGCCCCGCCCCCCATCACCAGATCCCGGTAGGGCGAGGTCACCACGGGGAGGGTGTCCACCCCCAAGAGTCGCTCGGCCTCCTCCAACCGTCGCACGGCCTCCTGGGAGGGACCCTCGGAGAGGATCTCGGTCTCGATGAACGAGCCCGCGCCCACGACCGTGTCCACCACCACCGACAACCCCGGTCGGCCGGAATCGCGATAGCAGACGCGCCTCTTCTCCACCCTGGCCAGACGGACCATGCCCAGCGCCTCCAGAAGATCATGGGCGCGCGCGGCCTGGTCGGCGTCCGCCAGCGCCACGTCGGTCTCCTTCTTGGCGATGACCCCCGCCGCGCTGCGGGTAGTGGCGTCGGAGGCGGGCTTGTAGGTGATCTCGCACCCGCCCTCCCGCTCACGGACCCGCAGGCACTCGACCGTCTCCATGAAATCGACGTCGGGCCTGCTGTAGTAGGTGTCGACCTCCACGATCGACCCCGCGGCGACGAGACCCGCCGTTTCGAGCCGCCGCTCCAAGGCCGCGCGATCCTCCAGCGCACGCTTGCGTTCGACCTCGATCGGTGCCATCGAGACGTTCATCCCCCTTCGTGGGCGAGAGCCGCGTACACGCGGGCAAGATTGTGGTTGCTGAATGATTCTCTAGTGCAGGCCAGGGCTTCGGAGAGCGCCAGAGAATCCGAAACCGGAATGTTACGAAATAGAACAAGCTGCTTAGCGTCCCACAGGGGATTAGAAAGCTTTCTTGTCAAGTACCGATTATAGTAATGGCGCTGCCTGACCACTATATCTTCACCCCCAGAAGGAATAAGAATAGTCGGACGAGTAGAAGACGATCGAGTCGAATGGACCGCAAACTCAGTGAGCAACTCGTCGACCGTCAGATAGGCATAAGTTTCACGCCCCTCTCGAGCACTCCACTCCTCCCACACTCGAGAGCATTCATCGTCCCCCTCCTCCACAGCGGCAAGGAAGGAGTTCAGCGCCAGGTCCGTACATGTATCAAAAACATCGCCATCGACAGTCCGATATTCGGAATTTGACTCACTGAGAGCATCCATCATGCCCTGAAACTTCTTGGGCAACCATTCTGTACTGGCGAGGACATAGTGCACCAACTTGTGTCCGGCACGCATGTCCAACCACTTCATCGATAGTTCACCATCCAGCACTGGAGTGAAGCCCAGAGCCCCAGAGCGCCAAACGTGGTCACGGAAAGTGATGTAATGACGCTGTATCTCGCGGAATAAACCGACAGGAGCACTGATCACAGCACATGTCCCCACCTGCAAGTCCGCCATGTCCACCTGACACGAGTTCTGGCGAACCATCACCTGGTCATGAATATTGTGGTAAGGATGCCTCCCACGCTCCAGATAGTTCGGAGTGAACATTCGAATGAATCGCAACCAAGAGGGCGCATCGTAAGTGTGCATAACTCGATCATGCAAATTTCTGCCCTGTACGGAGTACACATCCCTATAGACGAAGTATCCGTAGGGGACGATCACTGGTCCGAGCACGCGTATAAGTGATTGAAGCCCACTGTAACCACCACCGTAAGAGTAGATCTCATGCACTAGGGCCGAAGCACTGACCACGTCGGCCCGACGCGGCAGAAGCTTGTTCAGATCTTGAGCAAAACCATGAGCGAGTTCGCAGTTACCGACCTCGTTGAACTCGGACATGGCCCGGGACAAGGAACTCGATGCGACTCCGGGAACCTCGACCAGAGTCAGATCCACTGGAGCGATTCCGCGATGTTCTTCGCTCAGGCTGGAGGCCAGAAACTTCACCGCGGCCCCTCCGCCAGGACCTATCTCCACCACATGGGGGCGCCGAGCACGAGTCTGCTCCAGCGCCCTCAGCACAAAGAAACCTTTTTCTTCACCATGGGTGTTCGCTGCGATATCGAGATACTCAGGACAGGACTTGTGTTCGATAGCGAACGAGGACAATGAGCGCCTCCTGTTCAAGGCACCACCCTCTCTGCCGGTGGTGGCACTGCTCCCAGGAGAACCGATGACGTCCAGATGAAGCCATGATGAGACAGGTTCAGTCACGATTCACTCACACGATCACGCTTCATGTGGGCGATAATCAGCCGTATGGCTCCCTCTCCCCCTACCGACTTCCGGACAGCACTCACTCGCTGGCGCAAGCTGCGCCGCCTGACGAAGAAAGCCCTCGCGGAGGCGATGGGCTTCGATCCTTCCTACATCAGCCACGTGGAATCCGGACGTTACCCGGCCAGTGAAGAGTTCGCACGGCTGGCCGAACAGAAGCTGACCAGCTCTGGGGAGCTCTGGCGATCCTGGCAGAAAACATCCGAAACACGACCCGCTCCCGCCGGAAACGGGGAGTTGTTCGTCGACCTTGACCATGCCGAACTGCGCTACCACGAAGGCACTTACATCGCGTCCATGCGACGCCGTGTGGTCAACGGTGGCAACGAACCCGTCACTCGCTACCTGATACGTATCAGCGTCGACCGCCACCCAGGCCGGCCGGAACTGTCGAACGAGCTCTATCGCAAGCATCTGCTCACGTGGGAACGTTTGGAGCTGACCGCCACCTGTGATGGTGAGCCCATGACATGGGTGGCCAAGCACGACCGGGACTCCTTCAAGGAGATCTGGCTGAGCTTCGAGAACGAAGACTCGATGTTCCCCCTCTACCCGGGGCAGTCCGTCTTGCTCGAATACTCCTATGTCGTGGGGTCGGACCAGTGGGGGCAGTGGTTCCAACGCGCCATTCGACTACCGACTCGTGCTGTGAGTGTGGAGCTTCTCTTCCCCACCTCTCTGGAACCCGGGGTCTGGGGCACCGAGACCTCGACCACGACCGCGACCGTACCGCTGCGCTCAGCCGTACAGCGTCGAGAAGAAGAAGATCAGGTCTCCTTCACCTGGCACACGAACGACCCTCCGATCGGCGCCCGATACAGGTTGGAGTGGCGTTGGAGGAACAGTCCCGAGCGTGATACCGAAACAAGCCCGACGCTTCATACTGCTGGGGATCGGATGCGCGCCGCGGGGATCACACAAGAGGGGGAGGAGATCCTCGAACGGACCGCGAAGCCTTTCCAGCTACCTGAACAAGCGAAGCAGGCCGAAGATGTCGTTGATCAATTGCACCGAGCCATCCAGCGCGTACGCGACCACCACCATTTCGGGAAAGGCATGGGGCTGGCCGCACCTCAGATCGGTATCGACCAGGCCGCGGCCATAGTGATCCCTCCTGACCCTGACGCCGCTGTAGTGCTCTTGCTCAACCCTGTGATCATCAGTGAATCCGATGAGACCGACACCCAATACGAGGGATGCCTGAGCTTCTTCGATGTGCGTGGGCTCGTCCCTCGCTCACGCCGTATCGAGGTCGAACACACACAAGCAGACGGATCTACGAAGATCACGGTTTTCACGGATGCCTTGGCCCGTCTGGTCGCGCACGAGGTGGACCACCTACACGGTTTGACGTATAAGAACCGAATGACCGAAGGGGTCTCTCCCATCCCCGTAGAAGAGTATCGCGGGACCGGAAAATCTTGGAGTTACAGCTCTGACCCGGCACAGAGCAAGAGTAAATAGAGAACGTATAAAGACACATAGCATGATCTTCACAAAACCATCAGGTGTCCACAGGACCCCTTGTCGAAAACCGAACGCTCGACGATGAGTAGAACCTCCGCGGGCAGGCTCGGGGCGAGAGTTCGGGGTACGGAGGGGGCGGGTGGGGCATGTTCCTCCTCGAACGGCGTCCACGATCGTCAGGGAGGACTTCGCATGTCCCAACAGGTCCAGGGTGTGATCTCACGCGCCAAGGGCGCGCCGGTCGAACTCACCACCATCGTCGTCCCCGACCCCGGCCCGGGCGAGGCGGTGGTCCGGGTCCTGGCGTGCGGGGTCTGCCACACCGACCTGCACTATCGCGAGGGCGGCATCAACGACGAGTACCCGTTCCTGCTCGGCCACGAGGCGGCGGGCATCGTCGAATCCGTGGGCCCGAACGTCACCGAGATCGTCCCCGGCGACCACGTCGTCCTCAACTGGCGGGCGGTGTGCGGCCACTGTCGGGCCTGTAGGCGCGGCCGCCCCCAGTACTGTTTCGACACCCACAACGCCGAACAGAGCATGACCCTGGAGGACGGCACCGAACTGACCCCGGCCCTGGGCATCGGCGCCTTCGCCGAGAAGACCCTCGTGGCCGCCGGACAGTGCACCAAGGTCGACCCGACCGCCTCGCCCGCGGCGGCGGGCCTGCTCGGCTGCGGGATCATGGCCGGGATCGGCGCCGCCATCAACACCGGAGGGGTCACCCGCGGCGACTCGGTGGCCGTCATCGGCTGTGGCGGCGTGGGCAACGCGGCGGTGGCCGGGGCCCGCCTGGCCGGGGCGAACCGGATCATCGCCGTGGACCTGGAGGAGCGCAAGCTGGAGTGGGCGCGCGGCTTCGGCGCCACCCACACCGTCGACGCCCGCGTCTCCGACCCGGTCGAGGCGATCCGCGATCTGACCGACGGCTTCGGCGCGGACGTGGTCATCGACGCCGTCGGCCTACCGAAGACCTATGAGCAGGCGTTCTACGCCCGCGACCTGGCGGGCACCGTGGTGCTGGTGGGGGTGCCCACCCCGGAGATGCGGCTGGAGCTGCCCCTGCTGGACGTGTTCGGCCGGGGCGGCGCCCTGAAATCCTCTTGGTACGGCGACTGTCTGCCCTCACGCGACTTCCCGATGCTCATCGACCTGTACACCCAGGGCCGGCTGGACCTGGACGGGTTCGTCACCGAGACGATCGGGATCGGCGACGTCGAGGAGGCCTTCGGCCGGATGGAACGAGGCGAGGTTCTGCGATCGGTGGTGCTGCTGTGAGTAACGCGCGTGTGGAACACCTGACCACCTCCGGGGTCTTCTCCCTGGACGGAGGTTCCTGGAAGGTGGACAACAACGTCTGGCTGGTGGGCGACGACGAGGAGGTCGTCGTCATCGACGCCCCTCATGAGGCGCAGGCGATCATCGACGCGGTGAACGGTCGACGGGTCGTGGCGATCGTGTGCACCCACGGGCACAACGACCACGTCAACGCGGCCTTGGAGGTGTCCGACGCGGTCCACGGTCCGGTCCTGCTCCACCCCGACGACCGGGTGCTGTGGAACATGACCAACCCCGAGCGGGTGCCCGACGGCGCGCTGGCCGACGGGCAGGTCATCACGGTGGCCGGGATCGAGCTGCGGGTGATCCACACCCCGGGCCACGCGCCCGGGGCGGTGTGCCTGTACTCGCCCGAACTCGGCGCCCTGTTCAGCGGGGACACCCTGTTCCAGGGCGGTCCGGGGGCGACCGGAAGGTCCTACTCGGACTTCCCGACCATCATCGCCTCCATCAGGGACCGGTTGCTCACCCTTCCCGGGGACACCGTGGTGCGCACCGGGCACGGAGATCCCACCACGATCGGCGCCGAGGCGCCCCATCTCCAGGAGTGGATCGACCGGGGCCACTGAGGTCGGTCGTGGAGGTGCCCCGCGTCGAGGTCGGCGCGGGGCACCTTCGTGTCAGCGATCGTCATCGTCGTCGTAGGACGAAGAGCCTCCGTAGGAGGACGAGGAGGACGAAGAGCCTCCGTAGGAGGAAGAACCGTACGAGGAGGAGTCGTCATCGTCGTCGGAGGACGAGGAGTAGGAGGAGTAGGACGAACTGTACGAGGAGGAACCGGAGGAGGAACCGGAGGAGGAACCACCGGAGGACGATGAGGATCCGTACGAGGACGCCCTGTGTCGGCCGGGCTGATCATCGGAGTACGAGGAACTCTTCGGGGTCCAGGAGGTCCGCTCCGGCGGGAACCCGCTTTCACGGCTCGTGGTCTCGGACGACCGTTCCTCCGAGGCCGTCCTCGTCGTGCCGGCGGCCTCGTTCCCCTTCCCTTCGTCCTTGGATTCGTCCTTCTGCTGCTCACGGAGGAGACGCTCGGCCATCGCCCCCACACCGGCGATCGCCGCGCTCGTGGTGGAGATACGCCCGACGGCCTGTTTCCAGGCATAGGCGCGCCGACGTTGGTTCAGCGCCCTGTAGACGGAGGGCACGCGCCCGGCCGAGGCCAGGGAGCCCCGTGCCGTCGCCTCCTGGTGCTGGGTGAGCGCGTCCCGCCATCGGCCTCCGGCCTCCAGGGAGCGCCCCAGCAGATACTTGGCGTGCACGTTCTCCCCGGCGGCGGCCTTCCGGCCCCACAGGCTCTCCCTGAAGGCGGGGCGTCCCCGTGTCCGGTCGGCCCTGTAGTGGGGCAGGTCCTCGACGGTCCGGGAGACCCTCTCCGGGTCGACCTCCTTCTCCGGAACCGCCACCTCGTCGAACAGACGCCGGAGCCGGGCCTCACCGATCCCCCAGGTCTCCAGGCAGGCGTGCAGGAACATCGCCGCCTCATCGCCGTCGTCGGCCGCCACGGAGAGCCAGAACAGCGCGCCGTCCTCGTCCCCCGCCCGGTAGCGCAGGAGCCCGGCGAGGTGGGCCCCTCCCCTCTCACCACCGTCGTAGGCCCTACGGAGCCAGCGGCCGGCCTCGTCCGCCCCGGACGGGTCCTCCCCCGTCAACGCGGACAGGGCCAGCACCGATCCCAGGCGTTCCATGGCGCGGGGGTCCTCGTCCTCGACCGCGCGCCGGAGGAAGGGCAGGGCCCCCGAGCGGTCCTCGGCCCGCAGAAGGAGGAGCGCCGTACCCAGGTTGGCCCCCGGGTGCTCCGGGAAACGTTCGAGGAAGCGTGTCCAGGCGTGACCGGCGATGGTGAATCGGTCGGTCTCGTAGGCGGCGAAGCCGAAGGTCGGCAGGTACTCCACCGGGATCCGATGCGAGATCAGGTTCCACACCGCGTCGGGGACCTCGGACCCTTCCTCCTCTTGGAGCGCGTGGGAGACCAGGTGGTGGAAGGGCTCATAGGTCTCCTTCCCCACCGGGGACAGACAGCCGCTGGCCCCGCGTGCCGGGTCGGTGGCCCAACGGAGCGCCTCGTCGAAGGTCGACGCCCCCGGGTCGTGGTGGACGCTCGGTCCGAGGTAGTGCCGATGCAGATCCTCCAGCAGCCCCCGAGGCAGAGGGGCACGGTAACCGAGCCTGCGCGCGTCCACCGCCGCCGAGATGATCGCCCCCGCTCGGGGGTTGTGCCCGTGGACCGCGGAACGCCAGCGTCGCAGGGTCGTGTGGGAGTCCGCGATGTCCGCGGCGAATCCGCCCTTGTTCCGGTCGGCCAGAGCCTGGGAGATCCGCCAATCGTCCTCGAGTTCGAGCGCCGTCCTCAGTTCCGTCTCCTTCAGGCGGCGCTCGACGAAGAAGTGCTCCGCCCGATCCTCCAGGATCCTGCTGACGGTGGGCTCCGACTGTTTCGGCAGGTCGCCCCGTACTCGGGAGTCCAGGGTCCCGATGAGACAGACGTCCGTGCGGTCGGGTGGGCACAGTCGGTCCAGGACGCCCTCGTTCAGGGTCCCGGCGGCGAGGTACCGGTCGATCCCGTCGAGCCACACCACCGCGTTCCTCGGGGTGGTGGGAAGGTCCGCTATGGCCGTCAAAGACCGTTCGTCGCTGGGGACGATCAACCGGCGGCCGGGGACGGTCCGCCGGATCGCCTCATAGGCCGACCTCGTCTTCCCCGACACGGACTCGCCTTCGAGGACGACCAGTCCGCCCGCCAGGATCGCGCGGTCGAGCGCGTCGTCGAAGGCACGCGGAACGTAGACGGGGATCGGCGCGTCCTCTCCGTCCTCGGACCGTTTCGCCTTGCGCACCCCGAGTTCCCGGCCGTCCGTCCAGTCGCGGACACGGTCGCGTTCGGGGGCCCGTTCGGATTTGCGTTCGGCCTCGATCGCCTTGCGCCGGCGTTCCACCCACCCTTGGAACAGGCCGCTCAGGGGTTGGGTCAGCAGGGCGACGAGGAACGCCGCCCCGGCGATCACGTAGGGCCAGATCCCCGAGGGGTCCGGGATGAGGGAGATCCCCGACATGAGGGTTCCGAGGATCACGATGCCCAGGACGATGCCGGTGAAGTGCCGACGTCTTCTCGTCATGTGGATGTGGCTCCTTTCGGGGGAGGAGGAGGGGCCACGATCGTTCCGCGATCCCCCTTCCCCACCCGGCCGGAGTCATACCTCCCGAGCGTCCCGGGCTGTCGCGGGGTCGCTCAGGCCTCGGCCGCCTCCTGGTCCAGGAACAGTTCGGCGATGATCTCGCCGTCGTCCACACGGCCCGTCGTGCGAAAGCCCAGCCCCAGGTAGAAGCCCTCGGGGGAGCCCTCGCCGGGGACCCAGGAGACCGTGATCCGCTTGTCGCCCCGACGGCGGGCCTCGGCCAGGACCGTCTCGACGGCGAAGCGGCCGTACCCCTTGCCCTGCTCCCCCTCGGCGACGTTGAGGCGCCAGATCGCGCAGCGGAAGTCGACGTCCTTCTCATCGGGGTCGAAGGAGGCCATCACGAAGCCGACCGGTCGGTCGCCGTCCATGATCAGGCGGGGCCAGGCGGTGTTCCGGGAGGCGTAGGCCTCGGCGAGCGAGCGGTCGACGGGGGCGACGAAGGTGTTCTGGTCCTCGCGGACCTTCACCTTGAGGGCGGCGTCGATGTTGTCGGGGGAGATCTCCACGGCGTGGAGAGAGGGATGGTTCATCCGGCAGAGCCTAGACCGCCGTCTTCGGCGATGGCCAGGGGTTTTTCGGGCGCCCGCGTGTGACCGCCCCGAAGGGTCCGGGGCGGTCACACGCGGAGACGACGGGTCAGGCGTTCCCGCCGGAGATCGCGCTCCAGTGGACGGCCTGGGCCACCTGGCCGAACGACCCCTTGGGGTGGTTGCGGAAGAGCGGTTCGGTGCCGAAGAGCACCACCGCGGCTCCGCGTTCGGAGACCCCGCCGACCACGGAGGGCCGTCCGGCGGCCTCGTCCCGGCCGCCGGCGCCATCGGCGTCGGGGCGCCAGTGCCCGGCCACCAGCGGATCCCCGTCGGCGTAGGTCTGTTCCACGGTCACCTCCGGTCCCAGGTCGGTGAACCAGCCGGGCGAGTACACGAACCCGTACCCGCCGGGCCCGGCGAGCGCGCCGTCACCGTCCTCGACCCGGACCACGCCGTTGGCGTCGGACCGCCTCTCGCGGCGGGTGGCGTCCAACAGACCGGCCTGGGCGTTGAACCGGGCCCCGGCCGATCCGCGCGCCACGACCCCGCCCCGTTCGAGGAAGGCGTCCAGGTCCGCACGCGCCCGTTCTCCCAGGTCGTCGTAGACCAGGCCGCTGGACACGTACAGTACGTCGATCCCGGACCAGTCGAAGCCGTCGTCGAGTACCGCGGTGGAGACCGTCTCCACGTCGAATCCGAGTTCGCCCAGGGTGAGGACCTCGTCCGCGGCGGCGGCCGCGGCCAGCCGGACCCCGCCCACGACCGGGCCCTCGGCCTCGCGGTCGACGGTGGTGAAGACCGCTCCGCGCCGGTCGGCCGCCTCGGCGACCGCGTCGGCGTGGTCGGCGGAGATCAGCACCGAGCCCCGGTCCGCCCACGCGGGTTCGGCCCCGGCCTCGATGAGGTCGTGGAGCGCCGCCACGTCGGCGGCGTCGTCCAGGCGCAGGACCCAGTCCCCCTCCCCCCCGACCGCACCGGTGGGGGCGGCGATGTCGACCGGCGCTCCGTCCGGGGGCGTGGACTCGGTGGCCGTCACCGTGGCGCCCCACAGGCGTCCGTGGCTCCACCCGGAGATGTCGTACATGGCCTCGACGTCGTCGCTGATGTCCCGTCCGTCCTCCAACAGGACGTTGGCCATACCGCGTTTGGACTGATGCATGTCGACCAGGTAGGAGCCCGCGGGGTAGGAGGTGCCGTCGAGTTCGAAGGCCTCCTCCGCTCTGTTCACCCGCACGTCGTGGGCGACCAGCGTGTCCACCAGGCGCGCGGCGGCCGGGGCCGACCTCTGTTCCTCTCCGGCGGGGATCACGTAGGCGCGGGGGAAGTCGGTCGTGTACACGTCCTCGGGACCGAAGCCGGGCACCCACCCCTCCGGGGGCACGACCTGTTCCTCACCGGCCGATCCGCGCCGGAACACCTCGATCTGGTCGCCGATGAGCTTCTCCCGATGCTCCGAGGCGAACTCCAGGGTGGCCTCGATGGTGGCGGCGGAGATGTCGGTGTTGATGGCGGTGCGGCGGTGCAGCTCCTCCACGGGCAGGTCGTAGTCGGCCCGGTTCACCCGCAGCGGGAACTCGACGGTGGCCGAGGCGACCGCGCCCTGGTAGGGGGCGTACATCGGGGTGAAGATCGGCGGCCAGTCGTCCCAGCCGTCCTGCCAGTCGCGGAAGGGGATCTGCGGGGGCAGTACCCCGTCGTCCTCGGCCGTGTACCCCAGGTCGAGGACGGCCTGTTCCATCGCGAGACCGTTGGCGTAGGTGTTGGCGATGAACAGGTCGTACTCGTAGTTCTGGCCGTGCGGGGGCGTGGTCGGCTCGATCAGGGTGCCGTTGACGTAGCCGTGCTGGTCGACCATGACCAGCGGCTGGGTGTCGATCATGACCTGACGGATCGCCGCCGTCTCCGGCTGGGAGACCGTGACGAAGTCGCGGTTGAGGTCGAACCCGGCGCTGTTGACCCGGGTGCCCGCCACCCGCCCGTCGGGGTTGGCGGTCACGGTGAAGTACAGCCGCGAGGAGCCCAGCAGTTCCTCGGTCCACTCGTCCTCGGCGGTCGCCAGCTCCTCGATGATCCGCAGCGAGGCGTCGGTGCCCTCCCACTCGTCGCCGTGGATGTTGGCGTTGACGTGCACGGGGGTCTTGTAGCGCTCGGGCAGCGTGCTGTCCCGCGCGGCCCGTTCGGGGTCCTCCTCGATGAGCTCGCGCATGCGCCTCTGGTGTCCGGCCTCGGCGCGCGTCTCCGGCTCGGTGAGGGTGACCAGGTAGAGGTCGCGTCCCTCGACGGACTCGCCGACGATCTCCACACTGACCCGGTCGGAGGTCTCCTGAAGATCGTTGAGGGCGGGCGCGATGTCGTGGTAGGCGGTCAGACCCAGCCTGATCGAACGGTCGTCGGGGTTCTCGGGGGGAACCGGCAGCTCGGTCCGGCGCGGGTAGGCGGCGGACGGATCGACGCCCGTCGCGGAGGCCGCGGCCGTGGCGGCCGTCATGGACAGGGCCTCGGGTCCGGCCGCCGTCTCGTTGCGTTCGGGGCCGTTGGCCTCCTCCCTCGGCTCGGCGAGGGCGGGCGAGGGCAGGGCCGTCGCCCCGGCCATGACCAGCGCCGTGAGGGTTCCGACCAGGGCGATGGAGCGGCGGGCGCGACCGGCGGCCGGCCCGGAGGCGGGGGATGGTGGCACGGGGGTCTCCTCCTGTGGTCTCCGTCGTTCCTACCCTCCCGGGCCGATTCGGACAAGACGGCCGCGCGACACACCCTTCTTCCGTCGCTCGAAGGGCCCGCTCAGACGGGGTCGCCTCGGCCCCGCGACGGTTCCCCGCGAGCGGGCCAACGGACCGACAGCACCCGTTCGGGGCCCACGAGCCGTGCCCGCGCCTTCCTCTCGACGCTCTCGGAAAGACCGACCAGGACGGCGGTACGGGCCAGGTCCAGCATGGGAACGTCGGAGAGACCGTCCCCGTAGGCCGTCACGACGTCCTCGGCGAGTCCGGCCTCGACGAGCATCTCGACCTTGCCCCGCCCACGGCAGTGCCGCAGGGCGACCCACCCTCCGGCTCGGCGCCGAAGGGTGGAGCCGACCACGCGGATCCGGGGGTCGATCTCCCGGCAGAGGGGGACGGCCAGACGTTCGGCGCAGCCGGTCACGACCACGACCTCCTCGCCCGCGTCCAGATGCGCGGCCACGGCCCGCCCCGCGTCCGGTCTGATCCGCTCCCCCACTCGAAGGGCGGCCACGTGCTCTCGGACGAGTCGATCCAGGCCGGAGTCGGCCACACCGACCGTCCCCGTCCACAGCAGGATCGAGCCGGCGTGGACCCGCCACGAACTCCTGGAGAGCAGGACGAGGAGCGCCGGCACGGTCAGGACGGCGCCGATCATGCGCAGAGGCGAGCGCTTGAGCAGGGAGAACGTGAATCTCGTGAACGAGTCGTGGTCGATCAGGGTGTCGTCGAGGTCGAACAGCGCTCGGTTCACGTAGGATCCCTTCGGTCCCCGAGAGCGTAGTCGGCGTCTTCCGGGGGAGGGTCGAACGGGGCGCCGAGTGTGCCGTCGGGCCCGAGAGAGTGCAGGATGTCGGACATGGATGTTCTCAGTAGCCGTGTCCTGATACACCCGCGCGATCCGGTGCGCAGCCGTTCCTTCTACCGTGACGTCCTCGGGCTCGCCGTCCACCGTGAGTTCGGTCCGCCGGACGCCCCCGGCACCGTGTTCTTCCTCGGCAACGGGCTTTTGGAGGTCTCCGGCCACTCCGAGGAGCCCTCCGGGACGCCCTCGACCGCCCTGTGGTTGCAGGTGCGCGACGCCCGCGCCGAATACGCCCGTGTCACCGCGCTGGGCGGACGCGGTATCCGGCCGCCGCAGAAGGAGTTCTGGGGCCTGGTGGAGGCCTGGATCGCCGATCCGGACGGGGTGCGCATCGTACTGGTGGAGGTCCCCGCCGACCATCCGCTGCGCAAGGACCAGCGCGAGTTCTGACCGTCGCCCGGGTGCGGTTCACGACCGCACCCGTGCCGCCCCCCACGGCCTCGTGACACTCACCCTTCGGGTACGAGCACGACCTTGCCGACGACGGTCCCCGACTCGGCCAGGGCCATCGCCGCCCCGGCCTCGCCCAGGGGCATCCGGGCCGCGATCGTGGGGCGGATGTCCCCGTGGCCCAGCAGATCGAACACCTCGCCCAGGTCGCGGGCGAGTTCGCGCCGGTGACGTTCCCGGTTCCGGTGCCCCTTCCAGAGGTTGAAGAAGTACGCGCGCCGCCCGTCGGGCAGGGCGTTCCACCAGCCCAGTCGGGCGAACAGGAGCAGCACGGGGAGCATCGGGTTCCCCGGAACGTCGCGCGTGGCCGCCGTGCCGTAGGAGACCAGGGCGCCCCCGCGCACCACGTGGGAGAAGGTGTCGACGATGCCCGGCCCGCCCACGTGATCGAAGGCCGCCCGCACCCCGTTCGGGGCCGCCGCGCGGATCGCGGCGCGTAGATCGGGGGAACGGCGGTCGACGGGGATCGCGCCCATCTCACGGACGGCCTCCAGGTGGCGGGCCGACGCGGTGCCGACGACCTCGGCCCCGGCCCGTCGTGCCATCTGGACGAGCAGGGTACCGACGCCGCCGTTGGCGCCCAGTACCAGGACCGTGTCCCCCGCGCCGACCGGGCCCGCACCGCGCAGCATGCGCAGGGCGGTGACCCCGTTGACCACGACGGCCTCCGCCTCGGCCGGATCGAGCCCGGCGGGCACCGGGACCAGGTCGGCCGCCGGCAGGACGACCCGCTCGGCCCAGGCCCCGATCTTGGTGATCGCGGCCACGCGCCGTCCCACCAGCGCCGAGTCCGTGTCGGGGCCGACCTCCTCCACCGTTCCCACCAGGTCGTATCCCGGTACGAAGGGGAAGGGCGGCTGGTCGAAGTACTTGCCACGACGCATCTGCTGTTCGGAGAAGGAGACGCCCGTGGCCTCGGTCCGGACCAGGACCTCCCCCGGGCCGGGCGGGCCGATGGGGCGGCGACGGGTCAGCAGGCCCTCCGGTTCCACCTCGTCGGGCAGGACGATCTCCAGGGTGTGCCGCTCGGTCATGTCGAGACTCCTATGTTTGTGAGTGGTCACTTACAAAAATGGGCCGAGAAAAGCGCCGCGAACGGCGCGGGTCGAACTCCGGGGCCGACTACCCCCGAGGGGCGTGGGTCATCCCCTTGGTGAGCGTGCGCGTCCAGGGGGCGTCGACCTCCTCCAGGTCCAACGCGGTGACCAGGTGGCAGAGCAGCCCCATCGCCATGAAGCGCTGGACCTGGTCGCGATCGCCCCCCGAGAGCGCGTGGGCGAGGGTGACCACGTCGGCGTAGCCGCGCCGCAGGGCCTCGCGGATCTCGGGGACGGCGGAGGCGCTCTGGGCGTGGACCTGGATCATGAGCAGGTCGCGGTCGGCGATGAGTTCGGCGTAGGCGTCGCCCATCGCCTCCAGCACCTGGGGCGCCGGGGCCCCGTCCGCACCGAGCGCACCCTCGCGAAGGGCCTCCTCCACGCGTTCGAAGCACCGCTCCAGGGTCGCCGTGAACAGGCCCAGCTTGGTACCGAACAGGCGCAGGACGTAGGCCTGCGAGATGCCCGCCGCCTCGGCGACCTCCGTCACGGGGGTCGCGTGGTAGCCGGAACGGGCGAAGACGTGCAGCGCCTCGTTCAGGATGACGGCGCGACGGGCTTCGGCGGTGGACCGCGTGCTCTCTTCCCTGCTCATGTTTGTGAGTACACACTCACAAACCGGAGAAGTCAAGCCGAGCACCCCTCCCGCCCCGGCCCACGCCCCCGTTTCGATCGATGTCCTCGCAGGTAGGAAGCGTGTATGACGAACGCTTCGAAGAGGGTCTCCCCGCTCCACGTCTGGGCCGGGATCTGGATACTCTCCGTTCTCCTTTGGAGCGCCCTTCTCGCGGTCGAGTGGTACGCGAGCGACGCCTCGGGCTGTCCCCTGACCGGCGACTCCTCCGTCCAGGGCACCGGCACCTGGAACTAGGTCGTGCTTTTGTGGATCATTCCGCGCTCGCGTGGCCGGGCTTCCTCTCGCGGCGCCGACATCGCTCGGACAGCCAAACCCGGGCTGCCCCTCGCTCGTCGTCTGGCGAGAGATCGCCCGGCGGCCGCTCGCCACGGATCGGCTCCGCCGATGCCCGGCGAAAGCATCCACAAAAACACTCCCGGGAGCCCACCCGGCCGCACCTGCGTCTGGGTGATCGAATCCCGGGGCGAGACCTACACCATCACCGAGAACCCGCCCGCCTCCCGCTGGGGCATGGTCGCCCTCTTCCTGCTCTGGGGCGGCAGCCTGGCCACCCTCGCCCGGAACGGCCGGGGAGAGCCGAACGGATCGACGCCGGACCCCTCCCCCGACCGCTGAGGGCCGAGGGTCGTCACGGCCCCGGACGGTGACGTGAATCGTCGGAGGTCACGCGTACAGTGGGCGGCCGGATCGGTGGACGAGGCACGGGGGCGGAGATGGCCGAGACGGTCGAGGGGCTCAGGGCCGAACTGGCCGCGCTGGAGGACCCGAAGACGCGTCGGGTGAACGAGAGGCGCGGCGACGACCACGGGGTGAAGCTGTCCCGGCTGCGGGAGATCGCCGAAAGGGTCGGGAAACGGCAGGACCTGGCGCGCGAACTCTGGGCCGGCGGCGATACGGCGGCGCGGCTCCTGTCGCTCCTGATCTGTCGCCCCCGGGGGTTCGAGGCCGCGGAACTGGACGCCATGCTGCGCGAGGCGCGGGCACCCAAGGCGCACGCCTGGCTCGTCGGCTACGTGGTCGCGAAGGGACCGCACGCCGAGGAGCTGCGCCGGGCCTGGCTCGCCGACCCTGACCCGGTGGTGGCGAGCGCCGGATGGGCGTTGACCGCCGAACGGGTGGACCGTTCGCCCGAGGGCCTCGACCTTCCGGGGCTGTTGGACGTGATCGAGGCGCGGATGAAGGACGCTCCGGACCGTCTCCAGTGGGAGATGAACCACTGCCTGGCCCGGATCGGGATCCACCACCCCGAACACCGCGCCCGGGCGATGGAGATCGGCGAGCGGCTGGAGGTGCTCAAGGACTATCCGACACCCCCGAACTGCACCTCCCCGTTCGCGCCGATCTGGATCTCCGAGATCGTCCGCCGCCGCGAGAAGGCCTGAACTCCGGGACCTTCGGTCCTGTACCCGGGACCGAAGGTCCGATCCTCGGTCATGGGGAGCGGCAAGGGTGAGGGTTGGAGGGATTCCGTGAGCACTCGCCGTCACCGAGGAGCCGCTCGATGGGACATCAAGGAGCCGCGATCCCCGATGGGGGCGACCTCGGGCACCGGGCCGCCGCTCGTCGAAGGGAACTCGGCCTGACGAGGGAGCAGGTCGCGGAGCGGGCCGACATGGACCCCGGCTACGTGGCCTACCTGGAGGAGCACACCCCCAGGATGACCAGACCGGCGCTGTACCGTCTGGCCGAGGCGCTGAACACCACCCAGGACCATCTGCTGGGGACGGACACCGATCTGCCTCCGGGCGCGATGGCCACGGAGGTCCCCCTCCCCCGAACGACGGTGCTCTCGTCCCGCAGGTGCCTGGAACTGATCGAACCGGGTGGTGTGGGACGGGTCGGCCTGGTGACCGGGGAGTCCGCGCCCGTCATCCTTCCGGTGAACTACCTCTTCCACGAGGGGGCCATCGTGTTCCGGACCAAGGATGACGGCGTGATCGGCGAGCGGCTCCCCCAGGACATCGCCTTCGAGGTCGACCGGGTCGATGACGCGATGAGCCAGGGGTGGAGCGTCCTGGTCCGGGGCAGGGCCGAGGCCGTCACCGACCGGGCCCTGGAGGAGGAGCTCCGCGCCCATGCCCCGGTCCGACCCTGGGCCGGAGGGGAACGCGACCTCTTCGTCCGTGTCGTTCCCGAGGAGATCGGCGGCCGTGAGGTGAGCGGCCGTGTACCCCACGCGCGCGAGGTCGGTCCGCCCGAACGGTGACGGATACCGACGGCGCCCTGCCGGGTATGAACACCGTGCGACGTTCCGGGGGCGGAGGTCGTCGCGGAGCGCTCTCGTCCTGGGAGGGGATGACGGCCGATGTCGAAGGAGAACGGGGCGACCCGTGTCTTCCTGCTCGACGACCACGACGTGGTGCGACAGGGGATCATGGCCCTGCTCCAGGACGAGGAGGACATCGAGGTGGTCGGCGAGGCGGCCACCGCGTCCGAGGCCCTCGGCCGTATACCGGCCGCACGCCCCGACGTGGCGGTGCTCGACGTCCGCCTCCCCGATGGTAACGGGGTGGAGGTCTGTAGGGAGTTACAGAGCCGCCCCGACGCACCCGTCTGTCTGATGTTGACGTCCTACTCCGACGACGAGGCCCTCTACGCCTCCGTCATGGCGGGCGCGGCGGGCTACGTGCTCAAACAGATCCACGGCTCCGACCTGGTCGGCGCGATCCGCACGGTGGCGTCCGGGGAGTCGTTACTGGATCCGCACAGCACCGCGCGCATCCTGCGGCGGCTGCGCGAGGGTTCCGAGACCGAGGACCCGCTGCCGGGGTTCTCCGACAAGGAGCGGCTCGTCTTCGAGCTGATCGGAGAGGGGCTGACCAACCGGCAGATCGGCGAGCGGATCTTCCTCGCGGAGAAGACGGTGAAGAACCACGTCTCCAGCGTGTTGTCCAAGCTGGGTATGCGGCGCCGCTCCCAGGCGGCGGCGCACGCCGCCCGGCTCAGAGCCCGTTCCGAACGGGGAGGGACCGACTGAGGCGGCCTCTCGAAGGAGGGACGACGGACACGCTCCCGGGGAGGGGGAGACCATGATCGGAAACACCCGCGGACCCGTCGTGGCCGCGGTCGACGGATCACCCGCGAGCGATCGGGCCCTCGATTGGGCCGTCGACGAGGCACGGCGCCGAGGCCTCGACCTGCGCCTCGTCCACGCCTCGGGCCCACCGACCCACCGGCCGGCCCCGGACGGGGTCGGGCCCCGCGTCGTGGAGGAGGCCCGTCGTCGGGCGTCGGAGCGCGCCCCGGATCTCCCGGTGGAGGCGGTGAGCCTCACCGGGGACCGCGAACCGGTCCTCTCTCGGGAGAGCCGTTCGGCCCGCGCGCTGGTCCTGGGGGCACGTCGCATGTCGGCGACGGGCGAGATGGCGCCGGGGGCCACCACCCTGGCGTTGACGGCCTCCTCGTCCTGCCCCGTCGTGGTGGTCCCCGAGACCGGGCCGGCCCCTCGCACCGGCCGCGTCATGGTCGGGGTCGACGGGTCGGAGAGCGCCCGGAGCGCCGCCGAGTGGGCGTTCGCCGAGGCCGAGGCCCGGGGAGCCGATCTGCTCGTGGTGTCGGCGAGCGGAGGGGTCCCACGAGAGGACCTCGGTACGCCGGAGGGGGACGTCCCCGTCTCCGAGGGGTTCGAGCTTCCCGGCGACGACGCTCTGGTGGCGGCCTCGGTGGCCGAATCGCACCGCCTGCTGTCGGAGTCGATCGCGGGTGAACGCGAGCTCCGGCCGGACGTACGGGTCGAGGAGATCGTCGAGGTGGGGGACGCGGCCGGGGTGCTGCGCTCCCTGGCCGAAGGGTGCGATCTGACGGTGGTGGGCTCCCGCGGCAGAGGAGGCCTGGTCGGTACCCTGCTGGGCTCGGTGAGCCGAAGCGTCCTGTCCCACTCCCCTCGTCCGGTCGCGGTGGTACGCGCCGAGCGACGTTGAGGCGCGGGGCCCACGTCAGGGGACCGCACCCGCCGCCCCCGGCCAGGGGAGGAGTTCTGACAGGTCGGACACCACGACGTGGGCCCCGCGTTCGCGCATCCGCGCGCCGGTACCGACGCGGTCCATCCCGATCACCAGACCGAAGCCTCCGCGTCCTCCCGCCTCCACCCCGACCAGGGCGTCCTCGACCACGGCGGTCTCGGTCGGGTTCGTGTCCAGGCGCCGGGCCGCCTCCAGGAACAGCGCCGGGTCGGGTTTCCCGGGGAGTCCGAGACGGGCCGCGTCCCGACCGTCCACCCGGACGTCGAAGAGGTCGTCCACACCGGCGGCGCGCAGCACCATGGCGCAGTGCCGGCTCGCCGAGACCACGGCCACCGGCGCCCCGGCCGAACGCAGCGCGCGCACGAACGACACGGTTCCGGGGAAGGCCCGCACCCCGTCTCGGCGCACGAGGTCCAGGAAGCGGCGGTCCTTGCGGTCGGCGATCCACGCCACCGTCATCGCCTCCGGATCTCCCGGCACCGGCCCCTCCGGCAGGCGGATCCCTCGTGAGGCGAGGAACGCGTGCACGCCGTCCTCACGCGGCCGTCCGTCCACATGGCGCAGGTAGTCCTCACGCGGGTCGAAGGGGCGGAAACGGGCGCCCTCGGTGCGGGAGAGCCGGCGCGAAAGGTCGTCGAACGCGTACTTCCAGGCGGCCGCGTGCACGGAGGCCGTGTCGGTGACGACCCCGTCGGTGTCGAGGATCGCCGCCCGTACCCGGTCGCGGGCCGCTCCCCCGGTCGTCTCGGACACCATCGGTCAGGGGAGCAGGACGGCCGCGCCCCGTACCCTGTCGGCCACCAGGCCGGCCAGAGCGCGATCCGCGGCATCGAACGGATACGGGGTCACCGTCACGGTCAACGGGTGTTCGGCGGCGAAGTCGAGGAACGCGCGCGCGTCCTTTCGGGTATTGGCCGTCACGCTGCGCAGAGAACGTTCCTGGAAGAGGTCCCTCCGGTAGTCCAGGGAGGGGATGTCGGTCAGGTGGATGCCCGCCACAGCGAGCGTCCCGCCGCGGTCCAGGGCCCTGAGAGCCGTGGGGACCAGATCCCCGACGGGCGCGAAGAGGATGGCGGAGGAGAGCGGCTCGGGCGGTGGATCGTAGGCCCCGGTCGCCGAGTGGCAGCCCAGTTCCAGGGCCGGTTCCCGCGCCTCTCGGGAGCGCGTCATCACGTGGACGGTCGCGCCTCGGGCGAGTGCGACCTGGGCGGTCAGGTGGGCCGAGGCGCCGAACCCGTAGAGGCCGAGCACGCCCCGCTCCGGTGGCTCGGCGCGTTGGAGGGCCCGGTATCCGATGACGCCGGCGCACAGCAGCGGCGCCGTCGTCGTCACCGGCAGGGTCTCGGGGAGCGGGTGCACGTAGCGTTCGTCGGCGGTCAGCCGGCGGGCGAACCCGCCGTCGCGGTCCCAGCCGGTGTAGGTGGAGTACGGGCACAGGTTCTCGTCGCCGCGCCGACAGTAGGCGCAGACCCCGCAGGTGGAGACGAGCCAGGCCACGCCCACCCGGTCCCCCGGCGCGTACAGCTCCGCGTCCGGGCCTTGGGAGACGACCCGGCCCACCACCTCGTGGCCGGGCACGGTGCCCGGACGGCGGGGCGCCAGGGCCCCCTCGGCCAGGTGCAGGTCGGTGCGGCACACCGCGCAGGCCAGGACCTCGATCTCCACTTCGTGTCCCCGCGGCCGGGGAACCGGCCGGACCACCCGCTCCAGGGGGCCGGCCTCGATCGGCCCGGGGCGGGTGACCGCCCAGGCGTCCATCGTCGGTTCCATACACCGATCCCACCACCTCGGACGTCCGCCTCCCAGGGACCCACCGTCCCGGCCGGTCGGGGCCTTGTCCCCGCCCGCCCCGGACATTGGGCCGTGGCGGCCTCGCCTCCCTCGGGACGACACTCGAAGGTGAAGGGAGCGCGGATCGAGGGGGTCCTCATGAGCGAACACATCCTCGTCGGGACCGACGGGTCGAAGGTGGCCTTGTCCGCGGCCGAGTGGGCCGCTCTGGAGGCGGAGGATCGCGGTGTCGGGGTCACCGTCGTCGGCGTCTACGACGCGAACGCGTTCCACCGCCGGCTGGTGCGTCCCAAGGACCTCGCCGAACGCGAGGCGGAGCGGGCCGTGACCACCACGATCGCGCGCATGGCGGAGGTCGCGCCGGTGGTCGACGCCGTCGGAGAGGTGGTCGAGGGGCCCTCGCCCGCGCGGGAGCTGATACTCCGCTCCGAGTCCGCGACGTTGGTCGTGATCGGTTCGTACGGTACCGGTCTCCTCCACGGGACCCGGTTGGGCACCGTGGCCGATCAGGTGGCGGCCCACTCCCGGGTCCCGGTGGTCGTGGTGCCGCACGTGCCGACGGAGACGGACGCGCGCGACGTCGTGGTGGGCGTGGACGGCTCGCCCGGGGCCGAGGTCTCGGTGGAGGCGGCCCTGGAGTTCACCGCGGCGAGCGGCGGTCGTGTCCACGCCCTCTGGGCCTGGTCCGCTCCGGAGGCGATGGTGCCGATCGGCTCCCCGGAGGAGGAGCAGCTGCGAAGGTGGCGACGGGCGGATCTGGACAAGGCGCTGAGGCCGGTACTGAAGCGGCACCCGAACGCCGACATCGTCCACGAGGTCGTCCGCGATCCGCCGGCGCGCGCCCTGCTCACGGGGGTGCCCCGTGTCCGTCTGATCGTGGTCGGGGCACGAGGCGCGCAGGGGTTCTCCCCCTTGCCCTTGGGCGGGGTGGCCCGCGGGGTCCTGTACCACTCCGACATCCCCGTCATGGTGGTCCACCACCCCGACGTCTGAGGGACACGGCGTCCCGGTTCCCTCAGGCGGTGTCGTCGGGGAGCGGCACACTCCACCCGAGGACCGTCCCGGACCGCGCGCCCGGACCGAAGGTCCCCGCCTGAGGGCCCGGGGGCCCGGTACGGAACGGACCCGTCCCGGGCAGGCCCGGAGGAGGACGGAAGGGTCTGGTGGAGGCTTCCATGGGAGACGGAGCTCCGGTGCTCGGAGAGGCGATCGTATGAATCGCCGGACGCTGGTGTACGAGGCGACGGACCCGACCCCCATCGGCGTTCGCGAGACCCTGTGCACCCTGGGAAACGGCTACTTCGCCACCCGCGGCGCCCCTCCCGAGGCCCGTGCCGACGGGGTCCACTATCCGGGGACCTACGTCGCCGGCTGCTATGACCGCCTCGCCTCCCTGGTGGAGGGACACCGGGTGGAGAACGAGGACCTGGTCAACGTCCCCGACTGGACGCCCTTGACCTTCCGCCACGAGGACGGGCACTGGTTCGAGGCCCCCGCCCCCGATCCACCCGAGCGCGTGGAGCTGGACATGGGCGACGGCGTGCTGACCCGGACCTTCCACGTGGTGGACGAGGGCAGGAGGACCCGGGTGACCCAACGTCGCCTGGTGTCGATGGACGACCCCCATCTGGCCGTCCTGGAGACCGCCCTGACCCCCGAGAACTGGAGCGGGACCGTGATCGTCCGCTCGGCGCTGGACGGCGGGGTCGCCAACGCCGGTGTGCCCCGCTACCGCGATCTGAACGGACGTCACCTGCGCCCGGCCGGGGTCGGCGCCGACACCTCCGGTGTCACCTGGCTGCGCTCTCGTACCCTCACCTCGGGCGTCGAGATCGTCCTGGCCTCCCGGACCCGGGTCGCCTCGGGCCCCGGGCCCTCGTCGGTCAGGTCCCCCATGAGGGAGGACCACGTGGCCACCGACCTCACCCTGGAGCTGGGGCGCGGTGAGCGGAGCGTCGTGGAGAAGACCGTGGCCCTGTACACCTCACGCGACCGGGCCATCGGCGACGCCCTCGGGGCCGCCCGCGACGCCCTGGACGCCTGCGGTGGTCTCGACGGACTCCTGTCCCGGCATACCCGGGCCTGGCGTCGTCTGTGGGACGCCTGCGCCGTGAGGGTGGCGTACGAGGAGGAGCAGCGCCTCCTCGACCTGTGCCTCTTCCATCTCCTACAGACGTTGTCCCCGCACACCGCCGACCTCGACGTGGGGGTGCCCGCCCGGGGACTGCACGGTGAGGCCTACCGAGGTCACGTGTTCTGGGACGAGTTGTTCGTCCTGCCGTTCCTCGACGCCCGTCTGCCCGAGGTCTCCCGCGGCCTCCTGCGCTACCGGTGGCGGCGGCTGCCCCGGGCCCGTTCGGCCGCTCGCGCCGCCGGGCTCCGAGGCGCGCTCTTCCCCTGGCAGAGCGCGAGCGACGGCCGTGAGGAGTCCCAGAGCACACACCTGAACCCTCGATCCGGGGAGTGGCTCCCCGACCACTCCCACCTCCAACGTCACGTGGGTCTGGCGATCGCCCACAACGTCTGGCGGCACTATCGGACCACCCGGGACCTCGCGTTCCTGTGCGATTTCGGGGCCGAGCTCCTCCTGGAGATCGCCCGGGCCTTCTCCGACATGGCCGTGCACGACCGGGCCTCGGACCGCTACGGGATCCACGGCGTCATGGGGCCCGACGAGTACCACGACGCCTACCCGGGAGAGGACTCCCCCGGGCTGGACGACAACGCCTACACCAACGTCATGACCGCGTGGGTGCTCGCGCGCGCCCTGGACGTCCTGCGCGCGCTGCCCGGACCACGGCGTAGAGGGCTCCAGGAGGCCATCGGACTGGGCTCGGACGAGATCGAACGGTTCGAGACCGTCTCCCGTAAGCTGCGCGTCCCCTTCCACGAGGGGGTGATCTCCCAGTTCTCCGGCTACGAGAGACTCGCGGAACTCGACTGGGAGACCCGCCGCGGGGCCCGCCGTCTGGACCGGATCCTCCAGGCCGAGGGCGACAGCGTCAACCGGTACAAGGCCGCCAAGCAGGCCGACGTCCTCATGCTGTTCTTCCTCCTCTCGCCCGAAGAGGTCGCCGACGTCCTCCGACGGCTCGGCCTCACCGTCGATCCCGATCTCGTCCCCCGCACCGTGGAGTACTATCTGGCGCGCACCGCGCACGGGTCCACCCTCAGCGCGGTGGTGCACGCCCGGGTCCTGGCGCGGATCGACCGCAAGGCGTCGTGGGAGTTCTTCCGCGAGGCCCTGAAGGCGGACGCCGAGGACGTCCAGGGCGGTACCACCGCCGAGGGGATCCACCTGGGCGCCATGGCGGGCGCCCTCGACCTCCTCACCCGGTGCTACGGCGGCCTGTCCACCTACGACGACGTCCTGAGCCTGGACCCGGTGGTACCGGAGGAGCAGAGCGCCTTCTCCTACGACCTGCGTCTTCCCGGCCACTGGAAGGTGTGCGTGGAGGTGACGCACGACCACGTGCGCGTCACCCTGCCGCACGCGGAGGGGGCCGCGCTCCGGGTCCGGATCCAGGGGAGCGAGATCGAGGTCCCCCCGGGTTCGTCCCGTACCCTGCCGCTCCACGCCCCCCTCCCGACCGGACCTGAGCGGGTCTCGAAGACGGGGACAGCGGGAAGGCCACGGAGGGCTTGCGTCTCAAGTGGCTTGAGGCGCCACAGTGTCCCCATGGATCACCACGAGCCCTACCCCATCGGAGACGCCGCGCGCCGCAGCGGACTGAGCGTCAGCGCCGTCCGCTTCTACGCCGACGCCGGAATCGTCGAGCCCACGTGTCTGTCCGAGGCCGGCCACCGCCTGTACGACATCGACGCCATCGCCCGCCTGGAACTGGTCCGCACCCTGCGCGAACTGGACACCGACCTGGGCGAGATCCGCCGCCTGCTGGAAGGCGGTACGACCCTGCACGACCTGCTCACCACCCACCTGGAGGTCGTGGAACGCCGGGAGCGCACCCTTCGGGCCCGGAGGGCGGTGCTGCGGACCCTGATCAGGCAGGGTGCCACGGCCGAGCGGGTCGCCCTGATGCACCGACTCGTGTCGATGACCGACGAGGAACGCGAACGGGTCGTCGACGAGTTCTGGAACGACGTCGGCGCGGATCTCGACGTTCCCGACGGCTTCGTCGACCGGCTGCGCGAGATGCGCCCGGTCCTTCCCGCCGACCCCACCGCCGCCCAGCTGGAGGCGTGGATCGAACTGGCCGACCTGGTGCGGGACCCGGCCTTTCGCGACGCGGTCCGCGTATACCTGCGCGACACCTACTCGACGGATCCGGGTCGGAGCATCGCGAGCGCGCCGTTCCAGGAGTTCATCTACGGGAGCGGCACCGCGCTCATCAAGGAGCTCCTGGCCGTGCACCGCGCCGGTGAGTCTCCGCGGTCCCCTCGCGCGCAGGAGGTCGTGGTCCGCTTCATGGAGGCGGCCGTGGGCCTGTCCGACACCCCGCTCACCGACGAACTCCGCGACCGGATGTCCGAGGGCTACCGGGTGATCCCCGAACTCGAACGCGAGATGGCCGAGGAGGACGCCGCCTCCGAGGACCCCGTCCACGACGACACCCACGGCCGGTACCTGTCCCTGGTCGCGATCATCAACGGGACCGGGCCGGAGGAGGACACGATGCCCTACGAGTGGATCTCCGAGGCCATGCGTGCCCCGTCCGACCACGAGTGAAGGACGCGATCGGCCGGCCCGGGACGCGCCCCGGGCCGGCCGCCGATACCGGGTCAGCCTCCCGGGCGGAGCAGACGCACCATCAACCGTCCGTCCACGACGGAGGTCTCGAACGTCTCCAGGGCGGCGGTCGCCGGGCCGTGGACGACGGTCCCGCCGTCCACGCGGAACTCGCTCCCGTGCCAAGGGCAGCGCACGCATCCGTCCACCAGCTCCCCCTCGGCCAGGGGGGCGCCCATGTGCGGGCAGGCGCCCAACCCCGCGAACACCGAACCGCCCGTACGCGTCACCACGACGGGCACCCCTTCGATGTCGCCCTGACCGAGCCCCTCCTCGGGGAAGTCCTCCAGAGCACCGAGGTCGTGCCACCCGTCGGGCGTCAGGTCGATCAGCGCGTCGGCGCTGTTGGCCCCGCCCGCCCGGTAGTAGGCGATGTGACCGCCGAGCGCGCCGCCCAGACCGACCGCGCCCAGCCCCGCCAATGCGAAGGCCCTCCCCCAGCCATGACGTCCCGTTCGCCTGGCCGCGCAGGAGGCGCCGAACAACACGGTGCCCACCCCGTTGATCGACGCGTGCACCACCCCGACCCGCTGCTGTCGTTCGTGCTGACGGGACCAGTCCGCCAGTCCGCTGACCGCCGTGGGCAGGACACCGAGCAGTCCGAGGTCGACCAGCGCCGCGGCGCTGCGCCGATGGTCTCCGGGCAGGGTGTCGAGCACGACCGCGCCGACCCACGAGCCCAGGGGCAGGTGCACCATGATCGGGTGCAACGGATGCCCCGTCCAGACCCCGTACAGGAAGTCCCGCACCGGGCCCTCGGGGAGCCGTTCGGCGATCGCCTTCAGTCGGGAGACCGCCGGGTCGAGCCTTTCATCGTCTTCGATCGCGCGGATCCGTTCACCGAGTCTCATGTCTGCTCGGCTACCCCCGAACCGCGCGCGGCAGTCGTCCCGACGGCGCTCGCGCCGGGAACCTGGCCCGTCCTTGACCGGCCCATCACCGTCCCGTTCCGCTACGCGGGCGGAAGCGTCGGTGTCACCTCCGCCACCACGCCGGGCGACCACAGCGCCGAGATCGGAGCCCCAGACTGCGCTACGACCCCGGCCCTGGTCAGGAGGTCGCCCTCATAGGAGACGTCCGTCGCGCGGTGGAGCCCCCAGGGCTCGTGGGAGACGCGGATCCACCGGGTGGCCCCCGCCCATGGGGTGTGCAGTCCCCAGCGCGCGGTGAGGAAGTGCTCCAGCGGGGTCGGATCGGCCCGAGGCTCCTCCACCCGCAGACTCCAGCGCCCCCACGCCCCCCGTTGAGACCGACGACGCACGACGGTCCCCGCGCACCGCCCGAAGCCGCGTTGTCGCAGGGCGATGTCGGACCACATATAGGGCAACCCCGGCACGGCTCTGGTGGCCAGTACGGCGGGGAGGGAGTCGGCGTCCATGCTCAGGAACACCACGCCGCGACGTCCCCGCCCGTCGACGGAGTACAGGCGCACGTTCACCTCGTCGAACGCGCCGATCGGGCTCGGCCCCAGGACTCGGGTGAAGGGGATGGGGAAGGCCACGAGCCCCACGTAGGTCGTGCCGTCGAACAGGTCGGGGCGAGTCCCCGCGGGGAACAGGTGCGCCACCCGCTCGGGCTCGACCGGCCAGTGCAGGAACACCACCTCCGACCATCCTTGCCGCACCAGAGCGGGGCCGGGAAGCGGAGGCGCGATCACGGGAGGCGCCCGCGACCCGCGTTCCTCTTCTCCGTCCACGTCGGCCTCCCTTCCGACGGAGAACGGGCCCCCTCCTTCGGGCTCCGTCCAGGATCGTCCCTCTTCATCACGACTTCCCGTGGGCCCGGCCCACATGCGCCCACCCGCCGACGAAGGCCCCGCAGGACAGGCGTCCAGTGCAGGACCGGAGGCGCGTCCGGCGGGAGGACTGTGGGTACACGGTCCTGGGGGTCCTCGTCGGGCGGCTACGGTCGGCCGATGGAGGCGTCGCGCCGCCACTCCTCCTGCTTGGCGAGCATCGCCTCGGTGTCGTTGAGGCGGGGGAAGGGCTCGTCCGGGACGTCCACGCCCAGGAACGCGCACAGGGGCTCCCACCCCTGCCCCACCCGGTACACCAGCAGCCGGTCGGCGGGGACCTCGGCCCTCACCCGGGCCGTGTGCCGTTCGAAGGCCGCTACCGCGGTCGCCTCGTCCGGCACCTCGCCGGGGCCCACCCCGAAGTGCGCGTTCCACATGCGGTCCAGCAGGGGCAGGATCGTGGTCAGTTCCTCGGGTAGTACCCGGTCCTCGGGGGCGCGCACGCTCTCCCGGATCGCCTCGAAGATGGTCGCGTGCATGCTCGCGTACCACCGGTACGGATCACGGACGGTGAGCAGGATCCTCGCGTCGGGGAAGGCGTCGGCCAGCTCCCGCCAGAAGAACGACAGGGGCCAGTCCACCCCCGAGCGCCATCCCTCCATCAGACGGCCCCAGTCCACCTCGCCGGCGGGCGTACTCGCGATCGCGGCCCACCGGTCGGCGAGGGAGGAGGATTCGAGCACCTCGGACATGTGGTGGCAGGGGCCGAGGCCGAGCCGTTCCAGCGCCGCCTTCATCGACGTCGTCCCCGTACGCGGGAAACCCGCCCCGATCACGTCCACCATCGTCCTCCTTCATGTTCTCGGGGCCCGCACGCGGACGCGCGCCCCGCGCACCCTCCGTTGTAACACGGTCACGATGGGCGTTCGGGGCGAATCGTGAACGACTCAGTTCGCGGGCCGGGGGCGGAGCAGGTCGGGCTCGATGTAGATGACCTCGGCGATGGGCACCGCCGCGCGGATACGTCGTTCCGCCTCGTCGATGGCGGCGGTGACCCGGCGGGCGTCGTCCTCGGCGTCCACGGCCACCTTGACCGCGACCAGCAGCTCGTCGGGGCCCAGGTGCATCGTGCGCATGTGGATGATCGCGTCGATGTCCGCGCAGTCCAGGATGGCCGCGCGGATGAGACGGATGTTCTCCTCGGTGGCCGACTCCCCGATGAGCAGGCTCTTCATCTCCACGGCCAGGACCACCGCGAACACCACGAGCAGCAGGCCGATGGCCCCAGAGCCCAGGCCGTCCCAGACGCCGTTTCCGGTGATCAGGGTCATGCTCACGCCGATCAGGGCGAAGGCCAGGCCGATGAGGGCGCCGGTGTCCTCCAACAGGATCACCGGCAGTTCCGGGGCCTTGCTCCGACGGATGAACCCGAACCAGCCCACGCGGGAGCGCGCCGTCCTGGACTGGCGCAGCGCGGTGCGCAGCGCCGTCGCCTCCATGACGACGGCCACCAGCAGCACCGCGACGGGGACCCACTGCCAGGAGGTGATCGGGTGGGGGTCGCGGATCTTCTCCCACGCCTCGTACAGGGCGAACAGTCCACCGAGGGTGAACAGCACGATCGCCACCAGGAAGGCGTAGAAGTAGCGTTCGTGGCCGTAGCCGAAGGGGTGCTCCGGGGTGGCCGTGCGTCGCGACCGGCGCCCACCGAACAGGAGCAGGAGCTGGTTGCCGGAGTCGGCCACCGAGTGCACCGCCTCGGCGAGCATGGCCGACGAGGCGGTCAGGAGGTAGGCGACGAACTTGGTCACGGCGATCCCGAGGTTGGCCGCCAACGCCATGACCACGGCCTTCGTACTGTCCTCGCTGCTCATCGCCCCAGGTTGCGGGGCGCCCCGCGCCCGCGCAAGCACCCCGCCACCGTGTCGGGGTGCTATCGACGGCGGGACGGCCGGCGCCCTCGCGGGAGGGCGCCGGCGGAGCGGCTCAGGCGTCCCGTTCGCGGAGTTCGCGCTTGAGGATCTTGCCCGAGGCGTTGCGGGGCAGCTCCGTCACCAGGCGCACCTCCTTGGGCACCTTGAACGGGGCCAGACGCTCCTTGACGTGCGCGACCAGCCGGTCGGGGAGCGTGTCGGCGTCGGCCTCGGCGGTGGGGATCACGAACGCCGTCACCGCCTCGATCCACTTGGCGTCGGGCATCCCGACCACGGCGGCCTCGGCCACGTCGGGGTGGGCGAAGAGCACGTCCTCGATCTCGCGGGAGGCCACCAGCACGCCGCCGGTGTTGATGGCGTCCTTGATCCGGTCGACCACCTCGATGTAGCCCTCGGCGTCGGCGCGCACCAGGTCACCGGAGTGGAACCAGCCGTCCCTGAAGGCCTCGGCGGTCTCCTCGGGCTTGTCCCAGTAGCCCTCGCACAGCTGCGGGGAGCGGTAGACCACCTCGCCCGACTCACCGGGGGCGACCTCGCGTCCCTGGTCGTCCACCACGCGCATCTCCACGAACAGGACGGAGCGTCCGGCCGAGGAGGGGCGGTCGGCGTGCTCCTCGGGGCGCAGCACGGTGGCCAGCGGTCCGATCTCGCTTTGGCCGAAGCAGTTGTAGAACCCCAGTTCGGGCAGGGCGGTCCGGAGGCGCTCCAGGACCGGGCCGGGCATGATCGAGGCCCCGTAGTAGGCCTTGCGCAGGCTGGTCAGGTCGCGGTCGTCGAACTCGGGTCGGCCGGCCATGGCGACCCACAGGGTGGGGGCGGCGAAGAACGCCCCGTGCCGGTCGGCCTCGATCCGGCGCAGTACGTCGGCGGGGTCGGGGGTCTCCACCAGGGTGTTGGTGGCGCCCACCGCCAGCCACGGCATGAGGAAGACGTGCATCTGGGCCGAGTGGTAGAGCGGCATCGCGTGGAGCGGGTGGTCGTCGGCCTTCAGGTCCAGGGCGGCCAGGCACGACAGGTACTCGTGGACCAGGGCGCGGTGCGTCATCATGGCGCCCTTGGGCCGGGAGGTGGTCCCAGAGGTGTAGAGCAACTGGACCAGGTCGGTGTCGGCGACCTCCACGTCCAGTTCGGGGACGGGCCCCTCCAGCGCCTGGGCCAGGAGCGACCCGGGGCCCTCGCGCAGTTCCAGCACCTGCTCCACGCCGGTGCGCGAGCGCAGGGCGTCGACCGCCGACCTCAGGGCGGGGTCGACCAGCGCCATGGTGCTTCCGGACTGTTCGAGCAGGTAGGCCAGTTCCTCGCCTTGGAGGGCGAAGTTGACGGGCACGTGCACCAGTCCGGCGCGGGCGCAGGCCAGGTAGCCGATGAGGTAGGCGTCGGAGTTGCGGCCGTAGGCGGCGATCCGGTCGCCCTTGGTCGCGCCCAGGGAGAGCAGGCGTGCGGCGGCCCGGGTGACCGCGTCGTCCAGTTCGGCGTAGGTCCAGGAGCGCCCCTCGAAGATCAGCGCGGTGCGCTCCGGGGTGCGCGTCGCGCTGCGGTGCAGGACGCCGTCGACGGTGCTGGACGTGATGGGACTCAAAGGTCGCTCCCCCTACTCGCCGGTACGCCCCGACCACGGGGCGTCGAACACGCCCATCCTGCTGTGACCGCCCTCCACTGACAAGGCATTCGGCCTATATAAGGCGATCCAGGCGCAAAAGCAGGAAAACCGAAAACTCAACGTTATGGTCGACTCACCCCTGGTAGCTTTCGTGCTCTCGGAGGCCGTCACACCGTCGGCGGACCCTCAAGGACGAGTCGAGAGAGGACCGACCCATGGGCAGCGCTCGCGCACAGGTGGGAGAACACCTTCCCGAGGCCTACGCCGAACTGGCCGACCTGAGCGGGATCCTGGACGGGGTCCTCGACGCGAGGACCCACCTGCTGGTCAAGCTCCGCGCCTCGGTCCTGAACGGCTGTGCCTTCTGCCTCGACATGCACTCGCACGAGGCCCTCGCCGCCGGGGTCGACACGCGACGGCTCGCCCTCGTGGCGACCTGGCGCGAGGCCGGCGACCACTTCACCGAGGCCGAGCGCGCCGTCCTGGAGCTGGTGGACACCGTGACCGCGATCGGTGAACGCGGGGTCCCCGACCACGTCTACGCCGCGGTGGCCGCCCACTTCCCCGACCGGGAGGTGGTCGCCCTCATCACCGCCATCGGGCTGATCAACCTCTACAACCGGCTCGGGATCGCCACCGGCATGACCCCGCCCCTGCGCTGAACGGCGACGGCCGCGCCCCGAGCGGACCCCGGGGCGCGACCACGATCCCTCACGGCCCTCACTCGGGTCGACGGCCCTGGATCGAGTAGATCAGGCAGGAGCAGGACCGGAACGAGGGGTCGGCGAGCAGCTCGCGCACCCGCGCCAGGCCCTCGTCCGTCATCCCCTCACGCAGGAACGCCTCCCGCAGGTGGCGCGTGTGGTGGGAGATCAGGTGGACGCCCGGAGACTCCGAACTCCACCGCTCCACGTGCGGTCGCGGGTCGATGTCCACCAGACCGGCCCGGCGCATCGCCTCGGGCGCACGACTCCCCCAGGCCGGATCCGCGCCGGCCCGTTCCATCATCCTGATCTTGGCGTCCAGGAACCCCTCGTACACCTCGCGGGCCTCGGCGTCCGGCATGAGCAGGGACGGCCCGTAGGTGATGTCGAACTCGTCCAACTGGAGCACCCCGCCCGGTTTGAGGGCGCGCACCAGACGCTCCAGCACCCGCTCGCGCTCGGGCAGGTGCAGCAGGACCAGCCGGGAGTGGATCAGGTCGAAGGAGGCCTCCGGCAGCGGGTCGCGGGTGACGTCGTGCCGGATCACCTCCAGCCCTTCGACGGGGTCGATCCGCTCGGGCTTGATGTCGGTGGCGAGCACCCGCCCGCCGGGCGCCACCCGCCGTGCCAGCCAGTGGGCCACGGAGCCGCCCCCGGCCCCCACCTCCAGGCAGTTCCACCCCGGGCCGACGCCGGTCTCCTCCAGCCTGCGGGTGGTCAGCGGGTCGTAGGCCGCGGCCAGGAAGCTGTGCTGGTCGTGGGCGTGCTCGCTGTGGTTGTCGAAGAGGTAGCCGGGTTCGGTGGCGGTGTCGGTCATCGTGGATCTCCTGACAGGACGGTCGTTCGGGCTCGGACCGCTTCGGTCGCCATCCGGGTCAGGGTGCCGGCGCACACCTTCCCGGTCGGGCCGAGCGGCAGGGAGGGGAGGAACAGGACGTGTTCGGGCAGGGCCCGGGTGTCCATGCCGTGCCGATCGCGCAGGTGGGCGAGCAGTTCCTCCCCCGAGGGGGTGGTCCTCCCCGGCGTGGGCCGGACACAGGCGCACATGCGTTCTCCCAGGTCGGGGTCGGGCACCGGGACGCAGTGCACCTCGTCCACGCCCGGATGCGCGGACAGGGCGTGTTCGACCCGTGCGGGGTAGAGGGTGACCCCGCCCCGGATCACCGTCCGACGCAGCCGGTCGATCACCCACAGGACGCCGTCGCCGCCCAGGCGTCCGAGGTCTCCGGTGCGCACCCAGCCGCCCGCCGGTCGGCGTTCCCGGTCCAGTTCGGGCGCGGCCACGTGACACAGCGGCGTCATCGGGCCCAGTGCCCAGATCTCGCCGGTCTCGCCCGGGGGCAGGGGCCGCCCCTCGGGGTCGCGCACGCTGATCTCGGCCACCGCCGGGTCGGGGCGGCCGGCGCGGCCGGGCCCCCACTCCCCGGTGTCCCGCGCGGTGTGGCAGTTGACCCCGTCGGTGGAGCCGTAGACGTTGACGACCGGCCGCCGGAAACGACGGACGCACAGGTCGTACACCTCACGGTGCAGCGGCGCCCCGCTGGCGACGACGGTCGTCAGCGACGAGGTGTCGACCTCGCGCTCGTGCAACGCCATCCGCCGCAACATGGTGGGCACCCCCACCAGCAGGGTGGGCCGATGCCGTTCGATCGCCTCCAGCGCCTCGCCCGGGTCGAAGCGGCGCGTGGTCACCAGGGTGGCCCCGTGCCGGATCAGGGCGACGATGCCCAGGGATCCGAAGGAGGAGGCCGAGGAGACCAGGAGCAGCACGCGCGGGGGTCCCCCGCCCTCGTGCAGGGCGCCCACGTAGTTGCCCCGACCGCCGGCCATCGCGTTGTGGGAGTAGGCGACCATGGTCGGCTCCCCCTCCGACCCCGAGGAGAGGAGGACACGCGCCGGCGACTCCGGGTCGGGTCGACGCCGCTCGGGTACGTACGGCCTCGGCCGCCGGGCGCCCGGGCCGTCGATCGCCAGGACCGGGGCGGGCGCCCCCGACCTTTCGATCCTCTCGGCTCGAGAGGCGTCGGTGACCAGGAGCCCGGCGCGCGCCCGCTCCATCAGGCCGAGCACGTCGGCGTCGGAGCGGCCGGGCGGGACGGGCAGCGCGACGGCGCCCAGGGCGGCGATGGCCAGGTCGAGGGCGACGGTGTCCCGCCCGTCGGGGAGCAGGACCGCGACCACGTCGCGTTCGCGCACACCGTGTCCGGCCAGGAGCGCGGCGGTCCGGCGCGCCCGCTCGTCCAGGGCGGCGTAGTCGAGGGTGCCCTGGTCGTCGACGACCGCTTCCCGCGAGGGATGGGAGCGGACCCTCTCCTGGAAGAGCGTGTACAGGTCCTGGTCGGGGCACCATCCCCGCTCCACCCACCGGGCGCGCAGGGCGGCCGGTACACGGTCGGTCAGGACGAGCCCCGCCGCGGAGGTCCAGGTGGTCATCGTCGCCCCACCTCCACCGGGGTGGACGTCCAGGGCGATCGGGGGTGGGGCACCCCGTCGATCGTCGTGAAGGAGTCCGGGAAGAGGTCGACCACGCAGCGCGGATCCTCGACCGGGGCGAGCACGGAGGGCTCCTCGCGGCCGGTGGCGCGGCCGACCTCGCGCAGGAGCCGGGCCGCGTCGACCAGACCGGTCCGGGCGCCGACCCCGGTGCCCAGACGGGAGCGCAGCGCCAGGGCCGCCGTCACCGCCTCGGCCGCGATGATCCCGCCGAGGACGTCGGTGAGGGTGAGTAGGGACGGGGCGGGTCGCCCGCCCTCCGCGAGCAGGTGGGCGATCCCTCCATGGGCCTGGACGGGGAAGTCGGTGGCCGGCACCGGGTCCTCGGGACCCTCGTCCACCCACCCGTCGACGTGCACGTGCACCAGGCCGGGGGCCCTCTCGGCCAGATCCTCCATGCCCAGACCGAAACGTTCGGCGCGCCCCGGAGGCCAGTTGTAGAGCAGGACGTCGGCCTCGGCCACCAGCGCGGTCGCGCTCTCTCGCCCCTCCCACGAGGCCAGGTCGATCTCCACCGCGTCCTTGCCCCGGTTCAGGGCGGTGAAGCGGGCCGAGACACCGCCGGCCAGGGGCGGTACACCGCGCATGGGGTCCCCGCCGGGCGGCTCCATCCGCACCACGTCGGCCCCCAGGAACGACAGCAGCAGCCCGGCGAGCGGCCCCTGGATCCGGTTGGTGGCCTCCACGACCCGCAGCCCGGCCAGGGGCGCCCCCTCTCGAGGGGCCCATCGCGGTCGGAGGTCGGCGGGGCCGCCGACCCCGCGCAGCCGCCACGGCGAGACCGGCCGGGCGTCGGGGACCGACTCCGGCGGGCGCAGCGCCACGACCCCCACCCCGGTGTCCAGACCCACCGCGCGCGTGCGGTCGAACCGTGTCGAGGCGAGGATCCCGGAGAGTTCGTCCGGCAGCGGGCACACCGCCGTGGCGAAACGCCGCTGGAAGAGCGGCCACCCCGAGGCGATCGCGGCCGTGGGCGCCCCCAGGCGGGTCCAGAACCGCAGCCACGCCTCGGGGTCCAGGGTCTCGATCTCGAAGACGACCCCGTCGAGGGAGCGGAAGGGCGGACGGGACCCGTCGACGACCGTCGACGGGCCTCCCTCCGAGGCGGCGGCCTCGGCGATGTAGGGCGCGGCCGCCGATAGCGCGGCGCCGGCCACCGAGACCGTCGACCGTGTCCCCGCCGGACCCGCCGACACCGCGGCCATCACCGCCTGGGAGGCCAGCACCCCCGCGCACACCGACGCGTAGTCGATCGGGAGCGGACGCGCCCCGCCCAGGGAACGGCCGTGCAGGTGGGCCAGGCCGCACAGGGCCTGGACGTCCTGTTCGTCCTCCGGCGCCACCGTGCTCCCCGGCGGGGCCCACGTCAGGTCGCAGCCGCCCTCGACGGGTCCCCCCTCGGGTGTGGCGAGCAGTTCGATCCGACCGGCCGGCGCCGCGGCGGGGGGAGGACCCTCGCCGCGGACGACGTCGCATCCGGCCGCCCGCAGCCGGTCGAGGGCGACCCGCACCGGTGTCGTGTCGCCGATCGCGCGTACGACGACCCCCGCCAAGGGGGCCCTCGGGGTTCCGTCCGTGATCACGTCCACCGCCCCGTGCCCCGGGTCCCGGGGTGCAGGTCCAGCAGGTCGCGCAGTTCCCCGCGGCGGACCTTGCCGGTGCCCGTACGCGGCAGCTCGTCCCAGGTGAGCACCACGGGGTCGGCCATCGCGGGCAGGTCGGCGACCGCGGCCCGCCACCCCTGGTGGTCCAACTCCCCGGACCCGGTCGCCACGACCGGCACCGGGTCCCCGTCGGGGACACCGAGCACGACGCACTCCAGGACCTCGGGCAGCCGCTCGTCGACGATGTCCTCGATCTCCAGACAGCCGCCCTCGGCGAGGGCGTCCACCTCCCGGTCCACCAGACGGACCGAGCCGGTACGCCCGATGAAGCCGATGTCGCCGGTGCTCCACCACTGGCCCACCAACTTGGAGCGCCACCGGCCCTCCTCCCCCACGTATCCCAGGCACAGGGCGTCGGTGCGGCAGAACAGGAGCCCCGGCGTCCCCGTGGGCACGGGCCGCAGGGTCTCGGGGTCCACCGCGCGCAGCCGGGTCCGGCCGGGGATCGGTCGACCCAGGTCACGGGTGGTGGGCATGGTCCCCTGGTCACGTTCCAGGGAGCGTCGGGTGAAGAAGCGGAAGGTCAGCGGCCCGGTCTCGCTCTGTCCCCAGCCCTGCATCCACACCGGTCGCCGGTGCGCGGTGGCGTTCAGGAAGGAGCGGACCGTGGACGGGTGCATCGCGTCGAAGGTGCTGACGAACAGCCGCACCCGGTCGAAGGGGGTGTCCTCCCCTTCGGTGTGCCGCTGCCATCGGCCCAGTGTGGAGGGCTGGGCCTCCAGGATCGTGGGCCGGTGGGCCTCCAGGGCGGGCCCGGCCTCCGCCCAGTCCGGGGAGGTGATCACCGACATCGTCTTCGGGGCCAGACGCAGGACGCTCGCCGTCCAGGCCAGGGCGCGGCCGTGCGCGTAGGAGTAGGAGGAGACGACCGTGTCGTCCGGTCGGCTGCCCAGGACCGGCCACCGGTGGGCCTCGAAACCGGCCAGACGGCGCATGATGGTGCGGGTGGAGTGCACGACCAGCTTCGGCGTCCCGGTGGTCCCGGAGGTGTGCATGATCGCCAGAGGCGCGTCCAGATGGGGACGGCAGGGCGGCGGCACCTCGGCCCCGGCGAGGTCGTCCATGGTCAGGGCGCCCTCGGCCCGACCGTCGACCACCAGGGTCCGACGGGCGTGGACCCGGGGGTCGCAGGCCTCCTCGGCGGCCGCGCCCAACAGCGCGGTGTCGGTGACCAGCAGCGCCGGTTCCAGCCGTTTGAGGAGCTCCTCCAGGACCCTGGGCTCCAGGTGGGCGGACAGGGAGGCCGGGACGGCGCCCAGACGCGCCGCCGCGCAGGACAGCAGGACGTAGTCCCAGTGGTTGCGCTTGGCGATCGCGACCCGGTCGCCCGGCCCCACGCCGGCCCGGGCCATCCGGCCCGAGAGCCCGCGGACCAGGGCGGCCGCCTCCGGGATCTCCAGTTCCCACCCCGCCTCGGGGGCGACGTCCAAAGGCCTGCTCAGGTGGACGACGGTACTGGTACCGCGTGCGGCCATGTCGTCGAAGAGGGTCCCCAGGTCCAGGGGACGACTCAGTGGCTTCATGTCTCCTCGATGCGGATCGGTTCACGGGCGGCGGCCAGGAAGGCCGTGACCCGTTCGGTGGCCGTGGTCGCCGACGCCACCGCGCCTTCGCTGCACGGGCGCAGCGAGATCCAGTCACCGGCGTAGTCGACGGCGGCGGGCGGGCGGGCGACGAAGGCGGAGCGCGCCGCCAACGCCTTCGGGCCGGGCAGGGGCAGTCCGTGTCGGAAGCGGTGCGCGACCGCTCCACGGACGTGCCCGCCCAGGCCGGGCAGGAGACGTTCGGCGCTCTCGGTCAGCCGGCGCGCCACCTCGTGGTCGGGGGCCTCGGCCAGCTCCCGGGCCCCTCGGGGAGAGGCGACCAGGGAGAGCAGCCCACGCCCTCGGGGCGCCCGGCCGGGATGTTTGTCGTGGTCGACGGTGACCACGCTCAGCAGGGGGTCGTCGGAGACCAGGACGGCGAACCCGTGCCCCCTGCCGCGCGGGGCCATCGGCGTGTCCAGGAACAGGGACAGTCGGAGCATCGGCGCGTACTCGCAGGCCTCCAGGTAGGCCCGTTCCACACCCGCGGCCCCGGGGTACAGCTCCATCGCGACGGGGGCCGGCACCGCCAGGACCACCGCACGGGCGGTGAGGTCGCCCCGGGGCGACTCCAGACGCACGCCGTCCTCCTCCTCGACCACCCGGGTCACCGGATGGTCGGTGCGCACGTCGAGCCGGTCGGCCAGGGCACGGGGCAGGGTGTCCATCCCGTCCCGATAGGTGCGCCAGTGGGCGGTGCTGCCCGAGGCGACCAGATGGGCCGCGAAGGGGGCGGCCTCCGCCCGCTCCAGCGGCCACCCGAAGAAGCCCGAGGCCAGCGGCCCCAGAAGGCGTTCGCGTACCTGGGGGTGCGCCGACTCCAGCAGGTCGGCGACGCTCACGTCCGTCAGATCGCCCCGCTCCGGATGTTCGGGGTCCAGGTCGGCGCCGCCCAGCCGGCCCAGCAGTCGCGCCAGGTCCAGCCGGGCCGCCGGAGCGAGCCCCATACCGGTGAGCAGGCCCAGAGGGCGCCCCGCGTTCCGACGCGCGCGCCCCGCCCACCACACCGACAGAGCGCCGCGCACCCGGGGGATCGCCGAGGGGTCGGCGTCCAGTCCGAGCTCTCGGATCAGCCGCCAGGTCGCCGGGTAGGCGTTCGCGGACGGGATCATCTCCGCCCCGGTGTCCACCAGGTGGCCGTCGACGCGCAGCGTGCGCATCCGCCCGCCCACGGCCTCGGCCGCCTCCAGGACCCGCACCGAACGTCCGGCGGCGGTCAGGGCGTGCGCCGTCGCCAGTCCGGCCGGGCCCGCCCCCACCACCGCCACGTCGATCGGTCCGGTCACGCCGCGCTCCCCCAGAGCAGGGCGGCGACCAGGTTGGCGCCGATCAACAGGACCACCGTGACGCGGTGGGTGTGGATCGCCAGACGACGCGCACGCAGGATGTCGCCGCGCACGAAACCGATGAAGAGCTGGGCCAGGCGCATGAGCGCCACCGGCAGGAGCGCCACGGGGAACCACCACGGCGAGATCCCGGCCAGATAGGAGCCGGTGACCAGCAGGGTCTCCGCGGCGGTGAGCACGATGATGAAGCCGGCGTTGGTCCTCGGGGAGACCTTGGCCGCGACGGTGATCCGCCCCGCGGCCCGATCGCCGTCGGCGTCGTTGGTGTTGGAGTAGAGCCCGAACAGCATCGGACCACCGCCGAACACCAGCGCCTGGACGATGACGAACCCGTCGATCCCGCCGGTGAGCAGACCATAGGGCACCAGGACCCAGCCCACGCCGAGACCGACGAGGAAGAGCTCCTGGAAACCCCGGTAGCTGATCTTCAGCCCCCAGGAGTACTGGACGGAGGCGACCAGGCACAGGGCCGCGCCCACGATCGCCCACATCGGACGGTGCGGGGCCAGCGCGATGACCAGGGTCCACAGGGCGACGCTCGCCACGGTCGCCGCCCGACCGAAGGACAGCGCCTGGGGTTCGGTCAGGGTCCCGGCCACGAGCGGTTTGCGGGCCAGCCGTCGACGGGCCGCGTCCGAACCGTAGTTGGCGGCGTCGCTGCCGTCCCGGTAACCGGTGACGTCGTCGAAGGCGACCATGGCGGCCACCACGGCGATCTCCGCCACCAGGATCAGCAGGAGCAGGCCGAGGGTGTCCGCGCGCCAGCCCAACAGGGGCAGCGTCATGACGAACACCAGCGGCAGGCCGATGTAGTAGTCGACGATGTCGAGCTTGGCCAGGCGGGCGTAGGCCGCCAGGGTGGCGCGCCGTGTACGGGGGCCCGGCGCGGGCGCCGCGACGGGCGCGGTCATCTGATCGGTCATCGGGTCCTCCGGAGCGCGAACGCGCGTACGTCGTCGACCACCCGTTCCACCTGAGCGTCGGTCAGGTGCGGATACAGGGGCAGGGAGATGTTGAGGCGAGCCGCCTCCCGCGCCCGGGGCCAGTGGCCGTCGGGGCGGGCGTGCGGCGCGAAGGCCGGCTGCTCGGGCAGGATCCGCGGGTAGTACACGTGAGCGTCGATCCCCGTCTTCGCCAGGTGCGCGCGCAGGCCGTCGCGGTCCTCGCACAGCAGCGTGTAGACGTAGGGGAAGCGGCCGTCGCCGCCGACCGGAGGCGCCGTGATCCCGGCCTCGACCAGGCCGGACAGGCGCTCGGAGTAGTACGAGCAGATCTCGGTACGGCGGGCCGTCCGCGCGGCCAGACCCTCCATCCGGTGGAGCTGGAAGGCGGCCATCACCTCGTCGAAACGGCTGTTGTGGCCGATGTGGTGGTGCAGGAACCGGTTGCGCCCGTCCTGGCCGTGGTTGCGCAGCATGCGCACCCTCTCGCCCAGCGCCGTGTCGTCGGTGAGCACCACGCCGCCCTCGCCGGGCATGCCGAAGATCTTGACCTGCACGAAGGAGTGGACCCCGGCGTCTCCCCACAGACCGGCCGGGCGACCTTCCAGGGACCCGCCCTGGGCCAGCGCGGAGTCCTCGATCAGCCGCAGACCCCGCTCGTCGGCCAGGTCCCGCAGGCGCGGCATGTCCGCCATCACCGAGAACATGTGCGCCGGCATCAGGGCCCGCGTCCGGTCGGTGATCAGCGCCTCGGCGTGGCCGGGGTCCATCGTCAGCGTCACGGGGTCGATGTCGGCGAAGACCGGTCGGGCCCCGCTCGACAGGACGGTGCTCGCCAGGGGCGCGCAACCGAAGGCGGGCACGATCACCTCGTCGCCGGGCCCGATGCCCATGGCGGCCAGGATCAGGGTGAGCGCGGAGGTTCCGCTGGAGCAGGCCACGGCCTCGGCGGCGTTGGTCTCGGCGCGCAGGGCCTCTTCGAAGCGGGCGGTGCGGCGGCCGAGGATGAACCTCTGCTCGGGACAGGTGCCGACCTCGTACAGCAGGTCCAGGAGGACGTCCCTGTCGGCCTCGAACAGATCGGGCGCGAAGAACGGGACGGCGTGCTCGACGGTCACGGTCATCGGATCCCCCCGGTGAGGAAGCGTTCGATCTCGTCGCAGACGCGATCGACCTGGGCGTCGGTGAGGTCGGCGTGCAGGGGCAGCGCGAGCGCCGAACGGCAGACCTCCTCCGCGCGGGGGAGGTCGCCGGGCCGGTGACCCAGGTGGGAGAAGCAGGGCTGAAGGTGCAGGGGACGCGGGTAGTAGACCTCGGTCCCGATCCCGGCGGCGGCCAGGTGCGCGGCGAGGGCGTCGCGGCCGTCGACCTCGATGAGGTGGACGTAGATCACCCGTTCCTGGCGCGGGACCCGCGGGGCGTCCCCGGGGACGGCGCGGACACCGGGAAGGCCGCGCAGACGCTCGTCGTAACGTCGCGACAGTTCGGCGCGGCGTTCGATGTCGGCGTCCAGGTGGGCGAGCTTGGCGAGCAGGACGGCGGCCTGGAGGTCGTCCATCTTGCTGTTGCAGCCGGTGACCACCGTCGGGTTGGAGATGCCGGGGAAGTCGGCCAGGGTGCGGCCCGACCTGCCGTGGTGGCGGATCATCCGCGCGGTCTCGGCGATGGCGTCGTCGTCGGTGAGCAGCGCTCCGGCGTCACCGACGGCGCCCAGGGTCTTGGCGGGGAAGAAGGAGAGCACACCGCCCGCTCCGAGCAGGCCCGCGTGCCTGCCGTCCGATCGCATGCCGATCGCCTCGGCGCTGTCCTCCAGGACCGTGAGCCCGTGGGCGCGGGCGACCTCCCCCACGCCCTCCATGTCGGCGAGACGGTCGAAGAGGTGGACGGGCATGACCGCGCGGGTGCGTTCGGTGATCGCCCGCTCCACCGAACGCGGGTCGATGCCGTGACCGTGCGGCTCGATGTCGGCGAAGACCGGGACCCCGCCGGCGTGTACGACGGCGGTCGCGGTGGCCACGAAGGTGTAGGCGGGGACGATCACCTCGTCGCCGGGGCGCAGACCGGCGGCGCGGAGCAGGAGAACGAGCGCGTCGGTTCCGGAATTGACGCCGACCACGTGCCGGGCGCCGGTCCAACGTTCGAGTTCGCGTTCGAATTCTTCGACCATGGAGCCATGAGAGAACTTACCGTCGTCCAGGACGCGGCCACAGTTCTCTCTGATCTCCGGCCACAGTCTTCGAAAAGTCTCCGACTGATCGAAGAAAGGTATTTCGGAATTATTTTCGCTCTGCTTTTCTCGAGCAGAGGAGGAGAGTACTGGATTCACGTGTTCCGTTTCCCGAGGAAAAGGGGGCGGGGCCCGGCCGCGGGGGGGGGAGCCGCGGCCGGGCCGGAAGGGGGACGTCGAGAAGTCGTCAGGCGCCCAGGAGGGGGATGTCGTTCTTGCCGAGGTGGTAGTCGCGCACGGCGGCGACCAGCTCGGCGGTGGACAGGTCGCCACTGCCGTCGACGTCGATCTGCCTGAAGGCGTCGTCGGCCTGCGCGCCGCTGAGACCGATGGCGGCGAACCACTTCTCCATCTCGGACGGGCTGACCTCGCCGTCACCGTCGGTGTCGAGCACGTCGACGATGGCCTGGATGGTCGGCTCGACGACCCGCTTGAAGCCGGCGTCGCCCTTGCTGACGACCTCCTGCTCGGCGACCTCGACGAACTTGTCCTGGCTCATCCGGTCGGTGCCGGCGGCCTCCGCGAGGAGGTCGAACATGGCCAGGTAGCTGTCGCGCAGGGCGTCGCCCTTGGGCGTGCCCGCGGCACCCAGACGCTCCAGGATGCCCTCGGCCTCGGCCACGAAGTCCGAGCGCTCGATGATGCCGTTGCCGTCGTGGTCCCACAGACGGAAACGCTCTTCGAGACGGTTCTCGGCCTTGGTAGCGGTCGTCATATGTTTCTCCCTCGGATCACCGTATGGAAAAAGCGAATTCAATAAATAGAATGAGCCGCTCGGGTGATCGGTCGATCTCCCTCAACCCACGAAAAGATTACAGCCTCAAGACACCCGCTAAAACCAGAACAGAGAAAACGGAGAGATGAATGCGACTTTTATATCGGACATTCTTCGACATTTTCTTCGACCCTCGCGAAAGGGTCGTCCCCGGGCGTGTCCGCACTCCCCTGTTCGAAGACCAGACCCTCCTCGGGAGCCAGCCCCAGAGAGGCTCCGGTGGGGATGGGGGCGGCGTGGATCAACACGTTGTAGTGGTTGGGCGTGTGGCAGGCGTCGAAGCCCAGGACCACGCCCACCAGGCGCCCCCCGATCCACACCCGATCGCCCCGGTCCACGACCCCCGCCGAGGTGATCTCGGCGAAGCCGAGGAAGCCCACCCGGTCGATCCGGGCGCCCTCCTCGGTCTCGGTGTGATCGGTGGCGACCAACTCGTGGACCTCGCCCGCGCGCACGCACCGGCTCGCGAACGGCTCCAACCGCATCCCGCGCTCGGTCCTGCGGTGCACCAGCACCTTGACCAGGCTCCCGGTGACGTTCCGCTTGGGCCCGTCCTCACACGGGTTCACGAACCCACCCTCTCCCCCTCGTTCTCCCGCGCCTCGCGGTAGACGTCCTCGACCAGGCGCAGCGCCGACGTCCCCGCGCCGTCCTGCGCGCCCTCGCGCACCCGACGTTCGAAGTCGGCCACGATGCCCTCGTACTCGTGCCACAGCGACTCCTTGAACGCCGGGCGGCCGGCCAACATGTCGGCGCTCAGGACCCGACCGTCGACCGTGCGCACCTCGACGTCCTTGCGTTCCCCCGGGTGGGACCAATCGAGCAGGACCCTGGCCCGGGCCCCCGTGGCGACCAGGCCGATGTCCGCTCGACGGTCCACACCCGAGGAGTCGTAGTCCACCCTCGCTGTGTCCACCTCGACCCGCCCCACCAGCGCCTCCACCAGATCGAAGGCGTTGGGTCCGTTGTCGGCCACGCATCCGCCGCCGCACCGGGCCGGGTCCAGGTACCAGGTGTCGTCCCCCGTGTGCTCCTCGATCCGTTCCAGGTAGCGCACGGTCACCTCCGCCGGAACACTCCCCTCCAACCGTTCCCGCAGGGCCAGGAACTCGGAGTTGTACCTGCGGTGGAAGGCGGTGAACAGCGCCGCCCCGCGCTCCCGGGCCAGAGCGGCCAGGGGCTCTCCCTCGGCCGGGGTCAGGGCCAGGGGCTTCTCCACGCAGACCGCGACCCCCCGTTCGAGGGCGTCCGCGCAGATCCGGGCGTGGGCGTCGTTGGGCGCGGTGACCACGACCGCGTCCAGCTCCACCTCGTCCAACATCGTGGTGTGGTCGGTGTGGCCCACCGCCCCCTCGGGCGGGTCGGCGACCTTGGCGGGGTCCAGGTCGCACACCGCCACCGTCCGCCAGGCCGGGGAGGCCTCCAACGCCGCCAGGTAGAAGCGGGAGATGAAGCCCAGCCCCACGACCCCCACGCGCAACGGTCCCTCGGTCATCGTGCCCCTCCTCGTACCTCGGGCGCCCGGACCCCGGCCCGTTCTCCCTGCTCCACCAGAACCGCGTACAGGGCGGCGGGCAGCGGCACTCCGTGCTCGGCCCGCTCACGGGCGTAGTGGTGTTCGTGCCATCCGGGGTAGCGCACCGGCAGATCCGGGTCGGTGGGCGGGCAGTCCAGCAGCGCGCCGAACAGGCCCTCGGCGTCGGCCTCCGCCCCCTGCCTCAGGGCATCGGGGGCGATGGCCAGCAACAGCAGACCGATGTCGTCGTCGCGCCCGCTCGGACCGCCGTCCCCCTCCAACGCGTCCTCGTGCGGACCGCGCCCCGAACCCGAGACCAGAGCCGAGAGCACCTCGACCACCAGCCCCAGCCCGAAGCCCTTGAACCGGCCCACATGACCGCCCAGCCACATCAGATGCGCGTCCCCGGCGTCGAAGGCGGCCGGATCGGTGACCGGAGCACCCCGGTCGTCGCACAGCAACCCCTCCGGCAGCACGCGCCCCTCCCGGGCCGCCTGCCGGACCCTCCCGGTCGGGGCCGCGGTGGTGCTCATGTCCAACAGGAAGGGCGGATGCCCTCCCGCCGGGGCCGAGACGGCCAGCGGGTTGGTCCCCAACATCGCCACCGCGCCGCCCGGCGGGCGGGCGATCCGCTGCCCGCCGCAGTTGCTGGAGACCACGCCGATCATGCCCCGCTCGGCCGCGCGCAGCGCGTGGAACCCGGCGCAGCCCAGGTGGGTGGCGTCACGGACCGACACCATCCCCACCCCGTGCCGTTCGGCCCGCTCCACGGCCAGATCCATCGCCCAGGAGGCCGACCACAATCCCAGGGAGCGCCGCGCGTCGACCAGCAGGGCGGCGCCCAGATCGGTCACGATCGACGGCTCGGCCCGGGGGTCGGCCCGGCCCTCGTCGAGCAGGGGCAGGTACAGGCCCGCCAGGTTGGCCACGCCGTGCGAGTCCATCCCGGTCAGGTCGCCGTGGCACAGGGCGCGCGCCGACTCGACGGCACGGTCCCGGGGCATTCCGCGGTGGACGAACATCTCCGTGACGAAGAGGTTCAGTTCGTCGGGGTCGACCAGGACGGTCGACCCCGACGGGGCGGTTCTCGGTGACTCCGAGGAGAGGGTGGTCACGATCCTCCGTTCGTCTCTTGGGTGAAGGCGGTCAGTAGACGGGCCACCGTCTCGGCGAACCCGTCGAGGTCGGACAGGCGGGCGGACTCGTCGTCGCCGTGCGCCCCGTCGGCGGCCAGGTCGCCGGGGCCCAGGACGACCGAGCACGTGTCGGGGATCCCCGACGCCCAGATGGCGTCGCAGGTGAAGGCCGGCTCGTCCGCGGGCCACTCGGGCACCCCGGCCCGCCGCAGCAGGTCGTGGCCCCGGGCATCGCGATCGTCCAGCACCGGCAGTCCGCGCTTGGGCCAGTCCAGTCGGGTGATCCGGCGTGCGTCCCGCGCGGTACGGGCGAACAGGGTCGTGTCGGAGAACTCGGCGACGAACTCCGTCAACGCGGTCTCGAAGGCCTCGGCCACCGCCGCCTCCAGGACACGGCCGGTCTCCGCGTCGCCGTAGGAGAGGTTGAACAGCAGATCTCCGCCGCCGTAGACCCGGTTGTGCAGGGTGCCGGTCCACAGGCCGGCCACGCACACCGCTCCGCTTCCGGCGTAGGAGTCCAGGAGCCGACCCATCCGTTGGGCCAGGAACCCCGACAGGACGGAGGCGTTGTGGCCGGTGTGGGGACGGTCGTCGATCGCGTCGTCGCCGCGCACCGACACCCGGGCGGTCATCGACGCCGTGCTCCGGGGCGAGAAGCGTCCGGAGGTGGGTTCGCAGAACACGTTGAGACGCCCCACGTACCCGCGCTCCACCAGGGGCCGGGTGCCCAGGACGCCCATGGCGCCGCCCTCCTCGCCCGCCACGGCCTGGACGATCACCGCGCTGTCGCGACCGACCCGCTCGGACCGCTCCAGGGCGGCGCGCACCCCGGCCAGCAGGGCCACCGCGGGCCCCTTGGCGTCGATGGCGCCGCGTCCGCGAAAGACCTTCCCGTCGAAGGAGACCGGAGGGTTCCCGGCCACGGTGTCCAGGTGCACGTTGAACATCACGGTGCGCTCGCGCGGCAGCTCGTCCGGCCCCAGACGCAGGACCAGGCTCGGCTGTTCCGCCAGGAACCGGGGGTCTGCCGCCGCCGCGCGCACCGTCTCGGGGACCCCGGGACGGTCCAGGTCGGCCGGGTCGGCCGGGGCGTGGCGCACCACCCGGAAGCCGAGCTCCCCGGCGGCCTTCGCGTACTCCCGTTGGGCCTCCCACAGCCGGGGCGCGGGCCCGTCCGTGCCGACCTCCAGGGGGCCGGCGGTGGGGATCTCCATCGACCGGAGCAGCAGGGCCTGGTCGGAGGGGTTCAGGGCGGCCCTCATCGAAGCGCCCCCTCGTTCCGGACCCGACGGACGAGCGCCTCCGTGGCCCGCCCGTACTCGACGAACGCGGCCCGGTCCCCCCGGCCCGGGTCGGTCCCGGACGCCCGCAGGTGGGGGCGCAGGTGCAGGTGGGGTTCGATGGACAGCGCCCCCCGATAGCCGTGGTCCTCCAGGATCCGCAGACACTCCTCGACGCCGGCCTCGCCCTCGCCCGGCGACACGTAGGCCGTCTCGCCCCCGGGTACGGCGACCGCGTCCTTGACGTGGACGTGGGCCACGTACTCCACCAAGGGCGCGAGCAGCGCCGGAGCGTCGTAGCCGTGGGCGATCCCGTTACCGGTGTCGAACAGCAGCCGCAGCGCCGGACTGTCGGCCTCGGCCACCAACGCCAGCGCCCGGTCGGCGTCGTCCCCGGCCCAACCGGCGCAGTTCTCGTGGACCAACAGCAGACCGGCGTCCTCGGCCCTGCGCGCCAGTTCGCGCACCCGGGCCCGCGCGATCCGTCCCCACTCCGGCTCGGTCGTCCCCCCGGAGGGGAAGGACATGATCCGCACCATGCGCGTCCCCAGACGGGCGCACCGTCGGGCCAGAACGTCGAGTTCGGCCAGATCGACGGCGAAGTCCCCGGTCACCGGGCGGGACCAGTCACCGATCTTGGCGGCCACGGCGACCACCTCGACCCCGGCCTCCCCGATCCGGTCCGCCGCCCGCGCGAACTCCTCCTCCCCCAGCTCGGCGACGGGCACCCCGTCCAGGGTGCGCAGCTCCAGAAGGTTCCAGCCCAGCTCGCGCACCGCGTCGAGTTGGCCCGCCAGGTCGGGGGCGGCCTCGTCGCCGATCCCGGCCAGAGGTGAGGACTCAGGCACCGACGGCACTGTCGACCTCCCTCGCCACGGTCGTGGGCGCGCACAGACGCTTGGCCTCGGCCAGCAGACGGACCGCCTCGATCTGCGCGGGAAGGTCGCCGCCACCGCCCCAAGGGCGGGAGTAGCGGCCGTAACAGGAGCGCAGGAGCGCGGTCAGGGCGTCGTCGGGAAAGACCGAACGGGCGGGCTCGCGCCCCGCGACGGTCACCGAGAGCTGCGCGGTGTGGTCCGCCTCGCTGCACGGGTAGTGGCCGGTCAGGACGGCCGTGTCGAACTCCAGCACGATCCGGCGTTCCCGGGTCGGACAGGTCAGGTCGGACTCGATCCGGGTGAGGGTTCCGCTCCGGTGCGCCAGCTCCACCCGGGCCCCGCCCAGACCGGGCATCCGCAGCCCCTCGACGGTCATGTCCGACAGATCGGCCGAGACCACGTCGGCGTCGCCCGCCAGGGAGACGGCCGCGGCCAGGGCGTGCGGGACCTCGACGTCGAAGGCCGTGGGGTGGGAGGTGGACTCCAGGCTCCGGGTGAACCGGGGCTTGTTCTGGACCACCGTGATGGCGCGCAGCCCGCCGAAGACCCCGGAACGTCGGACCGCGACCAGCCGCCGGGTCAGGGAGCTGGCCGACCACGGCGTCGCCACGTTCAGGTCCAGCCCCCGGGAGCGGCGCAGACGCGCTATGCCGGCGAGCTCCACCAGGTCCAGGGCCAGGGGCTTCTCCACGATGATCCGGCGGTAGCCCAGATCGGCCAGGTGTCCCAGCATCTCCACGCGCAGCCGCGGCGGGGTGCACAGGTGGACGACGGTCCGCTCCGGCGGGCACAGCCGCGCCGCCTCCTCCGGAGAGTCGACCACGTGTATCCCGTCGGCCCTCTCGTGCAGCGGATCGTAGCCCAGGATCGGCCCCGGGGCGAAGAGGTCGGGTGCCGCCGCCCGCGCCTTGGCGAGCGACGGCGCGTGCAGCCCTTGTCCGGATCTGCCCAAGCCGACGATGAGGGTGTGCAGCATGAAGGGCCGACACCTTTCCGGTTCTCTGGTACCCGTACCGCTCGGCGTTCCTGTCGGACACGCGGAGCCATGAACGGGCACTCATCCTCTTGCGACCACGGAACGGAGTCAAAGAATAGAACCGGTTCTCACACCCCAAAACCCGACGGAGGGCATTCCTCAATCAGGAAGAAAGAGGCAAGAAAGGGAGAGATCAACGATTAGCGGAGTTCATCCCTTTTGCACTCCGGAGGGGTCAGGCCACCGAGAAGCTGAAGAGACCGCTGGGCGGAGCGTACCATCCGCGGTCGGGGGCGACCGGGACGCCGGGGGCGAAGCAGGTGGTGCCCGGGTGGATGCGCACCTCCGTGTCGGTCATGTTGAACAGCACGTGCGCGGTCGCGGGGAGCCGGTGGCAGCTTCCCGAGGCCGGATCGGTGTAGCGCTCCAGGTCTTCGAGCTCGGTCTTGAAGACCACGACCTCGCCGGTCGCCGCGTGCGCCGGGGAGGCCCCCAAAAGCACACCGCCGAGGACAAGGGCGGCCACGGTGGACAACGCCTTCATTCCACCATCCTTTCTCATCTCATGTACGTTTCATGAAAACAACCCTCTTTTTAACCGATAACACGGAGGGTTTCGGAAGGATCCTCTCCGAACCCGAGGGGGAGCGCAACCCCGATATCCCGGAAAACCTTTTCGGACCTCGATTTCCGGACCCATAAAACCGCAGGAACATAACACCAATAATCCGACATCTCATTCTTCGGCCACCGAACACACGCGACCGCTAAGGGCGAGTCGTCCCCACCCGCCCCATCCGCTCCCCGACCCGATCACACCCCGACGACCGGCCCCCGAACACCACCGGGCCTTGCCGACCTCCCTACCGGAGCCGTACGTTTTGCGGTGATCACGAACCATCGGGTGGGAGCAGCATGAGAATCCTTGTCGTGGGAGCCGGAGCGGTCGGCGGATACTTCGGCGCCCGACTCGTCCAGGCCGGACGTGACGTCGACTTCCTGGTCCGCCCCCCACGCGCCGAACTCCTGCGCGAACGAGGCCTGAACCTGCGCACCGTCGACGGCGCGACCGAACGGATCCCCGTACGCCCCGTCACCGCCGACCTCCTGCGCCCCGAATACGACCTCGTCGTCCTCGCCGTGAAGTCCTACGGACTGGAGGGCGCCGTCGCCGACCTGACCCCCGCCATGGGCCCGAACACCGTGGTCGTCCCCTTCCTCAACGGCATGCGCCACCTGGACGTACTCGTCGACCGCTTCGGCCTCGACCGCGTCTACGGCGGCGTGAGCATGGTGATGACCCGCCTCGGCGACTCCGGAGAGATCATCGAGGTCGGCAAGATGGGCGAACTCGTCTACGGACCCTTGAGCCGCACCCCGGTCCTCGCACCCGAACAAGTGCACAAGGCCCTGCACGGCGCCGCCTTCACCGCCCGCACCGCCGAGGACATCCGCCAGGAGATGTGGGACAAGTGGGTCTTCCTCGCGAGCCTGGGAGCCGCCACCTGCCTGATGCGCGCCCCCATCGGCCGCGTCAACCGGGCCCCCGGCGGCTCCGAGTTCAGCGCGGCGATGTTCGCCGAGGCCATGGCCGTGGCCACCGCCGCCGGATACCCCCCGGGCGAACGCATCCGCGCCCTCGCCGACCGGATCATCGGCGACACCGAACGCGAGACCTCCACCTCCATGTACTGGGACCTGACCCACGACAACCCGGTGGAGGGCGACCACATCGTCGGCGACCTGGTCGCCCGAGGCCGGGAACTCGGAGTGCCCACACCCCTGCTCTCCCTGGCCCACACCCACCTGAGCGTCTACACGGCCGGCCGCGAGAACCCGCCCGCGACCGCCCCCGTCACCCCTTGAGCGCGCCCGCCATCAACCCCCTCATGAAGAACCGCCCCAACACCAGATAGACGACCAACGTCGGCAACGACGCCAACACCGCCGCCGCCATCTGCTGGTTGTAGGGCACCACCATCGACCCGGCCACGTTGTTCAACTGCACCGTCACCGGCCAACTGTTCGGCCCGGTCAGGAACACCGCGAACAGGAAATCGTTCCAGGCCGAGGTGAACTGCCAGATCAACGTGACCGCGAACGCCGGCGCCGACACCGGCAACACCACCGAGGCGTAGGTGCGCAGCATGCCCGCGCCGTCCACCCGGGCCGCCTCCACCAACGCCGGCGGAATACTCGCGTAGTAGTTCCGGAAGATCAACGTGCAGATCGGGATCCCGTACACGGTGTGCGCCAGGATCAACGGGAACAACCCGCCCATCAGGTTCGCGCCCACCAACATCTGCTGGAGCGGGATCATCACCGCCTGGTAGGGGATGAACATCCCGAACAGGAACAGCGTGAACACCGTGTCCGCGCCCGGAAAGCGCCAACGCGCCATCACGTACCCGTTCATCGACCCCAACACCGCGGAGAGCACCGCGCTGGGCACCGCCACCATCACACTGTTGCGCAACCCCGGGGCCAGGGCCTGCCAGGCGGCCGCCCACCCCTCCACGCTCCAGGTCTGCGGCGGCAGCCAGGCCCGGGCCGCGGTGGCCTCGTCGAAGGGCTTGAAGCCCGTCACCAACAGCACGTACATCGGCAGCATGAACAACACCGCCAGGGCGAACAACAGGACGAACCGGACCATACGCCCGCTCCGCGCCCGGCCCGTCCTCTCGCCGACCGCGGTCGCTCGCGTGCTCATCGGCCCTCGCTCCGTTCCTTGCGCACACTCCACACCAGATAGGGGACGACGAACAACGCCACCGCGATCAACAGATAGGAGGCGATCGTGGCGCCCTTGGCCGGATCACGGACCTCGAAGACCATCGCCCACATGTACACGGCGGGCACGTCCGCCACGATCTGCTGCCCCGCGATCGCGATGATCAGATCGAACACCTTCAGCGACATGTGCCCCAGAATGATCACCGAGCTCAACAACACCGGCCTCAACTGCGGCATCACCACATGCCGGTACACGCCCCACTCCGAACAACCGTCCACCCGGGCCGCCTCGCGCAACTCCTCCGGAACCCCGCGAAAGCCCGCCAGGAACAGCGCCATGACGTACCCGGCCAACTGCCAGATCGCGGGCAGGGCCATCGCCGCCATCCCCAGATCCGGAGCGGTCCACCAATCGTTGACCAGGAAGTCCAGGTTCAGATGGACGAACAGGGCGTTGAGCCCGGTCGCCCGCTCCGCCGGGGCGGGGTTCATCAACCACCGCCACACCACACCGGTCGCGATGAAGGAGACCGCCATCGGCGCCAGGAACAGGGTGCGGAAGACCGCCTCTCCCCGTATCCCCTTGTCCAACAACAGCCCCAGGAACCACCCCAGCAGCAGCGCTCCACCGACGAAGACCACCGTGAACACGACCGCGTTGCCCACCGCCGCCGGCCAACGGGCCTCCTGCCACAAGGACACGAAGTTCGTCAGACCGACGAACTCCCCCTCCTGCACCGGCCGATGCCGGTCGCTCAACGCCAGCCGGGTGTTCCAGCCGATCATGCCGTAGACGAACACCCCGATGAGCAGGATCGACGGGGAGACCAACAGGAGCCCGGGCAGCCACGAGCGGGAACGGACCAGCGCACGGCGCCACGGTGACATCTGGGCGGGGGCGCGGCCCGGACCGGACCCGACCGCGCCGCCCGCCCTTTTCTCGGAGACGCTCATTCGGACCGCGCGGCCTCGTGCAACGCGTCGTTGAACGCCTCCAGGTCACCGTCGCCCAGATACAGCCCGACGGCGGTGTCGACGTCGTTCTTCCACCGGTTGCCCACGGTCACCCCGTGCCAGAACGACCCCGCCAGCTCGGGACCCGCCTGCCACTCGGCCAGGGCCGACTCCAGATAGGGACTGTCGGCGTAGTGGGCCGGATCGGCGTCCTCACGCGCGGGGATGGACCCCTTGAGCGGGTTGAAGACGTCCTGCCCCTCACGACCGGCGACCAGTTCGAGCCAGCTCAGCGCCGCCTCCTCGTTGGGCGCCCCCACCGGCAGGGTGAAACTGTCCGACAACCACATGTAGGTGCCGTCGGTCCCGGGCGAGGCCACCCAGTCGTAATCCTCTCCGGGGAGCGCTCCCACTTCGTCGAAGTACCCGGCCGCCCAGTCGCCCATGATGTTGAAGGCCGCCTCGCCGTCGGCGACCCGACGCGACGCCTCCTGCCAGTCCTCGGCCGCGGACTCCTCCTGGGTGTGGTCCAGGATCACCTCGAAGGTCTCCAGCGCCTCGGCCACCTCCGGGGTGCCCCAATCGGCCCCCGGCTCCCACAGACCGTTGTAGGCGTCGGGACCCAGGGAACCCAACAGCACCGACTCCAACAGGTGCGAGACGGTCCACTGCGCGCCCACCGCCATGGGGATGGCGTCGGTCTCCTCCGCGACCGCCTCCAGGGCCTCCACCAACTCGTCGAGGGTCTCGGGCGGGGCCTCCACCCCGGCCTCCTCCAACAGCGAGGGGTTGAACCACAGCACGTTGGAACGGTGGATGTTGACCGGGACCGAGTAGACCTCGCCCTCGTAGGAGATCTGCTCGATCAACTGGTCCGGCAGGGCCTCGCGCAACCCCTGCTCGTCGTAGAAGTCGTCCAGCGGTTGGAGGTAGCCCGCCTCGATGTAGTCCTGGAGTTCGGCCCCGGCGTGCCCCTGGAAGGAGTCGGGCGGATCCTGACTCTGCAACCGCCCCTCCAGGACGGCCTGGGCGTTGGTCCCCGACCCTCCGGCCACGGCCGCGTTGACGAACTCGACCCCGGGGTTGTCCTCCTCGAAGCGCTCGATGAGCGCCTCCAGCCCGGCCTCCTCACCGCCACCGGTCCACCAGGAGAAGACCTCGACCTGGTCGGCTCCCCCACCTCCGCCTCCGCACCCGGAGGCCAGGAGCACCAGCCCCAACGTCCCCGCCGCGACCGACCGCCGCCGTACACGCATGCGCGTCCCTTCTCGGATGGCCGCCCCTTCCGAGACGGCACATCACCTCGCGTGTCCCAGATCACCCATTCGACTGCCGTGCCATCCTTCGCTCACACGTGTCCCCCGTCAAGGGGGGATGTCCGTTGTTTCCGGACGGGATTCCCGTGGCCCATGGGCGTTCCGGGTCCGGAGAGACGCCGCCCCTCCGCGCGGCACATGACACGCCGGAGCCGCCCCTCGAGGAGGATCGGCACCCAGGCCCACCCTGACCTGTGTTCTCCGGTTCTCCGAGACCCCGACGGCGCGCGGGACCGCCCATGGACGGGCACGGGGCTTGGCACAATCACGGCATGTCCATCCTCCAACGCTCCACCGACCGAAGGTCGATCTCCCGACCGTCGGCGGCCTCGCCCCTGGTCGCCCTGCCCTTGGCCTGCCTCCTGCTGTCCGCGTGCGCCCCCGAAGGCGGCGCCGTGGGGGCCATCGCCACCGGGCACTTCTCGGCGCGCCACCACTTCCCCGTGATCATGGTCTCCTGGTGCGGCGACAGCCCTCCGGCCCGGATCGATCTGTCCTCCGAGGAGCACGAGTGGCGGTTGACCGCCACCAGGGAGTTCTCCGAGCAGCCGTTGGAGGTGAACCTGGCCGCGCCCGGCGAGGACTGGACCATCACGGACGGTTCGGGGGCGCCCGCCTATCGGATCGCGCCGGGCTCCCCCGATCTGGAGTACCTGTTGGGCGTGACCTCGGAGGCCGGGGTGGAGGGCGAGAACGAGAACGACATCGCCTCGTTGCGCTTCGACACCGAGACCCTGGCCGGCGACGACGGGGTGTACGTGGGAACCCATCAGGACGATCAGGGTTCCCTCGTCGATCGGGCCGCCTTCCCTCCGGAGTGTTGATCCGGAGGAAGAAGAGCCACCACCTTTACGTGGTAGATCCACATAAGGGCGACATGTCCGATCAGTGACTCTTCGGTCATGCTCTTTCAACCGTGATCGACCGGTGGACGGTGGCGGGCGTACGACCATCCGCTCATCTCGGCTTCCCCCTGCCACATCCGAGGCGACCACTCCCGAGGAGCCCGCTCCACTCCCCCACCGTCCACCACCACCCACAAAGGCGATCTCGGATCAGGCTGAAAGGCGTTGACGAAGTCCCAGAGCAGAGCCGGGGAGCGTACCTCGTCATGCTCGATCAGGGGGCCGCGCGCGTCGGCCGGCGGCATGTGCCCGGTCCGCCGGTACTCCTCCGAGGACAGACGCAGGCCCAACCTGCCGAAGGCCGCGACCCTGCGCAGCACCGTCTCCCGGTGGAGGCGGAGATCCTCCCCCTCCACCGGCCTCCTGAGATGATCTCGAATCCGTCTCAGAAGCCGCTCCCCCTCCGGGGTCCTGGGGCCGATCTCCTGTTCCCACCTTCGCGAGAGCGCCACGCAGGCCCAGGTCGCCACCACCATGGGCGGCGCGAGAAGGAGAAGGAGAGGGGGTTCACCGTAGAGCACCACCAGGAACAGGCACATACACGCCACCACGGCGGGCAACGAGAACCCCGCCCCTGTGATCCGGCTCAAGAGATCGGCCCGTCGCCAGAGGCGGTGGATCCCCTCGGCATCGGTGCACAGTCCACGCTCGCGCAACCTCTCCAACGCCCCACGCACCTCGGAGTGAGAGACCACCTTCCCCAGAAGTTCGCTCGGGGAGCGTCTCCCGTCCACGAGCTCGCGTATCAGGGAACGACGGACGGGTTCCAGAGCGTCGAGATCGACGTCGCGGCGGGCCCGGTCCGTCGGTTCCGCCCACGCACCCGAAGAGCTGCTCCCATGGTAGAGAAGACCGCCCAGATGCAGATCGAGGGCGCACACCTGGAGCAGCCGCGCGGGTCCCCCGGCCAAGAGGGCCAGTTCCTCCACCGACGGAGGAACCGGCTCGGTGAACGCGGCGTCCACCCTTCCGACCGAACCGTCCCGGGCCCGTTCCAGTCTTCGCACCGCGTGGGCCCCGGCCGCGAACAGGGCCGCGTACACCACCGACACCACCACGACCAGGGAGACCATCACCTGGGCCACGAGACCACCCTCTCACTCCGCTGGAACGGCGTGTACCCGAAGGCACCGAAGGTATGCGCCGGTGGCCCTCAACCGGACCTTCGCGCCGAACCCTTCGAAAGGGTCTTCGGGCACAGGGCCACCACCACGACGCAGACGAGGGCGAGCAGCGCACCGGCCCCGAACATGACCTGGTGGTCGAACCAGGGAGTGAGGGCCTCCAACACCGCCGGAACGAAGAAGCCCAGGTAGCTGATCGAGTAGAAGACGGCGGTCAGCCCCGCCAGACCGTCGGGGCCGGCCACCCGTTGGACCTCCCGGAGCCCGGTGACCAACAACGTCCCGTACCCGGCGCCCAACACGGCGGCGGCCACCATCGCGGCCGGGACGCTCGACGTGGCCGTCGCCCAGGCCGCCAGGGCCATACCGACGGCGGTGACGGCCAGGGCGACGATCACCGGACGCACGGAGTCCGTGACGGCCAGACGCCCGATCAGCCGCTGCGCGACCACGCCGCAGGCCAGGGCGATCAGACACATCAGTCCGGAGAAACCGATCTCCTGACCGGGCACCCGATCGGCCAACAGGTTGGGCAGGACGGCGTAGGCGCTGGCGGAGGCACCGAAGACCCAGGGGGCCATCGGCACGACCACCTGGAGGAAGCGGCGGTGCAGCGCGCTCGGGACCTTCAGGTCGTCCACCAGACGTCGCGCCCCTCCCCCGCGCTCCAGGGTCTCGGGGGCGCCGAACATCGCCACCGCGAGCAGAAGGGTGATCACGACGTTGACCGTGTAGGGCAGGATCGCCGCCATCGGGGCGAACTGGGCCAGCGAGGCCGCCACCACCGCCCCCAGCAGGAACCCCAGGGTCAGGGCCAGCGAGGCCCGGGAGGCGCCGGCGCCCGCCGAGGCCTTCGGGTCGAACGGCGCCTGGGACAGCTCCTTGACCCAGCTGGTGCCCACCGCCATCACCAGGCCGAGCGCCAGCCCCGACAGGACGCGCCCGGCGAACAACAGGGCCGCGGTCTCGGAGCCCAGGGCCAGCAGGACGCTTCCGGCCACGCACAGGAACGGCGCCGGGAACATGAGGGGACGGCGTCCGTAGCGGTCCGACAGCGGACCGCCGACGAGCAGTGCGGGCACGATGCCCAGCACGTAGGCGCCGAGCAGGAGGTTGACGACCTGGGCGCTCATGCCGCTCTCCAGGCGGTACATGACGAGCAGGGGCGTGAACTCGTTCCCGCCCCAGGCGACGGCGAAGAGCATGCCGCACACCGCGAGCCATCCGGGGAGGGATCTTCGGCGGTGTCCGGACTCCGGGGTCCCCCCTCTTCGAGGACCGCGCGCCACGAGGGTGGCCATGGATATCGCTTCCTTCTCTGCGTGACGTACGAAAAAAAGAGGGGGGTACGGGGGGTGTGTCCTTATGAGGGCGGTCGTGCCGCCCGGGGTCACACGTTGGAGCCGTGGATGTCGTCGAGGTGTTCGACGGTGGCTCGTGCGAAGCCCTCGGCGTCGCCCTCGGCGATGAGCCGGGCGAGTTCGGTGTGCTGGGCCAGGACCCGCTCGGCCCGGGTGGCGTCGTCGCTGATCGACTGGGTGGTCATACGGCGGTGACGGTCCTGGAGCAGGCGGTGGAACCCCTGGAGGATCGAGTTCCCGCCGGCGGCGACCACCTCGCGGTGGAACTCGACGTCGGCCCGGCTGAAGGCGGCCAGGTCGTTCTCCTCCCAGGCCCGACGCTGTTCGTCGATCACCTCGCGCAGACGCCGGACCAGCCGTTCCGATCCGCCCGCGGAGGCGCACACGGTCTCGACCGCCGTCGTCTCGATCATCCGACGCGCTTCGAGCACCTCGCGCGACTCGTGCGGCGGCACCGGCCGGACCAGGGCTCCGCGCTTGGGGTACAGGCGCATCCATCCTTCGGCCTGGAGCTGGAGGAAGGCCTCGCGCACGGGGGTGCGGCTCATCCCCAGCTCGGTGGCGATCCGCCCTTCGCTGAGCATGGTCCCGCCCTCGTACTCGCCGTCGAGGATGCGGTCCCGCACCACCGTGTAGGCCCGACCCGCCGAGGACTCCGGTGTCGTGGCGGCCGCGACCTCGACGCCCGGGCCGTCCGTACCGATGCCGTTCATCGTGCCTCCAAGCTTGGATACAACATAGATACTAGTTGTACATCAGGCCGGTCCGGACGAGAGACGGAGCACATCGGGCCCCTTGGGGGTGGCACGGAGCGGCCCGGCCGTCCGAGGGGACGACCGGGCCGGCGAGGGAGTGTTTTTGTGGATGCTTTCGCTCGGCATCGGCGGAGCCGATCCGTGGCGAGCGGCCGCCGGGCGATCTCTCGCCAGACGACGAGCGAAGGTCAGCCCGGGTTTGGCTGTCCGAGCGATGTCGACGCCGCGAGAGGAAGCCCGGCCACGCGAGCGCGGAATGATCCACAAAAGCACGACCTAGAGTGTCAGCGCCGCCAGCTCCGCCACAGGCGGGCGTAACGACCGTCGAGGGCGACCAGTTCGTCGTGGGGCCCCTCCTCCACGACGCGCCCCTGGTCCATGACCACGATCCGGTCGGCGGTACGGGCCTGGGTCAGGCGATGGGCGACCACCAGGGTGGTGCGCCCCTTGGTGGCGGCCGACGCGGCCTCCTCCAACAGCCGGGCGCCCGAGCTCCCGGCCTCGGCCGTGGCCTCGTCGAGCACCGCCAGGTCGGGGTCGGCCAGCGCCAGTCGGGCCAGCGCCAGATGCTGGGCCTGTTCGGCGGTGAGTTCGTGCCCGCCCTCGCCCACGACGGTGTCGAGCCCCTCGGGCAGGGCCCGGACCAGGTCGAGGGCGCCGACGGTCTCCAGCGCGTCCTCCACCTCGCCCCGGTCGGCGTCGGAGCGGGCCAGACGCAGGTCCTCCAGGAGGGTGCCCGAGAAGACGTGCGTCTCCTGGCTGACCAGGAAGACGTGTTCGCGCACCCGCCGTTCCCCGAGTTCGTCCAAGGGGATCCCGCCCAGGTAGACCGTGCCGGAGGTCGGGGTGATCAGGCCCGCGACCACGGCGGCCAGCGTGGTCTTGCCCGCCCCGCTGGCCCCGACCAGCGCCACCCGTTCGCCCGGGGCGACCTCCAGGGAGACCCCGTCCAGGGCCTTGGGCGCTTCGGGCGCGTAGGCGTGGGCGACCTCCTCCACCCGCAGGGAGGATCCGGCCGGCCCCTCCTGCGCCCCGGGGTCCTCCGCCGCCGGCAGGTCGACCACCCCGGCGAGCCGGGCCAGGCTCGCCCCGGCCTGCTGAACGTCGTTGAAGTTCATGACCAGGAAGCCGATCGGCCCGAAGAGCCGGTGGAAGTACAGGGCCGCGGCGGTGACCATGCCCACGGTGACCAGGTCGTCGCGCACCAGCCAGAAGCCCACCACCAGGACCGCGCCCAGGCCGACCAGTTCGGAACCGTTCATCCTGGCGCCGAGCCTGGTGAACAGGCGGAACACGTCCAGGGTCAGGTTCATGGCGGTCAGGGAGCGTTCGGCGATGCGCTCCTCGTGCACGTCCTCCAACCGGTAGGCGCGCACGGTGTCGCGGCCTCGGAGGGCGCCCATCAGGGCGTGGGAACGCTCGCCCATGGCGACGCGTTCGCGTGCGTAGTAGGGGGCCGAACGCGGCATGTACCAGCGCACGGCCCAGGTGTAGAAGGGCAGGGCGGCCAGACCGGCCAGCCCCAGGCGCCAGTCGAGGGCGGTCATGCCCACCGTGGTGAGCACGACGGTGGCCAGTGCCGTGACGACCTCGGGGCCGTTGCGGGCGATGGCGGTGGTGACCACGGCGACGTCGTCGCCCACGCGGGAGAGCAGGTCGCCGATGCGCACCCGTTCCAGCCGGGCGGCGGGCATGTGCAGGATCCGCTCCATGACCCGTTCGCGCAGCCGGGCCAGGACGGTCTCGCCCACTCGGCTGACCTGCCAGGCCCCCAGGCCGACGAGGATCCCGCCGACGAGGGCGGCCCCGGCGATGAGCAGGGCGGAGCGGAGGATGGCCTCCGGTCCGGCGCCCGAGGAGATGTCGTCGACCATCGTGCCCAGCGCCCAGGGCGCCACGAGACCGGCGGCGCTGCCGGCCAGGACCGTGAGGAGGGCCAGGGCGGTGCTCCCGGGGATGGAGCGCAGACCTTCGCCGAGCACCCCCCAGGTGCGTCGGGCCCCGGCGGTGGGCAGCAGGTCGGGACCGGCGGGTGCCCCTTCCGCGCGGCTGTCGGCGGGCCGGGTGGTGTCGGTGCTCAACGTAGAACCGCCTCGCGATAGTGGGGGTCGTCCTCGACCAGCCGGGTGTGGGTCCCCTCGGCGTGGATCCGGCCTTCGCGCAGGACCAGGACCCGGTCGGCCCTGGCCAGCAGGGCCGGGCTGCTCGCGATGACGAGCGTGGCCCCACCTCGGGCCGCCCTCAGGGTGGCCACGCCCTGGGCGATGGCCTCCTCGGTGACGGCGTCGACGGCGGTGGTGGGGTCGTGCAGGACCAGGACCGGTGGGTCGGCGGCCAGCGCCCGGGCCAGGGCGACCCGTTGACGTTGGCCTCCGGAGAGGTCGGTGGCGCGGTCGCGCACGGGCCGGTCGAGGCCGTCGGGGTGGCCGTCGACCAGTTCGGTGGCGGCCGCCGCCTCCAGGGCGGTCATCAGGCGGGTCTCGTCGTGGTCGGGGCCGGTGACCAGGTTGGAGCGCAGGGTGCCCTCGAACAGGGAGACGCCGTGCTCCTCCACCAGGACGGTACGGCGCAGGGAGGCCAGATCGAGCTCCTCGATGGGGATCCCTCCGACCGTGGTGGCCCCTCGGGCTTCGTTCGCCCGCCCGGAGAGCAGGTCGACCAGGGCCTCGGCGTCGCGCGGGTCGGTGGTGAGCACCCCGACGAGTTCGCCGCGGCGCAGTGTCAGGTCGACGTCGTCCAGGGTGCGGTGGCCGGCCCCGCGCAACACGAGGATCGGTTCGTCCGACGGGTCCTCATCTCCCGTGAGCGGGGTGGGGAGCACCCGGTCGCCGGGGGTGACGGCGTCGGGGGCGCCGAGCAGTCGGACCATGCGTCGGGCGGAGGCCTTGGCGATGGCGAACAGCTGGCCGACCAGCCCCAGCCCCTTGATGGGTTCGGCGAGGAACTGGGCCAGGCCCACCACGATGACGAGCTCGCCGACGGTGAGGCGTCCCTGGAGCGCCATCCAGCCGGCGGCCCCGGCCACGCAGGCCAGGAAGACGGCTCCGGCGGCGGTGACCAGACCGGTGTAGACGCCGTTGCTGGCGGCGGCTCCGACGGAGGCCGTCAGGGCGCGGTCGCTGACCTCGCGGTAGCGCAGGGCGGCGTCGCGTCGCGCGCCGATGCCCATGAGGACGCGCAGCCCACCGACCAGGTCGGTGGCCACGGCGGTGGCGCGGGCCGCGGTGGCCTGCTTGTCCTCGGTGCGCCGGGTGATCCGGGCGGCGGGAAAGCGCAGGGCCAGGAGCATCAGGGGCAGTCCCACGAGCACCCCGAGCCCCAGGGGCACGTCGATGCTCAGCAGGACGACGGTGGTGGCGACGATCGCGGTGACCTGGCCGATGCCGATCGCCCAGGCCCGCGCGTAGGAGGCGGCCTGGTCGGCGTCGGAGGTGGCCACGGCCAGGATCTCCCCGGAGCGCAGGCCGCTGCGTTCACCGTGCGGGTGCAGGACCCGGTGGGCCGATTCCAGTCGCAGCAGGTGGGCCTCGCGTTCGGCGACGCCGAGGGTGAGACGGGCGCCGGTGCGATAGGCCAGCGCCAGGACGGTGAAGAGAAGGGCCAGCCCTCCCACGCACCACGCCAGGGCGACGACGTCGCCGGTGGCCACGGCCAGGTCGATGGTGAGCCCGATCGCGACCGGGACGAGCACCTCGCAGAGTTGGTGGAGGGAGAGGAAGAAGGCCCCGAGGGCGATGGGGCCGCGGTGGCGACGCAGAGTGCGCGAGCGCAGGGCCGCCGCGTCGGTCGGGGGTGGTTCGTCGGGGGCGGTCCGACCCTCGGCTGCGGTCATGTGGTCGCTCGTCCTCCGTCGCTGTCCTGGACTTTCACCTGTGGGAGGGCCTGTTCCGGAGCGGGCCCCGCGCAAGGGTATCCGGGGGGATCGCACACTCTCGCGCTGGGATGACCGTCTCATCCGGGGATGCCCTGTTCCCCTTCGGCATGATATTGGTTAGCCTAACCTCACTATCCACCGTCGGTCGAAGGGTCTCGCGTTGCGCATCCAGTTCCCGAGTCACCGTCAGATGCTCCGTGCCCGGGTCGTGCGTACCGAGCGGACCACCGCCAACTTCATCACCGTGACCGTCGGCGGCCCCGACCTGGCCCGTTTCGAGTTCCTCGGACTGGACCAGTGCGTGCGGGTCTTCCTCGCCCGCCCCGGACAGGACCGGCTCACCATGCCCGAGTCCGCCGACGAGCGCTGGTACCCCGAGTACCGCGAGATGCCGGACGAGGTCCGCCCCTACGTGCGCAACTACACGATGCGCCGTTTCGACCCCGACGCCCTGGAACTGGACATCGAGTTCGTCGCCCACGGCGACGAGAGCCCCGCCTCCGGCTGGGCGCTCTCCGCTCGGCCCGGGGACGAGGTCGGACTGTTCCCCGAGGGGATCTACTACCTGCCCCCGGCCGACACCGACTGGCAGCTCCTGGTCGGCGACGAGAGCGCGGTCCCCGCCCTGCTCTCCATCGTCGAGGGCGCGTCCGAGGACCTGCGCGCGCAGGTCTACCTGGAGGTCCCCTCCCAGCAGGACGTGCGCACCGTGAACGCCCCTCCGGGGGTGCGGGTGCACTGGCTGCCGCGTCAGGACCCGCACGCGACCCCGGGGCGTCTGGCCCTGGAGACCGTGCGTTCGGCGACGCTCCCCAAGGGCCGCCCCTACTGCTGGGTGGCCGGGGAGAACGGTCTGCCCACCGGGCTGCGACGGGCCCTGGTCCGTGAACACGGCGTGCCCAAGTCCGACATCACCTTCCTGGGCTACTGGCGCCAAGGTGTGGCCGCGATCGCCTGAATCCGGCCGCGATCCCCCACGCCGGGTCCTTCGGGCCCGGCCGCCCCCTGTTCTCCGTTCCCATGACCGCGTCCACTCCGGGCGCGCCGTCCCTTCACCGAGGTCCCATGAACACCGGCCCTTCCCGCCGTCTCGGCCTGCTCACCGTCGGCGCCCTGTCCACCGTCCTGCTCTCCGCCTGTGGTGGCGGCACCTCCGATTCCGAGGACTCCGGTGCGAGCGCCGAGGGCTTCCCCGTCACCGTCGAGACCCTGTTCGGCGACGTGACCGTCGAGGATCGTCCCGAGAACGTCGTCGCCCTGGGCTGGTCGGACGCCGAGACCGCTCTGGCCCTGGGGGTGCAGCCGGTGGGCGTGGCCGACTGGCAGGGCTACGGTGCCCCCTACGTCGGCCCGTGGGCGGCCGACCTGCTCGACTCCGAACCGGTCGAGCTGGGCACGATGGAGCCGAACCTGGAGGCGATCGCCTCCCTGGACCCGGACGTGGTCCTGGACACCCGCTCCGACAACTCCGCGGAGCGCAACGATCTACTCGAGCCGGTCGGCCCGGTGGTCGGACCTCCGCCCGAGGTCGAGGTCACCTACGGCACCACCTGGCGGCAGCAGACCCGCCAGGTCGCGGCGGCCCTGGGCGAGGAGGCTCGCGGCGAGGAGCTCGTCACCGAGCTGGAGGAGCGGTTCGAGAGCCTGCGGGAGGAGAACCCGGAGTTCGCCGACACGACCATCGCGGTGGGCGCCTACTTCGACGGCCAGTACGGGGCCTACGTCCCCGGTGACACCCGGGTGGACGTGCTCACCGAGCTCGGTTTCGAGTACGACCCCGACCTGGTGGAGAAGGCCGACGGCGCCTTCTACCTCGACCTGAGCCCCGAGCTCGTGGAGACGCTGGACGCCGACCTGACGGTGATCTTCCCGATCGGGGACACCGCCGACCTCCTGCACGAGGACCCGGTGCTACAGAACATCCCCTCCGCCGAGGACGGTCGTCTGCTCATCCTGGACGACCCGGAGACGGTCAACGCGTTCTCCAGCGGTTCCACTCTGGGCATCCACCACGCCCTGGACGAGATCATCCCCCTCATCGAGGGGACCCTGGAGGGCTGAGGCCCCGGCGACTCCGAAAGGGGGCGCTCCGCCGTACGGCGGGGCGTCCCCTTTCTCTCGCGTCGGGTCCTCAGACGCTCTCGACGGAGGCGTGGTACCGGCCGATCGGCAGCATCATGGGCCGCCCCGAGGTGGGGTCGGTGATGATCCGGCTGCGCAGACCGAACACGGCCTCGACCGTCTCCGGGGTGAGCACCCGTTCCGGCTCCCCCTCGGCGTACAGACGCCCGTCGGCGAGGGCGACGAGGTGGTCGGCGTAGCGGGCGGCCAGGTTCAGGTCGTGCAGGACCAGCACGATGGTGGTGCCCAGCGTGCGGTTGAGGTCGGTGAGCAGGTCCAGGACCTCCACCTGGTGGCTGACGTCGAGGAACGTGGTGGGTTCGTCGAGCAGGAGCAGGTCGGTGCGCTGGGCCAGGGCCATCGCGATCCACACCCGTTGACGCTGCCCGCCGGAGAGCTCGTCGACGGCCCGGTCCACGAGATCGGCCGTCCCGGTGGAGTCGAGGGCGGCGGCGACCGCCTCGTCGTCCTCCCGGCTCCAGCGGGACAGGACCCGCTGGTGGGGGTGGCGTCCGCGGCCGACCAGGTCGCCGACGGTGATGCCCTCGGGGGCGATCGGCGACTGCGGGAGCAGGCCGAGCGTGCGGGCGAGCTCCTTGGAGGGCATCCGGTGGACCTCGCGGCCGTCCAGGAGCACCCGACCCTCCTTGGGCGACAGGAGCCGGGACATCGAACGCAGCAGGGTGGACTTGCCGCAGGCGTTGGCGCCCACGATCGCGGTGATCCGCCCCGGCGGGACGCCCAGGTCCAGGGAGTCGATGACGGTCCGGTCCCGGTATCCGAGGGTGAGGTCCTCGACGAGCAGTGTGCGGTCCGTGGTCACAGGGAGCCTCCCGCGCGGTGGGTGCGAACGATGAGATACACGAGGTAGGGGGCGCCGAGCACGCCGGTGACCACGCCGACCGGGTAGCGGGTGCCCAGGAGGAACTGGCCGACCAGGTCGGCGACGAGCACCAGGAGCGCGCCGACCAGGGCCGAGGGGAGCAGGAGGGAGCCGTCCGGCCCCACCAGCCGGGCCGCGATCGGCCCGCACAGGAAGGCCACGAAGGCGATCGGTCCGGCCGCGGCGGTGGCGAAGGCGATGAGCGCGACCGCCGCGGTGACCGCGATCAGCCGGGTGAGGTTCGCGCGCACGCCCAGGGCCGAGGCGGTGTCGTCCCCCAGCTGGAACAGCGAGAGGTCGTTCGCCCGGGACAGCAGTACGGGGGCGATGAGGGCCAGGGCGATCACGACGGGGACGACCCTGTTCCAGTCGGTGCCGTTGAGGCTGCCGGTCAGCCACCGCAGCGCCTCCTGGAGGTCCCATTCGGGGGCGCGGTCGAGGACGTAGGAGGTGACGCTGTCCAACATCGCCGCGACCCCGATGCCGATGAGGATGAGCCGGGTCCCGGCCACGCCTCCCTTGTAAGCGAGCGCGTACACGAGGGTGGAGATCGCCAGACCGGAGACGATCGCCACCACCGAGACCGTGGGGCCGCTCAGCCCCAGGACGACGATCGCGAAGGTCGCCGCGGCGCTCGCCCCCGAGCTGATCCCGATGATGTCCGGGCTGGCCAGGGGGTTGCGCAGCATGGTCTGGAAGGTGGATCCGGCGAGCCCGAAGCACAGTCCGGCCGCGACCGCGAGGGCGGCGCGCGGCAGGCGCAGCCGGCCCACGGTGAAGGAGGCGCCCGGCACGTCGTGACCCAGGACGACCCGCAGCACGTCCCCGGGCGGGTAGAAGGTCCGGCCCACCATCAGGGTGAGGGCGAACACGACGACGATGAGGACGGCCAGGGCCACGATGACGGTGCGTCTACGCCGTGTCCGGCGGACGCGCCCCCGGGTCACGGCCCGGAGTGTGGCCGTGGACGGGGCGGTGGACAGGGACGGGTTCACAGCGAGCGGACCTTCTGACGGCGGACGATGTGGATGAAGAAGGGGGCGCCGATGAGGGCGGTCACGATCCCGACGTCGATCTGGGCCGGGCGGGCCACGATCCGGCCGACCACGTCCGCCGCGGTGAGCAGGGCGGCCCCGCCCAGGGCGGAGAAGGGGATCAGCCATCGGTGACCGGGGCCGGTCAGAAGCCGGCACACGTGCGGTACGACCAACCCGACGAAGGCGATCGGCCCGGTGACGGCGGTGGCGGCGCCGCACAGGGTCACCGCGCCCAGCGAGGCCCCGCCTCGGGCCAGGGCCACCCTCTCCCCCAGGCCGGCGGCCAGGTCGTCGCCCAGGGCCAGCATGTCGAGTCCGCGCGCGCACGCCAGGCACAGCGCGAAGCCCGCGAGCAAAAAGGGCAGGACCTGCGTCAGCGAGTCGTAGGTCGCGCCGCCCACCCCGCCGATCTGCCAGGAGCGGACCCCGCCGGCGATGTCGTTGCGCGGCAGGACGATGGCGCTGATGAACGAGGCCAGGGCGGCCGAGACGGCCGTGCCCGCCAGCGCGAGTTTGAGCGGGGTGGCGCCGCCCCGGCCCAGGGAACCGACGACGTAGACGAAGACGGCGGTGATCCCGCCTCCGACGACGGCCGCCCAGACGAAGTGGGTGGCCGAGGCCAGGCCGAAGGAGGCCATCCCCACGACCACGGCGAGCGAGGCTCCCATGTTCACGCCGAGGATGCCGGGGTCGGCGATGGGGTTGCGGGTGACGCCCTGCATGACCGCCCCGGCCACGCCCAAGGCCGCGCCGGCCAGGACCGCGAGCAGGGTGCGGGGGACGCGTTTGGCCACGGCCGCCTCGTCGAACCCCTCCACCGAGCCGCCCAGCGCCGCCACGATGGCGTCCCAGCCGACGTCGCGCGTGCCGACGGCCACGGAGACGCACATCAGGCCGAGGACCACCAGGACCAGCGCCGCGAGCCCCAGAACGCGCAGGCGTCGTGGACGTCGCACGGCGCCGATCCCGGCGGGTTCGGCGGGACGGGTGTCCGTCGTGGTCACCGGTCCCCTTCCGCGGCCTCGGCCAGGAGCGACAGGTAGTCGTCCAGGACCCAGGAGATCGACAGGGGTGTGGGGTTGGCGGCGGTGCCCAGCGGGGCGTCGCCCGGCAGGCTCACCACGGCCCCCTTCTCCACGGCGGGCATCTGGGACAGGAGCGGGTCGCCCTCCAAGGCCTCGACGGTCTCCTCTCCGCCGTAGGTGACGATGATGTCGACGTCGTCGAAGACGTCGGCCTGCTCGGCGGCGCGGGTGAGCGCGAAGAGGTCGGTCTCGGCCGAGACCTCGGCGACGCTCGCGGGGGTGCTCATCCCCAGGTCCTCGAAGAACAGGGCCCGGGTGTCGTGCGTGGTGTAGAAGCCGACCTCGCTGAGGTCGGTGGTGTCCACGTGGGTCAGGAACATGGTGGAGCGGCCCTCGATCTCCGGGTGGTCGGCGACCGCCTCCTCGATCTCGCCCTCCAGTTCGGTGACGAGCTCCCGCCCCTCCTCCTCCAGGCCCAGGGCCCGGCTGTTGATCTCGATCATCTCCCGCCACGGGGTGCCCCAGGCGGTCTCGGGGTAGGCGACGACGGGGGCGATCTCGCTCAGGGTGTCGTAGTCCTCCTGGGTGAGGCCGGAGTAGGCGGCCAGGATGACGTCGGGGGCGGTGTCGGCGACCGCCTCGAAGTCGATGCCGTCGGTCTCGTCGAACAGCACCGGGGTCTCGGCGTCCAGTTCCTCCAGTCGTTCGTCGACCCAGGGGAGGACGCCGTCGCCATCGTCGTCGCCGAAGTCGGCGGAGGCCATGCCCACGGGGACGACCCCCAGGGCGAGGGGGACCTCGTGGTTGGCCCAGTTGACGGTGGCCACCCGTTCGGGGCGGTTCTCGATGGTGGTGGTGCCCAGGGCGTGCTCGATGGTGATGGGTTCCCAGTCCCCGGAGGTCTCGGAGGCCTCTTCGGTCCCGCCCGGGGAGCAGGCCACGAGTCCGGCGGTCATCAGTACGGCGGTGAGGGGGACGACCGACCTCGTCACTCGGCGCATGTCTTCCTTTCGTTCGTGGGGCGTCGGCCCCGTCCGGCGCGTTCCCGTCCCGCCCGGCCGCGCTCGGGCACCCGGGGCGAGGAAATGAACACCGTGGGTGACCACATGAGAGCGGAGCGGGACCCTTCGACGACGACACAGGGGGATGGCACGACGCCGGACCGGGCCGCACATCGAAGTAAGGATTGCCTAACCAAACCTAGAGCGCCGCACTCGACCGTGCAATCACTCAGATGTGACACCGTTATTCGCGAAACGGACATTCAGCGCACGAATGTTCCCTCACCAGACCCCTGGGACACCGGCGTCAGCCCGCGCGAAAACGCCCCGGACTCATCCCCGTCACCCGCCGGAAGGCCGTACTGAACGAACTGGCCGAGCGATAACCGACCCGCTCGGCGACCTCGTCGATACCGTCGCCCCGCGCGAGCATCGTGATCGCGTGCTGCACCCGCGCGGCCGCCGTCCAACGGCTGAAACCGAGCCCGGTCGCCTCGTGGAAGGCGCGTGTGATGGTCCTCGCGCTCACCCCGAGCCGCGCCGCCCACACGGCCAGGGTGGTGGTGTCGGCCGGGTCCTCGCGCAACGTCTCGACGATGGGCCGCAGCAGGGGCGACTCGGGGTAGTCCAGCAGGAGTTCGCCCTGGGCCGGGGCGAGGAGGTCGAGCACCATCGCCTCGGTCCTGGCGCGCGATTCGGCGGAGAGCTCCCCCTCCTCCAGCCTTCCGAGCAGAAGCCTCAACAGGGGCGTGATCTCGACGGAGACCGGACGCTCGGACAGCGGGGCGACCTCGCGGACGCTGAACTGGACCGCGTGGTGCCAGGTGCCCGCGGGCGTCCACCCCGAATGCGGCACCCCGGCAGGGATCCACAGACCGATCGACGGGGTGATGGACCACACGCGGGAGCCGACCGTCGCCGAGGAGGCGCCCCGCAGATTCCAGAGCAGCTCGTGCGTGGGGTGGGAGTGCTCCTCCCAATAGGTGTCGCGGCCGATCACCTCGTCGCTGCCCAGGACGACGAAGGGCACGTCGATCTCACCGGCGGCGTAGGACGGCAGCCGCCGGCTGTCGACCCCCTCCCGACGAGGCCCTTCGAGCTCTGAGACACGCACGTCGTCCAGGTTACGCACCGCCCGAGGGCCCGCGCGCTCCCCCACCATGTCTAGAATGAAAACCGTTTTCATTCCTAAATCGGAAGGGAGGTCGGATGCGGAACACCACCGCTCCCCCCGACCCCGAAGCCCCCCTCCAGAGCCCGCCCGCCCCCGCGCCGGCCCCCGAACACCGACCGCGCCGCCTGGCCACCCCCGCCGGAACCGCCGTCGCGGCGACGTTCCTGGCCCTGTTCCTCCTCCTGTCCGCGGTCCTGGCGATCGGCCTCGGATCGGCCGTGATCCCGCCCCTGGAGACCCTCCGCCACCTCTGGGTGGCGTTGACCGGCGGCGTCATCTCGGCCGACGAGGTCACCCGTCACCAGGTCGTCTGGGAGATCCGCGCCCCGAGGGTCCTCCTGGCCGCCGTGGTCGGCGCGGGCCTGGGCGCGGTGGGCGTCGCCGTCCAGGCGATGGTCCGCAACCCCCTGGCCGACCCCTACATCCTCGGCGTCTCCTCCGGGGCCTCGGTGGGCGCGGTCCTGGTCGGCGTGGTCGGTGGTCTGGCCGCCCTGGGCGTCTACGCCGTCTCCGTCGGGGCCTTCCTCGGCGCCCTGGCCGCCACCCTGCTCGTCTACGCCATCGCCCACGATCGTCGAGGGGTCACCCCCCTGCGTCTGGTCCTGACCGGGGTCGCCCTGTCCTTCGGCTTCCAGGCGATCATGAGCGTGATCGTCTACCTGGCCCCCGGCAACGAGGCCACCGGCACCGTCCTGTACTGGACCATGGGCGGCTTCGGCGGCGCCACCTGGGGCACCCTGCCCCCGGCCGCCGCCACGATCCTGATCGGCGTCCTCCTCCTGCGCCGTATGTCCCGCCCTCTGGACGTCATGGCCCTGGGCGACGAGGCCGCCGCCGGGCTGGGCGTGGACGCCCCGCGCCTGCGCCGACGCCTGTTCCTGCTCACCGCCGTCATGACCGGCGCGATGGTCGCGGTCAGCGGGGCGATCGGATTCGTCGGCCTGGTCGTCCCCCACATCGTCCGCATCCTCGTGGGCGCCGACCATCGCCGCGTCCTGGCCGTCGCCCCCTTGGCCGGGGCCGTCCTCATGGTCTGGGTCGACCTGGTGGCCCGGGTCGTCGCCGCCCCGCGCGAACTGCCCCTGGGCGTGATCACCGCCCTGGTCGGCGTTCCGGTCTTCATCACCCTGATGCGCCGGCGCGGCTACCTGTTCGGAGGTCGCTGATGGAACTGCGTCTGGACGGCCTCTCCGTCGACCTGGACGGGCGGCGGATCGTACGGCGGCTCACCCTCGACGTGCCCGACGGCCGGGTGGTCGGCCTCGTCGGCCCCAACGGATCGGGGAAGTCGACCGCCCTGCGCTGCGTCTACCGGGCCCTGTCCCCCGATGAGGGACAGGTGCTGGTCGACGGGGACGACCTCGCCGCGATGAGCATGCGCGACTCGGCACGACGGATCGCCGCGCTCACCCAGGAGGGCGGCGTCGACCTCGACTTCACCGTCGAGGAGCTGGTCGCCCTGGGGCGCACCCCGCACCTGCCCGGCGGCCGGCGGCTCGACGCCCGCGAACGCGAGCTGTGCCGGTGGGCGATGGCCCGGATGGGCGTGTCCCACCTGGCCGGGCGCGGGGTGCTCGAACTCTCCGGCGGCGAACGTCAACGCGTCCTCGTGGCCCGCGCCCTGGTCCAGGAACCCCGGGTGCTGGTCCTGGACGAGCCCACCAACCACCTCGACGTGCACCACCGCCTCGAACTGCTCGCCCTGGTCCGCGAGTCGGGCGTGACCGCGCTCGTGGTCCTGCACGACCTCAACCTGGCCGCCGCGGCCTGCGACGTCATCGGCGTGCTCTCCGAGGGCGCGCTCGTGGCCGTCGGAACGCCCGAGGAGGTCCTGACCGAGGAGCTCCTCCACACGGTCTTCGGGGTCGAGGCCACCGTCGTCGCCCACCCCCGGACCGGCCGTACCCAGCTGCTCTACCACCTGCCCACCGCACGAAAGGAAGCCTGATGTCCCTCCCCTCCCCCACCACCAGAATCCCCCGCCCCGCCGTCCCCTTCGCCTGCGCGGCGCTCGCGCTCACCGTCCTGTCCACCGCCTGCGGGGCCCGCATCGAGGAGGACGGGACGGCCGCCTCCACCACCACCGTCCTTCGTTGTGGAGAGGAGGTGGAGTACACCATGCCCCGGCGGGCGGTCGCCTACGAGGGCGGCAGCGCCGACAAACTGTTCGCCCTCGGCCTGGCCGACCACGTGCACGGTTACGTGATGCCCCCGGCCAACCCTCCGGTGGAGGAGTCGCCCTGGGCCGAGGACTACGCCCGGGTGGAGTTCCTCGGCGACGACCTGCTCAACCGGGAGCTGGTCGTGGAGGCCGAGGCCGACCTGGTGGTGGCCGGCTGGCGGTCCGGTTTCAGCGACGAGCGCGGGATCACCCCGCGGATCCTGGACGGGCTCGGCATCCAGAGCTTCATGCACACCGAGTCCTGTTACAACTATCCGGGCTTCCCCGAACGGGAGACGCCCTTCGAGGGGCTCTACACCGACCTGGAACGACTCGGCGCGATCTTCGGGGTGCCCGAACGCGCCGAGGAGCTGGTCGAGGGGTACCGCGAACGGGTGGACCGGGTGGTCGAACGGGCCCCGGAGGGCGACCCCGTGTCGGTCTTCCTCTACGACTCCGGCACCGACCAGGCGTTCACCGCCGGATCCCAGGTGCCACCACAGGACATCATCTCCCACGCCGGGGGCGAGAACGTCTTCGGTGACCTGGACGAACGCTGGACCCGGGTCGGCTGGGAGGCCGTGGTCGACGCCGACCCCGAGGTGATCATCGTGCTGGACTACGGCGAGCAGTCGGCCGAGGACAAGATCGACTTCCTCACCTCCTTCCCCGCGCTGGCCGAGGTACCGGCGGTGGTGGAGGAGAACTTCTTCGTCCTGGACTACAACGAGGGCATCTCCGGGCCGCGGAACATCGACGGGCTGGAGAGGTTCGCCGACTACCTGCGCGCACTGGAGGAGGACCCGGCCTGACCCGAGGGGCGGGCGACCACCCCTCCCACCACCCTCCGCGTCCGGAGCGACACGTTCCGAAGGGAAACGTCCGAGATATCAGACCCTTCCCTCTCGCACCCCCTGGGTGACCTGGGTCACCTCCTGGTTCACTGCCGGGACCGTGCGTTTCGGAACGACGAGAGGAGCGCGGGTGAGCGAGGGAACCACCGTCGAGAGGACGCCCGGGGTCTGGCGTCTGGTGGTCTACAGCGGCATCGGGATCTTCATGTTCTTCGTGCCCTTGACCATCGGCGACCGTAACGCCATCCCCCTGGACCATCTGGTCGGCCTCGTCCAGAAAGGCCTCGGTCCGACCCTGCCCTACGTCATCTGGCTGATCATCGCGGCGGGCACGGTGGTCCCCTTCGCCACCGGCGCGTGGCGGCGCGACCGGGTCCGGACGGTGTTCGCCCTCCTGAACGTCGTCGGCCTGGTCGCCGCCACCATGGTGGTCCTGGAGGTCGGCCCGGCCTGGTTCCTGCAGGAGGACCTGGCCCCGTTCCTGTTCGACTCCGTCGCCGTCAACGTCGGCCTGCTCGTCCCCGTCGGGGCGGTCTTCCTCGCCCTCCTGGTCGGCTACGGCCTGCTGGAGTTCGTCGGCGTGCTCATGCAACGCGTCATGCGACCCCTGTGGCGTGTCCCCGGACGGTCCGCCGTCGACGCCGCCGCCTCGTTCGTCGGAAGCTACTCGCTCGGACTGCTGATCACCGACCGCGTGTACCGCTCCGGCCGGTACACCGGTCGGGAGGCGGCCATCATCGCCGTCGGCTTCTCCACCGTCTCGGTGACGTTCATGGTGGTCATCGCCAACACCCTCGACCTGATGGGGATGTGGACGACCTACTTCCTGCTGTCGCTGTTCGTCACCTACGCGGTCACGGCGATCCTCGTCCGCGTCCCGCCGCTGAGCCGGATCCCCGACACCCCGTTCCCCGGGGCGACGGCCCATCCCGAGGAGAGGATCGACGAACGACGCCTCCAGGCCGCCTGGGCGGAGGCCCGCAGGGCGCTGCGCGCGGCGCCTCCCCTGGCCCGGGGCGTGCGGACCAACCTCGTCGAGGGCGTGCGGATGTCGATGTCCATCCTGCCGTCGATCATGTCGGTCGGAACATTCGGCCTGATCCTGGCCCGGTACACCCCCGTCTTCGACCTGATGGGCTACCTCCTCCTGCCCTTCACCTGGCTGGTCCGTCTCCCCGAACCGGCCGAGACCGCCAAGGCCCTCTCCGCCGGTATCGCCGAGGTGTTCCTGCCCGCGACCATGACCGCGGGCGCGGAGGACGCGGTCCTGCGCCTGGTCGTGGGGGTGGTGTCGGTGTCGGCCATCGTCTTCTTCTCCGCTCTGGTCCCCTGCGTCCTGGCCACGAGCATCCCGTTGACGGTGTGGAACCTGGTGGTGATCTGGTTCCAGCGGGTGGCCCTGAGCGTCCTCATCACCACCCCTCTGGCCTACCTGCTGGTCGGCTCCTGAGGCTCGGCACGCGGTAGCGGGTGGGGCTTCACCGGGGAAGAGGGGCGTGCTCCGGCCGGAACCGGTCTCTTTTCGAAGAGGCCCCTCCCCTATGCGCCGGGGGTTCGTGGAAGAGGGTTCGTCCGGGGCGTTCCGGTGGTGGGGTGGTCGTTGGTCGGGGGCCGCACCCGAAGTGCGCTTCGGGTGCGGCCCCCTGCGGAGGGTCCCGATCGGAGCCGCCGGGTCTCCAGTCCCGCGGCTCCGATATCCAGCCGGCCCTCACGATCTATGGCTGCTCCGACCCGTCGAGTGCGGAGCGGTCTTCTTCGCATCGTTGCGCGAAGGTTCGTGGAGGGGCCGGAGGTGGTGGTGACACCCCCGGCCCGCTCCCCCACGACCCCACCCGGATCCAGGTCCGGGCGAGGCCTTCGCCACCCGAAGGCGGCGGGGCTTGGAAGGTATGGCGGTACGGGACCTTGACGGAGTTCGCGGAGGGGTGGTCCGTGTCGTCCGAGGTCGACCGCGCCGCCGCGCCGGCTTTCACACCGCTGTCGCGGTCCGTCGGCGGGTCATCGTCCGGGTTCGGTGAGCAGGCGTTGAACGTCGGACTTGAAGTAGCGACGGTGTCCGCCCAGGGTGCGAACCCAGCGCAGTCTGCCTTCCTGGGCCCACAGACGGACGGTCTTGGGATCCACCCGGAAGGCCTGCGCGACCTCCTGTGGGGTGAGCAGGTCCATGGGGTCGACATCCGGCTGCGTCATGTTCTTCTCTCAAAAGGGGGTCGTTATCAGGGGTCGTGGAAAAACGTGGTCGTTCAACGTGTCCGTGTCCGGGCGGCGTGCAGCGCGGCCAAGACCTGCACCAGGCGCCCCTCGGCGTCGTCCAACAGCGCGCTACGTCGGGCCGGGCTGTTACCCGCCCACTGCGCACGGGTGAGATAGCGGGCGGCGTCCTCCGCGGCGCTGGCCCCGGCCAACAAGGTGGGGCCGCAGGCCGGGCGGGCGGCCTGGTCCCACGCCGGACGGGTCCCCTCGACCTGCCGACGCCGGGTCTGAAGCGGCAGTTGGGCCTGGTCCCACAGCAGGTAGGCCTGCTCCCGACCCTCTTGATCGGCTTCGTACGAGTCGAGAAGCCTGGTCAGGAGCTCGTGGGAGGGGCGGATGCGTCCGGTCTCGATCCGCGAGACCGTCGACTGATCCACCCCCGAGAGTCGGTAGCCGCTCAACCCGGCCCTCTTGCGCAGCCGTTTCAGGTGGACGCCCAATGCTTTCTTGGACTCGGTGCACAGGGAGTCCGCGTCCTGATCCACCTGGGTCTCCTTGCTCTTCGCCGACATGGGCCGGTCATCGTTCATACGGTGTTCGGGCTGTTCGGGGCCGGGTGGACAAGAGGTGCGAGAGCTTCTCTGTGCTTCCGAGCAGGGGTGGGCCCCAGGAGGGCGCCGGTGAGGGCGCGCCTCCTGGGACACCGGACGGGCCACGCGTTGCTGCTGCCAGGCCGCAAGTGCCCCGTCGTCTTGGTGGGAGTTGCTAGGCCAGGGTGCGCACCAGCGCGTCCCAAGCGCTGCCCGGCAGGGTCAGTCGGACCTGGTCGGGGTTCTGGGTGTCGCCCATCAACACGTTCCCGTCGTCGATGAGCTTGGCGGCGGCGCAGTTGGAAGCGCCCTGAGAGGCTTCGGCCTTGTGCCACACCCCGGCGGTCAGGGACCTACGGCCCTGGGTCTCGACGATCTTCATGAAATATCCTCGATCTGCTTTGGTTTTCGCTTGAAACCCCGGGAAGCGGCGGCAACCGCCCCCGGGAACGAGCCCACGCGGGCTCTACGGTGCCCTCACTCGTACGGTGAGGGCACCGAGTCTTTTCACGACCCGATCAGCCGGTCTCGACGCAGCCGTCAGGCCGGGCGAGGGTGGTCAGGGCGGCGATCGGCGGCTCTCCCCGGCCCGGGTCATCCGGCGGCGAGGCCCGCCACCGCCACCCTGCGGTCTCGAAGACCTTCCGCAGCCCCTCCGGCTCGCGTGCCACCAACCGGGTATCCGCCCCCTGTTCCACGGCTTGGCCGGTATAGACATCGGCGGCGCCGTTCATCCCGGACAGATGGGTGATCCCCCAGCCGCTGCCCGGAGCCAGCCGGGAGGCCAACGCCTCCACCAACCCGGCCAGTTCTTCGTCTTCGAGGTGGTCCAGGGTCAGGGTGGAGAGCACCCCCACCGGCACCGACAGATCCAGATGCTCACCCAACGCGGCGGTCAGGCCCCCCGGGTAACGCAGGTCCAGGTCCAAGACCCGCACGTTGTACCCCCGAACCTGAGCCGGATGCTCCCACCACGCCCGAGCGGCGGCCAAGGCGGCGAGATCGTGGTCGACATAGACCGTCCGAGCCTGAGGTCCCCACAACACCCGACCCCGCTCGTGCGGGGCGCGGCGCATCGTCGGTAGCCCGCAGCCCAGATCCACGACTTGGGGGAAGGAGCGGCAGACCGCGTCGACCACACCTTCGCGGGCTTTGCGGTGCACCAACATCTGCCCCGCCAGACCGGGTGAGGCCTCGGCCATCTTGACGGCGACATGGCGGTCCTGGCTCCAGGAGTCCTTGCCGTAGTCCAGGTAATCGAACGTCCGGGCCGCGTTGGTCAACGCCCATTCCTCACGATCCAACAAAGTTCCACTGCGGGCCGCGCCCCAGGTCATCGTCATCGCTACCCCCGCGCTCGCGTCGTGGTTCGGGTAAGGGGCGGTGCCTGTGGCCCTGGCGCGTCGGACCTGGTCGACGATGCCCTGGAGGTAGTAGTAACGACGGCCCACATGCAGAGCCGGGATCACGCCTTCGCGGGCCCAGCGGGCTGCGGTCGCATACGACACCCCCCACTCCGAGGCGGCCTGGCCAGGGGTCAAGAGGTCGTCCATGTCCGACCCCCTTGCGCCAGGTATCGGCGTATGGCCACGCCGAGTTCTTGGGTGCCGGCGTCCTGCTCGGCCCGCTCGGCTTCGCGCAGTTGCCGTTCCACGCGGGAGCGTTCGTCCAAAATCCCGTCGACCAACAGCCGAGCCAGACTCAACCGGTGATCGACCCGAGCCAACCGCTGCTGGACACTCAACCGACCCAACAACCGCAACGCGCTCAACTCCGCGGCCGCGTTCTGCTCCACCGAACGCGAAGCAGGAGCCGGCGAGGTGGACGGGGGACGCGGGGTGCGCCGGGGAAGAGGGACCGGAGGCTTCGGCGGAGCGGGCCGCTCAGGATCGCCGGAGGTCGGAAGGAACCCGGCCCAATGAGCGAACCGGCGCCGAAGACCGAACCAGCTCTTCCGCACCTTTGGGATGACCGGGCTAGTAGCGGCGGCGGTGGTGTCGGTGGTTTTGGGTGGGGTGAGGGTTTCCGTCCGGGCTGTCGGGGCATACGTGCCCCTCCGAGACGGCTGGGCGTGCGTGCCCCGCTGCGCCGGTGGGGTGAACGTGGTGGGTGGGAGGGTGCGTCGGACCTGTGTCGGGATCATGCTCATGGCGTTCTGCTCCTTGCTTCTGGTCAGGGAAGTTCGATCCGGGCCTTGACCGTCACCGGTAGGCCTGCGCATCCGTCCCAGTCCCAATAGAAGGAGAGTGAAGCCACCCGCCCCAGACCACCGCCGTGGCTCTTCTGCTCCGGGAACGAGAACTTCTTACGGCCCGGGGTGGGTCCGGCGTCGGTGACCATGATCGACAACAGATACCGCGAACGTTCCAACATCAGCGTGAGCGTCTGATCAGGAGCACCCGAGTGAGAATGACGATGGGCGTTGTCCATCAACTCCCACGCGATCAACGACGCCCGGTTCGCGATCTCAGCAGCCGCCATCGGGTTGGCGATCCCCCGAGCAGCATGCCGACGCACCCAACGCTGCGCGGCAGCACGAGCCGCGACCGTGTGCCGAACCCGCAGGCCCAGCCTGTCGGGATCGGGGTAGTGGAGCACTTGGTAGGCAAAGGACAAAGGCCTGTCGTGGCGCGGCCTCAGAGCAGTACACTTCATGGCATCTCACCTCGGGCATATCGGGGTGGGTCACAACCCCGGGCGGCCGCCTTCGACTTCGGCCCCCGGGGTTCTTGTTGTTCAGAGTTCGATTCGCGCCTTCTGTTCGAAACGAACCAATATCGTCCTCCCTCACCAAGGGTGAGAGCCAAGGAGGTCACCCCGTGATCTATCGCGCTCACGAGAACCTTTGCCCCAGAAACCCTCAAATCCCTCAGCAAGGGAGCATCTGACCTGAAACCTCCCCTTGGTTTCTCTTGAACCAAAGGGGGTGCCGCAGGCACCTGATGATGACTATGCCAAGCCGCAGGTCAGAGGGCTAGTGATACAACCAATCAGGGATTCAATGTTGCATAGGGGTTGTAAAAAGTAACCATCCGTAGTTAGCTAGTTCCATGGGAGACAAGGTGCTACCCGAATGGCGTGGGTTTGGTGAACTACTTCGGCGACACCGCAAGAGAGCTGGTTTTTCACTTGCCGAGGTCGGCAAAGGACTGTCCCTGAGCGGGGGGATGGTCGGCCACCTAGAGAGGGCGACAAGGGCCCCAATCAAGGCTCATGTTCGCAAACTGGACGAGATGTTCGCTACCGATGGCGAGCTGTTACAACAATGGCTGGATGTCGTTGAGGGGAAAGATGTCCTGCCATGGTTCAAGGATGCGCTGGAATCCGAACTCCGCTCCAGGAAGATCTGCGAGTACCACCCCATCCTGATCCCAGGGCTACTCCAGACCCCCGAG
>NZ_BAZE01000013.1:0-205419 GCF_000710955.1 Nocardiopsis alba
AGGCAGGGTGTAAGGGTGACACGCCTTCCTACCTCAACCTCCTGGGGTGTCACGGTCACGTGCTCTCCCACCTCGACCCCCTGTGGTGACCGGTGCACGGTCCCCTACAGCAACCCCAGGGGGTGTGACGGCCACCCGCTCTCCTATCTCAACCCCCCAGGGGGTGCGACGGCCACCCACCCTCCTACCTCACCACGAGGGGGTGGGGGCCGAAGCGAACACTAAAGAGACAGGGGGATGGAGACGCGGGTGGGGTTCTCTTCGGGGGAGGTCACCTCGACGCGGTGGCCGACGGTGCTCTCGGAGAGGTAGCGGGCGTCGCGGCTGTCGACCACGACCGCAAGCCGGTGTCCGGCGGGGACGTCCCACACCACCGACGACAGTTCGGTCTCCACCGTCACGGGGGTGCCGGGGGTGCCGTCGCGCAGGGTGTAGGGGGCGTGGCTCAGCAGCGAGCCCACCCCGCGGGAGTCGATCGCGTACAGGTACACGAACACCGACTGGTCCACGGCGGTCGGGGTGAACGTGAACGTCACCTCGGGGGTGCCGGCGACCCGGGCGCCGTCCGGATAGGCGGGGCTGGTCCACACGGCCGCCCGGTACCGGTCCACGGTGGGCAGCAGGACCCCGGTGGGCACGTCGAAGAACTGCTGGAGCGCGCCCGACAGGATCACCGTGCCGCTGCGCGCGGTCGTGCCGATCCCGGTCCGGAAGTCGTAGTCCCAGCCGGTCGCCGGTTCCGTCTCCATGGCGCCGGAGCTCTGCCAGCGCAGCCAGTCCTTGCTCGGCTCGCCGAGGTAGTACTCGTCGGTCCCGGTGGTGACCGAGGCCCAGTCGGGGTGCGAGGTCCATCCGCCGCGACCGTTGTTGGGCTTGACGCGCACGGGGTCCTCGGAGCCGATCCCGTTGTCCTCGCCCTTGAGGTGGTGGTCGAACCAGCGGGCCAGGTCCTCCCAGACCTCGTTGGGCAGCCCCACGGCGCCGAAGGCCTCGGGGGTGGCGTGGTCTCCGGGGGTGAGCATCAGCCGCTTGGGGCCCGAGAGCCGTTCGTAGAAGTCGGTGATGTGCCCGACCGGGAACATCCCGTCGTTCCAGCCGTGCGCGATCATCACGGCGGTCCCGTTCTCGTTGATCCGGTCCACCTTGGTGGCGGCGGAACGGTCCGGGGACAGGTCGAGGGCGGGCTGGATGTTGCCGCGCCGGTATTCGCGTTCGATCTCCTCCAAAGCCGCTCCGGGGCGCCCGAGCAGGTTGCCGGCCAGGAGCAGGAGTTCGGCGGACTGCACGTCGACGGTCTCGCCGGGATAGAGGGAGGCGCCCAGGTCGGCCCAGCCGCTCATGGAGGCGACCGCTCCGATCCGGTCGTCCTCGGCGGCGGTCAGCAGACTGATGCCGCCGCCGTAGGAGATGCCGGCCATGCCGATCCGCTCGGGGTCGGCCTCGGTGTGCTCCAGGGCCCAGTCGATGACGGCGCTCGCGTCGGCGCGGTCCTCGGGGCCGGCGACCTCGATGCCGCCCTCGGAGTCCCAGAAGCCCCGGGAGGTGTAGGCGACCACCTGGTAGCCGGACTCCTCTGCCAGCTTCTTGGCGGCGCCGACGTAAAGGATGTGCGGGGTGCCCCAGGCGGAGGGCATGACCAGGAGAGGGTGCGGGCCCTCGACACCGGTCGGGGTGATGACCTTGGCCCTCAGCTCGGTGCCGCCGTGGCCGGCGATGGTCTCGTAGGTGATGGTGGAGCCCACGCTCTGGGCGGCGGCGGGGGCCGGGGACAGGAACGCGGCGACGAGTACGGTCGTCACCGCCAGGGCGAGTACACGGGGGAGCGTGCCGACGCGGGCACGGGTTCTGACGGGGATCATGGCGAAACCTCGTTCGGGGCGGGGGAGAGGTTCCGATGGGTCGTCGCGCCTCACCATCGGGGGAGGGCCGGCGTTCGGTCGGACCGGCCGTGTTCGGCGTCTCACTTTACTGTGAGGTAACTTACTCAGTGGTCAAGTTAAGCGATACGCGCCCGCCTGTAAACCTCCCGTGACGCCACGATGTCGCCCGGGTCGAGGAACCCCGAAGCACGGCGGAGCCCCGTGCCGGTGGGCGACAATGGGACGGTGCGAGAAGAACAGCAGCGAACAGTAGTGATCCTCGGGTCCACCGGATCCATCGGGACCCAGGCCATCGACATCGTCCTGCGCAACCCCGGACGTTTCCGGGTGGTGGGGCTGGCCGCGGGCGGCGGACGCGTGGATCTGCTCGCCGAGCAGGCGGCACGGCTCGGCGTCGAGCGGGTGGCGGTGGCCGACCCCGAACGGGCGGCCGAGCTCGCCCGTCCGCTGAAGGAGTGGGGGGCCTCCCCGGACGTGCTGACCGGGGCCGAGGGCGTGGCCGAGCTGGCCGGCTCCCCCTGCGACGTCGTCCTCAACGGGATCACCGGGGCCCTGGGACTGGAGTCCACCCTCGCCACGCTGCGCGCCGGGACCACCCTGGCCCTGGCGAACAAGGAGTCCCTCATCATCGGCGGCCCGCTGGTGCGCGACCTGGCCGCCCCCGGGCAGATCGTCCCGGTCGACTCCGAGCACTACGCCCTCGCCCAGTGCTTCCCGTATCTGCCCGAGGGCGAGCTGGCCAGCCCGGCCCAGGGGCTGGTGCACGCCCGCCGCGACGAGGTGCGTCGTCTCGTCATCACCGCCAGCGGCGGCCCCTTCCGCGGCCGTAAGCGAGAGGACCTGGCCGAGGTCACCCCGGCCGAGGCGCTCGACCATCCGACCTGGAGTATGGGCCCGGTCATCACCGTCAACTCCGCGACCCTGGTCAACAAGGGTCTGGAGGTCATCGAGGCCAGCCTGCTGTTCGACATCCCCTTCGAGCGGATCGACGTGGTCGTCCACCCCCAATCGATCGTCCACTCCATGGTCGAGTACGTGGACGGCACCACCCTGGCCAAGGCCAGCCCGCCGAGCATGATGATCCCGATCTCCTACGGCCTCGGCGCGCCCGAACGGGTGCCGGACGCCGCCCCGGGCATGGACTGGACCAAGGCCCAGAGCTGGACCTTCGAGCCCCTGGACGAGGAGGCCTTCCCCGCCGTGCGGATCGCCGCCGAGGTCGGCGCCGAGGGCGGCACCGCCCCGGCCGTCTACAACGCGGCCAACGAAGAGGCCGTCGACGCCTTTCTCGGTGGAAGGCTCGCGTTCCCGGCGATCATGGACACCGTCTCCCAGGTAGTCTCTGAACACCAGCGGACGGACCGCCCGGGAGCCTCGACCCTGACCCTGGACGACGTGTACGCCGCCGACACCTGGGCCCGAACCCGCGCGCGCGAGCTGCTGGCGCGCGGCTGAGGACCGATTCTGGCTTGAGGAGAGATACATGGTCGTGCTGCTGACCGTGGTCGGGATCATCCTGCTCGTCCTGGGACTGCTGCTCTCGATCGCCTGGCACGAACTCGGCCACATGGCCACGGCCAAGATGTTCGGCATCAAGTGCACCGAGTTCATGGTCGGCTTCGGCAAGACCCTGTGGTCGACGAAGCGCGGCGAGACCGAGTACGGCGTCAAGGCGGTGCCGTTGGGCGGTTTCGTGCGGATGGTGGGCATGCTCCCGCCGTCCCGTCGCGAGGCGGATCAGAGCGCGAAGAAGATGTCCCGGTGGCGGGCCATGGCCGAGGACGCCCGTGAGGCCTCCTACGTCGAGTTGAGCCCCGAGGACGAGGACCGGCAGTTCTATCAGCGCTCACCCTGGAAGCGTCTGATCGTCATGTTCGCCGGTCCCGCGATGAACCTGATCCTGGGCGTCGCCCTGCTGGGCGTGCTCTTCATGGGCATCGGCGTCTACAAGGACACCACCGAGATCGGCCTGGTCACCGAGTGTGTGGCTCCCATGGGCAGTACCGCCACCGAGTGCACCGACGACCTGCCGCCGACCCCGTCGGCGGAGGCGGGGCTGCTGCCCGGCGACGTGATCGTCTCCGTGGGCGGCACCGAGACCCCCGAGTGGGTCGACGCCAACCGGGAGATCCGGGCGGCCGACGGCCCGACCGAGTTCGGTGTCGAGCGGGACGGGGAGCGTTTCACCACCACCGTCGACATCATCCAGAGCGAACTGCCCGCCCGTGACGCCCAGGGCGATTTCATCTACGAGACCGATGAGAAGGGCGACCACGTCTACGACGAGCAGGGCCGTCGTGTCCTGGAGAGCGAGACGGTCGGCTTCCTGGGCATCGTCTTCGCCAAGGAGCGGGAGACCCTCACGGTCGCCGAGTCCGCCTCCGAGACGGGCGACATGCTGGTCAACGTCGGCCAGGCGATCATCGCCCTGCCGAGCAAGGTGCCCGAGGTGTTCGGCGCCGCCTTCCTGGGGGAACAGCGCACCGAGGACTCACCGGTCGGGATCGTCGGCATCTCCCGCATCGGCGGCGAGATCATGTCGCAGGGGCTGCCGGTCGCGGACACCGCCGCGCTGATGATCAGCATCCTGGCGGGCGTCAACCTCTTCCTGTTCGCCTTCAACCTGGTGCCGATCCTGCCGCTGGACGGCGGGCACATGGCCGGGGCGATCTGGGAGTCGATCAAGCGCGGGGCCGCGCGCCTGTTCCGACGCCCCGACCCGGGGCCGGTGGACATCGCGATGCTCACCCCCGTGGCCTATGTGGTGGTGGCCTGCTTCCTGGTGTTCAGCGTCATCCTGCTCGTGGCCGATCTGTTCAACCCGGTCCTGTTGTTCGGCTGATCGATCCGGCCGGGCCGAAAGACCACCGAGGGGCACGGAACATCCGTGCCCCTCGGCGCGTCTCGGGGCGGATACGGGGGTGAACAGGGGACGAACCGGTGTGAGTGCCGCCACGAGGGGCGGAGCGGTGCTTCGGAGGCGGGTAACCTTGGGTGCGCGTTCCGGGAACGACGGCACGGCCCATCGGCCGACCGAACGGTGCACCCGAACGCGGAGCCGGCGCCGCTTCGGCGCCCCTCGCTCCCACGAACCGCGACATCAAGTGCCGCCCCCCTCCGGCGGCAGACGAGGTGAATCAAGCGTGACCGTCGATCTCGGTATCCCCGCAACTCCGCCGCGCCCGCTGGCGACCCGGCGCAAGACGCGGCAGATCATGGTCGGGAACGTTCCCGTGGGCGGTGACGCCCCGGTGTCCGTGCAGTCGATGACGACGACCCGCACCTCCGACATCAACGCGACCCTCCAGCAGATCGCCGAGCTCACGGCCACGGGGTGTCAGATCGTCCGGGTGGCCGTGCCCACCAACGACGACGCCGACGCGCTGCCGATCATCGCGAAGAAGTCGCAGATCCCGGTGATCGCCGACATCCACTTCCAGCCCAAGTACGTGTTCGCGGCCATCGAGGCCGGTTGCGCGGCCGTGCGCGTCAACCCGGGCAACATCAAGAAGTTCGACGACAAGGTCGCCGAGATCGCCAAGGCCGCGGGTGAGGCGGGCACCCCGATCCGGATCGGCGTCAACGCCGGTTCGCTCGACAAGCGTCTGCTGGCCAAGTACGGCAAGGCCACCCCCGAGGCGCTGGTGGAGTCCGCGCTGTGGGAGTGCTCGCTGTTCGAGGAGCACGGCTTCCGGGACATCAAGATCTCGGTCAAGCACAACGACCCGGTCGTGATGGTCAACGCCTACCGTCTGCTGTCGCAGGCCTGCGACTACCCGCTGCACCTGGGCGTCACCGAGGCGGGCCCGGCCTTCCAGGGCACGATCAAGTCCTCGGTGGCCTTCGGCGCCCTGCTCTCGGAGGGCATCGGCGACACCATCCGCGTCTCCCTGTCGGCCCCGCCGGCGGAGGAGGTCAAGGTCGGCGCCCAGATCCTGGAGTCGCTGGGCATGCGCGAGCGCGGCCTGGAGATCGTCTCCTGCCCGAGCTGCGGCCGCGCCCAGGTGGACGTCTACACGCTCGCCGAGGAGGTCACCGCCGGTCTGGAGGGCCTGGAGGTGCCGCTGCGCGTGGCCGTCATGGGTTGCGTCGTCAACGGCCCCGGTGAGGCGCGTGACGCCGACCTGGGTGTGGCCTCGGGTAACGGCAAGGGTCAGATCTTCGTCAAGGGCGAGGTCATCAAGACCGTGCCCGAGTCCAAGATCGTCGAGACCCTCATCGAGGAGGCCATGCGCATCGCCGAGGAGATGGGCGAGGCCGGGGCCGAGGGTGAGCCCAGTGTCTCGGTGACCGGTTGATCCCACGCTCGGCCCCGCGGGGATCGAGCGTTCGTGAGGGGGAGTACGGCGTGGGCCGTGCTCCCCCTCACTCGTTTCCGGGGGAGGGAACAGCCCGCCGACGGTGGCGCTTACAGGTGCCGGTGGGTGTCGAGTGATGTCGTCGCAGGTCAGAAAAGCGCTGTTACCCAGGGTATCCATCTGTGGCAAGTGTCACGTTCGGTGACGTTTTCTTGCGCGGATACGCACGAACAAGGCGACTGAACACGACAAACGCAACGAATGTGGGTCATGTTACTCAGGCAACAGCATTAATGTTGCCTGGGGCACATTTGGGATTCCGTTGGTCTGATGCGGCGTTATCCCCTCCGTGTCCACCCGCAGAACATCGAGGAGTCGATTCGTGGTTGACCAGAAGACACCCGCCAAGGGGGACACGGTCGCGCCCACACTCGGTCGGCGTCTGAGCAGACGCAAGCCGGTCGAGAAGCTGGTGGCCGAGACCGAGAGCGACAGCGGTCTACGCCGCACCATGGGATTCTGGCAACTGTCGATGATCGGTATCGGCGCCACCCTGGGCACCGGTGTCTTCGTGGTCCTGGGCGAGGCCGTGCCCATCGCCGGCCCCGCCGTCATCGTGGCGTTCGTCCTGGCCGGCATCACCGCCCTGTTCTCCGCGCTGGCCTACGCCGAGATGGCCGGGATGATCCCCGCCTCCGGTTCGGCCTACTCCTACTCCTACGCCACCATGGGCGAGTTCATGGCCTGGGTGTGCGGATGGTGTCTGATGCTCACCTACGGCGTCTCCATCGCCGCGGTCGGCGTCGGCTGGGGGCAGTACATCAACGAGCTGCTCCACCTGACCACCGGACTGGCGCTTCCCCCCGCGCTGCTGGCAGGCCCCCTGGAGGGCGGCGTGGTCAACGTGCCCGCCGCGGTCGTCATCCTCCTGTCGATGTTCGCCCTGCTCGCCGGGGTGCGCGAGAGCACCCGGGTCAACGCCGTCATGGTCGCGATCAAGGTCCTCATCCTGGTCATGTTCGTGGCCATCGCGATCACCGCCGTCCAGCGGGGCAACTTCGCGCCCTTCATGCCGATGGGCATGGCCGGGGTCTCCGCGGCCGGAGCCACCCTGTTCTTCTCCTACATCGGCTTCGACTCGGCCTCCACCGCCAGCGAGGAGGCCAAGAACCCGCAGCGCGATCTTCCGCGCGCGATCATGTTCTCCATGATCCTCGTGACGGCGATCTACTGCCTGGTGGCCTTCAGCGCCGTGGGCGCCCTCGACTGGAACGACTTCGCGGACGGCGAGACCACGCTGGCCGGGATCCTGACCATGGTCACCGGAACCCCGATCTGGGCGGTCGTCTTCGCCGCCGGCGCCGTCCTGGCGCTGGCCAGTGTGGTTCTGGTCGTCCTCTACAGCCAGACCCGCATCCTCTACGCGATGTCGCGCGACGGCCTCATCCCGAAGGCCTTCTCCAAGGTCGACGCCAAGGGCACCCCGCGCGCCAACACCGTCATCACCTCGGTGTTCATCGCCGCCCTGGCCGCCTTCATCCCGCTCGGCCCGCTCGCCGACGCCACCGCGATCGGCACGCTGTTCGCCTTCGCCCTGGTCAACGTCGCCGTCCTGGTGCTGCGCAGGACCCGCTCCGACCTCGAACGCTCCTTCCGTATGCCGGGCGCCCCGGTCACCCCGGTCCTGGGCGTGCTCTCCTGCGCCTACCTGATGTTCAGCATGTCGCTGAGCGTATGGATCGCCTTCGGCGCCTGGCTCGTGGTCGGCCTGATCATCTACTTCGGATACAGCATGCGCCGTTCGGCTCTGGAGGACGAGCCCGAGGTGGACGTCCGCGTCTGACGCGGACCGCTCGAACGGGTACGGGGCGGCGGGGAGAGGAGATCTCCCCGCCGCCCCGTCTCATGTGGCCACGGGCGCGTCGAAGTCGACCCTGTGGTCGAAGACCGGGGAGTGGCCGCCGGCCCCGGCCGCCCGGCGGAACACCAGGGGCAGCAGCAACCGGTCGCGGAGGAAGACCCCCACGGGACGGGTGACGAGCTTCAGGTCGCCCCTCCGGGTGCCCTCCTCGATGATCGCCTCCACCCGCCCCCGGCGGATCCGCTCGTAGGCGGCCAGACCGCGCTCCGGGGTGTCGGAGTCCCGCAGGCACATGGCCAGGACCAGCGCGTCCTCCATCGCCATCGACGCCCCCTGGCCGCTGGAGTTGGGCAGCGCGTGGGCGGCGTCGCCCAGGAGCGCGACCCGGCCTCGGTGCCAGTGCGGCAGGGTGGGGATGGTGTACACACCGCGCGGTCGGAACAGGCGCGGTTCGGAGGCCCGCAGCACGGTGTCGAGGTCGCCGGTCCGGTCGATCGCCAGGTCGAGGGCGAAACGTTTCCACTCCGAGTCCGGGCGTGCGGCGATCTCCTCCCGGGTGAGCTCGGGATGCGGAACGTTGACGAACCAGTAGGCGTCCCCGTCCGGCGCGGTCTGGTATCCGGCGAAGGCGCGACGTCCCCAGATCAGTCGGGAGGTGTCCGACGGGGTGGGCGGGGCGCCCGCGTTCGGGGTCCGTCCGCCCAGGTCGAGGAGGCCGGTGTAGGTCGGCGCGGGGGCGTCGGGGAACAGGGATCGGCGCACGACGGAGTGGATCCCGTCGGCCCCGACGAGGACGTCGCCCCTCTCGACGGACCCGTCGGCGAACTCCGCGATCACCTCGCTCCCGGTGTCGGTGTGGCGGACCAGGCGGCGACCGTACTCGACGGTGGTGCCCAGGTCGGCGGCGGTCTCGGCCAGGACCGTCTGGAGCACGCCCCGTCGTGCGCTCACACTGCGCAGTTCCGGTTCGAGTTCGGTGGATCCGTCGGACAGGCGTCCCATGATCCGTCCCCGGCCGTCGCGGAACTCGATCCTGGAGGAGGGCAGGGTCCCGGGCGCCTCCAGGACCGGGCGCAGCAGATCGAGCGAGCGCAGCACCGCCAGGCCGTTGGGGGCCAGCCCGAGGTGGGCGCCGAGGTTCGTGCCGGGGCCGTCGTGGGCCTCGAAGACGGTGGCGTCGATCCCCGCGCGGCGCAGGGCGGTCGCCGCCACCGGGCCGCCGATTCCGGAGCCGATGATCAGAACACGCATGAGAACCACCTCGGGTAGTCTGGTGTCGCCCAGTTATTTCTTTCGCACGAACGAAATATTAAGAAGGAGTGGCGATCGATGTCAACACCCGACGAGGAGAACGTCGAACACGAGCGCCTCGAGCGGGCGCGGGCCCGGGTCTCGGAGGCCGGGCGGCACCAGAGCAACGCGGCCGTCATGTTCCACACCGCGCTGGGCGATCGGCTCGGTATCGGCGTGACCGACTGGAAGATCCTCGGTCTGTTGGAGGAGAACGGCCCGCTCACCGCGGGAGAGCTCGTGCGACTGTGCGGTCTGGCCCCCGCCTCGGTGACCGGGGTCGCCGACCGCCTCGAACGGCGCGGCTACGTCCGTCGACGCAAGGACGAACGGGACGGCCGGCGGGTCCTGGTCGAGCTCGGCCCCGACCTCCCCGGCGACGTCCAACGGCTGTTCGCCGGCTTCCTCCGGCGCCTCGACGGACTCCTGGAGCGCTACGACGCTCGTGAGCTGGAGGCCTTCGCCGACCTCCTCGAAGAGGTCGCCCGGATCCAGACCGAATCCGCCGCCGAACTGACCGAGGAGGGGGAGCAGGGGGCCGGGGCGCGACGGTGAACGGGCGGGGCGGGAATCCTCCGGAGCGCCCCCGTGTTCTCCTCCAGGACGGTAACCGGCGTGGACGTGCGTCACCGCGCAACGAACCGGCGTCGGAGCGTGCGAACTCGCAACAGGTCGATGCTCCGGCACACGCTTCCGACGCCCCCGTCAACCTAGAGTGGGAGCGGCCTTCGGGAACGTCCTCGAACGGTCCCATCAGCGACGATACGGAGGAAAGAGCGATGCCCGCACCACTGCGCGTGGCCCTGGACCAGGGCACCGGACGTAGCGGCGACACCGCCTCCTCCCTGAGCCGTCTCGCCGATCGGGCCCGCGAGGCCGTGGGCGAGGGCGCCGCCCTCCTCGTCGGTCCCGAGATGTCGCTGTCCGGCTACAACATCGGCCCCCGGGTGCGGGAACTGGCCGAGCCGGCCGACGGTCCTCTCTTCGAGGAGGTCGCCCGCATCGCCGCCGACACCGGCGTGGCGATCGTCTACGGCTTCCCCGAACTCGCCGACGGGAACGTGTACAACGCGGTACGGCTCGTGGACGCCACGGGGGCCTCCCTCGCGCTCTACCGCAAGACCCACCTGTTCGGCGACCTGGACCGGAGCCTGTTCTCCCCGGGGACGGAGCCGATCGTCCAGGCCGACCTGGGCGGACACCGTATCGGCCTCCTCGTCTGCTACGACGTGGAGTTCCCCGAGATGGTGCGGGCGCACGCCCTGGCCGGTACCACCCTCCTGGTCGTGCCCACCGGCCTGATGGCGCCCACCACCTCGGTGGCCACCCTCCTCGTGCCCGCCCGGGCCATGGAGAACCAGATCCACCTGGCCTACGTGAACCGCTGCGACACCGAGGGCGACCTCGACTACGTCGGGCTGAGCGCCCTGGTCGGCCCCGACGGCGGCGAACTGCTGCGCGCAGGCCCCGACGAGGAACTGCTGTTCGGCGACGTCGATCCGGCCGCCGTCGCGGAGGTCCGGGCCGAACAGTCCTACATGGACGATCGTCGAGCGGACCTGTACGGCCACCGCTGACCGATCACCGCCACACCCACCACCGCCACACCCACGATCCAGCCCCAGTGAAGGAGGGCCCCATGACGTCTGCCGTGCCCACGGCCGCCGGAACCGCTTCCCAGGGTGAACCTCCCCTGAACATGTGCGGGCCGGACTTCCCGTTCGCCTACGACTCCTACCTGGCGCACCCCGCCGGGCTGGGCCAGGTGCCCGCCGAACACCACGGCACCGAGGTCGCGGTGATCGGCGGTGGCCTGTCCGGCATCGTCACCGCCTACGAGCTCATGAAGATGGGCCTGAAGCCGGTCGTGTACGAGGCCGACCGGATCGGCGGACGTCTGCGCACCGAGCGGATGAAGGGCTGCCCCGACGACGTCGTCGCCGAGATGGGCGCCATGCGCTTCCCGCCGTCCTCCACCGCCTTCTGGCACTACGTGGACCGGGTCGGCCTGCGCACCACGCCCTTCCCCAACCCGCTGGCCTCCTCGACCCCGAGCACCGTCGTCGACCTCAAGGGCGAGTCGCACTACGCCACGGAACTCGACGACCTTCCCGAGGTCTACCGCGAGGTCGCGCGGGCCTGGGACCGGACCCTGGAGAGCGTCGAGCACACCCGCATGCAGCGGGCCATCCGCGAACGCGACGTCGCCACCCAGAAGGAGATCTGGAACCGCCTGGTCGAGAGGCTCGACAACCAGACCTTCTACGGCTTCCTGTGCGACTCCCCGGCCTTCTCCTCCTTCCGTCACCGGGAGATCTTCGGCCAGGTGGGCTTCGGCACCGGCGGCTGGGACACCGACTTCCCCAACTCCATCCTGGAGATCCTGCGGGTCACCTACACCGGCGCGGACGACGACCACATGGGCATCGTCGGCGGCGTCGACCGGCTCCCACTGCGTCTGTGGGAGGACGCCCCGGACAAGCTCGTGTACTGGGCGCAGGGCACCTCCCTCGCCTCGCTGCACGACGGCGAGCCGCGTCCGGCCGTGACCGCGCTGCGGCGCACCGCGGCCAAGGGGCGTCCCGAAGGCAACATCACGGTCACCGACGCCTCCGGCTCCACCCGGACCTTCCCGACCGCGGTCTTCACCGGCCAGGCCTGGATGCTGCTGTCCAAGATCGACTGCGACGACGACCTGCTGCCCATCGACCACTGGACCGCGATCGAGCGCACCCACTACATGGAGTCCTCGAAGCTCTTCGTTCCGGTGGATCGCGCCTTCTGGCGGGACAAGGACCCCGAGACCGGCCGTGACGTCATGAGCATGACGCTCACCGACCGTATGACCCGCGGCACCTACCTGCTGGAGGGGGAGGACCCGGACGCGCCCGCCGCGATCTGCATGTCCTACACCTGGTGCGACGACTCGCTCAAGTGGCTGCCGCTGTCGGCCGGCGAGCGGCTGGAGGTCATGCTGGCCTCGCTGGGCAAGATCTACCCGGGCGTGGACATCCGTTCGCACATCACCGGCGACCCGGTCACGATCTCCTGGGAGGACGAGCCCTACTTCATGGGCGCGTTCAAGGCCAACCTGCCCGGCCACTACCGGTACCAGCGCCGCCTGTTCACCCACTTCCGCCAGGACGACCTGGAGGAGCGTCACCGCGGCCTGTTCCTGGCGGGCGACGACATCTCCTGGACCGCCGGCTGGGCCGAGGGCGCGGTGCAGACCGCGCTGAACGCGGTGTGGGGCGTCATGCACCACTTCGGTGGCGAGACGGACGCGACCAACCCCGGCCCGGGCGACCTGTTCGACGAGATGGCCCCGGTCGCCCTCCCCGAGGACTGATCCGAGAGCACGCGCTCCCTCGCGTATCCGGCCTCGGCCCGCGTTCCGACGTGGGCCGGGGCCCTTCTCACGCGGGGAAGGGCCCTTCGGTCCGGGCCCCGTGCGGGGTGGCCGCTTTCGGCCCGCGGGTGCGCGTGTTCCGTCGGTCCCCGCGGGTATCGATCCGGTACCCCTCCCGGTTCCCGCTCCGGGCCCGGACCTCCCGACGGGATTCCCCCATGCGTACCCCCGCGCGCGACCCCCTCCGCAGCGTCCACTGGTCACCGGTGACGGCCATGTCCGCGCCCATCGTTCTCTTCGCCTGTTTCGTACTGCTCATCGAGACCGGTGAGGCGGCGTGGGAGATCTCCCCGTGGTTCGGCGTCGGGGGCCATGTGATCGTCTTTCTCCTCTTGTGGGCCTGGTGCGCGAGCGCCTTCGGCTACGTGACCCTGATGCGGGAGGACGGGCTCCTCACAGGGGGGTCCGGACCGTCACCCGGGTCCGGTGGGTCGATGTCGAGAGTGTGCGGGTCACCGAGGACGCCCGGATCGAGATCCGCACGAGGGACGAGGGGCTCGTGGTGGTCCGGACCTACTGGCGTTCCCGACCCGCCATGTTCCTCGGCACCGGCCCGGCCGAACGGCTGGCGGAGCGGATCTCCGCGCGGGTGGAGGAGCTCCGGGCGGATCGGGTGTGGCACGACGACGGTCTGTCCCGGGCGCGCCGCTCCTGCTCCCCGATACCCGTGCTGGTGGCACCCCTGGCCTTCGGCCTCACCTGGGCGGGGGCGTTCCTGGCCGCCCGCTGGTACCTCTAGCCGTCGCCGCCCTCGGCGGTCCTAGGAGAGGTCGGCGGAGCCGGCGAGGACGGGTCGATCGATCAGTCGGGACAGCACCAGGGTGCTCTTGGTGCGCACCACGAAGGGCTCGGCGCCGATGCGCTCGATGACCTCCTCCAGGTGGCGTGTGTCGCGGGCGCGGACCTGCACCACGGCGTCGGCGTCCCCGGTGACGGTGCAGGCCGAGGTGACCTCGGCGTAGCCGGCCAGTCCGGTGCGGATCTCCCCAGGGGAGGTGCGGGCCCGGCAGTAGAGTTCGATGAAGGCCTCGGTGGTCCATCCGATCGCCTCGGGTTCGACCACGACGGTGAAGCCGCGCACGGCGCCGGATTCGACCAGCCGATCCACACGGCGTTTGACCGCCGAGGGGCTGAGACCGACCTCGCCCCCGATCTCGGCGAAGCTCATCCTCGCGTCCGCGCCGAGTATCGCGATGATCCGCTCATCGACACGATCCAGCCGCATTGCGCCCCTTTTGTCCACGTCTGATCTGACCAGGGCACATGTTACCGCCGAAGACCCCGAATGGGGCCCGTGTCGTTTCCTCTCGTCACGCTCCGTGATGGAAAGAATGCAGTGGACGATTCGACCGGAACGCGGAGGATGGACCAGTGCGAGCACGAACCGGTACACCATGGGTCGCCTTCTGCGGCGGAGGGGCCCTTCTCGCATCCCTGGTGGCGATGCCCCCCGCCCAGGCCGCCCCGCAGGGGCTCGCCCCGGAGGCCGCGGCCCCCGTCACCCGGGTCGACCAGCGCTCCCTGGACTGGCGGCCCTGCGAGGACCTCGAACCGGTCGAGAACGAGACACTCGAATGCGCGACCCTCACCGTGCCCCTGGCCCGTGACGTCGCCCCCGCGGACACCCGGGACCTCGCCGAGACCGTGGACATCGCACTCTCACGAGTGCCCGCCACCGGTACCGCCGAGCACACGATGCTGGTCAACCCGGGCGGCCCCGGCAGCGCCGGACGCCGCTGGGCCTCCCACACCCACCTGCGCATGCCCGAGGAGCTACGCGAGATCTACGACGTGGTCGCCTTCGACCCGAGGGGCATGGGCGCCTCCACCCCTTCCGTCTCCTGCGACCCCGCGTTCTTCGCCCCGGTCCGCAAGGACACCGTCCCCGCCGACGAGCGGGAGGAGGCGGCCCTGCGCGCCGACGCCGAGGCCTACGCCCGCGCCTGCGCCGAGAACACCGGACCGATCCTGGACCACATGCGCACCGAGGACACCGCCCACGACATGGACGCCATCCGGGCGGCCCTGGGCCTCGACCGCATCGACTACCTGGGCTACTCCTACGGCAGCTACCTCGGAACCGTCTACAGCGCGCTCTACCCCGACCGGGTCCGCGCCCTGGTGCTGGACAGCGTCGTCGACCCGGACCGGCCCTGGTACGAGAGCAATCACGTGCAGAGCCGCTCGCTGGACCGTGCCGCCCGGAACTTCTTCGACTGGGTCGCCCGCCACGACGACGTCTACGGCCTCGGGACCGACGGCGAGACCGTCGCTCGCGCCTACTACGACCTGCGGTCCGAACTGCGCGCCACCCCGGCCGAGGGTACGGTCGGCCCCACCGAACTGGAGGGGGCCGTGATCGTGGTGGCCTACAGCGGCGGAACCTGGCCCGACGTGGCCCGGGCCCTGTCCGCCCGGATCCGCGAGGGCGACTCCGCCCCGCTGCTGGAACTGCACGAGGACTACGGCGACGACGCCGGCAGCGACCCCGCCTACGGCGGCTACCTCGCGGTCCAGTGCACCGACGCCGTGTGGCCGAGGGAATGGGGGACCTGGTCCGCCGACGCGCGCGGGGTCGACGCGGACGCCCCCTTCATGGGGTGGCATAACACCTGGTACAACGCGCCGTGCGCCACCTGGAGCGCCGAGTCCGAGCCCTGGTTCCAGGTCGGCGACGGCCCCGGCGAACACCCCGCCTACGACGGCCCCGCGCTCATCGTGCACGCCACCCACGACGGCGCCACCCCGGTGGAGGGCTCTCTGGCCCTGCGCGAGCGTCTGCCCGGTTCCTCGCTGGTGATCGAGGACGGCGGCATCACCCACGGAGTCTCGCTCACCGGCAACACCTGTGTGGACGAGACCGTCGTCGCCTACCTCCGCGGGGGACGCCTGCCCGAACGCGGAGAGGGCGGGGCCGACCTCACCTGTGACGGGCGGCCCGAACCGGAGCCCCGCACCTCGCAGAGCTCCTCGCACACCCCGGTGGACCGACTCGGACCGATCGGTCTCGAATACCCGGGTGAGAGCGAAGCGCCGGTCGAATAGGCTGGGTTCGGCGCTCATTCGTCGTGGCACCGCGGACCGTTCCGGATACCGGTCCGGCGGGTCCACGGGAAGATGGGGAGATGCGATGCTGCGGACCGCACCGGTTCGGATTCTGGGCGAACGCCATCGGGAGGCCGTGTACGCGCTCCTGGACGCCGACCCCGTGGGCAACGTCTTCGTGGCCTCGCGCCTGAGCACCACCGGGATCTCCGGTGGCGGCGGCGCCGAGGTGTGGGGACACGTCGAGCGGGGTCGGCTCACCGCTCTGTGCTACTCCGGGGCCAACCTCGTCCCGGTCAACGCCGGACCGGCAGCCATCCGCAGCTTCGCCGACCACGCCCGCTGGCGAGGACGACGCTGTTCGTCGATCGTCGGCCCGGTCGAGGCCGTCGGCGACTTCTGGGAACAGATCGAACCGGCCTGGGGCCCCGCCCGCGCCATCCGCGCCAGCCAGCCGGTCCTGGAGATCGACGGCCCGCCGGCGGTACCCGCCGACCCCCTCGTACGTCGCGTCCGTATCAGTGAACTCGACGCCCTCGTGCCCGCCTGCGTGGCCATGTTCACCGAGGAGGTCGGGGTCCCGCCGGACTCCGGCGACGGCGGAGCGCTCTACCGGGCCCGGGTCGAGGAGCTGGTCCGTACCGGCCGCGCCTTCGCCCGCATCGAGGACGGGCGGGTGGTCTTCAAGGCCGAGATCGGCGCCGTCACCCCGCAGGTCTGCCAGATCCAGGGCGTGTGGGTCCACCCCGATCTGCGCGGCCGAGGCCACTCCACCGCCGGCATGGCCGCCGTGGTCTCCTACGCCCTCGCCGAGTTCGCGCCCCGGGTGACCCTCTACGTCAACGACTTCAACACCGCGGCCCGCGCCACCTACCGGAGGGTCGGCTTCCGCCAGGTCGGCGAGGTCATGTCCGTCCTGTTCTGACCCCGCCCCGCCCGTTTCCGACGTTTCCCCGTCAGGTTCGCCCCGCTCCACGGACGCCGTGAGGACCCCCGGGTAGCGTGGAGGGACCCCGCCCCCGTTCCCCCGCGCCCGAGGAAGACCGATGCTCCGTAACCCGACCGGGCGCGACCGGCTGGGCCTGGCCCTCCTGCTCGCCATGCTCACGGTGTTGGGCCCGCTCAACATCGACATGTACCTTCCGGCCTTCCCGGAGATCTCGGCCGACCTCGGCGCCTCCGCGTCCCAGGTCCAGGCGAGCCTCACCTCCTGCCTGATCGGGCTCGCGGTGGGACAGGTCGTCATCGGTTCGGTCAGCGACGCGCGCGGACGGCGAGGTCCCCTCCTGGTCTGCGGCGTCCTCTTCGTCCTGGCCTCCGCGCTGTGCGCGCTGGCCCCCGGAACCCTCGTCCTGATCCTGGGCCGTTTCCTCCAGGGGTTCACCGCCGGGGCCGGGGTGGTCCTCTCGCGGGCCGTGGTGCGCGACGTCTTCGACGGGGCGGCGCTCACCCGCTTCTTCGCCCTGATCATGGTGGTCGTCGCGGTCGCCCCGATGGTCGCGCCGATCCTGGGCGGTGGTGTCCTGTGGCTGCCCTTCACGGACTGGCGGAGCGTCTTCTGGTCGCTGGCACTTCTGGGCGTGGTGATCGTCCTGGTGGTGGCGGCGCGTCTCCCAGAGACCCTCCCCGCGGAACGGCGCATCCCCGCCACTCTGGGCGGGAGCCTGCGCGCCATGGGAGCCCTCCTCCGGGACCGCCGCTACCTGGGGTACACCCTCGTCGTCGGGTTGTTGCACGGCGGCAGCTTCGCCTACGTGGCAGGCACCCCCTTCGTCTACCAGGACCTGTACGGGGTCTCCCCGCAGGTGTTCGGCCTGCTGTTCGGGGTCAACGGCGTCGCGATCATCCTGGGCAGCGCGGCGGTGGGCCGGCTCGGCGAGAGCGTGGGGGAACGTCCTCTGCTCCGCCTCGCGGTCGTCACCGCCCTGGCGGCCACGACGGTGGTGCTCGGCACCGCGCTCCTCCAAGGGCCGCTGATCCTCCTGGTCGTCCCCATCTTCGTCTACATGACCTGCATGGGCGTGATCCTCACCGGATCCTTCGCCCTGGCGATGGAGGGCCAGGAGAGCCGGGCGGGCAGCGCCGGATCTCTCCTGGGCGCCCTCCCGATGCTGATCGGCGCCGTCGTGGCGCCCCTGGTCGGAGTGGACGAGACCACGGCCGTCCCCATGGGGATCCTCCTGTGCGCGACCTCGGCCCTGGGTCTCCTCGCCCTGGTCACGATGACCGGCGCGCCCGGGCGGGAGACCGAGAGGATCTCAAAGACATGAGACGACGGAGGGGCGGGGCACGCCGCGCGCGCCCCGCCCCTCCCCTCGGCCACGGAGCTAGACCTCGCGGACCTCGTCGCTCTCGGCGTCCATACCGAGACGCTCGGGGGCGCCGGGGAAGGACAGCTCGAAGTCGGGGGTGTCGGCGATCAGGGCGCGCGTGTACTCGTGCTCGGGGGACGACATCACCGTGCCGACCGGACCGTACTCCACGATCTCGCCCTTGTTGAGGATCGCCACCCGGTCGGCGATGTTGGACACCAACGCGATGTTGTGGGTGACGAACAGCAGGGCCATGCCCTCGTCCTGCAACGAACGCAGCAGCTTGACGATCTCCGCCTGCACCGAGACGTCCAGCGCCGAGGTGATCTCGTCGCACACCAGCAGGTCGGGGCGGGTCGCCACGGCGCGCGCGATGCACACGCGCTGACGCTCACCGCCGCTGAGCTGCTCGGGGAAACGATCGGCGTAGGAGGCGGGCAACGCCGCACGCTCCAGCGCCTCGGCCACGACCCGGTCGGGGGAGTCGGGGCGGCCCACCAGGTGGCGGTAGGGGCCCAGGATCTGCTCGCGGACCCGCTTGCGCGGGTTCAGCGCCTCGTACGGGTTCTGGAACACGTACTGGATCCGTCGACGCTGGTCGGCGGTGCGCCGGTAGCTGCTGGTCGCCAGCGGCGAACCGTCGAAGAGCATCTCCCCGGAGAACTGGTGGTGCAGACCCGCCACCGAACGCGACAGGGTCGTCTTTCCCGACCCGGACTCGCCGAGCAGGGCCACGCACTCGCCGGCGGAGACCGACAGGTCGATCCCCTCCAGCACCCGGGTGCGTCCGTACCCCGCGGACAGATCGCCGATCCGCAGCAGCGGCTCGTCCGTACGGGCCTCGGGTTCCTCGTGGCCCGACGTCCGCAGCAGGGGCACCGCCATCAGCAGACGGCGCGTGTACTCGTGTCGAGGGTCGGACAGGACCTCGGTGGTACGGCCGTGCTCGACCAGCTCGCCCCGGTACATGACGGCGACGTCGTCGGCCAGGTCCGCGACCACCGCCATGTCGTGGCTGATGTACACACCGGCGGTCCCGTAGTCGCGGGTCATCGACCGGATGGTCTCCAGCACGTGCGCCTGGGTGGTCACGTCCAGACCCGTGGTCGGCTCGTCCATCACGATCAGGTCGGGACGTCCCACGAACGCCATCGCGATCGCCACGCGCTGCTGCTGTCCACCGGACAGCTGGTGCGGGTAGCGGCGCAGGAAGGCGTCGTCGTCGGGCAGCGCCACCTCGCGGAGGACCTCGCGCACCCGCTCCATCACCTGGTCCCGGCCCAGTGAGGCGTCGTGCAGGGCCTCGGAGAGCTGGACGCCCAGGCGCAGCGCGGGGTTGAGCGCCGAGGCCGGCGACTGCGGGATGTAGGCCACGGCGCGGCCTCGCAGCCGTCGCACCTGTCGCTCGGACAGCGCCGCCAGGTCGTGCTCGCCGACCCGCACCCGGCCCCGGACGATCTCCGTGGCTCGCTTGAGGTGGGCCAGCAGCGACAGGCCCAGGGTGGTCTTGCCCGACCCCGACTCGCCCACCAGACCGAGGATCTCGCCCCGGTTCACGGTCAGGGACACGTCGCTGATGATCTCGACGTCCGAGGGACGGCCGATCACCGTGATCCCGTCGACCTCCAGGACGACACCGTTCCGGGTCTCCGATCCGGTGTTCTTCTCCGTCTGCTCCGTCACTTCTCGACCCCCCGGTCGATACCGATCGCCGCGCGGGAGAGCCCGTCGGTGATGAGGTTGGCGCCCACGGTCAGGATGGCGATCGCCGTCACGGGCAGTGCCACCGCCCACGGCTGGACCGCCATGCCCTGCCGGTTCTCGTTGATCATCAGCCCCCAGTCGGCGGTGGGCGGTTGCAGACCCATGCCGAGGAAGCCCAGCACGGCCACCACGCCGATGGAGTAGGTCAGACGCAGGCCCAGCTCCACCAGGAGCGGGCTGGTCACGTTCGGGAGGATCTCCACGACCATGATCCGCCAACGGGGCAGACCGATCGCCTCGGCCGCCTTCACGTAGTCCTGTTCGATCACCTTGCGGGTCGCCTCGCGGATCACCCGGGCCACACGCGGCATGTGCGAGACCGCGATGACGGCCACGATCAGCCAGACCTTCGGGCCGATGATCGACATCACCAGCAGCGCGGCGATGAGCTGCGGGAAGGCCAGCAGCACGTCGTTGGTCCGCATGAGGACGTCGTCCACCCAACCGCGACGGTAACCGGCGACGATGCCGACCACCGTTCCGGCGGCCACACCGATGCCCGCGGCCGCGCCGGCCAGCAGGAGCAGGGTCCATCCACCCCACAGGAAGCGGGTCAGGACGTCACGGCCGCGGTTGTCGCCGCCGAACATGGCGCCGGCGGCGTCCGCCTCGAACGGCCTGGCCACGAACTCGGTCGGGGTGTAGGGGGCGATGAAGGGGCCCACCACGGCGATCAGGACGATCAGACCGGTCAGGACCACACCCACCTTGGTGCGGCCGAAACGCCACGCGGTGCGGAACAGACCCGGACGACGCCGGGCCGGAGCCTCGGAGACGGTGTTCGTCGAAGACGCGTTCATCGGTTCGCGACCCTCACCTTCGGGTTGGCCGCCAGCCCGATCACGTCGGCGATCAGGTTGACCAGGATGTAGATCCCCGCGATGAGCAGGACCACGGCCTGGATCAGCGGAACGTCACGGTTCTCGATGGCGTCCATGAGGATCTTGCCGATACCGGGGAAGTTGAACAGGAACTCGATGGCCACCACGCCACCGGCCAGCCAGGCGAGCTGGAGGGCGACGACCTGGGCCACGGGGCCGATCGCGTTGGGGGCGGCGTGACGCCACAGCACCGTGCGCTCGGACATGCCCTTGAGTCGCGCCTGCTGCACGTACTCGCTCTCCAGGACCTCGATCATCGTCGCCCGCATCATGCGGACGATCGGCGGGGCCACGGCCAGGGCCAGGGTCAGGACGGGCAGCACCCACTGCTCGGGGCCGCCGTCACGGGCGTAGACGGATGGGAACAGGCCCAGTCCGCCGGGGCCCAGGAGGAGGATCGCCAGGATGCCGATGACGAACTCGGGGATGGAGGCGACGACCAGCGTGCCCATGGAGGAGGCGTGGTCGAAGCCGCGGTCCCGGCGCAGCGCGCTGAAGGCGCCGACGAACAGGGCGATGGGGGTCGCCACGAGGGCGGACAGTCCCATCAGGGTCATCGAGCTGCGGATGGGGTCGGCCAGGTATTCGGCGACGGGCAGCCTGTTGGAGAAGGAGGTGCCCAGGTCCCCCTGGAGGATCCCCTGGAGCCACTGGAGGTACTGCACGGCCACCGGCTGATCCAGATTGAGCTGGTCGCGGAGGGCCGCCAGACGCTCGGGGGTGGCGTCCCGGCCCAGGATGAGCTGGGCCGCGTCACCCGGCAGTGCCTGCGTGGCCGCGAAGACCACGAGCGACACCGCCCAGAGCGTCAGTGCGCCGAAGAACAGGCGGACGACGATGAGTCGAGTCATGGTGAACTTTCGGTAGCGGGCCCGAGGAGTTCCGCCGGGGGAGAGAGGAGGCGCGGGCCCGAGAGGACGGGGGTCGAAGGGAACGCTTCGGAAAGCGCGTACCCGGGGCCGGCGCCGGCCGGCCCTCTCGGGGCGCCCGCGCGCCTCCCCGAGATGGGGGAGGGCACGGGCGAACGCTCCGAAGGAGGCGACCTAGTCCTGTTCCATCCACATGGTGTGGAAGGCGTAGGAGCCCAGCGGGTGGCCGGAGACGGCGGGGGACAGGCCGTGCACCCGGACCGAGTGGGCGTCGAGCAGGTTCACGAAGCCCCACACGATGTAGCCGCCCTCTTCGTACTCGATCTCCTGGGCCTTGCGGATGAGCTCGTTGCGCTCGTCCTCGTCGGGGGTGCTACGGGCCTTCTCCAGGTACTCCAGCCACTCCTCGTGCTCGCCCCACATGGTCTCGTTGTAGGGGGCGCCCACGACGGAGCCCTGGGTGGTCTGGGTGATGTAGTTGCGGGCGCTCCAGAAGTCCTGGCCGAAGGGGTAGGGGAAGCCCTCCTCCGGGTTCCAGTAGTCGCTGGGGTTGACCCGGCGCAGGGTCACGTTCACCCCGGCCTCACGGGCCTGCTCCTGGAAGACCTCGGCGGCGGCGACCACGCCGGCGCTGATGTCGGAGGTGACCAGTTCGACGTCCAGGCCGTTCTCGTGACCGGCGTCGGCCAGCAGACGCTTGGCCTCGGCGATGTCCTGCTCGCGCTGATCGAAGTCCTCGGGGTAGGACGGGTCCATGCGGGCGTACATGTCGTTGCCGATCTGGCCGTACCCGGCCAGCGCCTGGTCGACCATCTGCTGGCGGTCCACGATGAGGCGGAAGGCCTGACGGACGCGCACGTCGTCGAAGGGCTTCTCCTCGACGTTCATGGTGAACGGCAGCCACATGCCGGTCTCGGACTCCATGATCGTCATGTTCGGGTCGCCCTCGATGATGGCGACCTGGGTGTGCGGCACCTGGCTGATGACGTGGACGTTGCCGCTGTTGAGGGCGTTGACGCGCGCGTCGTCGTCGGGGAAGTCGATGATCTCCAGCTCGTCGACGTACGGAAGGCCCTCCATATGGAAGCCCTCGTGCCGCTCGAAGACGCTGTACTCGCCGACCCGGAACTCGGCGAACTTGAAGGGGCCACAGCCGATCGGGTTCTCCGGGTCGTAGTCCACGGGGACGACGCAGTTGTAGTACTCGGCGAGAGCCTCGGGGAGGGTGACCAGCGGTTCGTCGACGTGGATGATCACGGTCCGCTCGTCGACGATCTCCAGCTTCTCGGGGTCGACGCCGGGCATGTCGCCCTTGCCGCGCTGGGGGTCGTCCGGGTCGAGGATGCGCTTGAGGGAGTAGACGACCGCCTCGGAGTCGACGGGGGAGTCGTCGTGGAAGGTCAGCCCCTCCTTGAGGACCAGGGTCCACTCGGTGGCGTCCTCGTTGGGTTCCAGGGACTCGGCCAGGTACGGCTCGATGGTGCCGTCGTTGTCGTAGCGCATCAACGCCGCGTAGAGCGCGAAGTTACGCGCGATGTCGACGTTGTCGGTGGGGTCGTGCGCGTCCAGGGTGTCGTTGGCGCCGCCGCCCGCCACACCGATCTTGAGCCGGCCGCCACGCTGGGGCTCGCCCTCCGCGCCACCGCCCGAACCGGAGTCCGATCCGCCGCAGGCGGCCAGGACCGGGGCGAGGGCCGCTCCGGCCGCTGAGGCCTTGAGGAGGCTGCGGCGGCTGGTGAGCATCTTGGACGCGGGGGTGGACTCTTCGGACAGGGACGGCACGTGGCACCTCAAAGGGACGGGGAACATCGGTCGGCCGACACGTCGATGACACGCGGTGACTGGGGGGCTGCCCCCGGGTGGTGCGGGATGCCGGCATCAAGATCCTTGTTCGCCCTACATCAAGCGTCAAACGATGCCCAGAGACCTTCGGGGTGCTCTTCGGGGAGATCCGGTGAGCGTGTCGACGCGGAGTGGGGTTCTCGCCGAAACCCGTTGTGATCAGGGCGTTCTCGCGTGGGGGATAGGTGACTTTGCGTGTTCGGTTCTGTGCGGTCGATGAGCCGTGGTAGTGGGCTTTGGTGCCCTTGGGGCGCCCGGTGTTGTTTCACCATCGTTGTCCCCAGGAAGCGAAAACGTGGTGTTTAAGAGAGTTTTTTTCGTCTTTGCCAGGGGGTCGATCACTCTGGGTAGTTCTCCCGAGTTCAGGGGGGAGGGCGATCGCATACCCTTCGGGGGGTCGGGGGGTTCCGGCGGTCCCCATGGGGAGGATTGTGACAGCGCATTGCCAACGTGTTGCACCTCACAGGCATCTCTTCAGGGGCCGGACTGTTTCCTTTGTGCACATCGGGGAGGACACGGGAGGGGCTTTTGTGGCCAATACCCGGCGCCACGAACGCGGGTGTGCTGTTCTGGACTCGGTACACCCTTGTCTAAGGTGAGTGCGGACGGCGCGACCCGCGCGCCCGACGCGGGTGATTGGAGTGACCGGATGGCTGAGGCGAGGCAACTCCGGGACTATGTGCCCGCGGAGGCCCCGGAGGCCGCGTCGTCGACGGCGCCGACGATCGACGTCGGCGATCTGACGGGTGGGGTCACCGACCACACCGTGTGGAGTTGCGCGGGGAACCTGACCGCCGTGCGTTCCATCCGCGCCCGTGTTCGTGAGTTCCTCACCCGTACCGGGCACTCCGAGGGTGCTCTGGACGACGCCGAGCTGGCCGTGAGCGAGCTGGCGACCAACGCCCTGCTGCACTCCCGCTCCGGGCAGAGCGGCGGGGTCATGACCCTGTTCATCCGCTCCGACGAGCAGCGCCTGAGGGTGGCCGTCGCCGACCAGGGCGCGCGTGAGCCCGAGGGCGTGGCGGACGAGCACACCCGTGAGGACGGCGACGACTACGGTCGCGGCAAGCTCATCGTGGACAACTGCGCCACGCGCAGCGGCGAGTACTGGAGCGACGCCACGCACGTGGCCTGGTTCGAGATCGACGACGAGGGATCGGCCGCGCGGGACTCCTGAGTCCGGGCGCGAGGGTGGGCCCTCGACCCCCTTCTCATCACCGCGCGGGGCGGCCTCCCGCTACCGCGGACGGTCGGGCCGGGAGATCCTGGTGGGCTCGGGCGAGCACTCGACCGTGACGCTCCGTCCCTCGGGAGGCGGGCAGTCGTCCCCGGCCACCACGCAGGCGCCGGTCCACAGGGCCAGCGCGACCAGGGCGTGCCGGGTGGCCTCGTCCCCGCGCCGATCGACCCCGACGACGTCGTCGGGGGTCAGCGCCAGCTCCTCGCGTAGTTCGGCGAAGCGGGCCAGCAGGTCGTGGTGGGTGTACAGGGTGGTGAACATACCGTCGCCGGTGTTCTCGTAACCCAGGAGACCGTTGTCGAAGAGCCCGCGGGCCGGGCTGTAGCCGTTCCCGTCGGGGCTCGGCAGCAGGAGTTCGGCGAAGGGCGTGGTGCCCAGCGCCGAACCGAAGGTGATGATCTGCCGTACCCGGGAGCGCTCGGCCAGTTCGAGCCCGCGTTCGGCCATGTCCTCGCTGACGAACAGGAGCCGGGCGTCGGTCTCGGCCAGCGCCGAGCACTGTGTCTCGGGGTCCGATTCGGGAAGCACGGTCAGGGCGCGCCCGCCGACCGCCATCACGGTGTAGGAGGCCAGGAAACGGTCGGGGGAGACCGGGGCGAGAACGCCCACCACGTCTCCCAGGCACAGCCCGCGACGGCTCAGCCCCGCCGCCGCCTGTTCGATGGTCGCGGCGAAGGCCAGTGCGTCGGTGCGTCCCGAGCCGCCCCTGATCGTCCCCCCTCGACCGGAGCGCAGCCGTAGCCGCTCGCAAAGGCCTCCGGTGAGGGAGCCGATCGGGTCGTCCCGGCGCGGAAGGTGCCGGCCCGGTCGTCCGGTTCCAGAAGACAGCCCTACCCCCATGCGTTCCCCCAGTCGGCGTCGTATGCGCGGGTGCGCCCCGGGCTCGTCACGCCCCCTCCGCGTGGCGAGCCCGGAGGCGCCGTGCCGGTGTCTCGCGGCGAGGTCCCTCCCCAGGTTCTCCCTCGCGCCGGCACGGTCACCCACCGATCCCGAGGGCCACCTCGAGACCGAAGGCCGGTCGGAACGCCGGTGTGCGGCCCGGTCTCCGACGGCCGGTAGGGGAACATGCCCCCGCTCGCCCGGGCGATGTCGTGAGTGTGTTCTCCCATGGCTGGAAGCCTAGCGCTTTCACAGTCAAATGCACATGCATCTTGCCATGCATGTGCATATGTAGATTCTGGGCAGGAGTGGTCTACACAGCCCTCGTACGAGGGAGTGCGGACGCGTCTCGGGGCGTCCACGAGAGGCTCAACCGGCCTGGTGGAGCTCCACCCACGCGGTGATCTGCGTGCGGGAATGGAACCCCATCTTGCGGTTGATGTTGGCGACGTGCCGCGCGGCCGTCGACGGGGTGATGAACAGCGTTCGGGCGATCTCCGGGTTGCTCTTGCCGGTACTGACCAGACGCGCGATCTCCAGCTCCCGCTTGGTGAGGCTCTCCTGGGGGCTGGTCGTCTCCGGAGAATGCGTCGGACCGGTCGGCCGACGGGCGGCCCGCTTCCGAGGACGGGAGGGCTCGGGCTCCTCGGTCCGGCGCCGGGGCGCCATGGGCGCGCGCCGTCCCTCCTCGGCGAGCCGCTCGGCCTCGGCGACCACCTCGGTCTGTCCGAGGAGACGTCCCTGCTCCCACCACGCCACCAACTGCCGTCGACGGCGACGGACCCGCTCCACGTCGACGAACGGCCACGGGGCGCCGTGGGCGGGCAGCCCCACCCGCTCGCGCAGGACGACCGCGGCCCCGGCCAGCCGGCAGGCGGGCTCGCGCAGCCCGTTCTCGAACGCCAGACGGGCGATGGAGAGCAGACTCCGGGCGGCCTCCGCCCGCTGGCCGCTCTGATGGCTGAGCAGGAGCCCCTCGCTCAGGTAGTCATAGGCCTGACCGATCGATCCCTGGGCGTGCGCCACCCGGCCGATCCCCGACAGGCACCGCGCCTCCTCCGCCGTCGCGCCGATCAGCCGCTGGGTGTCCAGGGCCTCCCGGTAACAACGGTCGGCGGTCATCAGATCGCCGTTGGCCTCGGCGGCCCGGGCCTGCCCGATCAGGATCACCCCGACACCCCAGCGGTGGTCGATCCCCCGCAGCAGCGTCAACGCGGCGTTGTAGTGGTGGTCGGCGGTCGGGTAGTCACCCTGACGGGCCACCAGGACCGCCCGGGTGCCCAGGGCGATCGCCTCGCCCCACAGGTCACCGGACTCCCGGCACAGCCGCAAGGCCTCCTCCACCCGCACCGAGGCCCGGTCGGTCCGGTGCTCGCGGACCTCCACCAGGGCCAGCAGGTTCAGCGAGGTGCGGACGAACGTGTCGTCGCCGTTCTCCCGGCACAGCCGGAGCCCCTCCTCACCCAGGGACAGGGCCAGGTCGTGGTCGCGACGGACCCGGGCCAGTTGTGCCCGGCCCACCAGCGCCCGCGCCCGAGAGGGGGCCTTGTCGGCCTCCTCCAACGCCAGCAGTCGGTCCATCCAGTGGGCGCCCTCCGAGTAGTTGTTGTGACTCACCCAGTGCGCCACCAGACTCACGCACAGCCGCAGACCCGACTCCGCCGCGCCGCGCTGGTGCGACCGGCGCAACAGGGAACGCAGGGTGTCGTACTCGGCGATCACCCGCTGACGGCCGGAGTCCCGCTCGGACCAGGACATCGAACGGCTCGACTCCAGCTTGCGCCCCAGGTCCTCCACCAGGAGCAGCATCCGCTCCAGAAGACGGTCCTGGAAGGTGTCGGACTCGCCCGCGGCGATGAGCCGTTCCTCGGCGAACCTGCGCACGGCCTCGGGCAGCCGGTAGCGCACCCGCCCCTCGAACTCGCCGGTCACGGTGATGAGCGAACGGTCCAACAGGGAGGTGAGCAGATCCAGGATGTCCGTCTCGGGCAGGCCCTCGTCGGAGCACACCTGTTCGGCCAGCTCCAGATCCCACCCGCGGAACACCGACAGACGCCGCAGCAGCACCCGCTCGGGCTCCGGAAGGCCCCGGTAGACGTAGTCCAACACCAACGGCAGCACCTGATTGCGGGTGACCGCCTGCCCCGGCCCGGGCAGCGCCTCGGGGGAGGAGAGGTGGTCGTGCACCCCTCGGAACAGCTCGTACACACCCCGCTCCGGCGCGGCCGCGCCGAGCACCTCGATCCCCAACGGCATCCCGCCGGCCAGGGCGCACAGGGCCGCCACCGTCTCCGACTCCGCCGGAGAAACGGTGAACCGGGGGTCTCGCGCACGCGCGCGGTCCATGAACAGCCGCACCGGTTCGGCCGTGGTCGGGTCGGGCGGCGGCGCATTGCGCGCGGTCGGCGGCAGGGACATCGGCGGGACCATCCACACCGTTCCGCCCGAGAGCCGCACCGGCTGTTCACTGGTGAGCAGTAACGTCACCGAGGGGCAGGACTCCAACAGGGCCTCGCCGACCTCGGTCACCTCGGCGGCCACGTGCTCGCACGAGTCCAGGATCAGCAGCAGACGCCGGTCGCGCAGGGCCTCGGTCACGGTGATGGCCAGAGGCTGCCCCGGCTCCTCGACCACGCCCACCGCCTCCGCGATCCGGGCGTGGACCTCCAGCCCTGTTCGGACATCGGTGAGATCGGCGAACCACACCCCGTCCGGGAAGGACACGGTGGACTGTTCGGCCACGCGCAGGGCCAGCCGCGTCTTGCCGATGCCGTCGACACCGCGGATGTTCACCGAGCGGCCGGTACCGAGCAGGTGGAGCAGATCGCTCAGATCCGGTTCCCTGCCAACGAAGCCGGTGCCCGGCCGGGGGAGGTTGTGCCGCGCCGGCGCGGTCAAAGGTGCCATGGCCTTCACATGTAGGGGCTGTCGGGGGTCGGCCGCACCGCCGATGACCGGGTGATCGAGGGGTGGGCGTCATCGAGAGGGGCGGTGCTGCTTGGGCTTTCTGGTTTAGCGGGTGCACGCGCACTGTGCAAGTGCCCCGGCGTGTTCTCGGCGGGTTCACCCGGGTTCGCGGGGTGCGGCCCAGCCGGTCAACTGCGTCCGGGACGAAATCGAAAGTTTTCTGAAGATGTTCGCGATATGGCGGGCCGCGGTGGCCTGGCTGATGGTCAGCTCCTCGGCGATCTCACGGTTGGACAGACCCCGTTCTGCCAGGGTGGCGATCTCGCGTTCGCGCGGGGTCAGGGAGTCGGGCCCGCTCGGCTGCGCGCCCTGGGGGCGGGGGAAGGCCAGGGCCCGATCACGGATCTGTTCCAGAGGCAGTGACCGCCAGGCGTTCCAGGCCTGGGCGGCCGGACCCGCGCCCACCCTGCGTTCCACCGCGGAACGCAGCCGGACGGTCTCGGCCGAGGGCCGGTCCAACGAGGTGCGCAGGTCGGCGGCCACACCGGCGAGCGCGGCGGCGCGGCTGGACTCCTCCTCGGCCAGGGCGAGCTCGGCCAGGGCCTCCAAGGCCCGGGCCACCGCGATCCGACGACCGGAGGTGAAACCGACCCGTAGACAGCGGGCCAGCGGGGCGCGCGCGGAGAGGGGATCGTGCCTGGCCAGGTGGAGCCGGCCCAGGTCGGCCGCGCAGTGCGCGAACGCCAGGTCCGAAGGCATGTCGCCGAAGATCTCCAAAGCCTCCGACAGCAGGGCCTCGGCGCCCTCGTGGTCGCCGGCCTCGACCGCGATCGAACCCAGCTCGTGCAGACAGCGGGCCTGGCTCCAGTGATCGTTCAGCCGGCGGGCCTTCTCCAGACCCTCCTCCAGATGGCCGACGGCCTCCTCCGGGCAACCCCGGCGCCGCGCCAGACGGGCCAGGACCCTCAGGGCGATGCCCTCGGTCAGATGGTCGCCGGCCTCGGCCACCCACTCCAGGGAACGACGGGCCCGGCGTTCCCCCTCCTCCAGGGCACCGGTGCGCAGAGACAGCGCGGCCAGGGTCGCCAGCGCGGAGGCGGCGGCCGCGGCGTCGCGACAGGCACGGGCCGCCTCCAACGCGCACAGGGCGAGGGTGGCGACCCGAGGGGCCGGGTCCACGTCCAGGCGCAGCTCGGCGCGCAGGGCCAGGGCGCGGGCCCGCAGCGGCGGCGACTGGGAGTCGGGGTCGCGATCCAGGGCCTGTTCCAGCAGTCGGCTGCCCTCGGCGGTCAGGTCCCGCACCAGCCAGTAGGAGCGCAGCGCCACGCACACGCGCAGCGCGTCGTCCGAGCGCCCCTTGGCCAGGGCCCACAGGACCACCCGGGCGTGGTTCTCACGGTGGTGGTCCTGCATGCGCAGCCGGCCCAGCCGCTCGGACCATTCCAGAGGGCCCTCGCCGGTCTTGGCGGCCCGCTCCAGACGGTCGATGGTGAAGGCCAGGTAGCGGCTCCAACGCTCCTCGCCGTCCCCGTTCTCCACCAGACGTTCGGCGGCGTAGGCGCGCACGGTCTCGGTCAGCCGGTAGTGGGCGGTCCCGTCGATCTCGGCGTCCATCACCACCAGCGACTTGTCCAACAGGGAGAAGTGCAGCGGCAGGATGTCGGTGGCCTCCACGCCCTCGCCGGAGCAGACCTCCTCCGCCATCTCCAGGTACCAACTGGAGAAGACCGACAACCGGTGCAGGAGGGCGCGCTCGGCGTCGGTGAGCATGCCGTGACTCCACTCCAGCACGGCGCGCAGGGTGCGCTGACGTTCCGGGAGGTGTCCGGCGCCGTCGCCGCTCAGGAGCCGGAAGCGGTCGTCCAGGCGGCGCAGGATCTGTTGCACGGACAGGACCCGGACCCGGGCGGCGGCCAGCTCGATGGCCAAGGGCATGCCGTCGAGCATCCGGCAGATCTCCGCGATGTAGCCGGAGTTCTCCCGGGTCATCTCGAAACCGGAGCGGGCGGCGTGCGCGCGGGTCAGGAACAGCCGCACCGACTCGTAGCGCTGGGCGTCGCGCCGGGGGATGGGCACCGGGACGGCGGCGTAGGGGTCGGTGGGCGTGGGCCGTGAGGGCAACGAGAGCGGGGGGACCCGCCAGATGTTCTCCTCGGGCACGTGCAGCGGCTGGCGACTGGTCGCCAGGATGCGCACCCTCGGACAGTCGCGCAGCACGGCCCGGCACAGCTCCGCCATCGGACCCACCGCGTGCTCGCAGGTGTCCAGGAGCAGCAGCAGGTGCTGGGTCCGCAGGGCCGTGATGATCCCGTCCAACAGGGTCGCCGAGTCGCCCTGGACCGCGTTCAGGCCCGCGGCGACCGTGCGCAGCGCCTGCTCGTGGGTGGAGGCCTCGCTCAGATCGATGAACCGCACACCGTCGGGGAAACGACGCAGTACACGCTCGGCCAGGTGGAGGGCGAGCCTGGTCTTGCCGATCCCCCCGGTGCCGGTCAGGGTGACCATCCGGGCGGTATCGAGCAGACGACCCAGGTCGACGATGTCGCGTTCACGGCCGACGAATCGGATGAACTCACCGGCGGACAGGGGAAGATTGTGGCGAGGTGGAGACATGGCCTCGATTACTAGGACACCGAAGTCGGTCGCCCACGGGCGGGGTGCGGTCGCGGGGCGGCCCGTCCCAGTCTGGCACTCGGTACCCGGGACTGTCTCGGGAATGGCCGGTTCCGGCACGGACGGTGGAAAAACCGCCCATGCCGGTCCGCGACCTGCTAGGGGGCGGAGGGAGGGGGCGGCGACGCCCCCTCCGAGGGTTCACGGGATCAGCGGGGGGACCAGGTGGTCGGATCGGCCGTGACCTGCTCGCCTCCGTCCATGTCCTTGACCTCGTGGTCGCCGCCCTCCTCGAAGGGCGGGAACCACACGAAGGGGATACCCTTCTTGGACGCGTACTGGATCTGCTTGCCGACCTTGCTCGTGGAGTGGAAGACCTCGGTGTTGAGGCCCCGCGCGCGCAGCAGTTCACCGGTGCGCAGCGCCTCCGCGCGCCGTTCGGCGTTGGGGACCACCACCATCACGTCGGTGGGGCACACCCGGCCGCCCTCGATGCGCCCCTCGGCGACGAGCTTGGCGAAGATGCGGGTCAGTCCGATGGAGATGCCCACCCCGGGGAGCCGGCGGCGGATGAACTGCCCGGCGAGGTTCTCGTAGCGCCCTCCCGCGCAGATGCTGCCGTAACCGGGGTCGTCGTCGAAGGAGGCCTCGTAGACGGTGCCGGTGTAGTAGTCCAGGCCGCGTGCGATGGACAGGTCGGCGACCACGTCGCCCCGGGGCAGGTCGGCCAGGTCGTTCATGACGAACGCCAGCTCCTCCAGCCCCTCGTCGAGCAGCTCCGAGCGCACCCCGAGCTCTCGCACCTTGGCCACCACGTCGGGGCCGTCGCCCTTGAGACGGGCCAGGGCCAGACAGGGCTCGATCCGCTCGTCGGTCAGTCCCTCGGCGGACAGGATCTCCCGCACGCCCTCGTCCCCGATCTTGTGGAGCTTGTCCACCGCGCGGATGACCGCGATCGGGTCCTCGATGCCCAGCCCCTCGTAGAAGCCCTGGAGCACCTTGCGGTTGTTGACGTTGAGCGTCCAGGCGGGGATGTCGAGACCGCTGAGCACCCGGTGCACGATGCGCGGGAGCTCGGCGTCGAAGTGCAGTGGGACCGAGTCGACGTTGATGACGTCGATGTCGCACTGGGTGAACTCGCGGAACCGGCCCTCCTGCGGACGCTCGCCGCGCCACACACGCTGCATCTGGTAACGCTTGAACGGGAAGGTCAGCTCGTTGAAGTGCTGGGCGACGTAGCGGGCGAAGGGCACGGTCAGGTCGAAGTGCAGCCCGAGCCTGGCGTCGGAGTCGTCCTTGGCGTCGGCCTGGAGACGGTGCAGGGTGTAGACCTCCTGGGAGGTCTCGCCCTTGGCCATCAACACGTCCAGGTTCTCCACGGAGGGCGTCTCGACGGAGGCGAAGCCGAAGGACTCGAACCCGGCGCGGATATGGTCCAGCCAGCGCTGCTCCACGGCCCGGACCTGTGGGGTCCACTCGGGGAAACCGCTGATGGGAGTGGGGCGGACGACGCGCTGCTCGGACATGTGGGGTTCTCGGCTCCCTCGGGAGTGGTGTGGCTGGTCTGATCGCCGCCCGGCGCCCGCCCCGGTGTCGCGCGCGTGCGCGATGAGGACCGGTCGGGGAGGGGGCGGCGCGTCCATCCTACGCATTGGGGCGCGAAGGGGTGGCGGAGAAGAGGGAGCGGGAGGCGGGCCGCCACCGGCCCACGTGGACGGTTGTGGGCCGGTGGGGCTCTGAACGCCCTGACGGGGTGGTACGGCCGGCCCGACGTCGAAGAGCGAGACGTCGGTCGTGGTCGTGCGCCCCAAGGCGCCGCCGGGCCCCGTGGGGTCGTTCGCTCGTGCCAGGAGTCGTCGACGACCGCACTCGGTGGGTGCCCTGGACTCCACCGTAGATGCAGGGGGCTGCTCCGGACAGGGATCGGCGCGGCCGAAAGCGGCCGAAAATGGCCGCTCACAATGTCGTAAAGTCGACCTTCCAGGGTACGCCCATGTGCTTATCTGACTACGTTCCGTCTCGGAGTACGGACACGTCGCCACGAGGTGGACATCCCGCCTCAAGACCCTGTCAACTGCGCGTTGACCGTTACAGCCGCCCTTGTCGGTGTTCGTGGTGGTGTTCCCCACTCTGCCGAAAACCCGGACTCCATCGCCGTCCGGTGTTAGGTTCCAGGGGCGGATCCTCCTACGGAGGCTCGGACCCGGAGAGGATCCGCGCCCCTCCAGACCGGGTCGTGAGCCAACCGTCCCTGCAGACCCGGCACTCTCGCTAGGACAAACTGTGATCCACTCAGCCAACAGCACGAACAACGCCCACGCCCCCACCGCACTGTCGACCAAGATCATCATCGCCGGGGGCTTCGGGGTCGGTAAGACCACGTTCGTCGGTGCTGTCTCCGAGATCCCTCCGGTCCGCACCGAAGCGGCCGTGACCGCGGCCAGCGCCGGAGTGGACGACCTTTCGCACACCCCTGACAAGACCAGCACCACGGTGGCCATGGACTTCGGCCGCATCTCGCTCGACACCGACCTGACCCTCTTCCTGTTCGGTACGCCCGGACAGCAACGCTTCTGGTTCATGTGGGACGAGCTGGTCCGCGGCGCGCTCGGAGCGGTCATCCTCGCCGACACCCGTCGCCTGGAGGACACCTTCCAGGCCCTGGACTACTTCGAGCGCCAGTACAAGCTCCCCTTCGTGGTGGCCGTCAACGAGTTCGACCCGGAGATGGCCTACAGCGCCGACGAGCTGCGCGACGCCCTCGACCTCACCGCCGACGTGCCGGTCGTCTACTGCGACGCCCGTGACCGCAAGTCCGTGGTCAAGGTCCTGCTGACCCTGGTCAAGCACGCCATGGCCGTGGAGGCCCGTCAGCGTATCCGTCAGCTCGCCTGACCGTTCCGTCCCTCCTCCGAACCCCTTCTTCCGCCCCTCCCGCGCCCGCCACCGTTCTTCACGGACCCTCCTGGCGTGGCCCTCCTCCCCTCCGACGTTCTCGGGACACGTCGCACCACTTATGAAGCTGATTGTTCCTTTTGGGTTGTTCTGTGCCTGTCGTGCGGACAAAGGACGGCCCGAGGGGAACCAATCGCTTGTGCCCGGCGTTACCCTGGCGTGGTGTTCGGACGAATGGCGGAAAGCGTCCGCCGCCTACTGGGCAAGCCCGGTGCGGTGGACCTGCGGCCCTATACCAAGCTCCTGCCGGCGATCGAGGCCGAAGAGGAGGGCCTGCGTGAACTCGGCGATGCCGAGCTGAAGGAGAAGGCCATCCAACTCGGCTACGCCGAGCTCCCCTACTCTCCGGCCGACCTCGTCGACCTGTGCGCCGTGGGCCGTGAGGCCGCGCGCCGCACGCTCGGCGAGCGGCCGTTCGACGTCCAGCTCCTCGGAGTCATGGCGTTGCTCGACGGCCACGTGACCGAGATGGCCACCGGTGAGGGCAAGACGCTCGCCGGTGCCCTGGCCGCGGCCGGTTTCGCCCTGCGGGGCAAGCGTGTGCACGTGCTCAGCGTCAACGACTACCTCGCCCGACGCGACGCCGACTGGATGCGACCGCTCTACGGCATGCTCGGCGTCACCGTCGGCTGGATCAACGAGGACTCCGACACCGAGGAGCGCAAGAGCGCCTACGGTCGCGACGTCACCTACGCGGCCGTCAGCGAACTCGGTTTCGACGTCCTGCGCGACCGTATGGTCACCGACGCCGACGACCGCGTGGTCCCCGAACCCCACGTCGCCATCATCGACGAGGCGGACTCCGTGCTCGTCGACGAGGCGCGCGTGCCCCTGGTCCTGGCCGGGGCCGCCGAGAGCGTCCCCGCCGACATCGAGATGGCCGACGTGGTGCGCGACCTCAAGCCGCGTCTGCACTACGAGGTCGACGGCGAGGGTCGCAACGTCCAGCTCACCGACGCCGGTATCGACGCCGTGGAGAAGGCCCTCGGCGGTGTCGACCTGTACGCGGAGGACGACTCCTCCCTCCTGCCCCAGGTCAACCTCGCCCTGCACGCCCAGGTGCTGCTCCAGCGCGACGTCCACTACGTGGTGCGCGACGGCGAGGTGCGCATCATCAACGAGTCGCGCGGCCGGATCGCCCTGCTCCAGCGCTGGCCGGACGGTCTTCAGGCCGCCGTCGAGGCCAAGGAGAAGGTGGCGATCAGCGAGACCGGCGAGATCCTGGACTCCATCACCGTCCAGGCCCTGGTCATGCGCTACCCGACGCTCGCCGGTATGACCGGTACCGCCATGTCGGTCGCCGAGCAGCTGCGCGAGTTCTACGAGCTGGAGGTGGCGGTCGTCCCCTCCAACAAGCCGAACATCCGCGAGGACCACGGGACCCGGCTGTACGCCACGCGCGAGGAGAAGGAGGACGCCCTCATCGCGCGGGCGGAGGAGGTCCACAAGAGCGGCCGCCCCATCCTCATCGGCACACAGGACGTCGCCGAGTCCGAGCTCCTGGCCGACCGGCTGCGCGAGGCGGGGCTGGAGTGCGTCGTCCTCAACGCCAAGAACGACGCCGACGAGGCCTCCATCATCGCCGAGGCGGGCACCTACGGCGCGGTCACCGTCTCCACCCAGATGGCCGGTCGCGGAACCGACATCCGGCTCGGTGGCAGCGACATGTCCGACCGCGACCGGGTGGTCGAGGCCGGCGGTCTGTTCGTGATGGGCTTCGGCCGCTACCCCAGCAGCCGTCTGGACGGACAGCTCCGCGGGCGCGCCGGACGTCAGGGAGACCCCGGCGACTCCATCTTCTTCGTCAGCATGGACGACGACCTGCTGGTCGAGCACGCGTCGGAGACCACCGGCTACACGACCACGGCCCTGGGCGAGATCACCGACGAGGCCTGGCTGGCGGTGGTCGACCACGCGCAGCGGGTCTCCGAGGGACGCCTGCTGGAGGTGCACCGCAACACCTGGCGTTACAACAAGCTCATCGACGTGCAGCGCGAGGTGGTCCTGGAACACCGCGAACTGGTCCTCACCGGTGACCAGGGGGATCGGCATGTCAAGCTCGACCGCAAGGAACGGCACGAGGAACTGGTCGAGGAGCTGGACGCCGAACGCGTCGCCGCGGCGGCCCGGCTGATCACGCTCTACCACCTGGACCGGGGCTGGACCGACCACAACGCGTTCCTGTCGGAGCTGCGGGAGGGCATCCACCTGCGGTACCTGGGGCGCCGTGACCCGCTGGACGAGTTCAACCGCGAGGCGGTCCCGGTCTTCAAGGGCTTCCTCGACCAGGCGCGCGCACGGGCCGCCGAGAGCTTCGCCGAACTGGAGGTCGTCGACGGGGAGCTCGACGTGAGCTCGGTCGGGGTGAAACGGCCTTCGATGACGTGGACCTACATGGTCCACGACCACCCCTTCAGCTCCGCGCTGGAGACCCTGGTGGGCCGTCTCAAGGGCGACCGGGGTTCGAGTAACGGCGGCTGAGCCATTCCCTGCGTTCTCGCTCGCGCGGGTCAGGACTAAAGTCCTAGCCCGCGCATTACTTTTGTCGTCTATTCTGATGAAACGCTGAACCAGGTCCTCCCTTGCCCATGTAATGGTGGGGAGAGGGTTAATATGGATGCGTTTTCAATGGATCCGAGACGGTTGGGACTGAATCCACGTTGGTTCACGAGATCGGTGCGCAGGAGAAGATCAGTTACGGGCGCAACGACCGCTTCGCCGGCGGTCCCGTCGGTGGTGGCAGTTTCTGGATCGACGACGACGGCCGCCCGGTGGCCAAGATCGGTGGTCCGAAGGAGTGGCGACCCACGCCCATGATCGACGTTCGTGTGGGCGATGCCTTCAGCGTCGGAGGTCAGGCGTGGCGGGTCACTGAAATAGTGGACGCCGATTCGCCGGGAGCGTATCTACTGGCCACCAGGGTCAGTTGACCTCGACCTTCGAGCACACAGGTCGTCCTCTCCGGCCTCCGCCGGAATGCAACCCCCCGCAACCTTTCCCCCGAAGGTTGCCGAGGGTAGTGGCTTATGTTTTTCCGGCGGGGGCTTTTTCTGTTTCGCCGATTTTCGGGTGAGCCGTTCTGCGGGGCCCGTGTCCGGTGGATGTGGCCGATCAGGCCGCAAAGGCGGGGTCACACCCCAGGTCAGTGCCGGTCCGATCGGTTTCCTCCGGATGAATCGAGACGTTCCGGTTATCCGAAGGGGGTGTTCGCGTTACCGCCAATTCGTTAATGTCAGAGGTGTACGGCGCGCCCCGCTGTCCATGGGGAGGGCCCTTCACCGTTGGAGGGGCACGGGTCGCCGCGCCGATCCCGAGGTCGGTCCCAGGGGCTGTCCCCCGCCCCTGGGCCCGACGTCCGTGAGGCGCCGGGCCGGATAGGTTCGGCGGTATGGCACTTCGACACATCGCACTGTTCCGCTGGCGCGAGGGCACCACGGCCGAGCAGATCTCCCGGGTCGGCGAGGCGCTGGGGGCGCTGCCCGAGGCGATCCCCGAGCTCATCGACTACTCCTTCGGCCCGGACGAGGGGTTGTCCGAGGGTAATTTCGACTTCGCGGTGGTGGCCGACGTCGCCGACGCGGCCGGATACGCCGTCTACCGGGACCATCCCGACCACCAGGCCGCGCTCGCGGTCGTTCGACCGCTGCTCGCCGAGCGGTCCGCCCTCCAGTTGGAGATCCCCGACATCGACCGGCGGTGAGGTGGATCCTGTTCCAGAAAGCCCGGCGGGTCCGTTCCCCCGGGCTTCTCGCTTGTTCCGAACCTGATTCGGGTATTGCGGTAGAACGGGTTCCAGTATTAGCCTCGGGGTGCGCCTCGTCCGGTGAGGGCACCCGGCAGTTCGGTCGTGGGGTGCCGGAGGCAGACACGCGCAGGACCGCCGCCCGTCGAGATCGGATCGCGCCCCGGCCCCGGCGGGCGGCGTCCGTGTTCGGGGGGCTGGTTCAGCGCAGAAGGCGGGAGATCTCTCCGAAGGTCGGGCAGGGCCAGTCCAGATGACAGTTCCGACAGCGGTCCTCGTCGTTCTCGGCGGGGCCGTGTAGTCGCAGTAGGTCCACACAGACCCCGGCCAACGCGGCGACCTCGTCGCGGGCGTTGGCGTAGAAGGCCACGTCGTTGATCCGCGCCAGGGCGCTGTCGGAGCGGGCGTCGGGTAATCCGACGGTATCCGGCTCCCAGGGCACCGCGCGGTCGGATCGTTCGAGGATCCCCTGCACGCATTCGAGTAGTCGCGCGTGTTCGGAGAGGCGTCCTCTCCGGCCCGCCGGCCTCGTGAACGGCGACATCGCTGATCTCCCCCCAGCAGGTGGGTACGCAGCGGCTTCCCTCATGGGCAAGCACTGTGACATAGAGTACACATATCGTTGCGCATTGTCGCGATGCCGGAGGTGTGGGCCCTGATGGGGACGTCCGACTCCAAGCCGGACGAGCTCGACCAGGGAAGGCCGCCCCCAGAGGGGCGGGGGCGGCCCCGGTCGGAAGGATCAGCAGCTTCCGCCACAGCTACAGCTTCCGCCGCTCTGGCAACCGCAGGAGCAGCCGGACCCGCAGCTACAGGAACTCAGGCTCGGGGAAGTCATCAGGGGGTGGATCACGGTCCCTCCTCAGGGCTCGTCTTGGCGCCCGCACCGTCGCACCCGGGACACTCCCGGGGATACGGGGCCTGTTCCGAGACATGGAGTGCCCACTACCCTCCGCCGCCAACCCGCGACGGTCGACGCGATGCGGGGGCGAGCCCGTCGATGGACGGGGCGCGCACCGTCCATCGCCCGGTTGAACTGCGCTGTCCCCGCTTCGGACTCAGGCGAAGAAGGTCGCTCCCGTGGCCGGTCGGCGTGTCATTCGGTACAACCAGACCTGCCCCAAGAGCATGACCGGAACCACGGGCAGGAGCATCGACCACACGAACACCGCCGTCGTGCCCGGGAGCCCGGACGTGGGCAGACCCGCGGTCGACGCCACCAGTAGGCCGGGAATCGCGATGGCCAACGCCGACGTGTGTCGGGAGAACATCGGCCCGGTCAGGCCAGAGGTCAGGGCCAGGGCCGCGGCCAACACCACCGCCAAGGTCACGGCCACCCCGAGACTCGTCGGGGAGGGGCCGCCGCTCCACGGCGCCGCGAGCACGGTGGCGATCGTCGCGCCCAAGGCGAAACGGGCGAGAGACCGGGTCGCCCGCGCGGCCACGTCCGCGCTCTCCGCCTCGAAGGGTCCCACCAGTCGTTCGGCGCCGAAGGCCGCGCCGCGCAACGCGAACAGACAGACGACCGTGATCGTGCACAGCACCGGGAACGGGGACGGCGACAGCCCGTCCGTCAGGAGCCCGGCCACCGCCAGCCCCCATGACACGGCCAGGGTCCAACTCCCGGCCACGATCGCCGTGTCACAGACCCCGCGCCATCGAGGCGTGTCCACCCGGGCACGGAACCACAGGCCCGCGTCGCGCAGCAGCCACCCGGCCAGGAGTACGACCAGGACCGGCCACAACCGGGCCACCACCAGGTGTTCCAGCTCGGGGAACATCCCGGCCATCACCCCGACCGCGGCGACGAGCCAGACCTCGGAGGCGAGGAAGTAGGGGGCGATCGACGCCACCACCCGGCGTCTTTGATCGGGGGAGCGCGCCACGTGGGGCATGAGCATGCCCAGCCCCACGTCGGCCCCGGCCAGCACCAGGTAGCCCACGACGAACAGGGCGAGGAGCAGGGCGGAGGGCGAGGGTACGGAGAGAAGGTCCATGGCTGTCTCCCGGAGGTCTCAGAACGTGTGGACGGGTGCGGCGGGCTCGTCCGCCCCGGGGTCGGCGTCCGCGCGTCGCTCGGCGAGGGGACCCCCTTCGGGGCCGCGCCGGGCATAGCGGAACAGGAGCGTGTACGTCACCACGGCCAGGACGGTGAACGCGAGGGTGAAGAACGTGAACGAGGCCAGAGCGGCGGCGGGCGACATAGGGGTCATCGCGTCGGCCGTCGTCAGGTGGTGCACCACCACCCAGGGCTGACGGTTGGTCTCCCGGTAGACCCAGCCGCCGATACTCGCCAGGTAGGGCAGGGCGGGGGAGACGAGCAGGGGCGCCAGCGCCCACCGGATCCATCGGGCCGGCGGACGGGAGAACAACTCCGGACCGGGCGCGAGCCCCAGACGACGCCCCCACCGGCCGCGTCGAGCGGAGAGCAGCGGCAGGAACAGCGGCATGAGCGGCCCGAGGAAGAACATCACCGCCCAAGAGGTCATCATGACGACGTCACCGGTCAGGTTGGCCACGGCCACGAGACCACCACCCCCCGACGCCTCGATCGTCGCGATCTCCTCGGCCGTGTAGGTCAGCCCGCTGGTGGGCGGGTTCTGGCCGAAGATCTGGAACTGGGCTCCACCGAAACCCACCACGAGCATCGGCATCACGCACATCATGATCGCCGAGTAGCGGATTCCGCGCCGGAAGATCCCGTGTTCGTCCTGTCCCCGGCGCAGGTGATAGGCGCTGACCGCGGCCACCACCAGGGCGCCGACCGTCATCGCGCCGGTGACCACGTGGAGGAAGGCGAAGACCGCGGCCGGATTGGTCACCAGGGCCATCGGGTCGCTCAGGTGGGCGACGCCGTCCACCATCTCGAAGCCGACCGGGTGACGCAGGAAACCGTTGGAGACCAGGACCCACCAGGCGGAACCGTAGGCGGTGAGGGAGACCACCAGGAAGCAGAACAGGTGCGCCCAGCGGCCCATCCGGTCCCAGCCGAAGATCCACAGACCCAGGAAGGTCGACTCGACGAAGAACGCCGTCATCGTCTCGATGGCCAGCGGGGCCGCGAAGGTGTAGCCGAACGTCTCCTGGATTCCGCTCCAGTTCAACGCCAGTTGCAGCTCCATCACCAGGCCGGAGAGGACGCCCATGCCGTAGTTGACCAGGTAGAGGCCGCCCCAGAAACGGACCGAGAGCATGCGGGAACGAGCACCGCGCAGAGCCGCCACGAACTGGGTGAACAGGATGTAGGGGGCCAGGCCGAGGGTCAAGGCCACGAACATGTAGTGGGTGGCCGCGGTGAACGCGAACTGGAGGCGGGCCAAGGCCAGAGGATCTTCGAGCAACACGGTCGGCGCCTTCGACTCTCGGAGGTGGGGACGCGAGACAGCATCCGCCGAGGGTCGGGCCGCGCGCATCGTCCTCCGGGAGTCCACCCGGGACGACCGACTACGCCTTCGGGTGTACGGGACGACCCCGTCCGGTCTCAGGGTCCCCCCGAGGGGTCACCCGGGGTCGGCCCGGCCGGGGGTGACCAGACCGGTCTCGTAGGCCAGCACCACCAGTTGCGCCCGGTCGCGGACCCCGAGTTTGACCATCGCCCGGCTGACGTGGGTCTTCGCCGTGGCCGGGCTCAGGACCAGCTCCCCGGCGATCTCCTCGTTGGACAGCCCGCGGCCGACCAGGGACAGCACCTCCCGTTCCCGGTCGGTGAGACCGTTGAGCCGAGGAGAGGGGCCGGGAGAACGGTTCGGTCTCTTGACGAAGTCGGCGATCAGCCTGCGCGTGATCCCGGGGGAGAGCAGCGCCTCGCCCGCGTGGACCACACGGACCGCCTGCAACAGATCGCGGGGTTCGGTGTCCTTGACCAGGAAGCCACTGGCCCCGGAGCGCAGAGCCTCGAAGATGTACTCGTCCAGGTCGAAGGTGGTGAGGATGACGATCCGCGTCCGTTCCAGCGCCGGGTCGGCGAGGATCCGACCGGTGGCGGTCAGTCCGTCCGTCCCCGGCATCCGGATGTCCATCAGGACCACGTCGGGGCGGGTGGAACGGACGAGGCGGATCGCCTCGTCACCGTCGCCCGCCTCGGCGACGACCTCGATGTCGGGCTCGCTGTTCAGCAGGGCACCGAACCCGGCACGCACCAGTGCCTGGTCGTCGGCGAGCAGTACCCGGATCAACGTCTGTCCTCTCCTCGGTCGGGACCGCCGTCCACCGGCAGCCGCACCACTACGCGGAATCCTCCCCCCTCGGCCGGTCCGACGTCCACCTCGCCGCCCACGAGAGCGGCCCGCTCGCGCATGCCGGTGATCCCGTTGCCGGCCGCGGGGGGACCCACCGTCCCCCGACCGTCGTCGGAGACCTCCACCGTCGTCCACGAGGGCTCGTGGACGATCCGGACCCTCGCCCGGGAGGCCCCCGAATGGCGCACCACGTTGGTGAGCGCCTCCTGGAGGGCCCGATAGGCCACGCCCTCGACCCCCTGGGGCAGCCGACGTTCGGCGCCGACCATCTCCAGGTCCACCTCCACTCCGGCGTCCCGGGTGCCCTCCACCAACGCGTCGACCCGGTCCAGTCCCGGGGCGGGGGATCGCGGAGCCGACTCGTCCACCGCCCGCAGCACCCCCAGGATGGCGCGCAGTTCGACGAGCGTCTCCTTGCTGGTCCGCTTGATGGTGCTCAGCGCCTGCGCGGCCCGCTCCGGTTCCTTCTCCATGAGGTAGAGCGCGGTCCCGGCCTGCACGTTGATCAGCGAGATGTTGTGGGCGACGGTGTCGTGCACGTCGCGGGCCAACCGCAGACGTTCGTCCGACGCCCTGCGCAGGAGTTCCTCCTCCCGGCCTCGGGCCGCCTCCTCCTCGCGTTCCCGATCGGCCTGCTGGTACTCGGCCCGCCACCGGACGACCTCGCCCGCGCACAACAGGACCAGGACCCAGCCCACGACCCCGATCGCCTCCGGGCGGACCGAGCCCAGAGCGAGGTACTCGTAGGCGTTGACCGAGACGAACTGGCCGATGCCCAGCGACCAGCCGAAGACCCGGTGGCCGCGCCTGACGAGGGTGTAGAGCATGACGGCCGTGCACAGCATCACCAGGCCGTCGGGGAATCCCAGCGGGTAGTAGACGGTCGACGCCGTCACCGAGAGCAGACCCACGACACGGGGCAGAGGGGTGCGCAACAGCAGCGGCAGACAGGCCGCCAGCATCAGGGCGTACCCCCACGGCCACGGCCGCAGGTCGTCGGGGACCGGATCGACGATCTCGATCCCGATGGTGCTGCTCACGGACAGGACCAGCAGGGTGATCGTGATCCACAGGTCGGCGCGGGTGGGACGGGGAACGGCTCGGAGTAGTGCTGCCACGACTTCGAAGGTACGGCCCCGGTCTCCGATCGTCCGTCCTCCTGGAGGGGTCACTCGACCTCCGGGCCTACTCCTTCCGCGGTACACGCCGGACATGCGTCGGCCGCCCGGTACCGGGGGGCCGGTTCCGGGCGGCCGAGAAACCTCCGAGGGGAGAAGGGGGCCTCTCTGGTCCTCGGAGGGCGCTGGGGGAGTGGCGCGCTTGGTTCCAAGCTAGAGGTTCTCGGTACCGGAAAGGTGCGGTTGTCCGGTTCCGGTCATTTTTCGTCCCGCCCGTTCCCCCTGAGAGGGCGTCTCCTCCGGATCGTCGAACGCCCCGTTATCCGTGGACGTCGACGTCCAGGACCCGGGTAGACGGACCACACCGGGCTCTCCCGCGGCCACCGCGTCGAGCAGACCGTCCGGCGGGTCCCCCAGGGCGGGTTCCCCGCGGTGGGAGTCGAATTCCACCCGGCCGGAGGCGAAACGGACACCGGTCAGGTTGATCGTCTTCGGCGCGATCCGCACGTCGTGCAGCAGCACCTCCGAGCCCTCGAACCCGGCCTTGTAGAAGTCGGTGAACCCGCCCTCGAAACGGACATGACGCAGGTTGACGGTGCCACCGGTGAACCGCGCGTTGCGGAAGTTCATGTTCGCGTCCACCACCCGCGAGTACCGCAGGTCCAGGTCGCCCTCGGCGAACACGGCCCGATTGAAGATGAACTTTCCGCGCAGGAAATGGACCGAACGAAGGGTCCCGCCGTCGAAGACCACGTCGGAGAAGTCGAAACGGTGCCCGTGCCAGGGCGATTCCTCGTCGCGCAGTCGGTCGCCGATCGCCCGGACGATGCTGCGCCGTACCTCTCTGAAGGCCTCGTACTCCTGATACTCGGGCGAGCCCGGTTCGACGTCGTCTCCGGGCCGCGGCGCGTGCGGCATACGGAGATAGGTGCACAGCACGTCGATACAGGTCTGTCTCAACCCCGGGTCGGGGGCGTCGTCGGCCAGGTGGGCCAACGCGTACACCGCGCCCAGACGTGCGGTGGCCTGCTCGTTGCCGAGCTCGGTGTAGGCGGAGGTGAAGCGGTCGTTGAACAGCTTGACCCCGTCGCGCTCCGCCGCCCGGTGGGCCCTCAGATTCTCCAGGTCGTTATTGCGCTGTCGGTGATAGGCGATCACCAGAAGCGCGATACCGCTGAGGCCGGCCATGACGGCGAACGCCCGGACCAGGACCGCCTCGAAGGCGCGCAGCGAAAGCTCCTCCGGCCTGGGGATCTCGGGGAAGCCGAGGAACCACAGGGTTCCTCCCACGATCGCTCCGATGCACAGGCCGGCCATGACCCAGGTCACGGCGATGTGCAGCCACAGCCTGGGCGGGCTCTCGTCACCGGAGGCACTCGTTTCCAGGGGCTCTCGGCCGAAGCCCGGGGGGCGGGGAAGGAGACGCATGCCGACGAAGGTAGAAGACCATCGCGCCTTTCGGTGGATCTCGTCCACATCCGGTCGGGGTCAGAAGAGGTCGACGGGGGGCTCGGGGGAGTCGACCGCGTCGGCGTCGTGGACCGGGGCGTGGCCGGAGACGAAGCGGTCCAGGTCCTCGCCCGCGACCATGCGGGCCATCTCGGTGTCCCGGTGCGCCCTGCGGCCGAGCTCCTCCTCGGGCAGCGGTCGGTGTCCGGCCACGATCACCAGGTTGCCGAACCGGCGGCCGCGCAGGATCCCCGGCTCCGCCGTCAGCACCGCGTGCGGCAGCACCGAACGCACCGTGGCCACCTGGGCGCGGGTGTGCTTCAACGCGTAACCGTCGCCGACGTTGACCACCAGGAGACCGTCCGGACGCAGCACACGCGCCGCCTCGGCGTAGAACTCCGTCGACGTCAACCGGGCCGGGGTCCGCGCGCCCGAGAACACGTCCGACACGATCAGGTCCGCGCAGGCGTCGTGACGGGCCCCGATCCACGTGCGGGCGTCGTCGATCCCGACCCGCAACCGCGCCCGCCGATCCCACGGCAGCCGACGGCGGACCATCTCCACCAAAGCGGCGTCCACGTCCACCGCCCGCTGGGTCGAACCGGGGCGGGTGTGCGCCACGTACCGGGCGACCGTCAACGCCCCCGCTCCCAGGTGCAGGGCCTCGATCGGTTCCCCCTCCGGAGCGACCAGATCGGCGGCGTGGGCGATCCGACGTACGTACGAGAAGTCCAGGTGGGAGGGGTCGGCCAGGTCGACGTGCGACTGAGGTGTCCCCTCCACCAACAGGAACCACGAGTTCGGCCGGTCGGCGTCGGCGAGCAGATCCACCCCGGGCACGGGGGAGAGCTCCTCCTCCGGCTCGCTCCTGTCACGCACACGTCGGCCCATGTCCCCGCCTCACTTTTCGAGATCCCCCAACGTTAGGCGCTGTGGACCGGCTCCGAAACCGGCGCGCGAGACCCCCGTCGAGGGCGCTAGCCTGGGTCTCCCCAGATGTTCCGATCCCGCGTCCGGCCTCTTCCGGACGCGTTCACCGAGGAGTGGCCGTGCTACTGCGGATGTCGAACCTGTTCCTGCGCACCCTGCGTGAGGACCCGGCGGACGCCGAGGTGCCGAGCCACAAGCTGCTCGTGCGCGCCGGGTACGTCCGCCGCGCCGCCCCCGGCGTCTACACCTGGCTTCCCCTGGGCAAGATCGTCCTGGAGAACGTCTCCCGCGTCGTCCGCGAGGAGATGAACGCCATGGGCGGCCAGGAGGTGCTGCTCCCGGCCCTGCTCCCCAAGGAGTACTACGAGGCCAGCGGTCGCTGGGAGGAGTACGGCGACACGCTCTTCCGGCTCAAGGACCGCAAGGGCGCCGACTACCTGCTGGGTCCCACGCACGAGGAGCTCTTCACCCTGCTCGTCAAGGGCGAGTACTCGTCCTACAAGGACTTCCCGGTCGTGCTGTACCAGATCCAGGAGAAGTTCCGCGACGAGGCCCGCCCCCGCGCCGGCATCCTGCGCGGTCGCGAATTCCACATGAAGGACGCCTACTCGTTCGACATCGACGACGAGGGCCTCCAGGAGTCCTACGACAAGCACCGCGCCGCCTACATCCGGATCTTCGACCGGCTCGGCCTGGAGTACGTCATCGTCTCGGCGACCTCCGGCGCCATGGGCGGGTCGGCCTCCGAGGAGTTCCTGGCCGTCGCGCCGACCGGCGAGGACACCTTCGTGCGCAGCACGGGCTCCGACTACGCGGCCAACGTCGAGGCCGTCACGGTGCCGGCGCCCGAGCCCCGCTCCGTGGAGGGGCTGCCCGAGGCCCGTAAGCACCACACTCCGAACACGGCCACGATCCAGACCCTGGTGGACTTCCTCAACGGGGCCGACCTGGGCCGCGACTTCACCGAGGCCGACACCCTCAAGAACGTCCTGGTCAAGACGAGGGCGCCCGGGACCGAGGAGTGGGAGCTGCTGGCGATCGGCCTTCCCGGCGACCGCGAGGTCGACTTCAAGCGTCTGGAGGCGGCCCTGGAGCCGACCGAGGTCGCCATCGTGGACGAGGCCGACTTCGCCGCGAACCCCTTCCTGGTCAAGGGCTACATCGGCCCCAAGGCCCTCCAGGACAACAAGGTCCGCTACCTGGTCGACCCGCGTGTGGTCACCGGCACCGCCTGGGTGACCGGCGCCGACGAGGCCGACCACCACGTCGTCGACCTGGTGGCCGGGCGCGACTTCACCCCGGACGGCACGATCGACGTCGCCGAGGTGCGCGACGGAGACCCCTCCCCGGACGGGAAGGGCACCCTCTACACCGCCCGCGGCATCGAGATCGGCCACATCTTCCAGCTCGGCCGCAAGTACGCCGACGCCTTCCAGCTCGACGCCCTGGGCCCCGACGGCAAGCCCAAGCGCGTCACCATGGGCTCCTACGGCATCGGTGTCTCCCGCGCGGTGGCCTCGATCGTCGAGCAGTCCCACGACGACAAGGGCATCGTCTGGCCGCGTGAGATCTCCCCCGCCGACGTGCACGTGGTCGGCACGGGCAAGGGCGGCGAGGTCGAGGAGGCGCTGCGCATCGGCGGCGAGCTGGAGGCGCGCGGGCTGCGCGTGCTCGTCGACGACCGCAAGGCCGCCCCGGGCGTGAAGTTCAACGACGCCGAGCTGCTGGGCATCCCCACCACGGTCATCGTGGGCCGGGGGCTCAAGGACGGCCTCGTCGAGCTGCGCGACCGGGCCAGTGGAGAGCGTTCCGACGTCCCGGTCGAGGAGATCGTGGAGCGTACCGTCGCCGCCTGCTCCCAGTAGAGGAGCGAGGGACGGACCGGGGGGTCTTCGCCGTGGGGCGAAGGCCCCCTTCGCGTGTGTACGGGGCCGGGGAGCGTCTCTAGAGGCGTTCGAAGCCGGGGAGGGCGTCCAGTTCGGCGCCCCAGTCCAGGGAGCGCGCCGTGGCCTCCTGGAGGGCGCGGGCCGCGGTGATCCGCAGGTCGGTGTCGGGGGAGGAGGACAGCCACAGGTGGGCCTCCATGGTCCTGCGCTCCAGCTCCGCGGCGAAGGCGTCCATCTCCTCGTCGCCGCGTCCTTCGGGCAGCGGATAGGAGGCCTTCGCGGGGGGAGCCTCCCAGCCGCGCTCCCTCGCGGCGTCGCGCAGGGTGTCGCGCAGCGCCTTGTGCTGACGGGCGAAGGCCGAGGCGCGCTCACGGCGTCCCTCGTCGCCCGCGGCGCCACCGACGAACTCACAGCCGTACACGGCGGCGTGCTCGGCGCTCACGGCCTCGGCCAGGGCCTCGGTGGAGGGGTCGGAACCCTCGCGAGGTTCCGGGGAACCGGTCTCCTCGGGGTTGGGGCTGTCGCTCACCCGACTACCTTGCCTTTCCGATGGTGATGTCACCGCTCAGATCCGGTCCATCAGGTGGGCGTGCGCGGCCTCACAGGCGCCGATCCCGCTCACCAACTGGGCCAGGGCCGCGTCGGTGACGGCGGCGGCCTGGTCGAGACGGGCGGACGCGGCGGCGGCCTCCAACAGACGTAGACCGGCCCGGTCCGGGGTCGGACCCGGGTCCTCCTCTGGAGGGGCGGAGGTCTCTCCGTCGCCCTTCTCGGGGTCGCCGTAGGGGCCGACGTCCTCGGGCAGAGCGTCGAGCAGGGCGTCCACATGGGCCAGGTGATGACCCAGGAACCCCTCCAGGAGCTCAGAGGGGCCCGCGCCGTCGGCCAGAGCGCGTTCGTACCGCGCGATCATGCGTTCCTTCTCCCTGATCAGGGAGCGCAGGACGGCGACGTCGGGCGTCTCCGCGTAGGGGTACCAGTCGACCTCGCCGCAGCCGACCAGGCCGACCGCGGCCGCACCGGCCACCGTGGCACCCAGCAGCGTGCGACGGCTGACGTTCCACTGGCCCACGAGGTCTCCTCCCCCTGCCCGGTGTCCCGGACGGGACCGACGGCTCCCGCCGTCGACGGCGGTCGATCCCATCTTTCCACGACGTCGGAGGGACACGATCCGTGGCGACACCCCTTGTCGGGACGCGACTTCGGAAGGGGGACCACGTCCATCGACGCGCCTGGCCCGCGCGCGGCGACCTGGAAGGCACCCGGGAGTGGATACCCTTGCAGCACACCCGCCGTCGCGAACGACGTGCGGGGCTTTCGCATCCCCTCTCGGGGGTGCGGAGCGGATTCGTCGCAGATCTATGTACAGAGCTGGACCGCCCCGTTCAACGGCTCACGGCCGAGCGGGCGGGATTTCGCCGTCTTGAGGGGCTGACACGCATGGGAGCGCAGGCGCGCAACGAGCGCATCGTCGAGCTGCTGGAACCGGTCCTGGCCGAGGCCGGACTGGACCTGGAGGCCGTCGAGCTGACACCGGCCGGTAAACGCCGTGTGCTGCGCGTGATCGTGGACTCCGACAAGGGGGTCGACCTGGACACGGTCGGTGAGGTCAGCCAGGAGGTCAACGAGGCCCTGGACGCCTCCGACGTCATGGGCGAACTGCCCTACGTCCTGGAGGTCACCTCTCCCGGGGTGGACCGCCCGCTGACCCTGCCCCGTCACTGGCGACGCTCACGCGGTCGTCTGGTGAAGGTCTCCCTCGTCGAAGGGGGGAACCTCACCGGACGCGTCATCGAGTCCGACGACCAAGGGGTGACCCTCGACGTCAAGGGCCGTACCCGCGTCCTGGCCTACGACACGATCGCCAAGGCCAAGGTCGAGGTGGAATTCCGCCGAGAAGCCGATACCGACGCGGCGGACTAGAGGGGGAGCCCCGTGGATATTGACATGAGCGTCCTTCGCGGCCTTGAGCGCGAGAAGGACATCTCCGTCGAACTGGTCGCCAAGGCGATCGAGGACGCCCTTCTGATCGCCTACCACCGCGAGGAGGGCCCCGACAAGAAGGCACGTGTGGAGCTGAACCGTTCCACCGGCCACGTGACCGTATGGGTCGCCGAGACCGACGAGGAGGGCGGCGTCGTCGGAGAGTTCGACGGCACCCCCAACGGCTTCGGACGTATCGCGACCTCCACCGCCAAGCAGGTCATCCTCCAGCGCCTGCGCGACGCCGAGGACGAGCTGACCCTGGGCGAGTTCGCCGGGCGCGAGCACGACATCGTGTCCGGGATCATCCAGCAGGGCAAGGATCCCCGTAACGTTCTGGTCGACCTCGGCAAGCTCGAGGCGATCCTGCCCCCGCAGGAGCAGGTGCCCACCGAGGACTACGTCCACGGCGAGCGTCTGCGCGCCTATGTGGTCCAGGTGCGCAAGGGCCACCGCGGTCCCTCGGTGACCCTGTCCCGTACCCACCCCAACCTGGTGCGCAAGCTCTTCGAGCTGGAGGTCCCCGAGATCGCCGACGGCACCGTCGAGATCGCGGCGATCGCCCGTGAGGCCGGTCACCGCACCAAGATGGCGGTCCGTTCCAACCGGGGCGGCGTCAACGCCAAGGGCGCCTGCATCGGTCCGTTGGGAAGTCGTGTCCGTAACGTCATGGCCGAGCTCCACGGAGAGAAGATCGACATCGTCGACCACTCCGAGGACCCCGCCGTGTTCGTCGCGAACGCGCTCTCCCCGGCGCGGGTGAACTCGGTGGAGATCATCGACATGGCCGCCCGTGTGGCCCGTGTCGTGGTCCCGGACTACCAGCAGTCGCTGGCGATCGGCAAGGAGGGCCAGAACGCCCGCCTCGCCGCGCGACTCACCGGTTGGCGCATCGACATCCGCTCCGACGCCGAGCCCGAGCGGTCGGCCGAGGACGAGGACGCCTCCGGCGCCGCGGACGTCGACGACGCCTCTTCGGCCGGTTAAACGGGTCGCGCCCATGCCTCGACACGATATGGTGGCCGAAGACGGTCGTGACCGTCCCGTGCGAACGTGCGTGGGCTGTCGGTCACGGGCAGTCCAGTCCGACCTCGTGCGGCTGGTGGCCGAGGGCACGGCCATCACGCCCGACACCCGGGGTCGTCGTCCGGGGCGCGGTGCCTACCTGCACCACGATCGGCGTTGCTTCGAACTCGCCGAACGTCGCAGGGTGTGGTCACGCGCCTTCCGGGCCCGGAACGAGGAGACACCCACCGGGTGGGACGTCTCACGCGTGGCGGCTCTGTTCGATGACATCCCGAGTGATCGAACGCGCCGTGATCCGGATAGGGTTGGAATGTCCGGGCCGACCTCACGGTTGTAGTGATCGAGGTCGGCGTACAGTGCTGTGTCGGCACGTATCCACCGGCCCATTGTTGTGTAGCGATGAGGAAGCAGGTCGAGATTGCGATGAGCGCCTGATGAGTACGCAGCGATGAGTAACTCGAGCTAACGACGGTCCGGCACAAGCCCATGTCCCGGACCGAAGCTGAAGGAGAGTAGTGGCGAAGGTCCGGGTATACGAACTCGCTAAGGAGTTCGGTGTAGAGAGCAAGGCCGTGCTGGCCAAGCTCAACGAAATGGGCGAGTTCGTCCGTTCGGCGTCCTCCACGATAGAGGCGCCCGTCGTTCGACGCCTGAAGGAAGCTTTCAACGAGGGCTCCAACGGCGGCGGCAAGAAGAGTGCTCCGGCTCCCAAGCCGGGCCCCAAGCCGTCCGCCGCGCGCCCCGCCGCGCCCAAGCCGGGTCCGGCCCCCAAGCCCGGCCCGAAGCCGGGTCCGGCTCCCAAGCCGACCGCCGGCAAGCCGAGCGAGCCGGCCGAGAAGCCCGCGGAGAAGCCGGCCGCTCCGGTCGACAAGCCCGCGGTCCCGACGTTCGAGGCCGCTCCGAAGCCGGGCCCCAAGCCCGCGCCCAAGAGCGGTGCTCCCAAGCCCGGCCCCAAGCCCGGCGCGTCCGGTGGACAGCAGCAGCGCGGCGGCGACCGCCCCGACCGTCCCCAGCGCGGCGAGCGCTCCGGTGGCGGCCGTGACGGTGGTCGTGCCCCGCGTCCGGGCGGTCCCCGCCCGGGTCCGCGTCCGGGTAACAACCCGTTCGCGTCCAACGCCTCCGGCATGGGATCCAAGCCCGCGGCCCCGCGTCCGGGCGGTCCCCGTCCGGGTCCGCGTCCCGGCGGCCCGCAGGGTGGCGGCGACCAGCGCGCTCCGCGTCCCGGTGGCGCTCCGCGTCCCGGTGGCGCTCCGCGTCCGGGCGCTCCCCGTCCGGGTCCGCGTCCCGGCGGCCCGCAGGGTGGCGGCGACCAGCGCGCCCCGCGTCCCGGTGGCGCTCCGCGTCCCGGCGGCCAGGGCGCTCCGCGTCCCGGTGGTGCCGCGGGCGCTCCGCGTCCGGGCGGTCCCCGTCCGGGTGGGCCGCGTCCCAGCCCGATGAACATGCCCTCGTCCCGTCCGACCCCGCCCGCGGGCGGCGGTCGCGGTGGCGGTCGTCCCGGTGGCGGCGGTGGCCGCGGTCGAGGCGGCGCTCCGGCCGGTGCCGGTCCGCGTCCCGGCGGTGGCGGCGGCGGTCGTCCCGGCGGTTTCGGTGGTCGTCCCGGCGGTCGTGGCCGCGGTGGCGGCACGGCCGGCGCGTTCGGTCGTCCGGGCGGTCGTCCCGGACGTGCCCGCAAGTCCAAGAAGCAGCGGCGTCAAGAGTTCAACGATCTTCAGGCACCGTCCTTCGGCGGCGTGAAGATCCCGAGCGGCAACGGCCAGACCATCCGTCTGTCCCGTGGCGCCTCCCTGTCGGACTTCGGCGACAAGATCGACGTCAACCCGGCGTCGCTGGTCCAGGTCATGATGCACCTGGGCGAGATGGTCACCGCGACCCAGTCGCTGCCCGACGAGACGCTTCAGCTCCTCGGTGAGGAACTCAGCTACCAGGTCGAGGTCGTCAGCCCCGAGGACGAGGACCGCGAGCTCCTGGAGTCCTTCTCCATCGAGTTCGGCGAGGACGAGGGCGGCACCGCCGAGCTGCGTCCGCGCCCGCCGGTGGTCACCGTCATGGGTCACGTCGACCACGGTAAGACCCGACTGCTGGACACCATCCGCAAGACCAACGTCGTCAGCGGCGAGGCCGGCGGTATCACCCAGCACATCGGTGCCTACCAGGTCTCCACCGAGGTGGACGGCGAGGAGCGCAAGCTCACCTTCATCGACACCCCGGGTCACGAGGCGTTCACCGCCATGCGTGCCCGTGGTGCGAAGGTCACCGACATCGCGGTGCTGGTCGTGGCGGCCGACGACGGCGTCAAGCCGCAGACGGCCGAGGCCATCGACCACGCCAAGGCGGCCGAGGTCCCGATCGTCGTCGCGGTCAACAAGATCGACGTCGAGGGCGCCGACCCGCAGCGTGTCCGCGCGCAGCTCACCGAGTACGGCCTGGTGGCCGAGGAGTACGGCGGCGACGTCCAGTTCGTGGACATCTCCGCGCTCAAGGGCGACAACATCGACACCCTGCTGGAGTCGGTCGTCCTGACCTCGGACGCCGCTCTGGAACTCCAGGCCAACCCGGACATGGACGCCCAGGGTCTGGCGATCGAGGCCTACCTCGACCGCGGACGCGGTTCCATGGCCACGGTCCTGGTCCAGCGAGGCACGCTCAACGTCGGTGACTCCATCGTCTGTGGCGACGCCTACGGTCGCGTTCGCGCCATGCTCGACGAGCACGGTCAGAACGTGCAGTCGGCCGAGCCGTCCCGTCCGGTCCAGGTCCTGGGTCTGACCAACGTGCCCAGCGCCGGTGACAACTTCCTGGTCGTCAAGGACGACCGGGTGGCGCGGCAGATCGCCCAGCAGCGTGAGGCGCGCGAGCGCTTCGCCCAGCAGGCGCGTTCGGCCCGTCGGGTCACCCTCGACAACTGGCAGTCCGCCATCAAGGAGGGCGAGCGCTCCGAGCTGCTCCTCCTCATCAAGGGCGACATGTCCGGTTCGGTCGAGGCGCTCGAGGAGTCGCTGCTCAAGATCGACGCCGGTGGCGACGAGGTCGGCATCCGGATCATCGGTCGCGGTGTCGGTGCGATCACCCAGAACGACATCAACCTGGCGTCCTCCGCAGACGCCATCATCGTCGGCTTCAACGTTCGGCCCGAGGGCAAGAACAGCGAGCTGGCGGACCGTATGGGTGTCGACATCCGGTACTACTCGGTCATCTACCAGGCCATCGACGAGGTCGAGGCCGCCGTGAAGGGTCTCCTCAAGCCGGTCTACGAGGAGGTCCAGCTCGGCAGCGCCGAGATCCGCGAGGTCTTCAAGGTGCCGAAGATCGGCAACATCGCCGGTTCCATCGTCCGCAACGGCCTCATCCGCCGTAACAGCAAGGCGCGGCTCATCCGCGACGGGGTCGTCATCTCCGACAACCTCAACGTCGAGTCGCTGCGTCGCTTCAAGGACGACGCCACCGAGGTCCGCGAGGGCTTCGAGTGCGGTATCGGTGTCGGCTACAACGATCTTCGGGTCGAGGACGTCATCGAGACCTACGAGATGCAGGAGAAGCCCCGCGACTAGTCGTGGAGCCATCCACCTGGGGCCCCGGACCGTTCGTGTCCGGGGCCCCGCCTTTGCCGGCCCGCACAACAACACCACGGGTGATCACTTGTACGTCGGGGCGTTGACCCTGGACGTGCTCCTCGGAGACGTCCAGTCGCTCAAGCAGAAACGCTCGGTGGTCCGACCGGTCGTCTCCGATCTGCGCCGAAAGTTCTCGGTGTCGGTCTCGGAGGTGGGCGAACACGACCTCTACCGTCGGGCGAAGATCGGTGTCGCGGTGGTCGCGCCCACGGCCGCCCACGCCAGGGACCAGATGGACACCTGCGAGCGTTTCGTCGCGGGCCGTCCCGAACTGGAGCTGCTGTCCGCCAGGCAGCGGCTCTTCAACGAAGAGGAAGACTGACGATGGTTGACGCCGCACGCGCGCGGAAGATCGCCGACAGGATCCAGCGGATCGTCGCCGAGATGCTGGACCGGCGGATCAAGGACCCGCGCCTGGGATTCGTCACCGTGACCGACGCCCGTATCACCGCCGACCTGCGTGACGCGACGGTGTACTACACGGTGTTCGGCAGCGCCGAGGAGAAGGCGGCGAGCTCCGCCGCTCTGGAGAGCGCCAAGGGCCTGATCCGTAGTGAGGTCGGTCGCCAGACCGGCATTCGGCACACCCCGAGCCTGACCTTCGTCATCGACGAGGTCCAGGAGAACGCCCAGCACATCGAGAAGCTGCTGGTCGAGGCGCGCAGGTCCGACGAGGAGGTGGCCAAGAAGGCCACCGGCGCCGAGCACGCGGGCGAGGCCGACCCCTACAAGGCCCCGCGTGAGGACGACGAGGCCGAGGACGAGTAGATCCGTCCCCCGAGGACGGCGGTACGAGTGGTGCCGCCGTCCTCACCCTTCCCTTTCTCCCTTCTGCACTGAGGAGTGCCATGGCCGACAGTGGCGTCGTGGTCGTCGACAAGCCCGCCGACTGGACCTCGCACGACGTGGTCGCCAAGACCAGAGGCCTGGCGCGTACCCGCCGCGTGGGGCACGCGGGGACCCTGGACCCGATGGCCACCGGTGTGCTGGTCCTGGGGATCGAGAAGGGCACCAAACTGCTCGGTCACCTGACCCTGACGGAGAAGACCTACGAGGCCACGATCCGACTCGGCCTGGTGACCAACACCGACGACGCCGAGGGCGAGCCCGGGGCCAGGGTCGACGCCTCCGCCGTGTCCGATGAGGACGTACACGCGGCGGTGGCGAAGCTGACCGGTCCCATCCAGCAGATCCCGCCGCAGGTCAGCGCGATCAAGGTGAACGGTGAGCGCGCCTACAAGGCGGCCCGCGCCGGTCGGGAGGTCGAGCTCAAGGCCCGTACGGTCACGATCGAACGGTTCGAGGTCACCGACATCCGTCGTGAGAGCGACGCCGACGGTGTCCTCGTGGACGTGGACGCGGTGATCACCTGTTCCAGTGGGACCTACATCCGTTCGCTCGCCCGGGACATGGGCGCCGACCTGGGAGTGGGCGGTCACCTGACCGCCCTGCGCCGTACCCGGGTGGGGCCCTACGACCTGTCCCAGGCCCGGACCCTGGACCAGCTCGCCAAGGAGTTCACGCAGGTGCCGCTGGCCCAGGCGGTGGCCGCGGCGTTCCCGGTGCGCACCATGGACGAGGCCGAGACCCGCGCCATCCGTCACGGCAACCGCATCGGTGAGAGCTCTCTGGGGGAGGGGCCGATCGGACTCTTCGCCCCCGACGGCACGGTGGTGGCCCTGGGCGAGAACCGGCCCGGCCACATGAAGCCGGTGGTCGTCTTCGACCCCGCCTGACACCGTTCCGCCGTCCTCCCGGCCTACCGTCGGGACGTGTCCCTTCCGAGGGTGGTCGAGGAGGGGGAGACCTCCTCGTCCAGGAACTCGGCGAGGGCGGCGGTGAGCTCGCCCGGACGCTCGACCGAGGGCAGGTGTCCGGTGTCGGGCATCGTCAGCGAACGGGCGCCCGGGATCCCCTCCATGTAGAGGTCGGCGACCTCTTGGACGGCGGCGACCTCGGACAGACCCTTCACGACCAGGGTCGGTACGGTGATCTCGCCCAGCCGGTCCACGGCCGGACGTTCGGGCCAGGCCGGTTCGTTGGCCGGGCTCGACCAGCGGCGGGCGAAGAGTTCCCGCAGCATCAACAGGGACAGGTCCCAGGCCTCCAGCGGTAGGTCCTCGGGGGAGCGGTCCGGCCCCAGCACCATGAACCGGGCCTGGGCCTCGGCCATCGCTGCGACGTCCTCCGGCAGTACCACGGCGTCGCCCGCGCGATAGGTCGCCAACCGGTCCGGGGGCACGGCGGCCAGGATCGCCTCGCGCGATTCCCGCAGGAACTCGCCGGTCCATCTGTGACCGGACATCCCCGGGCAGACCAGTGCCAGCGCCTCCACCCGCTCCGGGGCGGCCAAGGCGGCGTCGACCGCGTAGGCGCCCCCGAACGACGCCCCCACCAGGGTCGCCGACCCGATCTCCAGGGCGTCCATCAGGTCCAACAGGTCCTCATGGTGGGGGACCGGGCCCTCGTGGTCGGCCGAACCCCCGTATCCCCGCTGGTCGTAGCGGATCACCCGGTGGGTCCTCGACAGGTTCGTGAACTGGTGGTCCCACATACGCCGATCGGCGATCCCCGCGTGCGCGAACACGACCGCTGGACCGTCGCCGGCCTCGTCATAGGACAGACGAGTCTTATCGGTGCTGATCATCGCCATCCCGGAACGGTAAACCGAGTGTCCGCCCTGGGCCAAGTCCCCTTTGCCGAGGGCGGAACGGACGTCCTGCGTGGTGGGCGGCACCGGTCGGCTGTCGGAAGTCGCCTCCGCGACGTGGCACGCTGGACTCGGAACGACTTCACCATGACGGACAAGGGGAACCGAACGTGCGGAGATGGGACGGGCTGGGGGACATTCCCACCGATCAGGGACGCTCCGTGGTGGCCATCGGTGTCTTCGACGGTGTGCACCGAGGCCATCGGGCCCTCCTGGCCACCGCCGTCGAGCACGGACGCCGTCTGGGACTCCCGGTCGTCGTGGTCACCTTCGACCCCCACCCGGAGCGGGTCCTGCGCGGGCACACCCCGCCGGCGCTGACCTCGATCGATCGACGGGTCGGGCTCCTGGACGACCTCGGGGCCGACGCCGTGTGCGTCCTGCCCTTCACCAAGGAGCTCTCCTCGCTGAGCCCCGAGGACTTCGTCCAGCGGGTGCTGATCGACCGCCTGGGCGCGGCCGCCGTGGTGGTGGGGGAGGACTTCCGCTTCGGTCACCGCGCGGCGGGCGATGTCGCCGTCCTCGCCGAGCTGGGCGAGCGGTTCGACTTCGTGGTGGACGGGGTCCGCCTCGTCGCGGAAGGGGAGACCATCACCTCCACCCGGATCCGCGCCCTGCTGGAGCGGGGCGACGTGAGCACGGCCGCCGAGCTTCTGGGGCGGCCACATCAGGTGGGCGGGGAGATCGTCCACGGGGCGGCCCGGGGCCGGGAACTCCTCGGATTCCCCACCGCCAACCTGGACCTGGACCCGGACACCGCCGTTCCCGGAGACGGGGTCTACGCCGGGTGGCTCGGACGTCGGGAGGCCGGGCCCGGGCACGAGTCGCGCTGGCCCGCGGCGATCTCGGTCGGCACCAACCCGACCTTCGACGGCACCGAACGCACCGTCGAGGCGTACGCGTTGGACCGCGACGACCTCGAACTGTACGGGGTGGACATGACGGTGGACTTCGTCGCGCGTATCCGCGGTCAGGAGCGGTTCGAGGATCTGGACGATCTCATCGTCGCGATGCGCCGCGACGTCGACCGTTGCCGCGACGTGCTCGCCCCGGAGACCGGCGACACCGTCTGAGGAGTGCGGTATCACCGAAAGCGCGGGCGTTCCACCTCGTCACCTGGGGTAGGGTGGGTCACGTTCACGTGTGTCCACGTTCGGTCACGCCCGTTCGGGCGGGGTCGACGGGAGCGCGGCGCACCCACGCCATCGGCGGCGGGCCGCGCGCACCGCACACGACGGTGACTGTTCGTACGCGCGGTCACCGCGTCTGAACCCCTGTCCTCATGTACCGGGGCTCGCCCTGCGTACCGATTCCGGAAGAAGGAGCGTCGTGTCGATCGACACCGCCACCAAGGAAAAGATCATCGCCGAGTACGCCACGAAGGAAGGCGACACCGGCTCCCCCGAGGTCCAGGTCGCGCTGCTCACGCACCGCATCACCGAGCTCACCGAGCACCTCAAGGACCACAAGCACGACCACCACAGCCGTCGTGGCCTGCTCCTGATGGTCGGCCGTCGCCGCCGTCTCCTCAAGTACATCGCCAAGCAGGACATCACCCGCTACCGCTCGCTGATCGAGCGCCTGGGTCTGCGCCGCTAAGGTGAAACCGGAGGGAGTGGCTTCGGCCGCTCCCTCTTTGTTAGTAAGGTGTGATCGGAGTGGTGCCCGCCACGGGCTCCACCCGACGAACCGCACCCGTGCCGTTCCCCCGGTCAACAGGGGTCGGTCCTCGGTAGTGGTCTCCGGACACCGCCCTTTCGGGGGAGGTTCCGTGGGCTTCGATCGATGACCGGCCGTCATCACCTCCGGGGCACGACGCGGGAAGACAGAAGACGTCGCGCATGCCGGAACATCGGACGCGACGTGACCCGATGTGTAACAGGAGGTCGCCCATGGAGGGCGTTTTCTCTGCCGAAGCCGTCATCGACAACGGTGGGTTCGGCACCCGCACCATCCGCTTCGAGACCGGCCGTCTGGCCCGTCAGGCCGCCGGTTCGGCCACGGTCTACCTGGACGACGAGACCGTCGTCCTGTCGGCCACCACCGCCTCGAAGCGTCCCAAGGACAACCTCGACTTCTTCCCGCTGACGGTGGACGTCGAGGAGCGGATGTACGCCGCCGGCCGTATCCCCGGCTCGTTCTTCCGTCGTGAGGGCCGTCCTTCCGAGGACGCCATCCTCACCTGCCGTCTCATCGACCGGCCGCTGCGTCCGTCCTTCAAGAAGGGCCTGCGCAACGAGATCCAGATCGTCGAGACGGTCCTGGCCCTGCACCCCGAGCACCTGTACGACGTCGTCGCCATCAACGCGGCCTCGATGTCCACCCAGATCGCCGGGCTGCCCTTCTCCGGTCCGATCGGCGGCGTGCGCGTCGCTCTGATCGACGGCCAGTGGGTCGGCTTCCCCACCCACGCCGAGCTGGAGAACGCCACCTTCGACATGGTCGTGGCCGGCCGCGTCCTGGAGGACGGCGACGTCGCGATCATGATGGTCGAGGCCGAGTCCACCACGCGCACGCTGAAGCTGGTCGCCGAGGGCGCCGTCGGCCCCAACGAGCAGACCGTGGCCGAGGGCCTGGAGGCCGCCAAGCCCTTCATCAAGGTGCTCTGCAAGGCCCAGCAGGCCGTCGCCGAGCAGACCGGTCGTGAAGAGGGCGAGTTCCCGATCTTCCTCGACTACGAGGACGACGCCTACGCCGCCGTCGAGGGCGCGGTCCGCGAGGACCTGGCCAAGGCGCTCACCATCGCGGACAAGCAGGACCGCGAGGCCGAGCTCGACAAGATCAAGGCCGAGGCCGGCGAGCGTCTGGCCGCGGACTTCGAGGGTCGCGAGAAGGAGGTCGGCGCCGCCTTCCGCAGCCTGAGCAAGCAGCTCATGCGCGAGCGCGTGCTGCGCGACCAGGTCCGCATCGACGGTCGTGGCCCCAAGGACATCCGCCAGCTCAGTGCCGAGGTGGGCATCCTGCCCCGCGTGCACGGCTCGGCTCTCTTCGAGCGTGGTGAGACCCAGATCATGGGCGTCACCACGCTGAACATGCTGCGCATGGAGCAGACGGTCGACACTCTCAACCCTGAGAAGACCAAGCGCTACATGCACAACTACAACTTCCCGCCCTACTCCACCGGTGAGACCGGTCGGGTGGGCTCGCCCAAGCGGCGCGAGATCGGGCACGGCGCCCTGGCCGAGCGGGCCCTGCTGCCGGTGCTGCCCTCCCGCGAGGAGTTCCCGTACGCGATCCGTCAGGTCTCCGAGGCCCTCGGCTCCAACGGCTCCACCTCGATGGGTTCGGTCTGCGCCTCCACCATGTCCCTGATGGCGGCCGGTGTGCCCCTCAAGGAGATGGTCTCCGGTATCGCCATGGGTCTGATCAGCGAGGGCGACGAGTTCGTCACGCTGACCGACATCCTCGGTGCCGAGGACGCCTTCGGCGACATGGACTTCAAGGTCGCCGGTACCCGTGACCTGATCACGGCCCTCCAGCTCGACACCAAGCTCGACGGCATCCCCGCCGAGCAGCTGGCCCTGGCGCTCCAGCAGGCCCGCGGCGCCCGTCTGGCCATCCTGGACGTCATGCAGGAGGCCATCGAGCGTCCGGCCGAGATGAGCCCGAACGCTCCGCGCATCCTGACCGTCAAGGTCCCGGTGGAGAAGATCGGCGAGGTCATCGGCCCCAAGGGCAAGATGATCAACTCGATCCAGGACGACACCGGCGCGGACATCACGATCGAGGACGACGGCACCATCTACATCGGTGCCACCGACGGCCCCTCCGCCGAGGCGGCCCGGGACACGATCAACCAGATCGCCAACCCGACCATGCCCGAGGTCGGCGACCGCTACCTGGGTACCGTCGTCAAGACGACCACCTTCGGCGCGTTCGTCTCGCTGCTGCCCGGCAAGGACGGTCTGCTGCACATCTCGCAGATCCGTAAGCTGCACGGCGGTCAGCGGATCGAGAACCTCGACGACGTGATCAGCATCGGCGAGAAGATCCAGGTCGAGATCCGCGAGATCGACGACCGGGGCAAGCTCTCCCTGGTCCCGGTCGAGGTCGTCGAGGCCGAGGCCGCCAAGAACGAGGGCGGGGAGTCCTCCGAGTCCGCCGCCAAGGGCGAGGACAAGGGCGACGACGCCAAGGGCGAGGGCGCCCCGCGTCGCCGTCGTCGTCGCAGCTCGGGCGGGCGTTCCGAGAACACCTGATCCTGACTGACCCTGTACGGGGCGGTCGCGTCTTCGACGATGCGGCCGCCCCGTCGGCGTACGCCGCATATGCTCTGCTGGATGTTCCGACGCGAAGAAGAAGGATTCATGAGTTCTGTCCCCACCGCCGCCGAGCAGGAGCCGGGCACCACCGTGACGCTGCTGGAGCCCGACGGCGGTTCCGGTCTGGTACGTCGGACGGTGCTTCCCGGCGGCCTGCGCGTGGTCACCGAGAACATCCCCGGCGTGCGTTCGGCCGCCTTCGGGATCTCCGCGACCACCGGCTCCCGTGACGAGGACTCCGCGCACGCGGGCTCCGCTCACTTCCTGGAGCACCTGCTCTTCAAGGGGACCCGGACCCGTTCGGCGTTGGAGATCTCCGCGCTGCTGGACGGGGTGGGCGCCGACCACAACGCCTACACCACCAAGGAGCACACCTGCTACTACGCGAAGGTGCTCGACCGTGATCTGCCGCTGGCCGTGGACGTGGTCGGCGACATGGTCGCCCACTCGGTCCTGGACGAGGGGGAGGTGGAGACCGAGCGCGGCGTGATCCTGGAGGAGATCGCCATGTACGAGGACGAGCCCGCCGACCTGGTGGACGACGTCTTCGCCGAGCACTTCTTCGGGGACACCCCGCTGGGCCGACCCATCCTGGGCACCACCGACACGATCAAGGCCCTGCCGCGCGAGCGGATCGCCGAGCAGTACCGTGACGCCTACGTCCCCTCCGAGCTCATCGTGACGGCCGCGGGCAGTCTCGATCACGCCGAGGTCGTGGACCGGGTGGCCGCGATCTTCGCCGAGCAGTCGGCGGCGGCCGGGGACGCCCGTCCCTCCGGTCCTCGCGGCCCGGGCGAGCCCGTGCGCACCTTCGACGGGACCATCGTGCAGCCCCGTGAGACCGAACAGGCGCACATCATCCTGGGGTCGGAGGGCATCGTCCGCACCGACCCGCGCTGGCACGCGCTGCGTCTTCTGGGCGCCGCTCTGGGCGGGGGCATGTCCTCCCGCCTGTTCCAGGAGGTCCGGGAGAAGCGCGGGCTGGCCTACGCCGTGCACGCCTACCACACCGCCTACGCGGACACGGGCACCTTCCAGATCTACGCGGGCTGCCTTCCGGAGAAGGCCGACGAGGTCATCGGCGTGTGCCGTGAGGAGCTCGCCAAGGTCGCGGCCTCCGGTATCACCGAGGAGGAGCTCGTCCGGGCCAAGGGCCAGATCCAGGGGGCCATGGTCATGGGCAGCGAGGGCACCAACGCGAGGATGGGGCGCCTGCTCTCGCACGAGCTGGTGCAGCCGCGTCACTTCTCGATCGACGAGGACCTGGCCCGCTTCGACGCCGTCACCCTGAACGACGTCTCCGAGGTCGCCGCCGACATCCTCACCCGGCCGCGCGCGCTGGCCGTGATCGGCCCTTACGAGGCCGACCGGGTCTTCTGACCGTTCGAGGAACGACGAAGGGGCCGTGTGTTCTCGCGAACACACGGCCCCTCACGCTTGCGGCGGGGTGTCTACTTTCCGGGCTTCTTACGGCGCTTGATGGCGATGCGCCTGGGGGCCGACGCGTTCGCGGCCCCGTGCACGGTCACCTCCAGGAGACCCTCGCCGTAGCCGGCCTCGATGTCGCTCTCGGTCACCCCGTCGGGGAGGCTGATCTCCCGTCGGAAGGTGCCCATGAACCGCTCCGAGGAGTAGTAGACGACATCGTCTCCGTCGCGACGTCGTTCACCGCTGATGGTCAGGACCCCGTGGACGAGGCTGACCGTCACGTCCTCTTCGAGCACCCCCGACACCTCGCATCGGATCACCAGGTCGTTGCCCCTGGCGAGGATGTCGGTGGGCGGGCTCCAGGCGTCGGCGAAGCCGCGCTGGCGGTCACCGGCCTGACCGTTCTCGATGGAGGTCATGGTGTCGGAGATACGGTTCATCTCCGTGATCATGTCCACCACCCCGTAGAAGGGGTTGCCGAACTTCTTGGGCGTCATGTGCCGTCTTCCTCCTTCGGAGCGTTGTCACCGCCCTGACGGGCCGTCCGTCCGGCGTCGACCTTCGAACGGGAGGAGTCCCCGTTCTTCTTCAGGGCCACACCGGGTTTCGGTTCCTTCGCGAGCCCCTTGAACAGTCCCCACAACATGAACACGAGGATGACCGCGAAGGGAAGCCCCGTGACGACCGAGGCCGCCTGAAGGGCGCCGAGCGCGTTCGCGCCGCCCAGGACCAGCAGGATGAGCGTCACGCCGCCCTCGCTGATGGCCCAGAACGCGCGCTGGAGCTTGACCGGCTTGGTGTCGCCCCCGTTGGTGAGGGTGTCCACCACCAGCGAGCCCGAGTCGGAGGAGGTGACGAAGAAGACCGCCACCACGACGATCAGCAGCATGGAGGCGATCGTCGCGACGATCGGGGTCAGCGGCAGGGCGTCCAGCAGGTGGAACGCGGCCGAGGCCTCGTCGCCGTCCTGGAAGCCGCCCTCACCGAACAGCTCGTAGTACAGGCCCGAGCCGCCGAAGACGCCGAACCAGAGGATGGAGACCACGACCGGGGCGAACAGGGCGCCGATGATGAACTCGCGGATCGTGCGGCCGTACGAGATGCGGGCCAGGAAGATACCGACGAAGGGCGACCAGGAGATCCACCAGCCCCAGTAGAAGATGCTCCAGCCGGTGGTGAAGGTCGCGGCGGTCTCGTCGGCGAGCGGGCTCGGGAAGGACAGGCTCCACTGCACCAGGTTGCCGAGGTATTCGCCGGCGCCGGTGAGCATGGAGCTGACGATCCACAGCTTGGGTCCCACGGCGAAGATGAACGCCAGCAGGATGAAGGCCAGCCACAGGTTGATCACCGAGAGCCGCCGGATGCCCTTGTCGATACCGGCCATCACGCTGTACAGGGCGATACCGGTGATCACGATGATGATGATCGACTGGGTCAGCGAGTTGTTGGGCATCCCGGTGACCTGGGTCAGGCCGCTGTTGATCTGGAGCGTGCCCAGACCGAGCGAGGTCGCCAGACCGAAGATGGTGCCGAAGACGGCCAGGATGTCCACGATGTGGCCCGGCCAGCCGAACGCGCGGTCGCCCAGTAGCGGGTAGAGCGCCGACGCGGGACGGAGCGGGAGGCCCTTGCGGAAGGCGAAGTAGCCCAGGGACAGGCCGAGGGCGATGTAGATGGCCCAGGGGTGGAAGCTCCAGTGGAAGAAGCTCAGGCCCAGGGCCTCGCCGACCCCGGCGGGGGAGGGCGCGGTTTCGGCGAGCTCCTCGCTGCGGGGAGCGTGCAGATGGGTCACGGGTTCGGCGACGCCCCAGAAGACGAGACCGATGCCCATACCCGTGGTGAAGAGCATCGCGAACCAGGCGACGGTGCCGAACTCGGGCCTGGAGTCGTCCGGGCCGAGTTTGATGCTTCCGAAGCGGCTCAGCATCAGGAAGATGGCCGCGCCGAGGAAGAAGGTGGTCGCCAGGACGTAGAACCAGCCCAGGTCGGTTCCGATCCAGTCTCGGACCTTGGTCGCCCCGTCCAGCAGGGGTTCGGTGTAGGCCACGCCGAGAACGACGAAGGCGATGATCACCAGACTGGAGACGATGAAGACGGGCGGATTCGTGTGTTGGCGTATGTAGTTGCGCAGGGCTGAGATGTCGACTCCTTCCCATCCCCGCCGGACAGGCGCGTACGGGGGTGGAGATACCGGTTCCTGCTACCGGCTGCGGATGGGTACCGTGGGATGGTAGGGGCTTACTACCAGGTAGTAAAGCGACCGTCACTACACGGACAGCTCCGACAAGGAGTGTGATGTCGGATTCGGTGGGTGGTGCGCGTCGTGTGCGCCTTCCGGAGGTCAGCCGGTCCCGTGGGGAGGTCTCTGGGCGACGAGCTCGTCCAGAACGGCGTTGACCTGGTTCAACCAGCCTACGATCACCTCCAGGTCCTCCGCCGGATAATCCTCGTGCATGGCGGTCATGACCTCGCGCATCCCCGGAGCGGTCCGCGCGGCGAGACGCTCGGCACCCTCCACGAGACGGACCGCGATCTTGCGCCGGTCCAGCGGGTGCGGGGCGCGTTCGACGAGACCGCGCGCCTCCATCCGGTCGATCACCCCGGTCACCGAGCCGGTGGACAGACGGAGGCTGTCGGCGATCTCCCCGGGCGTCATGGACCCCGAGACCCGGAGCAGCGTGTAGCACTGGAAGTCCGTCGGGTTCATGCCCGAACGCTCCGACATCCGGTGCAGCAGCCGGACCAACCCCACCGCGAGCCGCTGACCGTCGTTCTGGAGCTCCGTGTACAGCTCCGACCGCGGGCGCGGGCCGCCCCCGTCGGGCCCGTGCGGTTCGGCCGTTCCGGACACGGTGTCCATGGGTCTCCCAACGTCACGACGATCGGCCCCTCCGGCCACTGGGGACGAGTTTACGGGCGCCTCGAAGTGTCGCGCGGCCTGGAAAGTGACCATGTGAAACAGTGCGGATGACGAGAACGGCGAGCATCGGGCCCGTGCGGGTCCCGGACCTCGCCACGAGGCCGTCACCACCAGCTCCGGGAGGGGGAAGCCTCTGTGACCGGGCATGCCCTGCTCACGGGCGTCGAGGACATCCGAGAGGCCGTCGGCGAGACCTTGCGTCGGTATCTGACGGAACGGGTCCGCGAGGTCGGCGCCCTCGACGCCGAATGCGGTCGTGAACTGGCCGACCGCGTCACCTCCTTCGCCCTGGGCGGCAAACGGATCAGGTCGACCCTGGTCTGGTGGGGCCGGCTCGCCGGCGGCGGAGAGGACCGGGGTACCGGGGCCCGGATCGCTCTATCGGCCGGAGCGGCGATCGAACTCTTCCAGACGTTCGCGCTGATCCACGACGACGTCATGGATTCGGCTCCGGAGCGGAGAGGCGAGCCCTCGGTCCACGTCCTCCACGCGGCCCGCCACCGTTCGCGCTCCTACGCGGGTGATCCCGAACGGTACGGCGACTCGATGGCGATACTGACCGGAGACCTGGCCCTGGCCTGGGCGGACGACCTGCTGTACGAGGCGGCGGCCGGCCGGCCGCGGGCGCTGCGGGTATGGCGCGACATGCGGACCGAGGTGATGGTCGGCCAGTACCTCGACCTGCGCTCCCAAGCGCGCACCGAACGCTCCGTGGGACGGGCCCTGAGGATCGACCGGCTCAAGACCGCGTCCTACACCGTCGAACGACCCCTCCGACTGGGGGCGGCCCTGGCGGGCGCGCCGGCACCGGTGGAGGAGGCACTGCGCGGCTACGGACGCGACGTGGGGGTGGCCTACCAGCTCAGAGACGACCTCTTGGACCTCTACGGCGACCCGGCCCGGACCGGGAGGGAACCGGGGGAGGACCTGAGAGAGGGCAAGAACACCATGCTCCTGGCGTCGGGGATCGACCTGGCCCGGCGGAGCGGCGACACCGCCGCCCTGGCCCTGCTGGAAGGGGTCGGAACCGTTTCCGTGGACCCGGCGGAGGTCGCCGAGACCCTCGAACGGCTGGGCGCCAGGGACCTGGTCGTCGACCACTGCCGCTCCCTGGCGGACCGGGGGACCTCCCGGATCGCCGGCCTCGACATCGATCCGGGCGTCCGCGACGGACTCCTCGACTTCGCCGAGAGCGCGGCGCGCATCTGACACTCCCGGTCCACGAGCGGAAGGGATCCCTTGACCCCTGATCCGAAACCCCGTCGAACGGCCGGCCCGGCCCCGTCGGACCGCGGCCCGGTGGTGATCGTCGGCGCCGGCCTGTCCGGCCTGGCGTGCGCCCTGCACCTCCTCGGCGCCGGACGCGACGTGACGATCATCGAACGCGAGGAACACCCGGGAGGCCGGGCGGGACGCCTGGACATGGACGGCTTCCGCGTCGACACCGGTCCCACCGTCCTGACCATGCCCGAGATCCTGGGCGAGGTCTTCGCGGCGGTCGGCGAGGACATGACGGACCGGCTGGAGCTCCTCCCGCTGGCACCGGCCTACCGCGCGGCCTTCGCCGACGGGTCCACCGTCGACGTGCACACCGATCGTCGACGCATGACCGCCGAGGTGGCGCGCGTGGCCGGGGTCCGTGAGGCCGTCGGCTACCTTCGGCTGCGCGAGTGGCTCACCCGCCTGTACGAGGTGGAGATGCGCTCCTTCATCGACGCCCGGTTCGACTCGCCCCTGGACCTGCTCCGCCCCGACCTGGCGAGGCTGGCCGCGGCCGGTGGCTTCGGCCGTCTGGCCCCCGCCATCGGACGCCACCTGCGGGACGAGCGCCTGCGCAGGATCTTCTCCTTCCAGTCGCTGTACGCGGGGGTGTCGCCCCGCAAGGCTTTGGCCGCCTACGCCGTCATCGCCTACATGGACACCGTCGCGGGCGTGTACTTCCCCAAGGGCGGGATGCGGGCCATCGCCGACGCGATGGCGGAGGCCGTCACCGGCGCGGGCGGACGGTTGCGCTACGGAGAGAACGTCACCCGCGTGGAACGGTCCGGCGACCGGGTCACGGCCGTGGTCACCGAGGGCGGCGAACGGACGCGCTGCGACCACGTCGTCCTGACCACCGACCTGCCGGTCGCCCACCGCCTGCTGGACCACCGTTCACGCCGGCTCGTCCCGCACCGGTTCTCGCCCTCGGCGGTGGTCCTGCACCTGGGGACCGACCGCACCTGGGAACAGCTGTCCCACCACACGATCTCCTTCGGAGACGCCTGGGAGAGCACCTTCACCGAGATCATCGACCAGGGCCGTACGATGAGCGACCCGTCCCTGCTGATCACCCAGCCCACCCGCACCGACCCCGGGCTGGCCCCGGAGGGGCACCACCTGTTCTACGTCCTGGCGCCCGCGCCCAACCTCGCCGCGGGCGACATCGACTGGGACCGTGAGGGCCCCCGCTACCGCGACGAGATCGTCCGGACCCTGGAGAAAAGGGGGATGACCGGCCTGGACGCCTCCATACGCGCCGAACGGCTCGTCACCCCCGTCGACTGGGCCCGCCTCGGACTGGCCCGGGGGACGCCCTTCTCGTTGGCGCACACCTTCGCCCAGACGGGCCCCTTCCGTCCGCGGCCCGTGGTGCCCGGGATCGCCAACGCGGTCCTCGCCGGATGCGGCACCCATCCCGGCGTCGGGCTGCCCACCGTGCTCCTCTCGGGGAGGCTGGCCGCCGAGCGGATCCTGGCCGCCTCGTCCCGGAGGGGGCGCCGATGAGCTCCGCCACCGCCGAACTGGACGCGGCCGGGATCACCGCGCGGGTCCTGCGCGAGGACTACCTGCGCTGCCGAGGGCTGCACGCCCACCACGGCCGTACCTACTACACGGCCACGCGTGTCCTGCCGTCGGCGCGGAGGCCCCACATCCACGCCCTCTACGGTTTCGCCCGCTGGGTGGACGACATCGTCGACGAACCCGGCCCCGGGACGACCGTCGACGACCAGAAGGCCCGACTGGACGCCATCGACGCCGACCTGGAGCGGGCCCTGTCCGGGCGGGAACCGGACGAACCGGTGCTGCGGGCCTTGGCGCACACCGTCGACCACCACGAACTGGACCCGGGGTACTTCACAGCCTTCATGGCCTCCATGCGCATGGACCTGACGACCACCGAGTACCGAGACCTCGACCACCTGCGCGAGTACATGTACGGCTCGGCCGCGGTCATCGGACTCCAGGTCCTGCCGGTCCTGGGCACGGTCGCGCGACGGGAGGAGGCCGCGCCGCACGCGGCCGCCCTGGGCGAGGCCTTCCAACTGACCAACTTCCTGCGCGACGTGTCCGAGGACCTCGCGCGTGGACGCGTCTACCTGCCCGCGGACGTCCTCGCCGGCCACGGTGTCGATCGTGAACGGCTCGCGGACTGCGCCCGCAGACGGGCGCCGGACCCGCCGGCGCGTCGGGCCCTCGCCGAACTCGTCGAGGTCAACCGGGACCTCTACCGCCTCGCCGAACCCGGGGTGGCGATGCTCGAACCGGTCTCCCGACCGTGTGTCTCCACCGCCCTGCGGCTCTACCGGGCCATCCTGGACGAGATCGTCGCCGCGGACTTCGACGTGTGGAGCGTCCGGCACCGGGTCTCCGGGACCCGCAAGGCGGTGGCGGCCATGCCGGCGCTGGCCCGCTCCCTGTGGGCCAGGGCCGTCCCACGACCACGGAGACCGACCCCCTGAGGAGAGAGCGCACATGCCCCTGCCCGATCCCGCTCCGCGGCGGATCCCCCTGCGCCGGCTTCCGAAGGACACCTGGGCACGCCAGGACCCCACCTGGAGGGAGGCGACCCCCAGGGTGATCGACGCCGCCCTCGAACGGGCGCTGGCCCGCCCCTCCGGGAACTGGTACGTCCTCGCCGCCTCCGACGAGGTACGGGCCGGCGGCCCCTTCGGCCGGGTGGTGGCGGGCGTGGAGCTGGTCGCCTGGCGTGACGGGGAGGGCATCGTGCGCGTAGGGCCCGGCGCCTGCCCCCACCTCGGAGCGCCCCTGTGCCGGGGCGCCGTCGACCGAGGGCGTCTGGTGTGCCGCTGGCACGGTCTCTCCCTCGGCGCCGAGGGCTTTCCCGGATGGAGCCCCTACCCGGCCCACGACGACGGCGTGCTCGTGTGGGTGCGGTTGGATCACGTGGGCGGAGAGGAGCCCCTGGACCGGCCCGTCCTCCCGGAACGCCCCGACGCCTCCCGGCACCTCGCCGCCGTCGAGAGCCTGGCGGGCCGCTGCGAACCCGAGGACGTGGTCGCCAACCGCCTCGACCCCTGGCACGGATCCTGGTTCCACCCCTACTCGTTCGTCGGGCTGCGGGTCACCGAGGTGCCGGAGGGCCCCGACCCCGATCCGGACCGGATGGTGGTGGACGTCGGTTTCCGGGTGGCCGGTCGATGGGGCGTGCCCGTGCGCGCCGCCTTCTCCTGTCCCGATCCCAGGACCGTGGTCATGACCATCATCGAGGGCGAGGGGGAGGGCAGTGTGGTGGAGACGCACGCCACCCCGCTCGGTGTGGACGGACGGGGCGTCCCACGCACCGCCGTCATCGAGGCGACGATCGCCGTCTCCGAGCGCGGCGGCTTCGCGTTGGCGCGCGGGGTCGCGGGCGCGATTCGACCGATGATGCGGATCGCGGCCCGTCGACTGTGGCGCGACGACCTGGCCTACGCGGAACGGCGCTACCTGCTGCGTTCCAAGAAAGACCTTCCCTAGCCGCTCAGCAGGCCGGAGAGCGCGCGCAAGGGGGCGAAGCGGCCGCGGCGGGGCACGCTCCACACCGCGTGGCCCCGCCGCCCCCACCGGGTGAGCAGGGCGTTGGCCGCCAGGACGCCGGTGGTGGCCGCGCGCTCCATCAACGCCACCGGCAGGTCCACCCGCACGTGGTCTCCGGCCACGACCAGCCACGGGTCGGGGGTGGTGACCGCGCACCGGCGCTCGAAACCGTCCGGCGGGAACAGCGAACAGTCCTCGCGCAGCTCGTGCCGCGCGTCCACGATCCGGGCCGAACGCAACTCCGGATAGACCGATAGCGCCTGTTTCCACAGTGAGGCCCGCTCGGTGGCGAGATCGCAGCCCTGGGGCAGCGCGTAGGCGTGCAGCTCCACCACCGAACCACCGGTGCGCCGCGACCACGCCGCGGACTCGTCCTCGTAGCGCTCCAGCACGCTGACGTTGTCCAGGGTGGGATGCCCGGCGGTGCCCAGGAAGGCCTGGCGGTGCGGACGGACCGGGCGATCCAGCCAGTAGCGCGAGACCAGGAACGGAGGAGCCGAAGGGGACGCCGACGCGCGGGAACGCCACTCCTCGTCGCCGAGGGCGGGAGAGTCGGCCACCAGGCGGCGCAGCCCTCCCGGTTCGGTGGCCAGCACCACCCCGTCGAACCGGGCGCTCCGGTCGCCCTCGGGCCCCGTCCAGTGCACGGTGGCCCCCTCGGCCTCCGCCGACGGAACGATCCGTTCCACCCGGGCCTTCCGTCGGAATCGCGCTCCGGCCCCGCTCAGACGTTCGACCAGGGGGTCCCACAGGGCCTGAGGAAAGGGTGAACGCGGCACGTCGAAGACCAACCCCTCCGAGGAGCCGAGGAAGTAGATGTGGAACATCACGGCCATCTCCGCCGCCGACAGGTCCTCCGGAGCGGCGAAGAAGCTCCGGCCGAACACCTCGAAGGCCAGATGACGGGCGTCGGGCGGGAAACGGACGGTCTCCAACAGGTCCCGCGCGCTCAGATGGTCCAGACGCCGGTACACGTCCGGTACCTCCACGTCCAACAGTCGGAGAGCGGCGGGCACGTTCACGTCCGCCAACGCCCGGAGGGCGAAGCTCCGGCTCGTGGCCGCCAGCGCGAAGGCGTTCCACGGAGGCGTCCGGGGCAGGCCGGAGAACCGGTCGGCCGCGCCCGAGGCGTGGGCCAGCGGATAGTCGGTCAGGGGGACCAGCCCGGACAGGTCCGGATCGGCGTGGGCCAGCAGGTCGCGCAGGTTGTAGTACTGCCGGAAGAAGGCGTGGAACCCCCGGCTCATCGTCACGGTGGAGCCGTCGGCCAGGCGGGTCTCCCAACCGCGCAGGCGGCCTCCCCAACCCTCCTCGCGTTCGAGGACCTCCACCTCCACCCCGCGTTCGGTCAGGGCACGCGCGGCCGACAGACCGGCGATGCCGGCGCCCACCACGGCCACCCTGGGCGTGCGCGTCGGCGCGGGGGCCACCGGTTCGGGCGCGGGGATCCTCTCCGCGAGTCGGTCGCGTACGCGCGCGTTCACCAGGACCCGCCGGGACGGGAGCCGAGGAACGTGTGGGTGATCCCGTACCGCCACCCCGGGAACGAGGCCCGGGCCACCGACTCCAGACCTGCCGCGCGCATCCGCTCCGAGAGGGTCTCCGCCCCGTCGAACTCCAAGACGCTGCGCCACAGGTAGCGGAACAGGTCCGCCCGGCCGGTCAGGAGCCGGCCCGCCGGGACGATCACCCCTCGGCACACGGCCGTCCAGACCATACGGGCCCCGATCGAGTCCGCCACGGAGTACTCGTGCAGGGCCACGCGTCCGCCGGGGCGCAGGATCGCCCCGATCGTCGCCAGGAGGGCGTCGGGATCGGGGACGTTGCGGATCAGGTAGGCGGCGAACACCGCGTCCGCGGGGCCGCCCAGTCGTTCGGCCGCCCATGCCGGATCGAGGGACTCGGCCCGCGCCCGATGGAACTCGACGCCGCCGGGCCAGGGTTTGGTCCGCGCCACGTCGAGCATGCCCTGAGAGGCGTCCACCGCGAGGATCCGTGCCCGGGGGGCGGCTTCGACCAGGGCCGCCGTGGAGGCCCCGGTCCCGCACCCCAGGTCGAGGAGGCGCAGCCCCTCGCCGTCCCCGGGAAGGCGCAGACGCCGTACGGAGGTTCGCAGGTCACGGTGGTAGCCCGGGTTGGCCCCGACCAGCCGGTCATAGGAGCCCGCCGCGTGGTCGAACCCCTCGGTGACCGCGCCGGCCCTCGCTCGTTCCGCGTCGGTGGTCATGATCCTCCCGTGTCCGATCGCCGTTCACCCGAGGTCACCGGCATGCTGGTGGTATGGCCGACTATGACGTGGTGATCATCGGAGGGGGCGCCGCAGGGCTCACCCTGGCCCATCACATCGGCGAGGTCAACGAACGACGCGGACGACCCCTGCGCACGGCCCTGCTGGAGCCTCCGCCCGGACCGCACACCCCGCCCCCGCGTACCTGGTGTTTCTGGGAGGAGGGGGACGGTCTCTGGGAGCCCCTTCTGGCGGCCCGATGGCGCGACCTGACCGTGGTGGGCGCCGATGGGGCGCGCCACCGCTCCGCGGCCGACCCCTACCGGTACAAGATGCTGCGCTCCGACGACGTGGTCGCGTTCGTGCGCGGCCGGGCCGACGAGTACCTCGACCAGCGGGAACTGTTCGTGACCGCTCTGAGCGACGGCCCCGAACACGCCACGGTCCACGCCACCGATCCGCGAGGGGCCGACGTCCGACTCACCGCGCGCTGGGTCTTCGACTCCCGCCCGCCGGCCGCTCGGAGCGGCGGACGCACCACCCTGCTCCAACACTTCCGGGGATGGTTCGTCCGGACCCCGAAGGAGGCCTTCGACCCCGAGAGCGCCGTGCTCATGGACCTTCGACCGCCACAGCCGTCCACCGGCGTGGCCTTCGGCTACGTGCTTCCGCTGTCCTCCCGCGAAGCCCTGGTGGAGTACACCGAGTTCGGCCGTTCCGTTCTGAGCACCGCCGAGTACGAGGCGGCCCTGGACGCCTACGGCGCCGCCATCGGGTTGGAGGACTTCGAGGTGGTCTCCTCCGAGCAGGGGGTGATCCCCATGACCGACGCGCCCTTTCCGACCCGGGTGGGGCGACGGCTGTTCCGGATCGGCGCCGCGGGCGGGGCGACCCGCCCCTCCACCGGCTACACCTTCGGAGGCGCCTCACGCCAGGCGGCCGCGGTGGCCGAGGCCCTGGCCGAGGGGCGGACCCCGATCCCGCCGGTGCCGTATCGGGCCCGGCACCTGGCCATGGACGCCGTCATGCTGCGCGCCCTGGACACCGGTCGGGTGCGCGGCTCCGACTTCTTCGCCCGGCTCTTCGCGGGGAACCGGCTCGGTGACGTCCTGGCGTTCCTCGACGGTGCCTCATCCGTGCGCCGGGAGTTGGCGATGGGGCTGACCACCCCGGTCGCGGCCATGTCCCACAGCACCCTGGACCATCTGTGGTACGTCCTGCGTTCCCGGGTCGGTCGGCCCGGTCGCGGCCTCAACGGAGCAGGTGGGTCATGGCCTCGGTGAGGGAGGAGAGGTGGCCGTCCGTGATCCGGGTGAGGGGCCCCGCCTCCCGCCAGCCGGGCCCCGCCGTGTACAAGGCCGTGCGGAGGCGACCCGCGCCGGTCGCCCGGGCGACGGCCCTCAGGGTCGCGACCCCCTGATCGCCCTTGGCGTGGCACCAGAGCACCACGGCGCTCGGCGCGGTCCGCGCGATGGTGCGCACGGTCGCCTCGGCCGGGGTGCACGGGCCCAGCACCCGTTGTGGCCGACCCCTCTCGCGCAGTGCCGCCGCCAAGGCCTCCAAGGGCAGTCCGTGCATCTCGTGCGGGAGGCACGCCAGGACCACCGGCCTCGCGGTGGAGGGGACCGGGCCGGTGACCCGTCGCAGGACCGAGGAGACCGACCACGACAGCAGGTGCTCGACCTCCACGTAGCGTCGGGTGTCCTCCCACTTGCGCCCCATTCCGTACAGCAGGGGCATGGCCAGGTTCTCCCAGGTCGCCACGGTTCCGTGCTCCTCCAGCGCCGACCACAACAGCCGTTCCACGAGCTCGCAGTCCATGCGCATGGCGGCGCGGGCGATCCCCTGGAGGAGCGGCGGCGCGGGGCCCAGGGGGAGTGTGTCCCCGCCGGAACGACGTCGTGAGGGCCGGCCGGACCCGTGGTCCGAAGGGGCGAGAGAGCCACCTGATGGGGCGTATGTGGCCTCGTGTCCGGTTCGGTGTACCTCATCCGGGGAATCCTCGGATGACACGTCGGCGGACGTGGACCGGTACGTCGGGGCGTCCTGTTCCAGGACCCGCCGTGCCGCCGAGGCGGGCGGAAAGCCCTCGCCGACCAGGCGGCACAGCTCCCGCAGCCGGTCCATGTCGGCCGGCGAGTACCGGCGGTGACCACCGGGGCTGCGTTCGCCCGGACCGATCCCGTACCGCCGGTCCCAGCTGCGCAGCGTGGTCGGCGCGACCCCGAGCAGCCGGGCCGCGGCACCGGGGGTGAGCGCGTCGTTCATGGCACCTCGACACGTTGCGAAAGCGGTGCGACTTGTGACACACGTCGCCGACCTCCGACTCTAGTCGGGAGAGCACCGAAAGGGGCCACACCATGAAACTGGACACCAGGCGTCGAACGGATCGAAGGCTCGACATCGTCTACCGGGTCGGTGCCGGGCTCACGGGACTGTTCCTCATCGGCTTCGGTATCGCCGGGCTGCTCGTACGGCTGCCGTTGTTCGACACCCAGGGCGAGGTGATCGCGGGACTGTCCACCAACGGGGCGTTGAGCTTCCTGTCGGTCGCGATCGGTTCGCTGCTGGTGGGCGCGATGGTGTTGGGCGGAACGTTCGCGTCCACCGTGTGCGTCGTGGTCGGGGTGGCCTTCGTCGTCAGCGGCCTGGTCAACCTCTACCTGATGAGCATGGGACCGAACATCCTCGCCTTCTCCATGCCCAACGTGATCTTCAGCTTCGGCGTGGGGCTGGTGGTGATGACCTTCGGCATGTACGGCCGGTTCAGCGGAGGGTTGGGCGAGGACAACCCCTACCGCCGACAGCGGGAGGCCAGGCACCACGACGCGGTCCCCGCGCCGCGCACCGAGGACTCGGGCGCGACCGCTCCCGAGGCGGGCGGCCGACACGAACACGGGGAGACCTCGGACGACGACGCCTACCGGGCGGGATACGAGTCCGGGCGGGCCGGTGAGAACGGTGACACGGGCGACCACCGTCGCGCGAACGGTACGGCCGACGGACGGCGCTCATGACGGCCGCGGACCCCGGGGGAGGGGGAGACGCCCGCCGACAGGGGCGCGGGCGCCTCGCCCTGGTCACCGGGGCCACCGGTTACATCGGGGGCCGACTGGTCCCGGAACTGCTCGACGCCGGCTATCGCGTCCGATGCCTGGCCCGGTCACCGGACAAGCTCCGCGACCACCCGTGGCGCGATCGGGTCGAGGTGGTCCGCGGCGACGTGGTCTCGGGGGAGGGGCTTCCCGAGGCCCTGGCCGACGTGGACGTCGCCTACTACCTGGTGCACTCCATGAGCGGGGGCGGCGACTTCGGCAGCGCCGACGCCGAGGGCGCCCGCACCTTCGCGAGGGCGGCGGGCGAGGCGCGGGCCGGCCGTGTGGTCTACCTGGGCGGACTCGCCCCGGAAGGGGTGCCGCTGTCGCCGCACATGGCCTCCCGGAAGGAGGTCGCCGACCTCCTGCTGGCCGGGCCGGTGCCCACGGTCGTGCTGCGCGCGGCGGTCATCATCGGCTCGGGGTCGGCGTCCTTCGAGATGCTGCGCCACCTGACCGAGCGTCTGCCCGCCATGACCACGCCCAAGTGGGTCCTCAGCCGGGTACAGCCGATCGCCGTGCGCGACGTCCTGCGCCTGCTGGTGGAGGCCGACACCCTGCCCGCCGACACCGATCGGGCCTTCGACATCGGCGGCCCCGAGACCCTCACCTACGTGGAGATGATCCAGCGGTTCGCCGCCGAGGCCGGGCTCGCCCGCAGACTCGTCATCCGGGTTCCCGTCCTGTCCCCGGGGCTGTCGAGTCTGTGGGTGGGGCTCGTGACGCCGATACCGCCGTCGATGGCCCGGCCCCTGGTGGAGTCGCTCCGTCACGACGCGGTGATGGGGGAGGACGACCTGTCCGACCTGCTGGACGACCATGAGCGGATCGGTTTCGACCGGGCGGTGGCGTTGGCGCTGCGCCGGATCGACGAGGACAGGGTGGACACCCGCTGGTCGTCGGCGTCCTGGCCCACCGCGCCCTCGGATCCTCTGCTCACCGACCCGGACTGGGCCGGTGGCAGCCTGTACTCCGACCGCCGTGCCCGTGTCGTGGACGCTCCTCCGGAGACCGTGTGGCGGGTGATCGAGGGGATCGGGGGCCGACGGGGCTGGTACTCGTGGCCGTTGGCCTGGGCCGCGCGCGGCTGGATCGACCTGGCCGTCGGTGGTGTGGGGCCGCGCCGCGGGCGCCGTGATCCCGAACGTCTCCGTGTGGGGGACTCCCTGGACTTCTGGCGGGTGGAGGAGATCGTCCCGGGGCGGTTGTTGCGCCTGCGGGCCGAGATGCGTCTGCCCGGACTCGCCTGGCTGGAGTTGGGCGTGAGCGAGGTGGACGGACGCACCGTCTATCACCAGAGGGCCCTGTTCCACCCGCGTGGACTGCCCGGACACCTGTACTGGAAGGCGGTCACCCCCTTCCACGGGGTGGTCTTCGGGTCGATGGCGGCCAATATCGCGGACCGCGCCGAACGTACGGCGGAGGAACGAGGGTCCACACCGGTGGGCACCGGCGAGGCCTGAGCCGCCCCCGTTCGCGCGGAACGCGCGAACGGGGGTAGCGTGTACCCGAAATTAGCTAGATTTCCGAGAAGCTTGTTTTTCTAGATATCTGTAGAGCGCATGAGGAAGGACCCCTCGGTGAGCACACCAAGCCAGAACCCGCCTCGACGATCACGATGGTGGGCCGGGGCCGCGCTCCTGGTCACGATCGTGTGGCTCCTCGGCGCCGGCCCCCTCGGAGCCTTCCTCGGCAGACTCGGCGAGGTCCAGACCAACGATCCCGCCGCCTTCCTCCCCGACGGCGCCGAATCCACCGAGGCCGACCGGATCGCCCAGGACTTCGACCGCGCCGACGGGGTCCCCGCCTTCATCGTGCTCTCCGGAGACGAGGCCATCACCGGTGACCGACTCGCCGAGGCCGAGACCCTCGCGGAGCGGATCGGCGAACAGCCCTGGACGACCGGCCCGGTCATCGGGCCGATCCCCGGTACCGAGGACCCCTCCGTCGCCCGGATCATCGTCTCCATCGACGACCGCCACGACACCGGCGACTCCGTGACCGAACTGCGCGCCCTCCTCGCCGACGAACCCGTCGACGGCCTCCGAGCCCAGGTCACCGGCCCCGCCGGCTACGCGGCCGACCTCTCCGCCGCCTTCGGAGGCATCGACTCCACCCTCCTGGTGGTCGCGGTCGTCGCCGTGCTGGTCATCCTCATCGCCGTCTACCGCTCGCCGCTCCTGCCGATCCTGGTCATCGTCGCCTCCCTCCTGGCGCTCGGACTGTCCGGAGCCCTCGTCTACGCCGCCGCCGACAGCGGCCTGATCAGCCTCAACGGTCAGAGCCAGGGCATCCTGTTCATCCTCGTCGTGGGGGCCTGCACCGACTACGCCCTCCTACTCGTGGCCCGCTACCGGGAGGAACTCGCGGCTAGGGAGAGCGTCACGGACGCCGTGCTCGCCGCCGTCCGAGGCGTCACCGGACCGGTCCTGGCCTCCGGCGGCACCGTCATCCTCGGCCTGCTCTGCCTGTTGGCGGCCGATCTCAACTCCACGAGCAGCCTCGGTCCGGTGGTCGCCATCGGTGTCGTCGCCGCCATGCTCGCCGCGATGACGTTCCTCCCCGCCGCCCTGGCCCTGTGCGGCCGCGCCGCCTTCTGGCCCGTCTCCCCGCACCGTCTCGGACGGGTCGAGGAACAGAGCACCGACCGGATCCTGGAACGCCACCGTCTCTGGGGCGGGATCGCCCGTCTCGTCGGTCGCCGTCCGCGCCTGATCTGGCTGTCCACCACCGCGCTGTTGCTGGCCGCGGCCGTCTTCGCGCCCCTCTTCACGGCCGAGGGCACCGGTCAGGCCGACGTGTTCCGCACCGAGGTCGAGGCGGTCGACGGCCAGGAGACCCTGGAACGCGGCTTCGGCCCCGACTCCGGGGCGGCCCCGGCGTTGGTGGTCACCGACGCCGATCGGGTCGACGAGATCGTGGCCGCCGCCGAGGACACCCCCGGTGTGGAGGTCGCGACCCCCGTGAGCGAGCCCGGGCCTCCCGGTGCGGAGGGCGCCGTACTGGTGGAGGACGGGCGGTCGCTGGTCGAGGTCGACCTGGCCGCCGTGTCCGAGACCACCGCCGCCGTCGACACCGTGCGCGATCTACGTGAGAGCGTGCACGCGGTGGCGGGGGCCGAAGCCCTCGTCGGCGGGGTCGACGCCACCGACCTCGACACGCGCGAGACCGCCCGGCGGGACTTCGCCGTCGTGGTGCCGCTCGTGCTCGTGGTGGTGTTCCTGGTGCTGATCCCGCTGCTGCGTTCGCTGGTGGCGCCGCTCCTGCTCATGGCCGTCAACGTGCTCTCGTTCGCCACCGCCCTCGGGGTGGGCACGCTGGTGTTCGATCACGTCCTGGATCTTCCGGGCGCCGACCCCGTGGTGCCGCTGTTCGCGTTCGTGTTCCTGGTGGCGCTCGGTATCGACTACAGCATCTTCCTGATGTCGCGGGCCCGCGAGGAGACCCTGGTCCACGGTCATCGGGAGGGTGTACTGCGCGCCCTCACCGTCACCGGAGGGGTGATCACCTCCGCCGGTGTGGTCCTGGCGGCGACCTTCGCGGCGCTCGCGGTGATCCCGTTGTTGTTCCTGCTCCAGTTGGCCTTCCTGGTCGCCTTCGGGGTGCTCGTGGACGCCCTGCTCGTGCGCACCCTGCTCATCCCCGCGCTGGCCCTGGACGTGGGCCCCCGCCTCTGGTGGCCCGGCCGCGCCGGAGAACAAGACCGTCCCTCTCACCAGAGGGTGTGACCGTCACGCGATCTCCCACACCAACCTCCTGGGGTGTGACCGGTTCGCGGTCTCCTGCAGCAACTCCAGGGGGTTGCCCGTTCGGGCGCCGGCGGGGTTCTGGAGGTGCCGAAGGTGGGGTCGCGAGGTACGAGTGGCCACACCGGAGGTGCCGAAGGTTCCCGCCTCCCTTGGCGCCCGAACACGGCCCGAAGCGCCAGCGGAGGGCCAAAGCAAACACTTTCGGGCCTCAACCCCGGCAGGGGGTAACGGTCACACGGTCTCCTACCTCAACCCTCTGTAGTGACCGGTAGGCGGTCTCCCACACCAACCTCCTGTGGTGACGGCCACCCGCCCTCCCGCCTCGACTCCGGAGATCCCGAAGCGAAGCGGAGGCGCAAAGCGAACACAGCCCTACAACAGCTCTCCCCGAATCTCCTCGTAGGCCTTGACGAGGGCGTCGAGGTATCCGGCCCGGGGCAGCTGTACGCCGTCGATGGCGGTGACCGGGCGGACCCCGGAGGCGGCGTTGGTGATGAAGGCGCCCGACATGCGGGTGGCGGTGACGGCGGTGAGCGGGCGGGTGGAGGCGGGGATGCCGAGCGTCTCGGCGGCCTGTTCGACGAGGCGCATGGTGACGCCGGGCAGACAGGGGGCCTGGGGCCAGACGAGCCCGGAGTCGTCGAGGAAGCCGATGTTCCAGGTGGGGCCTTCGGAGATCCGGCCGTCCACCCCCATGAAGAGGGCGTCGTCGAAACCGTCGGACTGGGCGGCGCGGCGTTGACGGATCTCGCCGAACAGGCCGGTGCTCTTGATGGTGGGGGCGTCCCGGGCGTACGGGCGGGTGCCGAGTCGGATCGGTTCGGAGGAGGGCGTGGGGGCGGGGCGGGTGGAGATGAGGATCTGGGGGAGGGGGCGTGCGGCGGGGTGGGCCAGGTCCAGGGAGGGGTCGTAGACGGTGACCCGGACGACGGAGGGCGAAGGGTGCGCGCGGGCCGCGCGTCGGGCGAGTTCGCGTACGCGGGGGATGTCGAGTTCGGTGCCGAAGAGGGTCGCGCAGTCCCGGGCCAGGCGTTCGGTGTGCAGACGCAGACCTCGTACGCGTAGATCCGTGACCAGCATGGTCGTGAAGTGTCCGTAGCCCTGGAGGGCGAGGCCGGCGAGTTCTCCCGTGCTGACGGGGCGTCCGTTCAGTTCCATTACGTGTCCCATTCTGGCACTTCGGGACCTCTGGCGGAGGAACTTGGGACCAAGATCCGTGGTGACGGTGGGGCCCGTGTGGTGTCACGGGTGGGGCCGGAGCGCCGTCCCACGCCTCGCTCAGGTCTCCGCGGCGGGGTCCATCGCGTCGAAGGCCCTGATCAGTTGCTCCTCGGAGGTCGCCAGGTACTCCGTCAGCTCCGCGGCGGCGTCCTCGGTGTCCTCGGCGACCAGCGCCAGGTGGATACGGCGGTTCCACGGCAGATAGGGGTCGTGGAACTCCTTGGGCGCGGCCATCACGTGGAAGACGAGGCGGGTCTCGGCCAGGACCTGACGCATGAACTCGTCGACCCGGGCGCTCCTGGCCAGCCCGGCCAGGGCCTCGTGGAAGCGCATGTTCGCGCTTCCCATCCGCCACCAGTCCTCTTCGGCGCGGGCGGCCTCTCCTTCGGTGACCGCGGCTCCGACCGCCTCGACCAACTCCCTCGGGGCCCGGTCCGCCTCGCGCACGGCGGGCAGTTCCAGGGCGCGTCTGGCTCTGAAGAGGTCGCGGACGTCCTCGCCGGTGGGGCGGGCGACGAACACGCCCCGGTGCATACGGTGCACCAGCAGACGCTCACGGCTCAGTAGGCGGAAGGCCTCGCGCAGGGTGTTGCGGGAGACCTGGTACTTGCGGCTGAGTCTTTCCTCGGACAGGCGCACCCCGGGGGCCAGCTCGCCTTCGATGATGAAGGTGCGGAGCATGTCGGCGACACGTTCGGCCTGGCTGGTGGGCCTGGTCAGCGCGGGTGCGGGCAACCGGTCGATGTGGTCGTCGGTCGCCGTCACGTGAGCTCCCTCGGCTGCTCGGTCGCCCGTGCGGGGCGTGGTCGTCCCTCAATGTTACGCAGCGGAGTCGGGATGTTTTTACCGGCCCGACCCTTATCAGGGATCGTCGGATTGCAGTATTGTTCAACGATCCAACAATGAGGTTGGCCACATCCCACCCCTCCCGGAGTACCTGGAGAACCGCATGAGCGACCAGACCTCGGGGTCGTCCCCGACCCCGGTGCGTCCACGTTTCGGTCGTGTGGCCCTGAGCAGTGGCCTGCTCGGCGCCATGTTCCTGATGGCCACCAGCGCCATCGGCCCCGGCTTCATCACCCAGACGACCACCTTCACCGCCCAGCTCGGTGCCGCGTTCGCCTTCGCCATCCTCATCTCGATCCTGGTCGACATCGCCGTCCAGCTGAACGTGTGGCGGGTCATCGGCGTCTCGAACATGCGGGCCCAGGACCTGGCCAACAAGGTCCTCCCCGGAGCCGGCTACCTGCTGGCGGCCCTCATCGTCTTCGGCGGCCTCATCTTCAACGTCGGTAACATCGCCGGCACCGGCCTGGGCCTGGACGCGATGATCGGCCTCGACACACGTGTCGGCGCGATCCTCTCGGCCCTCGTCGCCATCGTCATCCTCGCGGTGAAGCGGTTGGGCGCGGCCCTGGACCGTGTCCTGGTGGTCCTCGGTCTGCTGATGATCGCCCTCACCCTGTACGTGGCCGTCGTCTCCCGGCCTCCGGTGGGCGAGGCGCTGCGCCAGGCCGTGCTGCCCGAAGCGGCCGCGAGCGACCTCTTCCTGGCCACCATCACGATCATCGGCGGCACCGTCGGCGGGTACATCACCTACGCGGGCGCCCATCGGCTCATCGAGCAGGGGCGGGGCGGCCCGGAGAACGTCTCGGCCATCACGAGGGTCTCCGTCACCGGCATCATCGTCACCGGGATCATGCGTGTGGTGCTCTTCCTCGCGATCCTCGGGGTCGTCGTCGGCGGGGTCTCCCTGATGGACGCGCCCAACCCCTCGGCCGAGGCCTTCTACCAGGCCGCCGGAGAGGTGGGCCTGCGTCTGTTCGGCGTCATCCTGTGGGCGGCCGCGGTCAGCTCCGTGATCGGCGCCTCCTACACCTCGATCTCCTTCGTCACCACGTTCTCGCCGTGGCTGGAGCGGCACAAGGGCAAGCTGGTCACCGCCTTCATCGGGATCTCGCTGGGCATCTTCCTGATCTCCGGCCAGGCCCCGGGCACCCTGCTGGTCATGGCCGGAGCGCTCAACGGCGTCATCCTGCCGGTCGGCCTCGGTCTGCTGTTGTGGGTGGCCTACCGGCACTCGGCGACCCTGCTCGGCGGCTACCGCTACCCGCGTTGGCTGCTCGTCGTCGGTGTCCTGGCCTGGGCGCTCACCGTCTACATGGCGGTCAGGTCGCTGGGCGGGATCGCCGAACTCTGGCAGTGACGGACCCCATCGATCCGGGGTAGGTCGTGTTCTGTGGATCATTCCGTGCTCGCGTGGCCGGGCTTCCTCTCGCGGCGCCGACGTCGCTCGGACAGCCGAACCCGGGCTGACCTTCGCTCGTCGTCTGGCGAGAGATCGTCCGGCGGCCGCTCGCCGAGGATCGGCTCCGCCGATGCCGAACGAAAGCATCCAAAGAACACTCCCTAGACCCCCGAAAAGAGGAGCATCACGATGCGCATCGACCTCAACTCCGACCTCGGAGAGAGCTTCGGACGCTGGGAACTGGGCGACGACCGGACCCTGCTGTCCATCGTCACCAGCGCCAACGTCGCCTGCGGATTCCACGCCGGCGACCCGTCGACCCTGCGGCGCACCACCGCCGAGGCGGCCGCGCGCGGGGTGGCCGTCGGCGGCCACGTCGCCTATCGGGACCTGGCCGGGTTCGGCCGTCGCTTCGTCGACGTGCCGCCGGCCGAGCTCACCGACGAGGTCCTCTACCAGCTCGGGGCCCTGTCGGCGTTCACCGCGCTGACCGGGGAGCGCATCCGCTACGTCAAGCCGCACGGGGCCCTCTACAACGCGATCGTCCACCACGAGGCGCAGGCCGCCGCGGTCGTGGAGGCGGTCCGCGCCTTCGACCCGGAGCTGCCCGTGCTCGGCCTGCCCGGATCCCGGTTCCTGGAGAAGGCCGAGGCGGCGGGGCTGACCACCTACCGCGAGGCCTTCGCCGACCGGGCCTACACGCCCGAGGGCACCCTGGTCTCCCGGCGCGAACCCGGCTCCGTCCTGCACGACCCCGAGGCCATCGCCGCCCGCTGCCTGCGCATCGCCCGGGGAGAGCCGATCACCGCGATCGACGGCACCGAGATCCTGGTCGAGGCCGACTCCCTGTGCGTGCACGGCGACAGCCCCGGCGCCGTCGACATCGCCCGGGCCGTGGCCGAGAGGCTGCGCGCCGAAGGGGTCGACATCGTCTCCTTCACCGGGGCCTGACCGACCGCCGCGTCGGCGCACCGCCGACGACCGACCACCACGGGGCGGGCCCGCGCGCCCGCCCCACCGGAACTGGAGCAGTCCTTGCGCATCCTGAACTGCGCGGACACCGGGGTCCTGGTCGAGGTCGCCGATCTCGACCAGGTCATCGCCCTCGGCGCCGCGCTGGAGACGGCGCCCCCGCCCGGCGTGTCCGACGTCGTGCCCGCCGCGCGTACCGTCCTGCTGAGGCTGGAGCCCGGCACCGACCCCGACGCCGTCGCCTCCGCCGTCTCCGAGCTCACCCTGGACACCGACGTCGTCCGGGGGAGCGGGGAGACCGTCACCGTCCCGGTGCGCTACGACGGAGAGGATCTCGACGACATCGCCGCGCTCACCGGGATGAGCCCGCGCGAGGTCGTGCGGGCCCACACCTCGGCCACGTGGACCGTCGCCTTCTGCGGGTTCGCGCCCGGCTTCGGCTACATGGTCGGCGACGACCCCCGCCTGAACGTTCCACGACGGGGCGAGGCCAGGACCAGGGTCCCCAAGGGCGCCGTGGCGCTGGCCGGGGAGTTCACCGGTGTCTACCCGCGTGTCTCCCCGGGAGGGTGGCAGCTGTTGGGCCGTACCGACCTCGTCACCTGGGACCTGGAACGGGACCCGCCCGGGCTGCTGCGTCCCGGGGTACGGGTGCGCTTCGAGGAGGTCGTGTGAGCCGCCTGGAGATCCTGGCCACCGGCCCCATGACCACGGTGCAGGACATCGGTCGCCGTGGTCACGCCGCCCTCGGCGTGGGGCGCTCCGGCGCCGCCGACCCCCGTTCCCACGCCCTGGCCAACCGGCTGGTCGCCAACCCCGTCGGAGCCGCCACTCTGGAGGTCACCCTCGGCGGGCTCCGCGTCCGGGCCCGCGGCCCGGTGACGGTCGCGGTCACCGGTGCCCCGACCCCGGTGCGGGTGGACGGGCGCGGCGCCGCCCTCGACGAGGTCCTGCACCTGGCCGACGGGGCCGAACTCTCGTTGGGCACCCCCGCCCGAGGGCTGCGCACCTACCTGGCCGTACGCGGAGGGGTGGACGTACCGCCGGTCCTGGGGTCGCGCAGCACCGACGTGCTCGCCGGCCTGGGCCCCGCCGTCCCCGGTCCCGGCGACCTGCTCCCGGTCGGTCCCGCGCCGGCGGCCCTCCCGAACCTGGACCACGCCCCCACAGCCCCGGTCGGGGCCGACGAGGTGACGCTGCGGGTCCGTTTCGGCCCGCGCGACGACTGGTTCACCGAGGACGCCCATCGGGCCCTGCTCTCGTCCCCCTACGAGGTGACCTCCCGCAGCGACCGGGTCGGCGCCCGCCTCTCGGGCCCCGCCCTGGAACGGGCGCGCGAGGGGGAGCTGCCCAGCGAGGGCATGGTCCCCGGCTCCCTTCAGATCCCGCCCGACGGCGAACCCGTCCTGTTCCTCGCCGACCATCCGGTCACCGGCGGCTATCCGGTGATCGCCGTCGTGTGTTCGGACGACCTGCCCGACGCCGCCCAGGCCCGCCCCGGCACCCGTATCCGTTTCGTCCCGTGGAGGTAGAGCCATGAGCCCCGCACCGCCCCGTGACCCGGCCGCCCTGTCGCCCGCGCAGGCCCGGGAACTGTTCCGCGCCGGTCTGCGCGTACCCACCTCCGGCTACAGCCCCGGCCACGCCCAGGCCAACCTGCTCTGCCTACCGCGCGACCTGGCCTTCGACTTCCTGCTGTTCGCCCAGCGCAACCCGAAGTCCTGCCCGGTCCTGGACGTCACCGAACCGGGTGAGGTCTCCGCCTCGGTGTTCGACGGCGATCTGCGCACCGATCTGCCCGCCTACCGGGTCTACCGGAACGGCGAGTACGTCGAGGAGCGCTCCGAGGTGGTCGACCTGTGGCGCGAGGACCTGGTCTCCTTCCTCATCGGGTGCAGCTTCACCTTCGAGACGCCTCTCCTGGAGGCGGGGGTCCCGGTCCGGCACATCGAGGCGGGTACCAACGTCGCCATGTACAGGACCGACCGCCCCTGCCGGCCCGCCGGCCGCTTCTCCGGGCCGCTCGTGGTGTCGATGCGACCGATCCCCGCCGACCGGGTCGCCGACGCGGTGCGGATCACCTCCCGCTATCCGGCGGTCCACGGCGCTCCGGTGCACGTCGGCGACCCCGCGGCCCTGGGCATCGGAGACCTGGCCGAGCCCGACTACGGCGACCCGGTGGAGATCCGTGAGGGCGAGATCCCGGTCTTCTGGGCCTGCGGTGTCACCCCGCAGGCCGCCGTCGTGGCCTCGGCCCCCGAGTTCGCCATCGGCCACGCCCCGGGCCACATGGCCATCACCGACGTCCGCGATTCCGAGTACCAGGTGCCCTGAACCGGAACCCGGGCCCGGAGCCGGAGCCGGCCCCGGGCCCGGGCGACTCAGGCGGGGTCCAGGGCGCGCAGACGTCCGTCGCGCATCTCCAGGATCCGCGCGACCGTCCCCAGGTGTTCGGTGTCGTGGGTGACCAGCAACGTCGCCACCTCGAAGGTCCGGGCCGCCTCCTCGATCAGCTCCATGATCCGCGCCCCACGGTCGTGGTCCAGAGCGGCGGTCGGCTCGTCGACCAGCAGAGCGCTCGGACGTCCGACCAGGGCCCGTGCGATGTTCACCCGCTGGCGTTCTCCACCGGACAGCCGGTGCGGGTGACGGTGTTCCTTGCCCGCCAGACCCACCGCGGCCAACGTCTCCATCGCCGACGCCCGGGCCTCGCGTACCGATCGGGCCCGCATGTGCTCGGTGACCAGGAGCTGATCCACCACGGTCAACGAAGGGATCAGGTTCGGCTGTTGGAAGACGATCCCGACCTTCGACAGCCGGAGCGCCGCCAGTTCCCGGGGCCGCAGCCCCAGGGTGTCCACGTCGCCCACGGTCACACGTCCCGAGTCGGGGCGGATCAGGGTCGCGGCCACCGCCAACAGGCTCGACTTCCCCGAACCGGAGGGGCCGATCACCGCGGCCAGCTCACCGGGGGCCACCCGGACCGACACCCGGTCCAGGGCGGTCACCATCCCGTCCCCGTCGGGGTAGGTCAGGGTCACGTCGTTCAGTTCCAGGCTCATCGGACGCCTCCCAGGGCGGTCAACGGGTCGACGGAGGTGATGCGGCGGACGGCCAGCGCCGCGCCGAGCATGCCCAGCACGACCATGGCGGCCACCGGGCCGACCGTGGTGGCCACGGTCGAGGAGAAGGGGAGAACGGAGCCGGCCAGAGCGCCCAGCCCCACCCCGACGGCGCCACCGGCGGCGGCGCCCGCGAGCAGGACGATCAACGCCTGGGCCAGGGCGTCGCGCAGCAGGTAGCGGGTGGACCCGCCCAGTGCCTTGAGGATCGCGATGTCCCCGGCGCGCTGGATCGTCCAGACGGTGAGGAACGCTCCGATCACCAGGGCGGAGATCGCGTACAGGAAGGCCTGCATGGTGACCAGCGAACCGTTCTCGGAGGAGAAGGACCCGATCGCGTCCAGACTGTCCGCCAGAGGCACGGTGACGGTCCCGGCCGCCTCGTCGGTCGGCGCGGTGTCCGTTCCCGAGGCGAGGCCGAGGGCGACGACGTTCGCGACGTGGGCGTCCGCGCCCTCGGCGTGCCGTAGCCGCGGATCGATCTCCCGCCAGGTCTCGATGTCGGCCCACACCGCCGGGGTGTGGCTGTAGGAGCCGGTGGGCGCGACGGCGTCCACGGTCAGCTCCGTGCCTCCCACGGTGACGGTGTCCCCCGAGGCGATCCCGTACTCCTCGGCGAGCTCCTCGCCCACCACCAGCCCGTGCGCCGTCGTTCCCGGGACGGACGCGAGCCGCCCTCCGGAAGGGGCGCCGAACAGGGCCACGGCGGCACCGTCCCCGTTCGAGAGTTCGAGCCGACTCTGGGTGACGCCGAGCGGCTCCGCCCACTCCACCCCGTCGGTCCGGGCCCAGGCGTCGACCTGGGCCCGGGTGACGGTGCTGTCGGCGTAGGACTCCTCGGGGGCCGCCTCGCCGGAGGTGCCGAACACGATGTGGCTCGCCGGAAGTCCCTTGATCGCCGAGGTGGACTGGTCGGCCAGGCCGGCGGTCAGCCCCGACAACAGGACGATGAGCAGGGTGATCAGAGCGACGACGGAGCCCATCAGTGCGAATCGCCCTTTGGCGAATCGGATGTCACGAAGTGCGACGAACACGGCGGCCCTCCTTTCGAAGACACGGGCGGTGCTCGGGCACCGCGGTGGACGTGTTTCCAGCCTGGTCGTCGGGGGAGCCGTCGTCATCGGGCGAACGGAGCGTTCTCGGACGGGGAGAGGTGGAGCGCGAACTCCATCGAACGGTTGATGCCGGAACGGCGGCCCCCGTCGTACGCTGCGGTGATGCGGTACAGCACGGAGGGACGGGCCGAGCCGCCCGGGGTGACGGCGGTGCTCAGGGCGCTACGACTGCTGTTGCACGCCTGCTTCCTCTTCCTGCTCGGGTGGGCGACCGTCCGCTACGCGGCGGGTCCGCTCGAAGGGGGCGGGGCCCACCCGGCGTGGATCCGGTGGTCGGTGCTCTGCGGGGCGATCCTGCTGGGCCTGGTCTACTGCCTCGGCGCCCTGGCCGTCCGGCACGGCGCGCACCGCGTCCTCTCCCTGGTGTGGCTGGCCGCCGTCACCGCGCTGTGGGCCCTCCTGGCCTGGGCGGATCCGGATTTCGTCTGGCTGGCCTTCCCGCTGTACTTCCTGCACCTGCATCTGCTGCGCGGAGCGCACTCGGTGGTCGCGGTCGTGGTCATCACCGGGACGGTGGTCCTGGGGCAGGCGTTGCACCAGGGGGACCTCACCGCCGGGATGGTGCTGGGACCGGTGCTCGGCGCGATGTTCGCGCTGGCCATCGCCGCCGGGTACACGGCCCTGTACCGGGAGAGCGAACGGCGCCGGGAGCTCATCGACACCCTCACCAGGACCCGCGACGAACTCGCCGCGTCCCAGCGCCGCGCCGGGGTCCTGGACGAGCGCGAACGGCTGTCCCGGGAGATCCACGACACCCTCGCGCAGGGGCTGTCCGGCATCGTCCTGTTGTTGAGATCGGCGGAGAACGCCCTTCCGGACGATCCCGATCTGGCCGTCACCAGGATCGCCGAGGCCAGGGAGAGCGCCTCCGACAACCTGGCCGAGGCGCGCGGGTTCGTTCGGGACCTCGCCCCGCCCTCGCTGACCGGGGCGAACCTGCCCGAGGCGCTGCGCCGACTCTGCGCCGTGGCGACCCGTGCCGACGGGGTCGAGCACCGTTTTCGGCTGGACGGCGCCCCCGTCGAACTGCCCCCGGGCTACGAGGTGGCCCTGCTGCGGGCCGCGCAGGCCGGGCTCGCCAACGTGGCCGCGCACGCCCACGCCACCACCGTGGTGGTCACCCTCGGGTACCTGGACGAGGAGGTCACCCTGGACGTGTACGACGACGGTGTGGGGTTCGTGCCCGAGGAACAGGGGCCCCGGCCGGACGGGACCGGTTACGGGATCGCCGCCCTGCGCGAACGCGTGGCCGCCCTGGGCGGAGCCCTGGAGGTCGAGTCGGCCCCGGGGGAGGGCACCGCCGTCGCCGTCCGCCTGCCGTTGACCATGGAGGAGAGCACGTGACCGAACGCCCCCTGCGCATTCTGTTGGTGGACGACCATCCGGTCGTACGCCACGGACTCAAGGCCATGTTCGCCGAGATCCCGGACATGGGCGTGGTCGCCGAGGCCGCGGACGGGGAGTCCGCTCTCGCCGTACTCCGCTCCGGGACCGAGGTGGACATCGTGCTGATGGATCTGCGGATGGGCGAGGGGATGGACGGGGTCACCGCCATCCGGAACGTCAACGACCTCCCCGACCCGCCGCAGGTCCTGGTCCTGACCACCTACGACACCGACGCCGACATCCTCGCCGCGGTCGAGGCGGGGGCCACCGGTTACATGCTCAAGGACGCGCCGCCGGACCAGCTCCGCGAGGCGGTGCGCACCGCCGCTCGAGGACGGACCGCACTGGCCCCCGACGTCGCCGACCGACTCATGGACCGGCTGCGTTCGCCGCGTCCGTCCCTGAGCGGGCGGGAGCTGGAGATCCTCCGGTTGCTGGCCCGAGGGCTGTCCAATCGGGCCATCTCCCGGGAGTTGTTCATCAGCGAGGCCACGGTCAAGACCCACCTGGTGCACGTGTTCGACAAGCTCGGCGTGGACAACCGGACCGCCGCGATCACCACGGCTCTGCGGCGCGGCGTCATCCGGGTCGACTGACCCCGGGTCCGGTCCGTCTCCCCGTCACCCGTTCCGTCCTCCTCACACGCGGGCGCGGTCGTGGCGGTCCAGGAAGTCGCGCACCAGGGACAGCCAGGCGTCGGGGGCCTCGTCGGCGATCAGGTGGCCGGACCCCACCTCGGCGTACTCGGCCCCGGGGATGCCCTCGGCGAGTTCGCGCGAGGCCTCCGGGGGGACCAGACGGTCCAGGGTGGTGGCCACGACCAGGGTGGGCACGGTGATCCGGGGCAGGTCGTCGCGGGTGTCCACCGAGGCGGCCAGGTCCACCTGTTCGGGGCTCCCTTCAGGTACGAAGCCCTCGGCGGCGCGCAGCCGAGCCGTCAGTTCCTCTGCGGAGAGCGCCTCCAGGGTCGGGGCCCCGGCCGCGACCAGGGTGGCGAAGCGGGCCAAGAGCGCACGGTCGCCGTCCAGCAGCTCCCGCCACAGGCCCAGGGTCAGTCGGGTCCGATGGTCGGGGCGGGCGAACCCCGCCGTCAAGACCAGCCCCTCCACCCGGTCCGGGTGCCGGGTGGCCGCGCGTACCGCCACCGCGGTCCCCAGGGAGTAGCCGAGGACGGTGAAGCGTTCCACCCCGGCGCCCACGGCGGTGGCGACGAGGGTGTCGGCGACCGTGTCGAGGTCGAGAGGGGAGGCGGAACGCGGTGTGGCGCCCGCCCCGGGCAGGTCGGGGCCGACCACGGTGTGCGTGCCGCGCAGGTCGGCCATGAGCGGACCGAAGTTCGCCTCGATGCCGCCACCGGCCCCGTGGGCGAGGAGAAGGCCTGGTCCGGAGCCCTCGATCGTGTACGAGTACTGTTCGTTCATGGGTGTGAAGCTAGATCGTCACACCGGTGTGAGGGTCAAGGTGAGGTGGGCCACGGCATGCGGATCGGTGAGCTGTCCGAGCGTACGGGCGTCAGCCGCAGACTTCTGCGCTACTACGAGGAACAGGGGCTGTTGGAGTCCACGCGTTCGCTCAACGGATACCGGGTCTACGAGGAACGCGCCCCGCGCGTGGTCCTGCGCGTCCGGGCCCTGCTGGACATGGGGTTGACCACCCGCACCATCGCCTCGGTCCTGCCGTGTGCACGGGAGGGCTCGGAGGAGCCGATCGACCTGGAGATGTGCCCGGACCTGCTCGCCACCATCCGCCGGGAGGTGGCCGCGCTCGACGCGCGCATCGACGAGCTCGAACGGAACCGCGACTCCCTGTCCCGGCTGGTCCGCGTCTGATCGTCGAAGGGCGCGGAGAGGGGCGGGCCCGAGGACCCGCCCCGGGGCTCAGCCGGTGATCTCGCCGCGCTCGATCGCCGCCAGTCGCCGGGTCTCCACGTCGGCGACGAGCAGGTCGACCATCTCCTCGGTCACGCCCTCCCCGAAGGTGGCCAGGGCGACGATCGGCAGCGAGTCGGCCATGCGCATCAGTTCTTCGGGCACCGCGTCCAGCCCCTCCATGCCCGCGCGGATCTCGGCCAGGACCGGGCCGCCGATCGGGTGCGAGCTCCACTCCTTCAGGGTGGAACGTCGGGTCAGCGCCGGCGCGAACCGGTCGCCGGAGGTCACCGCCTCACCGGTCAGTCGTATGTCCCGCGAGGAGGCGCCCACCGACACCGTGTACGTGCCCGCGGCCAGGGACCACCGTCCGTGCTCGGGGTCCCAGGTGGACAGGTCGCGTCCGGTCAGCGGCAGTTCCACCCGGGCGCTCTCGCCGGGTTCCAACGCCGTCTTCGCGAAGCCGCGCAGTTCCCGGACCGGGCGGGTCGGGTGGCTCTGGGGCAGGCCGACGTACATCTGGGCGACCTCCTGTCCGGCCCGTCCACCGGTGTTGGCGACGGTGAACGCCACCGTCCACGCGTCCCCTCCGGTCTCCGTCACCTCCAGGTCGGAGTAGGCGAACGTGGTGTAGGTGAGCCCGTGACCGAAGGGGTGGGCCACCGGTCGGTCGAGGGTGTCGAAGTACCGGTAGCCCACGAACACCCCCTCGCCATAGCGCACGTGTCCGTGCTCTCCGGGGAAGTTCAGGTAGGACGGGTGGTCGGACAGGCGCAGCGGGACGGTCTCGGTGAGCCGTCCGGACGGCGACGCCGCTCCGGTCAGCACGTCGACGACGGCGGCGCCGCCCTCCTGCCCGGGCAGCCATCCCTCCAGGACGGCGTCGGCGTCGTCCCGCCAGTCGGCCACCGACACCACACCGCCGTTGGCCAGGACCACCACGACCCGCTCGCTCACCCGACGTACCCGGGCGAGCAACGCGAGCTGTTCGGCGGGCAGGTCGATGTCGGTGCGGTCGAAACCCTCGGACTCCAGGGATTCGGGGAGCCCCAGGAACAGCACGGCGACGTCGGTCTCCTCCGCGAGGGCGACCGCCTCGTCGGCGAGACCGGGGGCGTCCGTCCCGTCCAGGGTGAACCCGGGAGCGAACCGCACCGCCCCCTCCGGCAACGCCTCGCGGAACGCGGCGAGGGCGTCGGTCACCCGGGTCGGCACCACGTGGGAGGAGCCGCCGCCCTGATAACGGGGGGTGCGGGCGAACTCGCCCACGACCGCGATCGAGAGTCCCGGCTCCAGGGGGAGGGCCCCGTTCTCGTTCCTCAGCAGGACCAGCGCCTCTCGGGCGGCCTCGCGGGCGAGCTCCCGGTGCGCCTCGTGTTCGGGGGGCCGTGAGGTGTCGGAGGACACCCGTTCCTGGAGCCCGCGCAGCCGTTCCACGACGGTGTCCAGGACCGATTCCTCCAGCCGTCCCTCGACGACGGCGTCGACGATCCGCCGGTCGGTCCCGCTCGGCGGCATCTCCAGATCGAGGCCTGCGCGCACCGCCTCGACCCGGTCGACCACGGCGCCCCAGTCCGAGACGACCACCCCGTCGAAGCCCCACTCCTCGCGCAGCACGGTGGTGAGCAGCCACGGGTCCTGGCTCGTGTACACCCCGTTGAGACGGTTGTAGGAGCACATCACCATCGCCGGAGCGGTGGTGCGCACGACCTCCTCGAAGGCCGAGAGGTAGATCTCGCGCAGCGTGCGCTCGTCCACGTCGGAGCTGGACCGCATGCGGTCGGTCTCCTGGTTGTTGGCGGCGAAGTGCTTCACGCACGCGCCCACGCCCTCGGACTGGATCCCCTCCACCAGGGCGGCGGCGATCCGCGCGGTGACGTGCGGGTCCTCGGAGACGTACTCGAAGTTGCGCCCGCACAGGGGGGAGCGCTTGATGTTCATGCCCGGTCCCAGCACCACGTCCACGCCCATGGCGCTCGCCTCGGCGCCCAGGGCGGCGCCGACCCGTCGTACCAGTTCGGGGTTCCAGGTGGAGCCGAGGGCGACGGCCGGAGGGAAGCAGGTGGCGGGCGCGCTGCCGGCGATGCCGAGATGGTCTCCCTCCTCGGTCTGCTGTCGGATCCCGTGCGGTCCGTCGGTCAGGTGCAGACGGCGCAGGACCCCCGGGAGCGGGGTGGTGTGCCAGACACCGGAACCGGAGGTGACGGAGGCCTTCGCGATCAGGTCGGGGGAGGGGGCGTCACTGCTCATACGTGCCTTTCGTCGGTGGACGGGGCGCTCGGCGGGGTGATGCCGAGGGTGCGCAGGAAGGAGACGACCGCGGCACGCATGTCGACGGCGCCGGGGTCGAGGAGCCACTGGACCTGGAGCCCGTCCTGGAGGGCGATGAACTGGCGGGCGGCCAGCTCGGGGGAGGGGCCCGCGCGGTCTTCGAGCAGGGCGGCGAAGGCCGGGACGAGGTGTTCCCGCAGGATCCGGTAGCGACCGTAGAAGTAGGTGTGCGCCGGGTGGGCGGGGTCGGTGGCCTCGGCCGACAGGTTGACGTAGAGCGAGACCAGCCAGGGGGTGCGGGTGTTGCGTTCGACGATCCGGACGAGGTTGTCGATGAGTTCGGCGGGGCCCAGGTCCGGGTCCAGTACGAGCGGGGCGTCGATCTCGTCGCGTCGGCTCAGCACATGGATGAGGGTGGACTCCTTGTTCGGGAAGTGGTGGAGCACCCCCGAATGGGTGAGGCCCGCGTGCGCGGCGATGTCGCGGAGGGAGACCGCCCGGTAGCCGGACCGGGAGAAGAGTTCGGTGGCGGAGTCGAGGATCCGCCGCCGCGTGCGTTCGCCCTTGGGCTCGTGTCGTGGGCTCTCGGTATCGGTCACGGCACTCCTCGCGGGTCGTGCGTGGCGGCCCCGCCGGTGTCGGCCGGCGGCCGGCCACGAACCTACCACTTGGTCGAATTGTGACGCCAGACACTCGAAGCTTTCTTTGCGGGCTCTCGGACCCGCCTTGGTGCGGCGGGGCCCGGTGGGCGAGGCCGGGCCCCGGAGATCACCGGGCCGACCAGACGCCGGTGCCGACCGTGCGGGAGACATAGGCCTCGAAGCTCCCGGCGGGGCGTCCCAGGGCCCGCTCCACACCGTCGGCGATCCCCGTGTTGCGCCCGTCGAGGACCTCCCCGAACAGGGCGGCCAGGCCGGCCGCGGCCTCCTCCGGAACCCCTTCGGCGACGGCCCCGGCGACGAACGCCTCCGGGGGAACGCTCACACAGACCACCTCGCGACCCGCCGCCGTACCCACGACCTCGGCGGCCTCGGTGAAGGTCAGGGCCCGTGGTCCGGTCATCTCGTACAGTCGTCCGCTGTGCCCCTCCTCGATCAGGGCCCGCGCCGCGGCCTCGGCGACGTCGTCCAGGTCGACGAAGGGTTCGGGCACGTCCGCCACGGGCAGGGCCAGGACCCCGGAGTGGACCGAGCCCAGGAAGAAGCCCTCGGAGAGGTTCTGGGCGAAGAAGGCACAGCGCACCACGGTCAGCTCGGGAAGGACCGCGCGCACCTCCTCCTCGGCGCGTCGGGCCAGGGGCTCCCCGCGGCCGGACAGCAGGACCGCCCGTCGTACGCCGTGCGAGACGGCGCGCGCGGCGAACGCGGACACGGTCTCGGCGGCCCCGGGCAGCGCCAGGTCGGGTGAGTAGCAGAGGTAGACGGCGTCGACCCCCTCCAGGACGGCGTCCCAGGTGTCGGGGGCGTGCCAGTCGAAGGGAGGGGTGTCGGTCTCGGCGTGCCCGGACCGGGAGGCGATCCGAGGGTCGACGCCGCGCTCGGACAGAAGGCGGGCGACACGGCCTCCGGTCATGCCGGTGCCGCCGGTGACGAGGACGCGTGCGGTGCTGTGGTTCGTTGTCATGTCTCCACTACAGCGGAGAAGACTCGTACGATCCATGGTCTATGAACCGGATTCCATAAGAGAACGTCCGGATCTACTCTGAGTGCATGGACCCTCTCGTGCATCTGCTGGACGGCCCCCGGGCCCGCGGCGCCTTCACCCTGCGCGCCGTCATGAGTCCCCCCTGGGCCATCGATATCCGTGCCGGGGCCGCCCTCGACCTGATCGTGGTGACCTCGGGGCGTCTGTGGTTGGCCACGGGCGCCGAACGGATCGAGGCGGGGCGCGGCGACGTCGTCCTCGTCCGAGGTCCGGAGCCCTACGTGGTGTCCGACCGCCTCGGTCGTCGCCCCGACATCACCATCGAGCCCGGGCAGCGCTGTGTGGCCGCCGGAGGTGAGGAGGTCCACCTCACGATGGGCCACGGTGTCGGGACCTGGGGGAACGATCCCGACGGTGAGGACTCGATGGTGATCGGCGTCTACGAGGACGCGGGAGAGGTCGGCCGTCTGGCCCTGGCCGCCCTGCCGCCGCTGACCCTTCTGCCGTCCGGTGCCGTCGAGCCGTCCCTGGTCGACCTGCTGTCCCGGGAGGTGACCACAGAACGGGTCGCCCGGGGCGCGCTCAACGACCGGCTGCTCGACTGTCTGCTCATCATGGCGGTCCGGGCCTGGCTCGAGACGCACCCGGACACCGGCCCGAACCGGCTCGGCGCGCGACACGATCCGATCGTGGCCCGGGCCCTGGACCTGATGCACGAACGCCCCGAACACCCCTGGGGATTGGAGGCGCTGGCCGCCGAGTGCGCGGTCTCGCGGACCACTCTGGCCGCCCGCTTCCAACGCGCGGTCGGTGACCCTCCCATGACCTATCTGCGCTCTTGGCGGCTGGCCCTGGCCTGCGACCTGCTCGTCGCCGAACCCGCGCTGGGGCTCGAATCGGTGGCCGCGCGGGTGGGGTACGGAAGCGCGTTCGCGTTCAGCGCGGCCTTCAAGGCCCACCGCGGGGTCAGCCCCTCGGAGTACCGAAGGGACCGCGCGGCCTGACCGTCGATCGAAGGAGGGCGGCGGGCCGGGGCGCCGGCCCGCCGAGGCGAGGCTCTGGTATCACAGGTCGGGGGTGTATCCGGAGGAGTCTCCGACCAGGGAACGGCTCGTGCTTCCGTCCACCCCTCGGGGGAGGTCGCCCGCGACGGTGATCCGGTGCATGAGACGAGGGTGGTCGCCGTAGTCGGCCACCGCGTAGTGCTGGGTGGCGCGGTTGTCCCACACGGCCACGTCGCCCTCGCGCCAGGTCCAGCGCACGGTGTTCTCCGGTCGGGTCACCCGCTGCTGGAACAGTTCGAACAGGTACTGGAAGTAGGCCGGGGAAGCGCTGGGCGAAGTGGCCGAGGAACAGGGCCCGCTCCCCGGTCTCGGGATGCACGCGCACCACGGGGTGCTCGGTCTTGTAGACGGTGGAGACGAACGCGTCGCGGTATCTCTTCAGGTCGCCGGTCGGTTCCCGTTCGGGGGCGACGGCGGCGTAGTCGTAGTCGTTGCCGTGGACGGCGCGCAGCCCGTCGGCGAGGGCCCTCAACGGTTCGGGCAGGTCCCGGTAGGCGGTGACCGTGTTGGCCCAGGTCGTGTCGCCGCCGTGCGGGGGCAGGTGGACCGCTCGCAGCACGCTCGCCTGAGGGGGGCGGTCGACGAAGGTCACGTCGGTGTGCCAGCTGTCGGCCCGGCCCTTCTCGGAGTCGATGGGAAGGACGTGATGCTCTCGCCCGAAGGTCGCTCCGGTGGTGGGGTGCGGGGTGGTGAGGGGGCCGAGGAGGGAGGCGAAGCCGGCCTGGGTCTCGTCCGTGAGGTGGTGCTGGTCGCGGAAGAAGATCACCTTGTGGGCGAGGAGGGCCTCGCGGACCCGTGCGAGCGTGTCCCTGTCCAGGTCGGGGCCGAGCGCCACACCGGTGATCCCGGCGCCGACGCGCCCGGTGAGTCGACGGACGGTCGTGGTCGTGGTGGTCACGGTGGTGCTCCGTTCGTGCGGGGGTGCGCGGAGGTCACCTCACGCGTCCGGTCGCGGCCCGTTCGCGGGGAGTGTCTCGACGGTAGGGTTCCGATACGGTTGAAGTCAACCGAATCAGTAGGAAATTCGAAGAGGGCGATTCCTCCGATTAGGCGGGGTCTTCCGTAGGATGCGGGTCAGTGGACCCGTCTCCTGAGGAGAGCGCGCATGAGCGACCGGACCCAGGCCTTCGCAGGCCTCGCCGAGAACTACCGGGCCCACCGGCCGGGCTACCCGGACGAGATCCTGACGACGCTGCGCGACCACGTGCTCGACGGGGTCGGGCCGGACGGCGTCCGGCTCCTGGTCGACGTCGGATCCGGCACCGGGATCTCCACCCGCGCCCTTCGCTCCCTCTTCGGGACCGGTCCCAGGGTGATCGGAGTGGAACCGGGGGACGACATGCGCGCCGCCGCCGCGGCCGAGGGCGGCGAGGTCGAATACCTGAACGCCCGGGCCGAGGAGATCCCGCTTCCGGACGCCTCGGCCTCCCTGGTCCTGACCGCGCAGGCCCTGCACTGGTTCGACCGCCCCGCCTTCTACGCCGAGGCCGCCCGCCTTCTGGAGAGGGGCGGGAGTCTCGCGGCGCTCGCCAACGACCGTGACCTGGACTCCCCGTTCATCGACGACCACGAGAGTCTGCTCGAACGCCACAGCCCCGGTTACGACCGCCACTATCGCTCCTACGACCTGGTCGGCGAGTTCTCGGCGGTCCCGGGTCTGACGTCGGTGGTCGAGCGCACCCGGTCCTGGGTCGGGGAACTCACCCCCGAGGGCTACCTCGGCATGGCGATGTCCTCCAGCAGGGTGGCGGCCGCCGTACGCGCGGTCGGTGAGGAGCGCGTCCGTTCCGAGCTCGAGGCCATCGTGGAACGGAACTTCCCCGACGGTCGGGTCCTGATGCCCTACGTCACCCGTCTGGTCCTGGCCCGCCGCGACCGTGGAGCGACCGACGGTCGGTGAGGTTTTGCGTGATACGTCCCCGCCGGTGACGTTGGGCAGAGCCGTCCTCGGAAAGGCTTCTCCGGACGGGGTCCGTGGTCCACGGGCCGACGACCGGCGACGACAGGGGAACGCACACCCATGGCGCAACTGATCGTACTCGGGGTGGCCGATCGCGACACGGCCGAGCAGGCGCTCGACATCGCCTCCGACCTGAACAGACGGGAACTCCTCCAACTCGAGGACGCGGCCTACGCCTACAAGGACCACAAGGGGCGCCCCCGGATCCATCAGACGGTGAACCTGACCGGATACGGAGCCGCCGGCGGGGCACTGTGGGGCACCCTCATCGGACTGCTGTTCCTCAACCCGCTCCTGGGGCTGGCCGTCGGCGCGGGCGCCGGAGCCGTCGCGGGCAGGCTCACCGACATCGGTATCGACGACGACATGATCAGGGAGATCGGCTCCGAGCTCCGACAGGGCCGGGCCGCGGTGTTCCTGCTCTCCTCCGACGCCACCATCGACCGGGTCGTCGAGGCCTTCCGGCCGCTGGACCCCACCGTCCTCCAGACCAACCTGTCCAGGGACACCGAACAGGAGCTCGTCGAAGCGCTCCGCTCCTGAGGCCCCGGGCCCGAGAGCCCGTCCACGCCGCCGGCACGAGCCACTCGGGCCGGCGGCGCACGCCCGCCTCGGCGCGAACGCCTTGGCCGACAACTGGGTCGGGCGTTGCACTCCACTGAACGCCCCTCCGTGATCATGGTCGTGCGCCCGGACCCGCCACCGCCGTTCGGCCTCGGCCCGACGAGGAGAAGTGATGACCGGTAACGGACACGAGTACACGGACCCCGACGACCCCGTCGGCTCCGAGCCCGCGAACCCCGTCACCGACGACTTCGCCGACGCCGATCGCGGTTTCGTCGCCCGTCTGGAACCGGGTGTCGTCAAGGACGACCGGGGGCGGGTCGTGTGGGACACCGGCGCCTACGCCTTCCTGGAGGAGGAGTGCCCCGACACCGCCAACCCCAGTCTGTGGCGCCAGTCCCGACTGTGCGCCAAGCAGGGGCTGTACAAGGTCACCGAGGGCATCTACCAGGTGCGCGGCCTCGACCTGTCCAACATGACCCTGGTCGAGGGGGACCAGGGCGTGCTGGTCATCGATCCGCTCATCTCGGCGGAGACGGCCCGCGCCGGTCTGGAGCTCTACCGGTCCCGACGCGGCGACCGTCCGGTCAGCGGGGTGATCTACTCGCACTCCCACGTCGACCACTTCGGCGGGGTCGGCGGGGTCACCGAGGGCAACGTGCCCATCCTGGCCCCCAAGGACTTCATGGAGAACGCGGTCTCCGAGAACGTCTACGTGGGGCCGGCCATGGCCCGCCGTGGCCTGTTCCACACCGGCGCGCGAATCCCGCCCGGGCCGCGCGGCCAGATCGGCGTGGGGCTGGGGCAGGCCGGATCCACCGGCACGGTCACCCTCATCGCGCCCAACCGGGCCATCACCCGTACCGGCCAGGAGGAGGTCGTCGACGGGGTGCGCATCGTCTTCCAGATGACGCCCGGCACCGAGGCCCCGGCCGAGATGAACTTCTACTTCCCCGAACACCGGGCCCTGTGCATGGCGGAGAACGCCACCCACAACCTGCACAATCTGCTGACCCTGCGCGGGGCCCTGGTGCGCGACGCCCGCGCCTGGTCCGGCTATCTCGACGAGTCCATCGAACTCTTCGCGTACGACTCCGACGTCCTGTTCGCCTCGCACCACTGGCCCACCTGGGGGACCGAACGCCTGGTCTCCTTCCTGAGCCTGCAACGCGACCTCTACGCCTATCTGCACGACCAGACCGTGCGGCTGATGAACCAGGGGCTGGTGGGGGTCGAGATCGCCGAAAGCCTCCGCATGCCGCCCGGTCTGGAGCGGTCCTGGCACACACGGGGCTACTACGGTTCGGTCAACCACAACGTCAAGGCGATCTACCAGCGCTACATGGGCTGGTTCGACGGCAACCCCGCCCACCTGTGGCCGCACCCTCCCGAGGCCGCGGCCGTTCGCTACGTGGAGTGCATGGGCGGCGTGGCCGAGGTGATCCGCAAGGCCGGCGAGTACCGCGACCGGGGCGACCTGCGCTTCGCCGCGACCCTGTTGGACCACGCGGTCTTCTCCAGCCCCGACGACGAGGAGGCCCGCCTGGCCCTGGCCGACGTGTACGAGCGGCTGGGGTTCGGGGCGGAGAACGGTACCTGGCGCAACTTCTACCTCCAGGGCGCAGCCGAGCTGCGAGAGGGGGGCCAGGGGGCGTCGGTACCGCAGGTCACCGGGCTGACCTCGGCCCTGTCGGTGGATCAGCTCTTCGCCTCGCTCGCGATCCGCGTCAACGGCCCCCGCGCCTGGAACGAGTACTTCGTGATCGACTGGGTGTTCACCGACCTGGACACCATCCACCGCACCACGCTCTCCAACGGGGCTCTCACCAGCAGGGAGAAGCCGCGCCGGGGCGAGCCGGACCTGACCGTGACCCTGAACAAGTTCCGGCTGCTGCGCCTGCTCGCGGGCAAGGGGACCGAGGGCATGGTGTTCTCGGGGGACGAGGGGTTGGTGGACCGTCTGATGGGGCTGCTGGACGAGCCCGACCCCACCTTCAACATCGTCATCCCCTGACCCCGCCCGGCGCGGTGCTCAGGCCAGGGGCTTCTTGAAGCCGAGGTGGCTCCCCACGTAGCCCAGGCGCTCGTAGAAGCGGTGGGCGTCCTCTCGGGAGGCGTCGGTGGTCAGCTGGAGCAGCGCGCAACCGCGCTCCCGCGCCTCCCGTTCGGCCCACTCCAGCAGCTCCCGCCCCAGGCCGCGACCGCGCTCGTCGCGTCCCACACGGACCGCCTCGACCTGGGCACGGGTGGTGGCCGTGCGCGAGAGGCCCGGGAGCACGGTCAACTGGAGGGTCCCCACCACGCGGCCGTCCCGGCGGGCCACCACCAGATGTTGGTGGGGGTCGGCGTCGATGACGGCGAACGCCCGCACATAGGGATCGAGGTCGTCGGGTGTCTCCCGCCCCGCCCCCAACGGGTCGTCGGCCAACAGGGCGACGATCGAGGGGACGTCTTCGACACGGGCGCGTTCGATGGTGGGCATGGCCCCGAATCTACGCGGGGGCCGGGGCGGGCACTCAGGCACCCTCCGCCCTCCGTCCGAGGGCCTCGACGAAACGCTCCATGCGCTCCCCGAACCCCTCGGCGTCGCCGAACCACACCGCCACAGCGTCCGCTCCGGCCTCCGAGAGAGCGCGGAAACGCGCCACGGCCTCCTCCAGGCCCTCCTCCTCGCCGCTCCAGGCCATCCGCACCCCGGTCTCCATCGGTCGTCCCGCGGCGGCGAGCAGCCGTTCCCGGGCCGCTCCGAACGCCTCCGGGTCCGGATCGAGCCCCTGCCACTCGTCGGCCCACGCCGCGGCCCTGCGCAGGGCGGCGTCCGAGACCCCGCCCACCATCACCCGGATCCGTGTGTTCGGGCGGGGCTCGAACACCCCTCGCCCATAGGAGTGGAACCGACCCTCGAAGGCCCCCTCACCCTCGAACAGGTGCCGCAGCAGGGCCAACGCCTCATCGGTCCGGGCGCCCCGGGTCGAGAAGTCCGACCCCACCGCCGCGAACTCCTCGCGCGACCAGCCCACGCCCACCCCGAGTGTGAAACGGCCTCCGGACAATCGGTCCAGGGTGGCGACCTGCTTGGCGACGGTGAAGGGGTCGCGCATCGGCAGCACCAGCACCGACGTGCCCAGCCGCACCCTCCGTGTCCGGGCGGCCAGGTACCCGAGGGTGACCAGGGGCTCGTACACCCCGCCGAAGGTCCGGCCGTAGGGGTGGGGCGGAAGCAGGTGGTCGGGCAGCCAGAGGGTCCGTGCCCCGAGTTCCTCGGCCCGCACCCCCAGATCGACCAGGGTCGATACGGGCATGCCGGGGGACTCGTCGGGCAGGACCACCTGGAGACGGGTACCGCTCGTGGACGGGGTCGGCTCGCTCATGCGGCGACGGTAACCCCTGCCATCGGTGTGAGGGTCAAGGCCGGGCGGGGCTACTCTCCGGGAAGGGTCAGGTCGGCGACGAGGGCCCGGTGGGTGGTGCCCTCCACGTCCAGGAAGTCCAGACCGTCCACGGCCGCCCGGTGGTCCACCAGCACGTGGTCGAGGGCCACCTTGGGGACCGGGGAGCCCACCGGCCAGGTCCCGGTCAGCCCCTGCCCGGTCACGTCGGCCGCGTCGACGTACCCCTCGAACACGACGTGGCGCATCGCCGCGTGGTCGAGGGTGGCGTTGAAGTCACCGGCGAGGATCCGCGTCGCGTCCTCCGCCGCGGGAGGGAGCATGAGCAGGCCCCACTCCCAGGCCTCCATGCTGGAGGGCCGGCGCGGCGACATCGGATGGACCGACACCACCTCCACCGGGAGCGCGGTACCGGGGACCTCCAGGGACGCGTGGGGCATGGAGAGGGAATCGATCTCGCGACCCGGGTCGCCCACGGGGGTGAGCGGATACACCGAGTGCACGGTCCCGCCGGCCGCCGCCGGCGCGGAGTGGTCCATCGCGTACGGCAGCACCTCGGCCAGGCCGGCCTCCTCCAACCCCGCGTACAACTCCGGGGTGACCTCCTGCAGGGTGAGGACGTCCACCTCGTGCTCGCGCGCCAGATCGACGATGGTCTCCGGGGCGACCGCGCCGAAGTGCGTGTTGAGGGTGAGCACCCTCAGCTCGGGGCCCGGAACCTCGGGAGGGATCGGCCCCTCGTCGATGAGTCGGGGCAGGATGGGGACCGCCAACAGCGCGAACGCGACCATGGCCGCCCCGGCCGCCGCGAACCGCCTCATCAAGAGGAAGGCCACCACGAGGACGGGGATCGTGAAGAGGACCACCGGCGCGTAGGCCATCAACGGCACCAACGGGAAACCGCGCTCCAACCCGACCATCCGGAGGCCGGCGAACAGGAGAAGACCCACGGCGACCGCGACCACCAGGCCGCTCACCCACTTGTTCCGGGGCCGGACCCCGTGGGGCGGGGCGTCGGAACGTCTCGGACGGAACGGCGGCATGCGCTTCTCCCAGGGGATCGGGGGATCGATACCGGAGTGGGACGCGGGCACAGGGCACGTGGTTCCGATGTGAACATCGGAACATCGGGTGAGCGGACGGCCCATGACGGGTATCGGGGGAGGAGACGCCCCCGGACGCTTCGGGAAACGGGCCGAGACGCCCGTTGGTCAACGTTCGCGGTCCGGGGCTACGCTCGAGGGCGCGGCCGAGCCCGCACGCCCCACCACCTCGCACTCAGGGGGAACACCATGCCCGTCTCCAAGGAAGTCCACCTCGTCGCCCGTCCCATCGGAGAACCGACCCCAGCGGACTTCGCCCTGGTGGAGACGACCGTCGCCGACCCCGGTCCGGGCCAGGTCCTGGTCCGCAACGACTGGATGTCGGTCGACCCCTACATGCGCGGTCGCATGAACGACGTGAAGTCCTACGTCCCGCCGTTCCGTCTCGATCAGGCCATGGAGGGCGGCGCGGTCGGCACCGTCGTCGCCTCCGAGAGCCCCGAGGTGCCGGTGGGCGCCACGGTGCTGCACTTCCAGGGTTGGCGCGAGTACGCGCTCGTGGACGGCGCCCACGCCACCGTCGTCGACACCGAGGCCGCGCCCGCCCAGGCCTATCTCGGCGTGCTCGGCATGGTGGGCCTGACCGCCTACGCCGGGCTCACCGCCGTCGCCGGCCTCCGGGAGGGCGACGTCGTGTTCGTCTCCGGCGCCGCCGGGGCGGTCGGCAGCCTCGCGGGACAGATCGCGAAGCGGCTGGGCGCGTCCAAGGTGATCGGCTCCGCGGGCGGCCCCGAGAAGGGGCGTCGCCTGCTGGAGGACTTCGGCTACGACGCGGCCATCGACTACCGGAACGGAGACCTGGAGGGGCAGCTCGCCGAGGCCGCGCCCGACGGGATCGACGTCTACTTCGACAATGTCGGAGGCGACCATCTGCGCGCCGCCGTCCAGGCGATGCGCGTCCACGGTCGGGCGGCCCTGTGCGGGGCCATCTCCGTCTACAACGCCACCGAGCCCGTCCCCGGGCCGGACAACCTCGCCCTGCTCGTCGGCAAGAGGATCCGGCTCCAGGGCTTCCTGGTCGGCGACCACGGGGACCTCGCGGGCGAGTACCGCGAGCGGGCCGCCCGCTGGCTCGCCGAGGGCGGTCTGCACGCGGAGGAGACCGTGGTCGACGGGATCGACCACGCGGTCGACGCGTTCCTCGGCATGATGCGCGGAGCCAACACCGGGAAGATGCTCGTGCGCCTGTCCTGAACCACCACGCCACCATCCCCATCGCGCCACGGCGGTCCTCGCCGCGGCGCACGCCCCATCCCCATCGAAAGGCACGACACCCTTGCAGTACGTCACGCTGAACAACGGCCTCACCATGCCCCAGTTGGGTTTCGGCGTCTGGCAGGTTCCCGACGATGAGGCCTACGCCTCGGTCAAGACCGCCATCGAGGTCGGCTACCGCAGCATCGACACCGCGCGGATCTACAACAACGAGGAGGGCACCGGCCGCGCCATCGCCGACTCCGGCGTGGCCCGTGAGGACATCTTCCTCACCACGAAGCTGTGGAACGACGACCAGGGCTACGACAAGGCCCTGGCGGCGTTCGACGCGAGTCTGAAGCGTCTGGGCACCGACTACGTCGACCTGTACCTGATCCACTGGCCGACGCCCGCCCACGACACCTACGTCGACACCTGGAAGGCGCTGGAGCGGATCCTCGCCGAGGGTCGCGCCAAGGCCATCGGCGTGTCCAACTTCACCCCCACCACGCTCGAGCGTCTACTCGGCGAGGCCGAGGTGACCCCGGCGATCAACCAGATCGAGCTGCACCCCTACTTCTCGCAGGGTCGGATGCGCGCCCTCAACGCGGAGAAGGGTCTGCTCACCGAGGCCTGGAGCCCGCTGGGCCAGGGCAAGGGGCTGCTGGAGGACCCGGTCCTCGTCGAGATCGGCGCCGCCCACGGCAAGTCGGCCGCCCAGGTGGTGCTGCGCTGGCACCTCCAGCTGGGCAACGTGGTGATCCCCAAGTCCGTGACCCCCGCGCGGATCCGGGAGAACTTCGAGGTGTTCGACTTCGAGCTCTCCGCCGAGGAGATGGAGCGGGTCGCCTCCCTGGACGGCGACGGCCGGATCGGCCCGGACCCCGACGAGTTCAACTAGTCGGGCGGGGCGTGTTCCGCCTCACTTCTTCGCGGGGTCCCGCGTGCCCTCCGGCGCGCGGGACCCCGCCCCGTTCGACCCTTCGGAGGGGGCGGAGCGGCGCCCCTCTCATCCGATGACCGGGCCTATCGATCGTCCGGATCCGCCCGCCGTGGAGCGGTCGTATCCTGACTGGACGTCGGTGCGACCGCATGGCCGCTTTCGGTCGGGACAATCCCACCCGTACCAGGGCGAACGCTCCCAACACGGGACACTTCGCTAGGGGTGGGCGGCTCTCGGAGGCGGCCGTTCGACACCGCCACGACGGGGTTCGCGCCCCTGAGTGGCGAGGGGCCGAACAGAGGCGTACAGTCCTCTCTTGGTGCGCCGAGAAGTCAGGGCGGCGAACACCTTTCTCTCTCTACGCGAAACCAGATCCATGACCGTCGTCCCTCTTCGCGCCGCGCGTGTCTACCGCTCGGAGAACTCCGAGCGCTCCGTGCACGCCTGGTGTCACAAAGCCCTGAGTCAGTGGCCCGAACTCGGCCCCCTACCGCTCGTGGAGACCCGTATGGGACCCACACAGGCCTTCCGGGCCTCGGGCGGGAGCGGTACCCCGGTTCTGGTCCTGTCGGGGACCAACCTCAACGCCGCCACCACGGTTCCCGCCGCCCGCGCGCTCGCCGCGGATCGGCCGGTACTCCTGGTCGACCTTCCGGGGCAGCCGGGGCTGAGCTGTAGTCAGCGCACCGCCGGCGCCCGGACCGAGGCCTACGGTGCGTGGCTCGACGAACTCCTGCCGATGATCACCGACCGTCCGGTCATCGTCCTGGGGCATTCCCGGGGCGCGGCCATCGCACTGGCCTCGACCCCGAACCCGCTGGTCGCCGGGTTGCTGCTGCTCAACCCCGCCGGGTTGACCGCGGCCGGTGTCAGCTCGGAGTCGATGCGCGCCACCCTGCCGTGGATGATCCACCCCAACGAGCAGACCAGCAATCGTCTGATCGAGTTCCTCAGTGGGCCGTCCGAGACCGCCTGTGAGGAGTACAGCTCCGAGAGGGAGTGGCTGACCCTGGTGGCCCGCCACTGCCGGACCAACACCACCCCGACCCCGCTCAACGCGGAGGCCTTCCGGGCCTGGTCCACGACCCCGATCACGGTGGCCACCGGCTCCCACGACCGGTTCTTCTCGCCGGCGCGGCTGCACGGCCCGGCGCGGAGGTTCCTCGACGCCGAGGTCCGCACCATCGAGGGCGCCGGACACCTGGCCCTGCACGAGCAGCCGGAGAAGGTCGCCGAGCTCCTCCGCGAGTTCGACGCCTGAGTCGGCGGATCGACCCGCGCGTCCGGTGGAGACCGGACGCGACGGGATCGCCGTCCTCACTCCGTGGTGAGACCGCCCTCCTTCAGGACCCGACGCAGTTCGGGCACGGACGTGAACACGTGTCCGTGGAGACCGAGTTCGCGCGCGGCCGCGACGTTGGCGGTGTTGTCGTCCACGAACAGGACCTCCTCCGGGGAGGTTCCGAGTCGTTCCAGGCACCAGTGGAAGGCGTCGGCCTCGGGTTTGGCGTGGCCGATCCGGCACGACAGCCCCAGCACCGGGAACAGGTCCAGCACGCGCCGGTGCCGTTCCTCGAAGCGGGCGGCGAGTTCGGTGGGGATGTTCGACAGCAGCCCCAGCGGGACGCCGGCGTCGGACAGGCTCCGCACCAGCGCGACGGAGTCCTCGTCGACCCGGGACCAGCTCTCCAGGTCGAGGGCGATCAGTCGCTCGACCTGTTCGGGGGTGAAGGGGGAGCCGAGACGCTCGCCCACGGCCCGCCAGTAGGCGGGGCCGTCCAGGTCGCCCCGGTCGTAGTCCTGACGGGGCGCCCAGTAGGCGGACCAGAAGTCGGACGAGGCGTGGCCGGAGTGGTCCACCATCGTCTCGCGGACGCTCGGCGACTGGTCCATGGCGACCACCCCGAACATGTCGAACAGTACGGTCCTCACGGTTCTCCCCTGGGTCGTGCGGTCGGTGCGGAGCGGCTGCCCGCTCCACGTTAGGACACCATCGGCCGGAGAGTGTCCGAGAGGAGATCCGGGGAGTGGACGTCGGTCCGCCTCCCGCCCGGGTCCCGGAGAGCGGGCCCGGTCCGCGTCGCCCCCGCTCCCCGACACTCCGACGACATCCGAGCGCCGCCCGGCACGCCGAGAGATCGGATACGGTGCCGACGCCCCGGAGAAGGCCCTGGAACCCGCCTCTCCCGCATGACAGAACGGGCGCTATGCCCGAATAAAGTTATTTCTGACAATTCTGGGATGTTTTTTAAAATGCGGTTCTATGTGTCGAGAGCGGGGATTTCGCTCTTCATGTAAGGGTAAGGGGTAAGGGGTAAGTCCCTCTAAGGTGCGTGTTCTCACCCGATGGCGAAGGGGCGGTGACGAGGATCCCCCACCCCTGACGAAAACCCCGGAAACCAGAAAGCAGTCGGCATGTTCGCAAAGCTGGCAGGCAAGCTGGGTATGGACACCAACCCGGCGATCTTCTTCATATCGGCCGCGCTGACCATCCTGTTCGTGGTGTGCGCCATCGCCTTCACCGACACGGTGGACGCGATCTTCGGCGCCACCTCGGGGTGGATCCTGTCCCATCTGGGGTGGGTCTACATCCTCGGGGTGACGACCTTCCTGATCTTCCTGATCTGGATCGCGTCCAGCAGATTCGGGAACATTCGCCTGGGTCCGCCGGACAGCAGGCCCGAGTACGGCAACCTGGCCTGGTTCTGCATGTTGTTCGCGGCGGGCATCGGGAGCATCCTGATGTTCTGGGGCGTCGCCGAACCCATCAGCCACTACGCGAATCCCCCGCAGCAGAACGTGGCCCCGGAGTCGGTCGAGGCCGCCCAGCAGGCCATGGGCTTCACGCTCTACCACTTCGGTCTGCACACCTGGACGATCTTCTGTCTGCCCGGGTTGGCCTTCGCCTACTTCGTCTATCGCAAAGGGCTGCCCTTCCGGGTCAGCTCGATCCTCCACCCGTTCCTCGGGGACGGCATCAACGGGCCCGTGGGACGCTTCGTCGACATCTTCGCGGTCCTGGGCACCCTCTTCGGGGTGGCCGTCACCATCGGCCTGGGCACCATGCAGATCAACAGCGGGTTGAACGCGCTGTTCGGTATCGAGGAGAGCCGCCCCACCCAGATCATCCTGATCGGCATCGTCACCCTCATCGCGGTGATCTCCGTGGCCACAGGATTGGACACGGGGATCAAGTGGCTCTCCTTCATCAACATCGTCATGGCGGTCGGCCTGCTGATCTTCGTGTTCGCCGCGGGATCCACGCTGTACCTGGCCAAGGGGATCATCGAGACCACGGGCGTGTACCTGGACCAGCTCATACCGCTCTCGTTCTGGAACGACACCTTCGGCAACACGGGGTGGCAGGGCAGCTGGACGGTCTTCTACTGGGCCTGGACGATCACCTGGTCGCCCTTCGTGGGCATCTTCATCGCCCGTATCTCCAAGGGCCGCACCATCCGCGAGTTCGTGCTGGGCGTGCTCGCCCTGCCCACCGCGTTCAGCATCGTGTGGTTCAGCGTGTTCGGGATGTCGGCCTTCGACATCGAGATGCACCAGGGCGGCGGACTGGTCGAGGAGGTCGTCGTCCAGGAGGACATCCCGGGGGCGCTGTTCTCCTTCCTGGGACACTACCCTCTGGCCACGTTCGTCTCGGTGATGGCCATCGTCATCGTGGTCATCTTCTTCACCACCTCGTCCGACTCCGCGTCCCTGGTGGTGGACATGCTCTGTTCGGGGACCACGGAGTCGCCCACACGTCAGCGCGTCTTCTGGGGCGTCACCCAGGGTGTGGTCGCCGCGACCGTGCTCACGGCCAGCGGTGTGGGAGGCCTGGACGCGCTCCAACAGACGATCATCGTGTTCGGGCTGCCCTTCTTCGTGATCGGCTTCTTCATGATGATCGCCCTGGTGAAGTCGTTGAAGGAGGAGACGGCGAAAGGGTCGGGGGCGCATCGGCAACGCACCATCCCCCTCCAGGCCAGGTCCAGGAGGATGCGCCGCGATCAACTGCGCGAGCAGCAACGGGAACAACAGCGAGAACAGCAGCGCGACAACGGTTCCGGGGGCGACCACCTCGGACCCGAGGCCAAGGACGACGTCTGAGGGGCCTCGGTCCGCACACGAAAGCCGAAGGGCGGCCCGGTTCCGGGCCGCCCTTCGGCGTGCGGGGTCAGGGGCGGGGAGCGCCCGATGTGATCCCCAGGACGGGCAGCAGGATCTCGTCGACGATCCGTGCCTCGTAGCCCTCGGGCGGAAGCTCCCCGGAATGGTCCAGGGGGTACTTGAGCATCAGGGCCTCGCCGACGTCGACGCTCAGATCGGTGACCCTCGCCGGATCGATCCGGCCCAGGTCGGCGTAGTGCCGTAGCACGATCCCGGTGAAGCGCCCCCCACGAGGCTCGTAGACCTCCTCGGACACGCGTCGAGAGAGCTCGGGTCGGCGCGTGGTCTCGGCGGCCACCGCCAGGAGCACGCGACCCAGGAGCGGATCCTCCATGAGGCCGCGCAGGAGGCCCAGCGCGCGGACGAGGTCCCCTCTGAGGTCGTCCGCCCCGGGGGTGGGGCGCTCCTGCGGATAGTGCCGGTGGAGGGCTTCGAGCAGGATGTCCTCCGGAGAGGCCCAGCGGCGGTAGAGCGAGGTCTTGGCGGTCTCCGCGCGGCGAGCGATCCCCTCCATGGTCAGGCCGGGCAGGCCGGTCTCGGCGGCCTCGGCGAGGACGGCCGTGTGGATGGCGTCGAGGAGTTCTCGTCCGCGTTTGCGCGTGGCCTTGGTGGCCGGTTCCGGCCGCTTCCGGTCGGTCATGGATATCGAGTTCCTAGGAAACGCTTGCGTATCTTATTATCTCAAGGAGATACGCCACCGTATCCAATGAACGGAGATCCCCATGCCTCGAACACCCCTGCCACCCACCACCGAGGTGACGGCGACCCCGGTCGAACGCCGTTCCCTCGCCCCCGACCTGGCGCGCGGCCTCATGCTGCTGGTCATCGCCACCGTCCACGCCCACATGTTCCGGCAGCTCGCGACCGGCGGTGAGACCTTCACCCTGGCCGGCACTCTGGACACCGCCGTCACCGCCTTCATGACGCTCTTCGCCGAGGCCCGCGGCTACCCGATGTTCGCCGCCCTGTTCGGCTACGGGCTCGCCCTGATATACCTGCGACGCACGGCCGAGGGCAGACCCCGGCCCTGGGTCCGTTCCCTGGTGCGCCGGCGCGGTGGGTGGATGATCCTCATCGGGTTCCTGCACACCGCTCTCCTGTTCTACGGCGACGTCATCGCCACGTACGGGCTCATCGCCCTGCTGCTCGCGGGGCTACTGCACCGGAGCGACCACCGTCTGCTCGCCCACGGGTTCGCCTGGGCGTCCGTGGGCACCCTGCTGTACGCCATCGCCGAGGGGCTGCTCGCAGCGTCCGGGGCCCAGACGAGCGCGGTCGAGGTCGACCCGTTGACGGACCTGTTCCTCAGGCTCTCCGCCTGGCCCGTACTGACCCTGCTCATGGTCGGCATCTCCGTTCTCCCCTTCACCGTCGGGGTCTGGGCGGCCCGCCGTCGCCTCCTGGAGGAACCCGAACTCCACCTCCGGTTCCTGCGCCGGGTCGCCGGAGGAGGCATCGCCCTCGCGGTGATCGGAGCGATCCCGCACATGTTCGTCATGATCCGGGTGTGGAACCCCGAACTCCCCTTCCTGATCGGTGCCAAGTGGCTGCACGTGGTGTCCGGGTACGCCGGAGGGTTCGGGTACGCGGCGCTCATCGCCCTGGTGGCGGTGGCGATCGGAGACCGGCGAGGCCCGATCGTGGGGGCCCTGGTCGCCACCGGGCGGCGGTCGATGACCTGCTACCTGCTCCAGTCCGTGGCGTGGGTGGCGCTCTTCCTCCCCTACACGATGAACCTGGCCGAGCGGCTGAACGACGCCCAGGCGGTCCTGGTCGGTGCGGGGGTCTGGGCGGCCACCGTGGTGATCGCCGCCGTGATGGAACGGTTCGGCCTTCGAGGACCGGCGGAGACCTTCCTGCGCCGGATGACCTACGGCGGGGCACGGCGGAAAGCCCCGGTCCCGGTCGCCTCGGGCACCGACGGGACCGGAGACGGGGCACGATAGCCACCGGCGGAAAAGGGGGAGCGGGCGCGCCGGCCGACCGGCCATCATGGAGGGATGACCCTCTCCGACACCGACGAACGCTTCCTCGCCGCCACCACCGACCGTCTCGCCTCGCTCCCCGGGGTGGAGGCGGTCGCGCTCGGCGGCTCTCGAGCCCAGGGCACCCACCGCCCCGACAGCGACTGGGATCTCGCCGTGTACTACCGGGGCGGCGCCGGGCTCTTCGACCCACGTCACCTGCGAGAGGTCGGCTGGGAGGGCGAGGTCTCCGAGATCGGCGGCTGGAGCGAGGGGGTCTTCAACGGCGGGGCCTGGCTGCGGATCGACGGACGCCCCGTGGACGTCCACTACCGCGACCTCGACGTGGTCGAACACGAGATCGCCGAGGCCGAGGAGGGCCGCTTCCGAGTCGAACCCCTCATGTTCCACCTGGTCGGGATCCCCACCTACCTGGTGGTCGCCGAACTCGCCCTCGGTCGGGTCCTGGCGGGCGACCTCCCCGCCCCCGGCTACCCGGAGGCCCTACGCCGGAACGCGCCGCCGGTCTGGCGCGGCTTCGCCTCGGCCACCCTCGCCTACGCCGAACGGAACCACGCGCCCCAAGGGCGGGTGGCCCAGTGCGCGGGACTGGTGGCCCAGGCCGCCGCGCAGGCCGCGCACGCGGTCCTGGCCGGGCGCGGGGTGTGGGCCACCAACGACAAGACGCTGCTCTCCCTGGCCGACCTGGAGGAGATGGACCTGGTGGTCGCCGGTATGACCGCCGACCCCCAGGACCTGCTCTCCGCCGTAGCCGAGGCCGGCCGGATCATCTCCATGACCCGCTGACCAGGGCGCGCCGAGCTAGGGCCGCTCGCCGGTCATGGTGAGCAGCTCGCTGAGGACCTCGTAACCCGCCCGACGGAAGGCCGCCGCCATCGGCCCGTTGCCCAGGTCCGTCGCGGCGCGCACGTACTCGGCCTCGCCCTCCTCGCGCAGGACACGGCCGCCCTCGGCGAGAAGATCGTCGATGTGTCCGTGGCCGCGATGCTCGGGGAGCACGGCGATGTAGGCGATGATCGGGTGGTAGGCGTTGCGCGCCGGGATGACGAAACCGACCGGTTCCCCGTCGGGGAGCGTCGCCACCCGCCACCAGGAACGTGGAGTGGTGTACTCGGCGAACTCGTCGGCGAAGTTGGCCGCGGCGACCTCCTCGGCGCTCTTGTCCCGAAGATCGGCACGGTCGTGGGCGTCCAGGGTCCCTTCGAGGGCCCGGGTCATCAGCCCGAGGATCTCGTCGGTGTCCTCGATCTCGCGGAACCGGAGACGGCCCCCGGGGCGAGGGGCGGGGGTGCCCGCGGGCAGCTCGAAGCGCAGGCGTTCGGCGAGCGGGGAGTACCCCTCGCCCTCCAGGACCTTCATCAGGTCTCGGACCATGGAGGCCTCGGCGGGGTCCTCGCGCCATCCGGCCGGAAGGAAGCGCAGGAACTCGGGGAGACCGGTGTCCGGGGCGAGCGTCGCCGCGGAGGCGGTCCGCAGCAGGTGCCGGGCCACGTCGGTCCGGTCGATGTCGGGGGAGTCGACGACGTCGAACACGTCGAGCAGGAAGGGGGCGTCGTCCTGAGGGCGGCACCACCAGGACAGACGGCCGATCAGGCGGTCCCCGTGCAGGGCGACCCACATCCAGGAGGGACGGCGACGGCCGTCGGCGATGTCCCGGGGGAACTCCTCGTTGAGGAGGTAGGGGAAACGGTCGAAGAGCGAGAGCTCCTCGGAACCGGTGAGAGGACGGATGGTCAGGTCGTTCGAAAGAACGGTCAAGGCGACACCTTCGGTGTGGTGCGCCCGTGTCGAGGTCAGCGTCGGGCCGAGGCCTCGGAGGGCGCGGTGATCACGGTGAACATCGGATGCGCCTCCTCTCGGGTCAGGGGCCGGCACCGTCGTTCGGTGCGGCGGGTCTCTTTATAGGGGCGCTTCGAGTGCTCGCGCAAGGCCCTTTTCCGCGCTCCGACGATCGTGTCACCTATCCGCTAGGGCCACCACCAGGCCCTTTCCTCGGATCCGGAGAGTGGAAAACCCGTTGTCCGGATGGGGCCGTCTCGTCAGGATGGGCGTATGAGACGGGATTTCGACGCACTCGTGGCCGAGGCCGAGGCGGAGCCCACCGCGGGCTGGGACTTCTCCTGGTTCGAGGGCCGGGCCACCGAAGAACGACCCTCCTGGGGGTACCAGCGTCTGATGGGGGAGCGGATGGCGCGCGCCACCGCCGCCCTGGACGTCCAGACCGGAGGGGGAGAGGTACTGGCCGGGATCCCCCGGTACGCGCCGTCGACGGTCGCCACCGAGGGGTGGCCGCCCAACGTCGAGGCGGCCACGCGGCTGTTGCACCCCCGGGGCGTGGTCGTCGTGGCCTGCCCGGACGAGCCCGCGCTGCCCTTCGCCGACGGCGCCTTCGACCTGGTGGTGTGCCGTCACCCGGTGACCGTCCACTGGAAGGAGATCGCCCGGGTCCTGGCCCCCGGAGGCACCTACCTGGCCCAACACGTGGGGCCCGCCAGCGTCTTCGAACTGGTCGAGTACTTCCTCGGCCCCCAGCCGCGCGAGGTCCGCGAGTCCCGCCACGAGGACCACGACCGGGCCGGGGCCGAGGCCGCCGGACTCGATGTGGTGGACCTGCGCACCGAACGCCTCCGGATGGAGTTCCTCGACATCGGGGCGGTCGTGTACTTCCTGCGCAAGGTGGTGTGGATGGTCCCCGGGTTCACGGTGGACGCCCACCGCGAGCGGCTGCGGGAACTGCACGAATCGATCGAGGAGGAAGGGCCCTTCGTCGCGTACTCCTCCCGGATCCTGGTGGAGGCACGCAGGCCGGAGTGAACGGTCGGAGGTCACGAGGAGCGTCCCCCGGGCGAAGAGCCGGACGCCCGGGGGTACGGGTGCGCGGCTCAGTCCCGCGCGGTCACGTGCTGGACGACCTCGAAGCCCCAGATCTCACTGCCGGTCGCCGCCGGGCCGCCGTGCCCGCCGTGGGCCCGGCCCTCCTTCTCCGCGTCGGCGGCCGCCTGGGCGTGCCCCTTCGCGAAGGCCCGACCCTCGACCCACTTCCGGAAGTCCTCCTCGGACCGCCAGCGGGTGTAGACGAGGTACTTGTCGGTGCCCTCGACCGGGCGCAGGAGCTGGAACTCCTCGAAGCCCTCCTGGTCCTCCACCAGCCCCGCCCGCTTGGCGAAGCGCTCCTCCAGGGTGGCGCCCCCGCCCTCGGGGACGGTCAGCACGTTGAACTTGACGACACTGGTCACGGGTTCCTCCGGTCGGTTCGACACCTGTCGTGGCCAACCTAAGGGACCGCTCCGAGAGGGCCGCGCCGACCCGGCCGACGAGGGTCAGCGGAGACCGTGCTTGCGGGCCACGATACGCAGCATCACCGAACGCGGGAGCAGTCGTCGCAGGGCGAACACCAAGGGCGCGTTGCTGCCCACCGCGTACAGGGGGCGTGGCGAGCGGGCCTCGATCGCGCGGAGCACGGTGGCGGCCACCGCCTCCGCGGAGATCCCCCGGGCCTCGTTCGCGTTGAGCGCGTTCACCATGGTCCGGTACTCCTCCTCGAACGGGGAGCCCTCGCCCACGTACTGGGTGCGCCGCTCGCTGATGCCGGTGTTGATCGACCCCGGCTCCACCGTCGTCACCCCCACACCGAACGGCGACACCTCGCGCCGGGCCGCGTCCGCGAACCCCTTGATCGCCGCCTTGGTCGCCACGTAGGAGGACCGGTAGGCCAGGGGGAAGCTCGCCAGCATCGACCCGACCATCACCACCCGGCCGTACCCGCGCGCACGCATCCCCGGCAGCACCAGTTGGGTCAGGCGGACCGCGCCGAACACGTTGAGCCGGAACACGCGCTCGATCGCGTCCATCGGCAGTTCCTCGATGGGGCCGTTCTGGCTCTCGCCCGCGTTGTTGACCAGGATGTCCACCTCGCCCGCGGCCGTGGCGCAGGCCTCCACCGACGCCGCGTCGGTCAGATCCAGGGCCAGGTACTCGACCCCGGGGATCGGATCGGAGATCCCCTCCGGAGAACGGCTGGTCCCGTACACGCGATGGCCCCGCTCCACGAGGGCGGCGGCGACGGCGGCCCCGATGCCGGAGGAGGCCCCGGTGACCAGGGCTGTACGACGGGTGGTGGGGGAGGACATGGCGGGCCCTTCGGGTCGGAGGGGGTGAAAGTCCGACCCACGGTAACCGACCCTCTCCCCGGAGACCGGTCCAGGGAGGCCCGGACCCGTCGACGGGTGGGCCCCGGAGCCAGGGGACGCTCGCTCCGGGACCCGGTCACGCGGGGGTCAGTCGCCCTTGTGACAGTGGTCCTCGCACTCCTCCAGGATCAGCGCCAACCCCGCCCCCAACAGCCACAGGTCCTTGGACAGGCCGATCCCCTCCTGGGTCGGTGCCAGACTGCGGGGCTTGTGCATGCCCGGGGTGCGCAGGTACAGCCCCAGCAGGCCCGCCGCGAACGCGCTCAGCCCCGCCCCCGCCAGCCGGTTCGGCACCAGCGGGACCAGCAGCGCCGATCCCAGGGCGATCTCCCCGGCCGACAACAGCCGGGTGAAGGTGGCCGGGTCGATCTTGTCGAGGAAGGGATAGGTGCCGACCGCCATGCCGTGCAGGGACACGGCGGTGTCCTCGTCGGCGCCGCGCTTGTTCAGGCCGGAGTTGAGGATGGAGGCGCCGGTGGCGAGGCGCAGGATCAGTTGGTGCGGTCTGACGGGCGACTTCATCAGGGTTCTCCCTGCCTGTTCGACAACCATCTGTCACTGTGTGCGATCGAAATGCTACGCACGATGATGGTCGTGGTCGCCTGTGCGCGCCGAGCGTCGACGCTTCTCCCCGAGGAGGAACGCCGGTGGCCCCGGTCCCTCGGGGGACCGGGGCCACCGGGGCGTCGTGCGCGGCGTCAGCCCTCGCCGGTGAGGCGGCCGCGGATCTCGTCCGCGGCGGCGCCCATCGGGTCCTCGGCGACACCGCTCCAGGTCTCGGCCTGTTCCTGGAATCCCTGGGCGGTCTCGGTGACCTCGCCCAGGGCGCCCTCCTGAAGATCCTGGGCCGCCGCGTCCAGCCCGCTGTCCTGGAGGAACTGCTCCCCGACCACTCCCTCACCGAAGGACTGACCCGCCTCCTGGGCGGTGCCCATCAGGTCCTCCGCCCCCGCTCCGGCCTGGTCCAGGGCCCCGCTCGCCCCGTCGACCAGCTCATCGGCGCCTCCGCCGAACATCCCTTTGAACCACTCGATCACATCACCGAACATCGCTCTTCGTTCCGCCTCCGGCGGGAGCCCGGGCCCCCATGTGTTGTGTTGTCCCACCAGCCTTGCCCACAGCGGGTAAGCCGTCGGTAAACGGCTAGGAGAAGGCGTTTCCGTCCTTTTTCGGGGTTTTCTGCCGGCCGATTCGACGACCTCGATCAGTGGTGGCGGAACCAGGTGTGGTGCACCCCGCCGTACCGCTGATCGCTCGGGGGGTGCGGGCCGAACTCCAGGGCGCAGTCGGCGGCCAGCCGGATCACCTCGTCGCGCACCTCCAGGGCCGAGTGCCAGTGTCCGGGGAAGGCGTGCGACCCGTAGCGGGCCCCGATGAGGCCGCCGCAGATCGCCCCGATGGTGTCGCTGTCCCCCGAGTGGTTGACCGCCAGCGGCAGGCAGTGCGCGCCCACGTCGGCCACACCGCGGGAGAAGTGCCGGGAGGGCTCCCGGGCCAGGACGGCCTCGGCGCTCAGGGCCACGCACATCGCCACCGCGAGCGCCTCCTCGGAGGTCCAGCCGTCCCCCAGTTCGGCCAGGTCGCGGGCCTCGGGGATCCCGCGCTCGGCGACCGCGACCGCCTTGTCGAGGGCACTGGAGACCTCCTCGTGTCCCGTCCGTCCCTCCAACTCCTCACGGGCCGTCTCCAGCGCGGAATCCAGGGGTTCGTCGCGGACCAGGCCCCATACGGTGGCCGCCAGGGTCCCGGCCGCCAGGTGGGCGGTCCTGTGTCCGTGGGTCAGGGCGGCGACCTCGCCGCCGAGGTCGAACGCCTTCGCGGGGGACACCGTGAGAAACCCGCACGGGGCGACACGGACCACCGCGGCGCAGCCCTTGGAGTTGTTGATCGGTGCCTTCGGCGTGCCCAGCGGCACCCATCGCCTCTCCACGCGGGCGGAGGCGGCCCGAAGCGCGTCCACGGTGGCGGCCCCGTATCCTCGCCGGGCCCGCAGCGCGGCACCCCCGAACCCCGGGCCGACCTCCTCCTTCTCCAGTGAGGCGCTCGGCATCTGGTGGTTCAGCCATTCCAGGTAGGAGGCCTGCACCATCCCCAGGGCGGCCCCCTCGATCCCCTTGTCCCGGGCCCGCATGTGGGCCCGGAGGAGCGCGTCGGCGGTGCGCAGGGTCAGCTGGGTCTCGTCGGTGATGGCACCGACCCCGTAGGACCCCTCGACGTAGTCGCTCAGGCCGGTCGTCCCGTAGCGTTCGCGGATCTGGTCGAGCCCCAGACCTTCGACGGGGGCTCCGAGGGCATCTCCGACGGCTCCACCCATAAGGCAGCCGGTCAGTCGGTCGGGAAGTGGTGAGGAGGTGCGCATTTCAGGATGCTAGGGGCCCGGCCGGACGACCACAAGCCTTACGTGGTCGGGCTTTCCGGCGCTGCTCGGAGGGGTGTGCCGGGATTCGGTGGGGGTGTCCGGTTCGGCGGGGTGGGTCGATGGATGTGGGTCCGGTCACTCTTGGAGGCGGTTCGTTGGCGAAGGGTGTCGTGTGGGATCCTGATGTCGTTCGACCTCCTTTGTCAGGGCTGGTCAGGGCGTGTGCACTTGGTCACGGACACTGGACTTCCGAGGTAATCCCGAATTTAATATCGGGAAAATAGGAAATGCGGGGAGAAAGTTCCCGCGTCCTCTCCGGTCCCGTCTCCCAGCAGCACTCGAAGGACACTCATGCGCCGCTCCGTCATCGTCGCCCCCGTAGCCCTGGCCCTCCTGGCGGCGACCGCCTGCGGCGCCCCCTCGGAGCGGGGTTCCGAGACCACCGAGGGAGAGGGCCCGCTCGCGGTGGGCGCCACGGCCGTCCCGGCCGGCGACATCCTCCGGTTCGTCGAGTCCGAACTCGCCCCCGGGGCCGGACTGGACCTGGAGATCACCGAGTACTCCGACTACATCGCGCCCAACGCCGCCCTCGCCGAGGGACAGCTCGACGTCAACCTCTACCAGCACGAGCCGTTCCTGCTGGAGTACAACGAGGGCAACGGCACCGACCTCGTCGCGGTCGAGCGGATCTACCTGCCGCCGCTGGGCCTGTACTCCAAGAGCGTGGACGAGCTCTCCGAGCTGGAGGCCGGCTCCGAGATCGCGCTGCCCAACGACCCCACCAACGAGTTCCGCGCCCTCCTCCTGCTGGAGGAAGGCGGCCTGATCACCCTCGCCGAAGGCGCGGACGAGGCCTCCTTCAGCCTCTCTGACATCGAGGAGAACCCCTTCGACCTCGACTTCCGCGAGGTCGAGGCGGCCCAGCTGCCCCGCTCCCTCGACGACGTCGACGCCGCGATCGTCAACAACAACTACGCCCAGGAGGCCGGGCTGGACTTCGGGAAGGACTCGATCCTGCTCGAGGTGGTCGAGGACAACCCGTACGTGAACATCCTCGCGGCCCGTCCCGACAACGTCGACGACCCGCGGGTGGCGACCCTCGCCGAGCTGCTGACCTCCCCGGAGACGGTCCGCTTCATCGAGGAGACCTACCAGGGCAGCGTCATCCCCGTCGCCTCCGAGTGACGCGCCCCGTCGGGGCCGGATCGCACCGGTCCCGACGGGTCTCGGGCATCGAGAGGGCGACCGGTCACCAGGCGTCGAAGCCGGCGCCCTCGTCGGTGGACCGGGCCACGTGCAGGTCGGCGACCACGATCACCTGCTCGTCGTCGGCGTAGAGGGCCTCCGGGGTGCCCGGCAGCGCGCCGGTCCGCTCCCAGGTGAGCCCGGCGTCCTCGCTCAGGTGCACGGTGCCGTCCAGCGTGATCGCGAAGACCCGGTCGCCGCCGCGGACCCAGGAGACCAGGGCCGGCATGGGCGCGTCCGGGACGGCCTCGAAATCGGCGCCGCCGTCGGTGGAGCGGAGCAGGCCCCGCTCGGTGGTGGCCAGGACCGTCTCGCCGTCGTCGGAGACGGCGAGGGAGAAGGCCTGTACCGAGGGGTCGAGGTCGTCCCAGTCGACGCCGTCCCCGGTGGCGCGCAACGCGCCGTCGAAGCCGAACACGCGGTCGTCGTTCGAGGTCAGGGCGTGGAAGTCGGATTCCCCCGCCAACGACAGGGCCTCCCAGCTCTGCCCACCGTCACGGGTCTCGATCAGGCCGACCGGGTCGGGCATGTCGGTGTCGCCCTCCGGATGGCCACTGGCCAGATAGTGACCCGGCCCCTGGACCGCGAACCCCATGAGGTCGATCTCGGGGCCCACGTGTGCGGGCTCGACGTCTCCGTCGCCCGCCTCCTCCGGTGCCGGCAGCGTGTACAGACCGGCGTGGGAGGCCACCAGAACCTCGCCGGTCTCGGGGTCGACCCCCGCGCCGTGCACGTGCCGTGCCTCATCGGGCAGGGCGACCCCGACCGTGTTGCGGGGCCGGTCGCCCTCGGCGTCCCCGAGGGCTCCGGGCACCGCTCCCGGGGCCGAGCAGGCGGTGGCCAGGGCGATCAACCCGACCGAGGCGAGTACGGCGCGGTAGCGGCCCCCGGGCGTTCTCCCGGTGCGGGTTTCGTGTGTTCCGGGCATGCGTTTCGCGTCCTTTTTTCGAGGAGGTACGTCCATGACCGGGGCGGGGCGCGCCCCTTCGCGCGCCCCGCCCCGTGGGAGAGGGGTCAGCGGTCGTCGCCGCCGTCCTCCTCCTGGACGTCACCGTCCGTGCCCAGCAGGTCGTTCATCAGCTCGATCTCCCGCTCCTGAACGTCGATGATCTCCTGGGCCAGCGCACGGGCCTCCTCGTTCACCCCTTCGTCGAGCTCGGTCTCGGCCATCATGACCGCGCCCTCGTGGTGCAGGACCATGTACTCCATGAAGAGGGTGTCGAAGGCGTCCCCCTCGGAGCCCTCCAGCTCGGACATCTGATCCTCGGAGAGCATGCCGTCCATGTCGGAGGGGTCCATGCCGTGTTCGGCCTCGGCCCCCCAATCGTCGAGGAAGCCCTCCATCAGCTCGATCTCGGGACCCTGCGCGGCACGGATCTCCTCGGCCAGCTCCCGGACCTCGTCACCGGCCCGGTCATCGGCGAGGTCGGCCATCTCCACGGCCTGCTCGTGGTGGGGGATCATCATCTGGGCGAAGTGCACGTCGGCCTGGTTGTACTCCGCGGCCTGCTCCCCGCTCTGGGAGGTGTCGGCGTTCTCCGGCTCGGAGTCGCCCCCGCCGCAGGCGGCGGCGAACAGGGCGGTGGCCAGGGCGGTGGCGAGCATCGCCGGCACACGGCGGTTCAGGGCACGCTGCTGAAAGGTCATGTCGACCCGTTTCCTCTCGAATGTCCTCCGTGCGGAACCCGGTTCCGGCACGGCTGTCGTAGGTGCGCGTGGAAGCGGAGACGGGCCGGGTCGGCCGCGTCCCGCGGGCATCTAGATGCGCAGCACCTGCAACAGGGACAGCGAGGGTCCCTCACGTGGGGGGAGGGCGGACGGGGGCGGTCGGTTGACCGGTCCGGCCGAGCGCGGGGGGTTTCCGGGCCAGCGGACGAACGCCAGGGCGGCCACACCGATCAGGGTGGCGGTGAGGGCGCCCAGGGCCAGGCAGATCGAGGTCGGGTCCAGGTCGGGGAGGGCGGCCGCGTGCTGATCGTCGTCGCTCGCGGTGTGTCCGCCCTCGGAGCCGGACAGGGGGAGCCCGTCGGCGGCCATGACCGGGGCGGGACCCTTGGTCTCGGTGGAGGCGTGGGCCTCGTGTTGGACGTGGCCCAGGGTGTGCATGGCGCCGATACCGAGCAGCAGCGCGGCCAGCAGCAGGAGGCGCGCCCAGGCGCGTCCCGTGCTGCTCCGGAGCGGCTCGGACGACATCATGTCCGCCAGGGTACCCGTACCCCGTGAGGGTATGGAGCGTTTCAGGGAGAAAATCGAGGCCTATGGGGCCCGTGTTCCGAGTCTGCCGCCCCGTTCGGCGAGGCGCGCGGCGGGGGGTGGGAAAGCCCTTCGCGCCGGCCCGGATCGGGTTCTAACCTGGCGTGATGCACGAAGACGAACTCTCCTCGGATCGGGTGCCCGTCGGGCTTCGACCGACCCGCGGCCCCGTCGAATACGACGACCTCGTCGAGGTGTGGCGCCAGGCGGTGGTGGCCACCCACGCCTTCCTCACCCCGGAGGACATCGAGGACTACCGGGTCCGGCTCGGTGAACAGTGGCTGCCCGCGGTGGAGCTCCACGTCGCGGTCGACGTAGACGACCGTCCCGTGGGCTTCCTGGGCATGGACGGGCACCGTGTGGAGATGCTGTTCGTGGCCGACCGGGGTCGAGGTCGGGGTGTGGGCACCCGGCTGATCGAGTGGGCGGCGTCCCGCCATCCGGTGCTGGAGCTGGACGTCAACGAGCAGAACCCGGGCGCCCTGGCCTTCTACGAGAGTCGTGGCTTCCGGGTGGTCGGGCGTTCTCCGCTGGACGGGGAGGGACGTCCGTTCCCGCTGCTCCACATGCGCAGGAACGAACAGGGCTGACCCCGGCCCCGGCGCGGGAGGGGCCCGGCGGTCCGAAGACCACCGGGCCCCTTCATACATGGTTCACGACCTAGGGAGTGTGCACCGGAGAGCTCGCGCGGCTCTCGTGGTGCAGTCGGTCCAGGGCGGTCACGTAGTACGTGGTGTCGGCGTCACCGGGGACGTCGAAGGTCGCGGCCCCGTCCTCGTCGGCCCGCACCGTGCCGAGCATCGCGCGCGGGTCCTCGATGCCGCAGCGGGCCCGCTCCCGGTCCGGGGCCCCGTCGAACGCGTACACCGCGTAGTAGGCGGGCTTCTCCCCGGGGCCGGAGGCGATGCTGAGAGTCCCGTCCTCGCCGCCGCTCACCCGAGGAGGAGCGGGGACGGTGCCACCGAGGTCGTCCTTGATCGGGATCAGGGCGGGCGAGGAGTAGTGGTCGGCCACCAGGATCTCGGTGGCCTCCTCGGCGTTGGTCCTCAGCGAGGTGGCGCTGAAGTAGACATCGCCCTGGACCCCTTCGTGGTCCCGGTTGAAGTCCAGGTGTCGGGAGAGCTCGTTCGGGTCCTCCCAGGCGCCCTCGTTGCCGACCTTGTAGGCGGCCTGCCCGATGTACAGGTGGGTGTCGGTGGTGGAGGCGACCTCCTCCCACCAGGGCACGAGGACCGAGTAGTCGGCCACAGGGAGCCCGATCTCCCAGTAGATCTGCGGGTTGATGTAGTCGAGCCACCCCTCGGTGACCCACTTGCGGCTGTCGGCGTACTGCTGGTCGTAGGACTGGAAGCCGCCGGTGTCGGAACCCTCCGGGTCGGTGGAGGAGTTGCGCCAGATGCCGAAGGGGCTGATGCCGAACTTCACGTGCGGCTTGACGGCGTTGATCGCCTCGCTCATGTCCCGCACCATGAGGTCGACGTTGTCGCGTCGCCAGTCCTCGATGTCGTCGAAGTCGCCGCCGTGCTCGGCGAAGGCGTCCGCGTCGGGGATCTCCTCGCCCTCCACCGGATAGGGGTAGAAGTAGTCGTCGAAGTGCACGCCGTCGATGTCGTAGTTCTCGACGGAGTCCATCATCGCCCGGATCACGAACTCCCGGACCTCGGGGATGCCGGGGTTGTAGTAGAGCTTGCCGCCGTAGGCGAAGACCCAGTCCGGGTTCCGCCGCGCGGGGTGGTCCTCGACCAGGCGCGCGGGATCGTCGTGCATGGCCACCCGGTAGGGGTTGTACCAGGCGTGGAACTCCAGGTTCCGCTCGTGGGCGGCCTGGACGGCGTACTCCAGCGGGTCGTAGCCGGGATCCCTGCCCTGCTCGCCGGTCAGCCACTCCGACCACGGTTCGTGGGGTGAGGGCCAGAAGGCGTCGGCGGTCGGCCTGACCTGGACGAAGACCGCGTTGAGCCCGTTGGCGACGGCCTCGTCGTAGAGTCCGTCCAGCTCGGCCTTCTGATCCTCGACGCTCATGTTCTGACCGCTGGGCCAGTCGATGTTCTGCACGCCGGCGATCCACTCGGCCCGCATCTGCCGTTTGGGCGGGGCCTTCGGGTCGACCTCGCAGGCGTTCCTCGCCTGCGGCGCCGGGACGGCCGCGGCCTGGGGGACGTGCAGTAGCGAGGCGGTGAGCGCGGCGGCCAGGGCACCGCCGAACAGGGCGGCGCGCGCGGCGCCGCGGGGGAGTGCGGCCGGGGACGGCGCGGTGCGCGGTGCCGGGCGGTTCCGGTTCGAGTACGCCAAGGTTGCTCCTTCAGGCTTCTGTCGTACGGGCGGGGGCCGGAGACGGTCCGACCCGTGTGCGACGTTCAGCTCGGGCTCGGGGCGTGTGCTCCGGAACGTTCCGGTCGGTGTCGTCCCGCTCGTTCTCGCGGTGCCGCCCCACCCGTGAAGGACGAGGTCGGCCGGGTCGCGATCGATCCTCGTCGACCGCGGTCCGACCGTCGCCGGTGCCGGAGAAGGCTCCGAAGAACACTCCCTAGGAGAAAACCTTCATGATTTGCCCACCGAATGCAACACTCCTACGTGAGGTTGCCGATAATGCGATCAATGGGCTTTTTATGGCGCTTTGTCAGTTTCTGTTGGTGGTTATGTAGGGGGAAATGGGTGTTTTCGGTGGATTTATGGCTGTGGTGTTCTCGTGCCGCACCGATTCCGTTCAGAGCGCTTCGGCGATCCGCGGCACGAGGGAATCCACCGCGAAGGGGACCGAGAGAACGGAGTTGTAGGTGACGGCGCCCCGCTCGTCCAGGCTCGTCGTGACGACGGCGTCGTCGCGCACCACGTCGAGGTCGTCGAACACGGCGACCCCCTCGGTGATGTCGAAGTCCTCGTCGTCGCTCATGACCAGGAGGAGGTCGCCGTCCATCATGTCCACGCGCTCGGTCGACAGCTCGACGAAGAAGCTCTCCCCCGTGTCCTGTTCGGTGATCGCCTCGGGGACCTCGAAGCCGAGCGAGACCAGGAAGCGTCCGCGCGCGTCTCCGGGCAGGTAGGCGCCGTACTTGCCCTCGTAGGGCAGCACCGCCGTACCCTCGAGGCCCTCGAACTCCGGGTGGTCCTCGCGGGTCTGGGACAAGAGCGTGTCGGTGGCCTCGTTGAGGGCGGCGCCCTCCTCGGGTCTGCCGAGCGCGGTCGCGATGATCTCGGTGGCCTCGTCGCGGGGCACGGTGTAGGCGGTCGATCCGGCCGGACGCGCCACCACGGGGGCGATCTGGGAGAGCGTCTCGTAGACGCCCTCGTCGAACCCGGCGGAGACCCCGATGATCAGGTCGGGGGCCAGGTTCGCGATCTGTTCGACGTTGGGCTCGGAGTCGGAGTCGATGCGGGTCAACTCGGCGTCGCCGACCAGGTCGTCGGTCCACGGGCCCAGGCCGGACTCGTAGAACGTGTATCCGGTGTTGCCCACCGGGACGAGGCCCAGGGCGAGCACCGGGTCGGCGTCGGTCACCCCGAGGGTGACGATCCGCGTGGGCTCCTCCTCGATGACGGTGCTGCCGAACTCGTGCTCGATGGTCACGGGGAAGGCCCCCTCCGACGCGGTACCCGGTGCGTCGGTCTCCTCGGTCCCGCCTCCGTTACCGCAGGCCGTGAGGGTGAGGAGGAGGGCCAGGGCGCCAGCGAGCGCGCGTGGTGAGGAGGACATCGGACTCCGATCATCTGAGGTTAGGCTTGCCTACTCTAGTCATCGGTGTCCGGGCGCCGACGCCCGGATCCCCCTTTCGAACTGCGACGACGCCCCGGGACTCATCCGCCGTCCTCGACCCGGCGGGCCCCGCCGTCCCCGCGTGCGGCCAGGGCCACCGCCAAGGCGCACAGAGCCACCACCGTGGCCGCCGAGTACACGATCGGATAGCCGCCGACGAGCGAGGAGGCGAGTATCGCTCCGGTGGCCGCCAAGAGGAGAGAGGAGCCCATCGCCTCCGAGATCTGGAGGGACGAACCGTGCTCTCCCCGCCGTTCGACGGGGGACAGGGCCAGGACCGACGCGCTGATCCTCGGGTAGGCCGCCCCCATCCCGAACCCCATCAGCACGCAGCCGACCACCGCCGCCGGGACCGGGAGGACCCCGACGACGACCAGTGCCGCGCCGAGCGGCCCGCACGCGACCAGGGCGCCCGCGCGCCACAACAGGCCGGGGTCGTGCGGGTCGGCGGTGGACCGTCCCTGGAACCAGGCCCCCGACGCCCAGCCCAGGGCCCCGACCGCGACCACCAGCCCGGACATCGTGGGCGTGTACCCGAGGACGTGCTGGAGATAGGGCGGAAGGTGGACGTCGGTGGCGGTCACCGAGGCCCCGAGCAGGGTTCGGAGGGCGACCAGACGTGGGATCCCGGCCCGGGCGCGCAGAGTGCCCGAGGGCAGGAGCGCGACCGCGGCCACGAGGAGGAGCACCGTGGACCCCGCCATCGCGGCGATGCCCACGGCGCCCCCGCCCGGTCCGGTCAGATGGAGCCCGAGGAGGGCGGCGGCCGCGACCATCGCCCACAGCTCCCGCCTTCCCAGGACGGCGCCGCCGGTGCCCGAGGACGGGGAGCGGCGGACCACGTTCACCAGACACGCCAGGGAGAGCGCCGAACCGGCCAGGACGAACGCGAACACCGTCCGCCAGTGGACCAGCTCCACCAGCGCGCCCGAGATCAGCGGACCCGCGAGCGAGGGCAACAGCCACGCGGCGGTCAGCAGGGCGAACATCCGATACCGTACGTCCTCGTGCACGAACCGCGCGATGATCACGTACAGCACGACGGAGTCGATTCCGCCGCCGATCCCCTGGAGGAGCCGACCGAGGACGAACACCCCCATCCCCGGGGCGGCCACGCACAGCGCCACCCCGAGGAGGAACGTCGTCCCGCCGAACAGGAGCGGACGCAGGGGGCCGCGCCGGTCGGCCCAGGAACCGCCGACGGTCATCCCGACCAGCCCGGCGGTCAACGTCGCGGCGAAGGCCGCCGCGTACCAGCGCTCCGCGTCCAGGTCCCGCGCCACCACGGGGAGCGCGGTGGTCACCGCGAAGGACTCGAAGGCGATGAAGCCCATCAGTCCGAACACGCCGAGCACCACGGGTCGACGCTCCGGGGTCAGGAGCCGTATCGAGGGGTCGGGCGCGTCCGACGTCGTGCTCACGGTCTCCCGCCGTCCGCGCGCGAGGGGCCGGGGTCGTCCTCCGACACGACCAGGACGATCTTGCCCCGACCGTGTCCGGTCTCCACGTCCCGGTGGGCCCGCGCGGCCTCCTCCAGAGGGAGCGCGGCCCGGACGTGCACGTTCAGGGAACCGGCGGCGCACAGGTCCAGGAGCTCGGCGAGTCGTGCGGCGGAGCGGTCGCTGCGGATCCACCGGCAGCCCAACAGACTCTGGAGCCCCACGTCCACGATCGTGCCGATCCGGTCGCGATCGGCGCCCAAGTGGACGGCGGTGAGGAGGTTGTCGTGGCCGGCGGTATCCAGGACCGCGTCCACGCCTCGGGGCGCCGCGTCCAGGATCCGCCGCAGCTGCCCCTCGCCGTACTCGACCGGTTCGGCGCCCAGGGAGCGTACGTACTCGTGGTTGACGGCGCTCGCCGTCCCCACGACGTGGGCCCCGCGGGCCACCGCCAACTGGACCGCCATCGAACCGACGCCGCCCGCCGCGCCGTGGACGACGAGCGTCTCCCCCTCACGGACGTCCAGGAGTTCGAGCGCCGTGTGCGCGGTCTGGCCCGAGGCGGACAGCGCGCCCGCCGTCTCCCAGGGGACGGTCGCGGGCTTGCGCACCACCTGCGCGGCGGGCACCGCGACGAAGTCCGCGTAACAGCCCAGTACACGGAAACCGGCGACCTCGTCGCCCACCCGCAGGTCGCCCACCTCGGAGCCGACGTCGACCACGATTCCGGCGAACTCGTTCCCCAGGGTCTGCGGGAAGTCGATCCGCGCCCCGGGCGGGGTCCAGCCAGCCCGGATCGCGGCGTCGGTCAACTGGACCCCGGCGGTCCTGACCCGGACCGTCACCTCGTCCGGCCCTGGCAGGGGGCGGGGGATCCGTCTGATCTCCAACGCCTCCGCCGGGCCGAAGGCGTCGATCAGGGCGGCCCGCATCGTGGTGTCCTCCATACGCTCGGCGCCCTCGCTCATCGGCCGACCTCCTCGGCGCCGACCCGCAGCAGTTCCACCAGTTCGTCCACGCTCCGGGCCCCGCTCAGCGTCCGGTCGCCCACGGCGAAGGTCGGTACCGCCCGCACCCCCGCCTCGACGGCGGCCCGATGGTCGGCGTCGACCTCGGCGGCGAACGCGGTGGACGACCACAGGGGGTCGGTGTCCTCGGCGGTGAGACCCATCTCGACCGCCAGGTCGCGCAGGACCTCGGGGTCTCCGAGGTCGCGGTTGTGCTCGAGAAGGGCGGAGAAGGCCAGGTCCCAGGCGTGTTCGGGGTCCACGCCGCGCGCTTGGGCGAGCTTCAGCAGCCGGTGCGCGGGCCGGGAATCGATGGCGGGGACCCCGTCCATCCGAATCCTCAGGCCGAACGCGCGGCCGGCGGTCTCCACCCGGTCCCGCATGGCCCGCCAGCCGTCCTCGTCCATTCCCCAGGAGGCCAGGGCCACTTCGCGCACCGTCCGCCCCGAGTGTCCCTCCCCGTGGGGGTCGAGGAGATAGCTCGCCCGCACCACCGGTTCCCTCCGGTCCCTTCGCTCCAAGGCCGCGGCCAGGGAGCGGTGCCCCATCCAGCACCAGGGGCATCTCACGTCGGCCCAGACGGTCGGTGTCATCGTCCACTCCTCGATCGATCGGCGCCCCGCCGTCCGGACCGCCGTCGCGTAGAGTCCACTACGTCAAGTGGACTTGATGTCAAGCACGGTCCGAGAACCTCGGACCGCCCAGGACGAGGAGGTGGACCGTGCCGCCGTTGGACCCGGAGATCACCTGGCTCAAGCCCGGCCAGATCGCCGAGCGCGCGGGCGTGGCGGTCTCGACGCTGCACTACTACGAGAGCCTCGGGCTGATCGACAGCAGGCGTACGGCGGGAAACCGTCGTGAGTACCGCCGGGACACGCTGCGGATCATCGCGTTCATCCGAACGGCCCAACGTCTGGGGATGTCCCTGGAGCGCATCAAGGAGGCCCTCGACGGTCTCCCCGACGAGGGGATGCCCACCAAACGCGACTGGGCCCGGATCTCCCGCGAGTGGTACGACGACCTGTCCGGGCGTATCGAGGAGATGACCGCCCTGCGCGACCGGTTCTCCGACTGCATCGGCTGCGGCTGTCTGTCCCTGGTCTCCTGCCCCTACTCCAACCCGGACGACGTGCTCGGGCGGGACGGCGCAGGCCCCCGACGCTTCCCCTGATCGTCACAGCGGTCCGGTAGGGATGGAAAAGACGTTGTGATCCCGGTGCGTCCTCCGTGATAGTGGCCGGGACACCATCCGCATCGACACCTCCCCCCAGGAGTCCCCTCATGTCCACCCTCCGGGTCACCGCCGAACGACTCACGATCCTGCCGCACCCCGACGCCGACGCCCTGGAGCTGGCGAAGGTCGGGCTCTTCCACGCGGTCGTGGCCAAGGGCGCCTACCGGACGGGCGACTGGGCCGTCTACATCCCCGAGGGGGCCCTCCTGCCCGAGGACCTCATCGAGGAGATCGGTCTGACCGGACGGCTCGCGGGGTCGAAACGGAACCGGGTCAAGGCCATCCGGCTCCGAGGCGAGCTCTCCCAGGGCATCGTCTGCCGTCCCGCCGCGCTCGCCGACCGCGACCTGGCGGCCGAGCACGAGGCCGGCACCGACCTCTCCGCCGAACTCGGGATCACCAAGTGGGTCCCGGAGGTGCCCGTGCACCTGAGCGGCGACGTCGTGGCCGCCCCGGATCTCCTCAGGTGGATCGAGATCGAGAACGTCAAGCGCTACCCGGGCGTCTTCGAGCCGGGCGAGCCGGTCGTCGCCACCGAGAAGATCCACGGCACCGCCTGCCTCTACACGCTGCTGGCCGAGAGCGGCGAGGAGTTCGTCTCCTCGAAGGGACACGGTGGCAAGAACCTCGCCCTGGCCCCCGACGACGGGAACCTGTACTGGAGGGCGGTCCGCGCCGCCGAGGTCGGCAAGGCCGCCCGCGCGCTGGCCGAGCGCTTCGGAGCCCGCAGGGTAGGCGTGTTCGGTGAGGTCTTCGGCTCAGGTGTCCAGGACCTGGGCTACGGAGAGACCGGCCGGACCGAGGAGGCGCCGGGGTACGCCGTGTTCGACGTCGCTCTGGACGTGGACGGTCGACGTGTCTGGGTCGACTCCGCCGACCTGGGCGGTCTCCTCGCCGAGGTGGGGCTGCCCGCGGTCCCCGTGCTCCACGAGGGCCCCTACGACGAGGCTCTGCTGATCGCGGCGGCCTCGGGCGCCGAGACCTGGAGCGGGCGCGCCCTGAACATCCGTGAGGGCCTCGTGGTCCGACCGGCCAGGGAACGGTTCTCGAAGGAGCTGGGCGGTCGCGCGATCGCCAAGTTCGTCTCCGACGCCTACCTCACCCGCAAGGGCGGCACCGAGTACGAATGATCCGCGCCGTCCGGGACGGGACCGTCGTGGCCCCGTCCCGGACCGCGGCTCAGGGGCGCTCCTCCTCCAGCGGGGAGGGGCGTTCCGCCGTCTCGATCTCCGGGGCCTCGTCCCGATGGCGCAGGGACAGCAGGGCGCCCAGACCCACGGTGATGGCGCTGCCGATCGCCGTGTACCAGGTGAAACCGACCAATCCCGGGGCGAACAGGAACAGCCAGGCCATGGTCGCCACGGCCACCGTGAAGGCGACGGCGGCGTCGGCCTGGCGGGCCCGGCGCACCCACAGACCCAGGAAGAACGCCCCCAGCAACCCTCCGTAGGTGATGCTGGCGACCGACAGCCCCAGTTCGACCACCGGGTTGTCGGTGCCGGTGAACATCGCGGCGGCGACGATGAACACCAGACCCCAGCCCAGGGTGAACAGTCGGCTCAGGCGCAGGGCCTCGCCGTCCGAGAGCGTCCGGCGCGAGAACCGCTGGTACAGGTCGGACATGGAGGAGGACGACAGGGCCGACAGGGACGACGACAGGGTGCTCATCGCGGCGGCGATGATCCCGGCCAACAACAGCCCGGACAGACCGGGGGGAAGCCCTTCGGCGATGAACACCGGGAAGAGCTCGTCGGAGGTGCCCATCCCGAGCCGTTCGATCGTGGCCCGCTCGAAGTAGGAGTAGAGCGCCAGACCCACGGTCAGGAACAGCGCGAACTGGGCGAACACCACGACCCCGCTGACGATCACGGCCTTCTGCGCGTCGCGCAGGCTGCGACATCCCAGGAGCCGCTGCACGATGATCTGGTCGGCCCCGTGCGACGCGGTCGACAGCAGGGCCCCGCCCAGGACGGCGGTGACCGTCGCGTAGGGGGAGGAGACGGGGTCGGAGGTGAGGTCGAGGAACCGGGTCTTGCCCTCCTCCGCCGCGACCGACAGGAAGTTCACGTCCAGGTTCACGGTGATGACCACCAGGGCCACGATCCCGCCGAGGACGTAGAGGCCCATCTGGAGCACGTCCACCCACACCACCGCGCGGATCCCGCCGACCAGTGTGTACAGGATGGTCACGGCGCCCATCACCGCGACGATCGCGAAGTAGGAGACGCCGAGACCGAACGAGTCCAAGACGATCTTCATCGGGATGGCGGCGGCGAACAGGCGCACCCCGTCGGCGAGCAGCCGGGTGAACAGGAAGGTGACCGAGGCGGTGGCCTGCATGCCTCGACCGAACCGCAGCCCCAGGTAGGCGTAGGCGGTGGTCATCTCGCCCCGGTAGTAGCGGGGCAGCAGCAGGAAGGCGACCACGATCCGGCCGATCAGGTAGCCCACGGCGACCTGGAGGAAGGTGACGTCGCCCAGGTAGGCGATCCCGGGAACGCTGATCACGGTGAGCGCGCTGGTCTCGGTGGCCACCACGGAGAGGCACACGGCCCACCAGGGCAGCCGCCGATCTCCGATGAAGTAGTCCTTGATGTCGCGTTGGCGACCGGACAGCCTCAGCCCCAACCAGGCCGAGCACAGCAGATAGAGGACGATGACGACGATGTCGATGGTCTGCACCGGGCGGTTCCTCCGGAGGGTCGACGGGGCGGGCGGTGGGCTCCGGGGACGGGGGCCGGGTCCGAGGTCCCGTGAAGGTCGGCGACCCGGATCAGGGGGCCGGTTCGACGCGTAGGAGTCGCGGGGGCCGATCGGCCGGTTCGGGGAGCCGGAGCGGCCCGGATCCCGGGGTGAAGGAGCCCGCGATGGCGGAATGGCGGGCCCCGGTGCACGCGGGGAGTGCGGCGGGGAGTCCGTGCGCGCTCAGGAAGCCGATCAGGGCGAACAGGTAGGCCTCCTTGGCGTCGCCGTCCAACCCCAGGGCGTCGACGGTGTCCAGCCGGGCCGGTCCGAGCCGGGCGGCGAGCCGATCCATCAGGGCCGGGTTGCGGGTGCCGCCTCCGGAGGCCAGCACCTCGACGACCCCGTGGGGGCGCAGGGCGTCGGCGACGGTGACGGCGGTGAGCTCGACCAGGGTGGCGAGCAGGTCGCCGTCGTCGGGGCGGCCCGTCGCGCGCAGGGCCGCCTCCAGGTGGTCGGGCCCGAACAGCTCCGGACCGGTCGACTTGGGCGGGGCCTGTCGGTAGTAGGGCTCGGCCAGCAGGTGGTCCAGGAGTTCGGGGACGGGGGCGCCGGAGCGGGCGAGCCGCCCGTCGACGTCGAGGTCGATCGCCCCGTCGGTGATCAGCCGCATGGCGGAGTCGAGCAGGGTGTTGGCGGGGCCGGTGTCGAAGGCCAGGGGGTCTCGCCCCGGGCGTACGACGGTCACGTTGGCGATCCCGCCGAGGTTGAGCGCGGCGGTGGCCTCGTTCCGCTCGCCCAACAGCAGGGTGTCCAGGACGGCGGCCAGCGGGGCGCCCTGGCCGCCCGCGGCGACGTCGGCGGTGCGCGGGTCCGAGAGCACGGGGACCCCGGTGGCCTCGGCGATCCAGGCGGGTCCGCCCATCTGGAGGGTGCCGTGCACGGTGGGCCCCTCGGCCCAGTGGAAGAGCGTCTGCCCGTGCGAGGAGATCAGGTCGGCCCGGCCCTCGGTGAAGGCCTCCATGCCGGCCAGCGCGGCCCTGCCGAACTCGCGCCCTATCAGGGTGTCGAGCCGGCAGACCGTCTCCAGGGTGGTCGACGCCGGAGGCAGGGCCGAACGGAGCTCCCGCCGCAGACCGTCGGGGTAGGGGTGGTCGAGGTGGCCCAGCGGGGTCAACCGGATCAGGTCGCCGTCCAGGGCGAACCGGGCGGCGGCGACGTCGATCCCGTCCGCCGAGGTGCCGGAGGACACACCGATGACGATCATGCGGCTCCCGGGGCGGGGAGGGGGCGTCGGGGTCCGTCACCCGCCCCTGCCGTGCGCGGACCCACCGTGTGACAGCGATATACCGCGCCTCCTCCCGCGTCAACACCCCCTCGTCGTCCTGGTCGGAGCCGTGATGGGACGGTGGCCGGGGCGCGGGGTCGTGGTCGTCGCCGGGGAGCGGAGGAAGGGGGTCCGGTCGAACCGGGCGGCCCGGTTTCGGAGGGTGGTACCCGCAGGTCGGGGGTGGTGGGATGACGAGGGTCACAGGATCGCGCGCCGATCCGAATTGCATGTTCATTCATAAGGGTGCATGCTTATTGTCATGTCCAAGGTACTCACTTCCCTTCCCGCCGGCGAGCGCGTCGGAATCGCCTTCTCCGGAGGCCTCGACACCTCGGTCGCGGTCGCGTGGATGCGCGAGAAGGGTGCCGTCCCGTGCACCTACACCGCTCACATCGGCCAGTACGACGAGCCCGACATCGAGTCGGTGCCCGGCCGCGCCTCCGACTACGGCGCGGAGATCGCCCGCCTGGTCGACGGTCGCGCCGCCCTGGTCGAGGAGGGGTTGGCCGCCTTGGCCTGCGGTGCCTTCCACATCCGTTCCGGTGGACGGCCCTACTTCAACACCACCCCCCTCGGCCGCGCCGTCACCGGCACCCTGCTGGTCCGCGCCATGCTGGAGGACGGGGTCCAGATCTGGGGCGACGGCTCCACCTACAAGGGCAACGACATCGAGCGGTTCTACCGCTACGGTCTGCTCGCCAACCCCTCCCTGCGTATCTACAAGCCGTGGCTCGACGCCGACTTCGTCAACGAGCTGGGCGGCCGCAAGGAGATGTCGGAGTGGCTGGCCGAGCGCGACCTGCCCTACCGGGACAGCACGGAGAAGGCCTACTCCACGGACGCCAACATCTGGGGCGCCACCCACGAGGCCAAGGCCCTGGAGCACCTGGACACCGGCATCGAGCTCGTCGACCCGATCATGGGCGTGCGTTTCTGGGACCCCGAGGTCGAGATCGTCCCCGAGGACGTCACCATCGGCTTCGAGCAGGGCCGGCCGGTCACGATCAACGGCAAGACCTTCGCCTCCTCGGTCGACCTGGTCCTGGAGGCCAACGCCATCGGCGGCCGCCACGGTCTGGGCATGTCCGACCAGATCGAGAACCGCATCATCGAGGCCAAGAGCCGCGGCATCTACGAGGCCCCGGGCATGGCGCTGCTGCACGCCGCCTACGAGCGGCTGGTCAACGCCATCCACAACGAGGACACCCTCGCCAGCTACCACAACGACGGTCGGCGTCTCGGCCGGCTCATGTACGAGGGGCGCTGGCTGGAGCCGCAGGCCCTGATGGTGCGCGAGTCGCTCCAGCGCTGGGTGGGCACCGCCGTCACCGGCGAGGTCACCCTGCGGCTGCGTCGGGGCGAGGACTACTCGATCCTCGACACCACGGGCCCCTCGTTCAGCTACCACCCGGACAAGCTGTCCATGGAGCGCACCGAGGACTCCGCCTTCGGTCCGGGCGACCGCATCGGCCAGCTCACCATGCGCAACCTCGACATCGCCGACTCCCGCGCCAAGCTGGAGGACTACTCCCGGCTCGGCATGGTCGGCAGCGAGCACCCGACCTCGATCGGCGCCGCCCAGGCGGCCTCGACCGGTCTCATCGGCGCCATGCCCGAGGGCGGCGCTCAGGAGATCGCCTCTCGCGGCGAGGTCGACGACGCCGAGTGGCTCGACCACGCCGCGATGGAGTCCGGCACGGACTGACCCTCGCGACCACCGCGCCGCCACCGTCCCCGAGGCTTCCGGGGCCGGTGGCGGTCGCATGTCCGGGGTCGGTGAATGTGAGATCCGCCCCCGGGCGCGGCCCTCTCCGCCGGTGGGTTCGAGGGCCCCGAGGGAATGGCGTGCGGGGCCCGGATGTTCGGAAAGCCGGGCCACGCGCATGATCCGGGCCGGATCGGGAGAACGATCGGGCATAGGGTGCGCTCGAGGGTCGGGTGATCCACGTGCCGACGCCGACGTCGATCACGGTGACAGGGGTGTGGGCAGGCCCGGCGGAACTCTCGCCCCATTAGAATGGAACGATCACATTATTTGAGTTGATCCAGAAAAGACGGAAGGTCCAACGAGTATGTCGACCCCCTCGGACTTCGAGCGGATGTTGCGCGAGTCCGCGCTCCGGGTGACCGGTCCCAGACTGGCCGTCCTCTCCGCCGTGCACGCCCACCCGCACGCGGACACCGATTCGATCATCCGCGTCGTGCGCGAAGAGATCGGCGCCGTGTCCAGCCAGGCCGTCTACGACGTCCTCAAGGCCCTGACAGGCGTGGGTCTGCTGCGCCGCATCCAACCGCAGGGCACGGTGTCCCGCTACGAGACGCGGGTGGGGGACAACCACCACCACGTCGTCTGCCGTTCCTGTGGCGCCATCGCCGACGTCGACTGTAGCGTCGGCCACGCTCCCTGCCTCACCGCCTCCGACGACCACGGGTTCGAGATCGACGAGGCCGAGGTCGTCTACTGGGGCCTGTGCGGCTCCTGCTCCGAGGCGCGCGTCTCCTGAGAGCCCCCTCCCTCGATCCCCAGGGCGCCCTCCACGGGCGTGCCGGCCCTGTGGGGTCCCCTTCGCCGTGCCCACCGCTCTCCTGATCACGTCTCCCGGCCCTCGAGGCAGGGTCCCCGCGGCCCCGGGACGATCCGCTCGAACCGGACACGGTAATCTCGTCTGGCCAGTCGAACTCCACCTCATGGAGCAGGGAACCCGGTGCGAATCCGGGACTGACGCGCAGCGGTGAGGGTGACGGGCGGACGTGTTCCGGGACCGAGGTCCCGGGACGGCCACTGGGCGGGGAGCCCGGGAAGGCGTTCCGCATCGGTCGACCCCGAGTCCGAAGACCTGCTGGCGCTGGCGGTGACGGTCCGCCAGGTTCCCGCGGGCCTCGCGAACGGGCCCCTGATCGAAGGACCCGCATGTCCCCGACCGCCGTGCCCCGAACCCGGCACGACCGCTGCCCCGGAGCCCTGCGCCCCTGGCCCGCCGACGACGGCCTCCTGGTCAGACTCCGCCTCATCGGAGGCCGCGTACCCGCTCCGGCGCTCACCGCCCTGTCCTCGGTGGCCGAGGAGTACGGCGACGGGCGGGTCCACGTCACCGGTCGGGCCAACCTCCAACTGCGCGCCCTGCCCGGACGGGAGGGGAGGCTGGACCCCGAGGCGCTCCGTTCCCTGGAGGCGACCGGACTCCTGCCCTCGCGCACCCACGAACTGGTCCGCAACGTGATGGTCTCCCCGTGCACGGGCACGTCGGGAGGGCGGACCGACCTGCGGCCGGTCGCGGCCGAACTGGACCGGCTGCTGTGCGCGAACCCTCGTCTGGCCTCCCTCCCGGGCCGTTTCCTCTTCGTCCTGGACGACGGCCGCGGCGACCTGCTCGACCGCACCTGTGACCTGGGCCTGACCGCCCTCGACGACCGGTCGGCCCAGCTCCGGGTCGGCGAACACCCGGGCGCGACGGTCCCCCTCGACGAGGCCGCCGGGACGCTGATCCGACTCGCCGAGACCTTCCTCGAACGGCGCGGCTCCGGTCCCACGGCGCCCTGGCACGTCACCGAGCTCTCCTCCCCCCTGGCCGAACCGGCCCCGCCGGATCCCCGGCTGCCGGACCCGGCGCCACCCCTGCCGCACGGCCCGCTCCCGGACGGCGGCCGCCACGTGGCCGTGCCCGAGGAGGGGCTGGACCGTGCCGCGATCACGGAACTCGTGGAGGAGGCCCGCGCGGCCGGCCACGACGCACTCGTCGTCACGCCTCGGCGTGGCGTCCTCATCCCCGGAGGGACACGGTGACCACCCCGAAACGCCCGCCCAGGCGCTACGACTACATCGACGACGGATCCGCGATCTACGTCGACTCGTTCGCGACCATCCGGAGCGAGGCCCGGCTCGACCACCTGCCCGCCGACGCCGAACGGCTCGCGGTGCGCATGATCCACGGCACCGGTCAGGTCGACCTGGCCGAGGACCTGGTCGTCCATCCCGGTCTGGTGTCCGCCGCGCGTGCGGCGCTGCGGGCCGGCGCGCCGATCCTGTGCGACGCCACCATGGTCGCGACCGGGGTGACCAGGAGCCGGCTACCGGCCGACAACGAGGTGCTCTGCCTCCTCGGAGACCCCCGCGTGCCGGCCCTGGCCCGAGAGTGGGGCACCACCCGCAGCGCGGCCGCGGTCTCCCTGTGGGAACCGATGTTGGAGGGCGCGGTCGTCGCCGTCGGCAACGCCCCCACGGCCCTGTTCCACCTGATGGAGATGTTGATCGACGGGGCCCCGAGGCCGAGCGCGATCATCGGCTGCCCGGTCGGGTTCATCGGCGCAGCCGAGTCCAAGCAGGCCCTCACCGAGCTGGCCGAACGGCATGGGATCGACGTCCCCCACGTGGTCGCGCTCGGCCGTCGGGGAGGATCGGCGATGACCGCCTCGGCCCTCAACGCCCTGGCCAAGGAGGAAGAGTGACCGGACGTCTTCGAGGTGTCGGTGTGGGTCCGGGAGACCCCGAACTGATCACCCTCAAAGCGGCCCGCCTCATCGGTGAGGCGGACGTCGTCGCCTACCACGCGGCCTCCGGACGGGGCTCCAACGCCCGCCGGATCGCCGCCGACCTGATCCCCGAGGGGGCGATCGAGGAGCGGCTCACCTACCCGGTGACCACCGGCGCCACCGACCATCCCGGCGGCTACGAAGGGGCCCTGGCCGACTTCTACGAGGAGTCCGCCGCGCGCCTGGCCGCCCACCTCGACGCCGGCCGGGACGTCGTCCTGCTCTCCGAGGGTGACCCGCTGTTCTACGGCTCGTACATGTACATGCACGACCGGCTCTCCGAACACCACGAGACGGAGATCGTGCCCGGCGTGCCCGCGTTCACGGCGGCCACGGCCACGGCGGCGGCGCCCCTGGCCCGCCAGACCGACGTGCTCACGGTCCTGCCCGGCACCCTGCCCGAACCGGAGTTGGCGCGGCGGCTCGCCGACACCGACGCGGCCGTGATCATGAAGCTGGGCCGGACCTTCCCCGCCGTCCGTCGGGCGTTGGAGGCGGCCGGCCGGTTGGAGCACGCGGTCTACGTCGAGCGCGCCTCGATGGATCGTGAACGCCGTCTCCCGGTGGCCGAGGTCGACCCCGACACGGTGCCCTACTTCTCCCTGATCCTGGTCACCGGGGACAGCCTCAACGGTCGGCGCTCCAGGGACGGCGCCGTGACGGAGGCGCGGACCCCGGAGTCCGCGACGGCCGAGGCCGAACTGCTGGTCGTCGGCCTGGGGCCCGGCCCCGACCACTGGATCACCCCCGAGACCACGGCGGCGCTGGCCGAGGTGGACCACGTGGTGGGCTACGGCCCCTACGTCGACCGGGTCCCCCAGCGCGCGGGCCTGACCCGCCACTCCTCCGGCAACACCGTCGAGATCGACCGCGCGCGTCTGGCCCTGGACCTGGCCCGTCGGGGCGAGCGCGTCGCCGTGGTCTCGGGCGGGGACGCCGGCGTCTTCGGTATGGCCACCGCCGTGTTCGAGGCGGCCCAGGACCCCGTCCACCGGGACGTGCCGGTCCGGGTGCTGCCCGGGGTCAGTGCCGTCCAGGCGGTGGCGGCCCGTGCCGGCGCGCCGATCGGTGGGGACTTCGCGGTGATGAGCCTGTCGGATCGGCTCAAGCCCTGGGAGGTGATCGAACGCCGGCTCCGCTCCGTGGCCGAGGCCGACCTGGTGCTGGCCGTGTACAACCCGGCCTCCCGTTCTCGGACCGAGCAGATCGCCCACGCCCGACGGATCCTGTTGGAGCACCGCGACCCCGACACCGTGGTCGTCGTCGGCCGCGACGTCGGTCGGGAGGGAGAGACCCTCCTGACGACCACCTTGAAAGAGCTCGACACCACCACGATCGACATGCGCTGTCTGCTGATCGTGGGCGCCTCCGGGACCCGGGTCGACCCGGCCGGCCGGGTCTGGACCCCCAGGTGGGTGAGGACGTGACCGTCCACTTCGTGGGGGCGGGCCCCGGCGCCGCCGACCTGCTGACGCTGCGCGCCGCCCGCATGCTGGCGGCGGCCGACGTGGTGCTCTACCCCGGCACCTACGTGGACGCGGAGGTTCTCTCCCACTGCGCGTCCGACGTCGAGGCGATCGACACCCAGGGTCTGGACCTGGACCGCATCACCGAACTGTTGGTCGCGGCGCACTCCGGGGACCGCGAGGTCGTGCGGCTCACCTCGGGCGACCCGTCGCTGTACTCCGCGTTGTCCGAGCAGACCCGCCGACTCGACGCCCACGGCGTCCCCTGGGACGTCACCCCGGGGGTGCCCGCCTACGCGGCCGCCTCGGCCATGGTCGGTCGGGAGCTGACCGTGCCGCTGGTGGCCCAGTCGGTGGTGCTGACCCGGACCCGGGCCCGTTCGACGGCGATGCCGGACACCGAGAGCCTGTCCGCGTTCGCCCGGACGCGGGCCACCCTGGTCCTGCACCTGGCGATCCGCCGCGTCCGGGAACTGATGGTCGAGATCGCCCCCGAGTACGGCGACGACTGCCCGGTGATCGTGGTGCACAAGGTCGGCCATCCGGACGTGTCGGTGCTGCGCGGCACGGTCGCCGACATCGCCGACCTGGTGGAGGGAGCCGGACTCCGGCAGGCGGCCGTGATCCTCGTGGGCCGGGCCCTGGACCCGCGCGGGGGAGGGGAGTCCCACCTCTACGATCCGTGCCGCCCCAGGGTCAAGGGTCGACCGTCAGAGCCCACTGGGTGACCGTGCGCGCGGGCGTCCACCCGGTGAAGGTGCCGACGGGCGCGGCGGTCTCGACCTGGATCCGGGTGAGCTCTCCGCCGTGACGACGGCGGGCGTCCGCGAGCAGGGCCTCGGTCTCCAGGGTCACGCCGTGCACCACGAGCCGGCCGCCCGGCGACAGGGCGTCCAGGCAGGCGTCGAGTACGCCCGGCCGGGTCGCGCCACCGCCGACGAACACCGCGTCGGGCCCGGCGAGATCGCCCAGCGCCTCCGGGGCCCGGCCGGTGACCACCCGGAGACCGGGGACCCCCAGCCGTCCGGCGTTGCGTTCGATCCGCGCCGCCCGGTCGGCGTTCGCCTCCACGGCGTCGGCCGAGCAGGTCGGGTGGGCGCGCATCCACTCGATGCCGATCGATCCGGCCCCCGCGCCCACGTCCCACAGGTGCTGTCCGGGCGAGGGCGCCAATCGGGCCAGGGCCGAGGCGCGCAGGTCCCGTTTGGTGAGCTGGCCGTCGTGTTTGAAGGCGTCATCGGGAAGTCCGGTGACCAGGCCGTACCCGACCGGTCCGGCGAGTTCGAGGGCGAGCACGTGCAGGGCGGAGACCTTCTCGGCGGGGATGGACGCCCATCCTTCGGCCGTGCCCTCCAACCGTGACTCCGAGGGCGCGCCCAGGTCGCCCAGGACCGTCATCCGGCTCTCTCCGTACCCGGCGCCGACCAGCATCCCGGCGACCGTCGCGGGCGTGCCCGCGTCGGAGGAGAGCACCAGGACACGACGTCCCGGCGCGAGCCTGCGCAGAAGCGGGCGGGGGTCCCGGCCGACGAGGCTCACCACGGCGCACCGTTCGGCGGGCCACCCCATACGGGCGCGGGCCAGGGCGACGGAGGAGACGGCCGGTTCCAGACGTACGGTCTCGGGACCCAACGCGTCGATCAGGGTGGTGCCGATCCCCGACACCAACGGGTCTCCGGAGGCGAGCGCCACCGTACGGGCCCCGTCGAGGGAGGCCAACAGGTCGGGCAGCCCCTCACGGAGCGGGGAGGGCCAGGGCTCGCGGCGTTGCCCGGGCGTCTCCGGAAGCATGGACAGGTGCCGGTGGCCGCCCAGCACCACCTCCGCCTCCAGAACCAGCGTGCGCAGGCGTTCGGGCAGCCCGGACCAGCCGTCGGCCCCGACACCGACGACGGTGATCCCGACCCCTTCGGCGGGGAGGGGCGTCTCGCCCGGCAGGGCCCGGCCGGGCACCCGACGGGGAGGGCGCGTGTCGTCCTTCATGGCCCTGACGCTATCGTGGCGGGCAACAGGCGCGAGGTGCCCCTGCCCGCCCGGCCATCGGAAACGGTGGTGACGGCGGGAGGGGAGAATCTGGGAAGCCCGGTGAGATTCCGGCACAGGCCCGCTGCGGTGAACCGAGCCTCCGTGAGGAGGACCCGGCAAGTCCGAAGACCGGCCTCGCGCCCGCCCATGACGTATGGCGAAACGAGCGGGAGCCTCACATGCCATTGCGGTCTTCGCACTTTCCCTTCTCCGCGATCGTCGGTTGCGACACCGAACCCCTCGACGACCTCGGACTCTCCCTGGTCCTGACCAGCGTCTCGCCGGAGATCGGCGGCGTCCTGGTCCGCGGCGAGAAGGGCACCGCCAAGTCCACCGCGGTGCGGGCGCTGGCCTCCCTGCTGCCGCCCATCGACGTCCATCGCGGGGACCGCTTCTCCGTGGACCCGGCCGACCCCGGACAGCACTCGCCCGACGGTCCCTTCGGCCCCGAGACCCCGGTGGAGAGCCGGCCGGTCCGGCTGGTCGAACTCCCCGTCGGCGCCACCGAGGACCGGGTCCTGGGCTCCCTGCACCTGGAGCAGGCGCTCACCCGAGGACAGGTCGCCTACGAACCCGGACTACTGGCCCGAGCCCACCGCGGGCTGCTCTACGTCGACGAGGTCAACCTCCTCCACGACCACCTGGTCGACCTCCTGCTGGACGCGGCGGCCACCGGCCGGGTGACCGTCGAACGCGACGGCTTCTCCGTGGAGCACACGGCCCGCTTCCTGCTCATCGGCACGATGAACCCGGAGGAGGGCGAGCTGCGCCCGCAGCTCCTCGACCGTTTCGGGCTCACCGTGGAGATCGCCGCGCCGACCGAGCCCCGTGCCCGCGCCGAGGTGGTCCGACGCCGGATGGCCTACGACACCGACCCGGCCGGCTTCGCCGAGCGCTACCGCGAGACCGAGCGGGCCCTGTCCGCGCGTATCGCCGAGGCGCGCGACGCCCTGGACCGGGTCCGGCTGTCCGAGGCGGCGCTGCTCAAGATCGCCGAGGTGTGCGCCGCCTTCGAGGTCGACGGTCTGCGCGCCGACATCGTCACCGCCCGCACGGCGGTCGCGCACGCCGCCTGGGAGGGGCGGACCGAGGTGACCCGCGCCGACATCCGCCGCGCCGCCACCCTCGCCCTGCCGCACCGGCGCAGGCGCAACCCCTTCGACGCCCCGGGGCTGGACGAGGAGCTCCTCGACCGGGTCCTGGGCGAGGAGGAGCTCCCGCCCGATCCGCCGGAACCCTCGGGCCCGGACGGCGGCGACGACCCCGTCGACACCCCGCCCGAGGGCGACGGCGCACCGGACGCCGAAGGCCCCGAACCCACCGAGGGCCCGGCCGACGGACCGATCGGTGAGGAGACCGGCCCGGAGCCGGAGACGATCCCGGAGCCCGCTCCGCACGAACCCGTGGGCGAGGATCGCCCCGACTCCGAGTCCCGGCCGTCCGCCGCCCCGCTCCCCACGGCCAAGGCGGCCGCCCCCTACCGCCCCCGTACGTTCACCGTGCGGGGGACCGGAGAGGGCGCCGACGGTCGACGCAGCCGCGCCATCGGAACCCGGGGCCGCCGGGTCGGCGCCTCCCGCCCCGGCCCGGGCCGGGGCTCCTCGCTCCACCTGGTGGAGACCGTGCGGGCCGCCGCCTCACGACCGGGCGAGGGGGAGCGGATCCGGCTGCGTCCGGAGGACCTGCGCGTCGCGATCCGGGAGGGCAGGGAGAGCAACCTGGTCCTGTTCTGCGTCGACGCCTCCGGCTCCATGGCCGCGCGCAAACGCATGACCGAGGTCAAGACCGCGATCCTCTCGCTCCTGCTGGACGCCTACCGCAGACGCGACAAGGTCGGCCTGATCACCTTCCGGGGGAGCACGGCCGAACTCACGCTGCCGCCCACCCGTTCGGTGGACGTGGCCGCCGTCCGTCTCGACGAGATGCCCGCCGGCGGCCGCACCCCGCTCGCCGAGGGGCTGCTGGAGGCCGCCCGGGTGGTCCGACGGGAACGCCTGCGCGACGCGCGCCTGCGTCCGCTCCTGGTCGTGGTCACCGACGGCCGGGCCACCGGGGGACGGGGCGCCGTCGGCCGTGCCCTGGACGCCGCCGACCACGTCGCCGGACTCGGGGTCACCACGGTCGTGGTGGACAGCGAGTCCGGTCCCCTGCGTCTGGGGCTGGCCGCCACCCTCGCCGCCCGCCTGGACGCCGACCATCTGCCCGTCGGCGAGGTCGACGCCGACGCCCTGAGCGACGCCGTACGAGAAAGGGCCGCCTGATGCCCCAGGGACAGCCGTCCGTCGTCCCCGACGACGGACTCACCACACGCCAACGCCGCAACCTTCCGCTCCTGGCCGTCCACACCGGTGACGGCAAGGGCAAGTCGACGGCCGCGTTCGGTCTGGCCCTGCGCGGCTGGAACCAGGGCTGGCGGATCGGGGTGTTCCAGTTCGTCAAGTCGGCGAAGTGGCGCATCGGCGAGCAGACCGTCCTGGAACGCCTGGGCCGGCTCCACGAGGAGACCGGCGAGGGCGGCCCGGTCGAATGGCACAAGATGGGCTCCGGCTGGTCCTGGATCCGCCACCGCGACGGGGCCGAGGACCACGCGGCCGCCGCCGCGCAGGGGTGGGAGGAGATCAAGCGCAGACTCACCGAGCAGACGCACGACCTGCTCATCCTCGACGAGTTCACCTACCCGATCGCCTGGGGGTGGGTCGACGTCGAGGACGTCGTCGCCGCCCTGGAGAGCCGTCCCGGACGCCAGCACGTGGTGATCACCGGCCGTCGGGCCGACCCGCGTCTACTGGAGGCCGCCGATCTGGTCACCGAGATGACCAAGGTCAAGCACCCGATGGACGCCGGCCGGAAGGGCCAACGAGGGATCGAATGGTGACGTCCCCCCTCCGCCCGGAGGGGACCGCCCCGCCCCGGTTGATGATCGCCGCGCCCATGACGGGGCAGGGCAAGACCACGATCGCGACCGGGCTGATGGCGGCGCTCCGGGCCGCCGGTCACACGGTGAGCGGGCACAAGGTCGGGCCCGACTACATCGATCCCGGTTACCACGCCCTGGGCACCGGACGGCCCGGCCGCAACCTCGACCCCCACCTGGTGGGCGAGGAGCGGGTGGCGCCGCTGCTCCTGCACGGGGCGCGCGGCGCCGACATCGCCGTCGTCGAAGGCGTGATGGGGCTGCACGACGGACGGATCGGCACCGACGGGTTCGCCTCCTCCGCGCACGTGGCGGCCCTGACCGCGACCCCCGTGGTGCTGGTCGTGGACGTGTCCCGCATGTCGCGTTCGGCGGGGGCCCTGGTGGCGGGGATGGTCGCCTACGATCCCGCGGTCGAGGTCGTCGGGGTCATCCTGAACAAGGCCGGGTCGGCCCGCAACGTCGCCGAGATCGCCCGGGCCATGCCGATCCCCGTCCTGGGGGTGGTCTCCCGCGACGAGGAGATCGCCGCGCCCTCCCGCCACCTGGGGCTGGTCCCGGCGGCCGAACGGGCCGAGTCGGCCCGCGCCGTCGAACGGCTCGGCGAGCGCGTCGCGCGCGACGTCGACCTGGACGCGCTGGTGGAGCTGGCCCGTTCCGCCCCGGCCCTGGACGCCCGCCCCTGGGATCCCGCCGACGAACCGGGGATCGCCGCCGCCGACGGTCCGCGGCCGGTGATCGCGGTGGCCGGCGGCCGGGCCTTCACCTTCCGCTACCCGGAGACGGAGGAGTTGCTCACCGCCGCCGGATGCGAGGTCGTGGCCTTCGATCCGCTCGTGGACACCGCGCTGCCCTCCGGGACCCGGGGCCTCTACCTCGGCGGCGGCTTCCCCGAGGTGTACGCGGGTCGGCTCGCCGCCAACCGGGCCCTGCTGACCGAGTTGCGCGACGCCGTCCGCTCCGGGGTGCCCACCGTCGCCGAGTGCGCCGGCATGCTCTATCTGGCCGGGTCGCTCGACGACAGGGCCATGGCCGGGGTCCTTCCCGCGCACGCCCGGATGACGGAGCGGCTCACCCTGCGCTATCCGGTGGCGACCGCGCCCGGAGACACGCTGCTCACCCGCGCGGGCGAGAGCGCCACCGGTCACGAGTTCCACCGCACCCGCATGAGCCCCGGAGCCTGCGCCGAACGCCCGGCCTGGGTCGTCGATGGAGCTCCGGAGGGCTTCGCCTCCGACACGCTGCACGCCTCCTACCTGCACCTCCACTGGGCCGGCCGTCCTCGCTTCGCGGCACGTCTGGCCGACGCCGCGCGCGCGACCCCGCCCCCCGTGCCCGCCTCCGTCCCGGCACCCGACCTCGTGTCCCTGAAGGCGGAGGCGGTGGCGGAACCCGTCGCCGACCCGCTCCGCCATCACGGTGACGTCGAGGTGGGCGAGGGGATGCTGGACCTCGCCGTCAACGTCCATCCGGGGCGGCGTCCCGTGTGGCTCGACCGCGCCCTCGCCGAGAGCCTGCGCGAGATCGACGCCTACCCCGACCCCGCACCGGCCCGGGCCGCGATCGCCCGCCGTCACGGGCGCGGGGTCGACGAGGTGCTGCCCACCGCCGGAGCGGCCGAGGCGTTCACCCTGATCGCGCGGCTCCGTTCCTGGCGGCGGCCGGTCGTGGTCCACCCCCAGTTCACCGAACCGCACGCCGCGCTCGAACAGGCCGGACACGCCGTCACGAGCGTGCTCTGCCCGGCCGAGAACGGTTTCGTCCTCGACCCGGACGCCGTCCCCGACGACGCGGACCTGGTGGTCGTGGGCAACCCCACCAACCCCACCGGAGTTCTCCACCCCGCCCGTGACCTGCGTCGACTCTGCCGCCCCGGGCGATTGGTCGTCGTCGACGAGGCGTTCATGGACGCGGTGCCGGGAGAGCCGGAGAGCCTGGTCGAGGAGCGGATCGAAGGGCTGGTGGTGTTGCGCAGTCTCACCAAACACTGGTCGATCCCCGGCATCCGGGCCGGATACCTCGTCGGCGACTCCGGGACCGTGCGCGGACTGGAACGGGCGAGCACGCCCTGGTCGGTGTCCACCCCCGCGATCGCGGCCATGATCGCCTGTACCTCGGAGGAGGCGGTCCCCGAGGCGGAGCGCCGCGCCCGTGAACTCGACGGATGGCGCTCCCATCTCGAAGCCGGGCTGCGCGAGGCCGGGGCGGGGTTCGTCCCCTCACGGGCTCCGTTCGTCCTCGTGCGGGCCGGGGAAGGGGCGCACGCGCGCCTGCGCGCCCAGGGGATCGCGGCGCGCAGGGCCGACACCTTCCCGGGGCTGGACCCCTCCTGGATCCGGGTGGCCGTACGCTCGCCGGAGATCACGCGTCGTTTGACGGCCGCCCTGGCCGGCCTCGTCCCGGACACCGCCCCTTCGGCCTGATCCGGGACGGGCCGGTCGCGTTCACCCCGTTCTGTCCTCGCCCTGTGTCACGATGTGGCGCGTGGCCGAGGAGGGCGTCGAGCAACGGCGACCGTGTGGCCGGACAGGCGACCCGCCCGGATCGGTGTGGACGTCGAGGAGGTCCAGGGGATGGAAGAGACGATGAGCACCGGTTCCGGACACGCCGCCGACGGCCACGACCTGATCCGCGTGCGGGGCGCGCGGGAGAACAACCTCAAGGACGTCGCCGTCGACCTGCCCAAGCGCAGACTCACGGTGTTCACCGGGGTCTCGGGATCGGGCAAGAGCTCGCTGGTGTTCGACACGATCGCCGCCGAGTCGCAGCGGATGATCAACGAGACCTACAGCACCTTCGTCCAGGGGTTCATGCCGCGCACGGAGCGGCCCGACGTGGACCTGCTCGACGGATTGACGACCGCGATCATCGTCGACCAGGAGAGGATGGGCTCCGACCCCCGCTCCACGGTCGGTACCGCCACCGACGCCAACGCCATGCTGCGCATCCTCTTCAGCCGGCTCGGAACCCCCTACGTCGGCCCGCCCGGGGCGTTCGCCTTCAACGTGCCCTCGGTCAAGGCGAGCGGCGCCATCACGGTCGAGCGCGGGGCGAGGAAGGCGGTCAAGGCGACCTTCAGCCGGACCGGCGGTATGTGCGTCACCTGTGAGGGCCGCGGCACGGTCTCCGACATCGACCTCTCGCGCCTCTACGACGACACCAAGGCGATCTCCGAGGGCGCCTTCACCATCCCCGGATGGAAGTCGGACAGCTTCTGGACCGTGCGGCTCTACGCCGAGTCGGGGCTGGTCGACCCGGACAAGCCGATCCGCGAGTTCACCGACAAGGAGAGGTGGAACCTCCTCCACCACGAGCCCGTCAAGGTCAAGATCGACGGGGTCAACCTCACCTACGAGGGGCTGATCCCCAAGATCCGCAAGTCGTTCCTGTCCAAGGACCGGGAGGCGATGCAGCCGCACATCCGGGCGTTCGTGGACGAGGCCGTCACCTTCACCACCTGCCCCGACTGCGACGGGACCCGCCTCACCGAGAGGGCGCGCTCATCGCGGATCAGAGGGGTGAACATCGCCGACGCCTGCGCGATGCAGATCAGCGATCTGGCCGACTGGGTCCGGGGGCTCGACGGGATCGAGGAGAGCGCCGAGGCCGGAGGAGGCGAGGCGCGCGGCACGGTGGCGCCGCTGCTCACCACCCTGCGACGGACCCTCGACTCGTTCGTGGACATCGGCCTGGGCTACCTTTCCCTGGAACGTCCCTCGGGCACCCTGTCGGGCGGCGAGGCCCAGCGCGTCAAGATGATCCGACACCTGGGCTCCTCCCTCACCGACGTCACCTACGTCTTCGACGAGCCCACCATCGGCCTGCACCCCCACGACATCGGTCGGATGAACGAACTGCTGCTGAACCTGCGGGACAAGGGCAACACGGTGCTGGTCGTGGAGCACAAGCCCGAGACGATCGCCATCGCCGACCACGTCGTCGACCTCGGACCCGGGGCCGGGACGGAGGGCGGAAGCGTCGGTTTCGAGGGGGACGTCGAAGGACTGCGCTCCTCCGGCACCCTCACCGGACGCCACTTCGACGACCGGGTCCGGGTCAAGGAGAGCACGCGCACGCCCACCGGGGTCCTGCCGATCCGCGGCGCGAAGGCCAACAACCTGCGCGACGTCGACGTCGACATCCCGCTGGGGACGCTCGTCGTGGTCACCGGCGTGGCCGGCTCCGGCAAGAGCTCCCTGGTGCACGGCTCGATCTCCTCCGACGCGGGCGTGGTCTCGATCGACCAAGGCGCGATCCGCGGTTCCCGACGGAGCAACCCGGCCACCTACACCGGGCTCCTCGACCCGATCCGCAAGGCGTTCGCCAAGGCCAACGGGGTCAAGCCGGGACTGTTCAGCGCCAACTCCGAGGGGGCCTGCCCCAACTGCGGCGGGATCGGGGTGATCTACGCCGACCTGGTGATGATGGCCGGTGCCACCGTCACCTGCGAGGAGTGCGAGGGGCGGCGGTTCCAGGCCTCGGTCCTGGAACACCGCTTCGGTGGACGCGACATCGCCGAGGTGCTCGCCATGTCGGTGGCCGAGGCCGAGACGTTCTTCGGCGCCGGTGAGGCGAGACTGCCCGCCGCCCACCGGATCCTGGGCCGGCTCTCCGACGTCGGGCTCGGCTATCTGCACCTGGGACAGCCGCTCACCACCCTGTCCGGAGGCGAACGCCAACGGCTCAAGCTCGCCACCCACATGGGCGACAAGGGCGGCGTCTACGTCCTGGACGAGCCGACGACCGGCCTGCACCTCGCCGACGTCGAACAGCTGCTGGCCCTCCTGGACCGGCTCGTCGACTCGGGGAAGTCGGTCATCGTCGTCGAACACCACCAGGCGGTCATGGCGCACGCCGACCACATCATCGACCTGGGCCCCGGCGCCGGACACGAGGGAGGACGGGTCGTGTTCGAGGGGACCCCGGCCGAGCTGATCGCCGCGCGCTCCACCCTCACCGGCGAGCACCTGGCGGCCTACGTCGGCGTCTGAGAGCCCGTGTCGTCGGGGCGGGTCCCGCGGACGGACCCGGCCCGGTCGAGGCCGTCGCCCCGCTCCAGCGCGATCACCCAGGCGAAGGCGGTCTCCACGTCGTGGACGGTGGGGACCCCGATCGGGTCCGGTGGACGCCGCACCACCACGACGGGGACGTCCAGCTCCCGCGCCGCCGCCATCTTCGGCCAGGTGTAGGTGCCGCCGGAGTCCTTGGTGATCAGAACGTCCGCCCGGTGCCCGGTCATCAGCGCGCGTTCGCCGTCCAGGGTGTAGGGACCGCGGCTCGTCACCACCCGCCAGGCCGCCGGGGGAGCGGGCTCCGGCACGTCCACCACCCGGGCCAGCACCGCGTGGTCGCCGAGGGTCGGGACCAGCCGGGACAGCTCCTGTCGGCCGACCGTCACGAACGGACGCGCCCCCAGCGCGGCCGCCCGCTCCGCGGCCCCCTCGTGGGTGTCGACGTAATGCCAGGCCGGGTCGGGCTCCCAACCGGGGCGCTGCAATCGCAGCAGGGGAAGCCCGTCGTGGGCGGCCACCGCGTTCGCGCTCATGCCCAGGGCGAAGGGGTGGGTGGCGTCCACCACCGCGTCGTAGTCGACCAGGGCCGCGCGCAGTCCGGCCACACCGCCGAAGCCGCCGATCCGCACCTTTCCCACCGGCAGACGGGGGCGCGCCACCCGGCCGGCCAGCGACGACGTCACGTCCACCCCGGCCTCGACCAGCAGCGCGGCGAGCTCACGGGCCTCGGAGGTCCCGCCCAGCAGCAACAGCCTCATCGGGCGCTCCCCGCCGTGCGAGCGGGCGGGCCGCCGGGCGCCAGGACGGGCATGGGCTCGGAGCCGCCGGAACGGGCCAGCTCCAGCAGCGCGTCCACGTCCAGGTACCGCTCCACCAGATCGGCGAGCAGGTCCACCCGCCGCTCACGCGCGGCAGGGAAGTCCACCCCCGACGGCTCCTGGTCGAGCGTCTCGGCGAGGAAGGCCGAACGGAAGGCGTCCCCCTCCAGCGCCCCGTGCCACATGGTGCCGAACACGACGCCCGAACGGGCCCCGCCGGGGAAGGCCTCCACACCGTCGCCCACGGTGATCCGACCGTGATGGATCTCGTAGCCGTCCACGGGCGCCCCCAGCGCCTCGCCGGACGGCAGCCTCAACGTCTTGTCCGGGGTGAAGTCGGTGCGCACGTCGAGCAGGCCCAGCCCCTCCGCGTACGCCCCGGGCTCGGCCTCCACCCCCTCGGGGTCGTGGACGCCCCGGCCGAGCATCTGGAACCCGCCGCACACGCCGAGCACCGGACGCCCCCGTCGGGCGTGCTCGACGATCGCCGCGTCCAGCCCCCGCGAACGCAGCCAGGCCAGGTCGGCGAGGGTGGACCGGGTACCGGGCAGGACCACCAGGTCGGCGTCGGCGATGTCGCGCGGCCCCGAGGCGAAGACCACGTCGAGCCCCGGCTCCAGACCGAGCGCGTCCACGTCGGTGAAGTTGCTGATCCGGGGCAGACGCACCACGGCCACACGGCGGGCCGAGACCCCGTCCGCGCGCCGTCCCTCCAGGTCGAGGGCGTCCTCGGAGTCCAACCACAACCGCGAATCCCACGGCAGGGTCCCGTACACGCGACGTCCGGTGAGCCGTTCGAGGTCCTCCAGCCCGGGCCGCAGCAGCTCCGGGTCCCCGCGGAACCTGTTGATCACGAAACCGGCGATCAATTCCTGGTCGGCGGGTTCCAACAGCGCCACCGTCCCGTACAGGGCGGCGAAGACCCCGCCCCGGTCGATGTCGCCGACCACCACCGTGGGCAGACCCGCGTGCCGGGCCAGGCCCATGTTCACGTAGTCGCCCGCCCTCAGGTTGATCTCGGTCGGGCTGCCCGCCCCCTCGGCGACCACGACGTCGTAGCGGGAAGCGAGGTCGTCGAAGGCGGCGTGCGCGGCCTCGGCGAGGTGGCGGCGGCCCTCCTCCCAGTTCGAGGAGGAGACCTCCCCGGCCGGATGGCCGAGCAGGACCGCGTGGCTGCGCCGGTCGCTCCCCGGTTTGAGGAGTACCGGGTTCATGGCCGGCTCCGGCAGGGCGCGGGCGGCCAACGCCTGCACCCACTGCGCCCGACCGATCTCCGCGGGGCGGCCGTCGGGGCCGTGACAGACCATGGAGTTGTTGGACATGTTCTGCGCCTTGTACGGCGCGACCCGGACACCACGGCGGGCGAAGGCCCGACACAGGGCGGTGGTGACCACGCTCTTGCCGGCGTCGGAGGTGGCGCCGGCGACCAGCAGTCCGGACGCCCCGACGCGCCCCGTACCGTTCCCGCTCACCCGTTCCTCCTCAGCAGCGCGGTGTCCATCACCCAACCGGCCCTCTCCCGGGCCCGGCGCCGGGCCTCCTCGATCCGGGGCAGCACGTCGCCGACCCGGCCGGCCACCAACTCCTCGGAGTCGGTCCCCAGGTTGGCGCCCCACCACAGGGACCATTCCTCCAACCCCTCCAGACCGTGCCGGCCGGTCAGCATGACGACCAGGTTGTCCTGGCCGGACTCCACGGCCTCGCGCAGCCGACGGGCCGGGGTGATGTGGACCGGGCTCCCCACCTCGTGCAGCACGATCCGATGCCGCGCGGCCAGGAGCTGGGGCGCCCCGATCCCGGGGAGCACGTCGTAGTCCAGCGGCACGTTCCCCCGTTCGGCGATGGCCGACACGATCCGCAGGGTGGAGTCGTACAGGGACGGATCCCCCCAGACCAGGAACGCGGCGGTGCCGCCGCGCTCCGCCAACACCCGCTCGAAGGCGACCACACGGGCCCGGTGCCAGTCGGCGACGGCGGCCCCGTAGTCTGCGGGATCGTCACGGTCGCGTTCGGGATCGGGGACCTCGACCAAGGGGAGGTCGAACGCGTCGCAGACACCGCGACGCAGAGCGAACAGGTCGTCGTCCCGACGTTTGCGGGCCGCCACCGCGTAGTCGCAGCCCTCCAACGCCTCGGCGACCTCCCGGGTCAGATGTCCGGGCCCCATACCGATGCCGAGGATCCGTACCCTCATTCCGCCCGTTCCTCCAGGTCCCCCTCGACCTCCAGGTAGACCTCGGTCAGGGCCTCGAGGGTCTCCGGCTCCGGCTCCGCCCACAGGCCGCGCCGCGCCGCCTCGTGCAGACGCTCGACGATGCCGTGCAACGCCCACGGGTTGGACCGGCGCAGGAACTCCTGCGTCTCGGCGTCCAGGACGTACTCGGCGGCCAACCTCTCGTACATCCAGTCGTGGACGACCCCTGCCGTGGCGTCGAAACCGAACAGGTAGTCGACGGTGGCGGCCAGCTCGAAGGCCCCTTTGTAGCCGTGCCGGCGCATGGCCTCGATCCAGCGCGGGTTGACCACCCGGGCCCGGAAGACCCGCGCGGTCTCGTCGGCCAGGGGGCGGGTGCGGATCGCGTCCGGGGTGGTGGAGTCGCCGACGTAGGCCTTGGGCTCGGTGCCGGTCAGGGCCCGCACGGTGGCGATCATGCCGCCGTGGTACTGGAAGTAGTCGTCGGAGTCGGCGATGTCGTGCTCGGCGCTGTCGATGTTCTTCGCCGCGACCTTGATCCGCCGGTAGTTGGCGCGCATGTCGTCGGCGGCGGGAACCCCGTCCAGACCACGACCGTAGGCGAAGCCGCCCCAGTTGGTGTAGACCTCGGCGAGATCGCGGTCGTCACGCCAGTTCCCGGACTCGACCAGCTGGAGGATGCCCGCCCCGTAGGAGCCGGGCGCGGAACCGAAGATCCGGGTGGTGGCGCGCCGCCGGTCGCCGTGCGTCTCCAGATCGGCGAGCGTGTGCGCCCGCACGAAGTTGAGCCCCTCGGGTTCGTCGAGGTCGGCGACCAGGTTCACGGCGTCGTCCAGCATGGCGACCACGTGCGGGAACGCGTCACGGAAGAAACCGGAGATGCGCACGGTCACGTCGATACGCGGCCGGCCCAGCTCCTCCAAGGGCACCACGTCGAGCCGGTGGATCCGTCGGGACGCCTCGTCCCACTCCGGGCGCACGCCCAAGAGCGCCAGCACTTCGGCGATGTCGTCGCCGGACGTGCGCATGGCCGAGGTCCCCCACACCGACAACCCCACCGACTCCGGGTAGGTCCCGGTCTCCTCCAAGTGGCGGCGGAGCAGGGAATCGGCCATCGCCTGCCCGGTCTGCCAGGCCAACCGGGAGGGGACGGCGCGCGGGTCCACGGTGTAGAAGTTGCGGCCGGTCGGCAGCACGTTGACCAGCCCGCGCAGCGGAGAGCCCGACGGGCCCGCCGGTACGAAACCGCCGTTCAGGGCGTGCAGGACGTGGTCGAGTTCGTCGGTGGTCCGGGCCAGACGGGGCACCACCTGTTCGGCGGCGAACTCCAGGACCGGACGCACCTCCGGGTCCTCGCTCCGGTCGATCACGGCCGCCGGATCCCAGCCGGCCTCCTCCATCCGCTCCACGAGATCGCGGGCGATCGCCTCCACCCGGTCGACCTCGACGGTGGGAGCGTCGTCCTTCAACCCCAGGGCGGAGCGCAGACCGGGCAGGGCGCGACCGACCCCGCCCCAGACCTGGGCGGCGCGCAGGATCGCCAACACCAGGTTCACCCGGGCCTCCCCGGCGGGCGCGTCGCCGAGCACGTGCAGACCGTCGCGGATCTGGGTGTCCTTGATCTCGCACAGCCAACCGTCGACGTGCAGCAGGAAGTCGTCGAACTCCTCGTCGTCGGGACGCTCCTCCAACCCCAGGTCGCGGTGGAGCTCGGCCGCGCGCATCAGGGACCAGATCTCGCCCCGGACCGCCGGCAGCTTGGCCGGGTCCATGGCGGCGATGTTGGCGTGCTCGTCGAGAAGCTGCTCCAGCCGCGCGATGTCGCCGTAGCTCTCCGCCCGGGCCATCGGTGGGATGAGGTGGTCGATGACCGTGGCGTGCGCGCGGCGCTTGGCCTGCGCGCCCTCGCCCGGGTCGTTGACCAGGAACGGGTAGATCAGCGGCAGGTCGCCCAGCACGGCGTCCGTGGCGCAGGAGGCCGACAGAGCGGCGTTCTTACCGGGCAGCCACTCCAGGGAACCGTGCTTGCCCAGGTGGACGACGGCGTGGGCGCCGAAGCCGTGCTCCAGCCAGCGGTAGGCCGCCATGTAGTGGTGGCTCGGCGCCAGGTCCGGATCGTGGTAGATGGCGATCGGGTTCTCCCCGAAGCCGCGCGGGGGCTGCACCAGGACGACGACGTTGCCGGCGCGCAGCGCGGCCAGGACGATCTCCCCGTCGTCGTTCACGTACAGCCGGCCGGGGGCGGGGCCCCACGCCTCGACCATCTGCTCCTTGAGGGCCTCGGGCAGTCCCTCGGTCCAGGCCGAGTACTCCTCCGGGGAGATCCGCACGTGGGCCTCGGTGAGCTGGGCGGAGGTCAGCCAGTCCTCGTCCTGACCGCCCGCGGCGATCAACGCGTGGACCAGGGCGTCGCCGGCCTCGGTCTCGTCCTCCAGGTCCAGTCCGGGCAGATCCTCGGGGGAGCCCAGGTCGTAGCCCTCCGCTCGCAGCCGGCGCAGCAGGCGCACCAGCGAACGGGGCGTGTCCAGCCCCACCGCGTTCCCGATGCGCGCGTGCTTGGTGGGGTAGGCGGACAGCACGACCGCGATCCGCTTCGCCTCGACCGGAACGTGCCGCAGCCGCGCGTGGGCGACGGCGGTCCCGGCCAGCCGGGCGCAGCGCTCGGGGTCGGCGACGTAGCGGGGCAGACCGTCGCGGTCGATCTCCTTGAAGGAGAACGGGACGGTGATGATCCGGCCGTCGAACTCCGGGATGGCGATCTGGCTCGCCGAGTCGAGCGGGGTGACGCCGTCCTCGGAGGCCTCCCAGGCGGCCCGGGAGGAGGTCAGGCACAGCCCTTGCAGGACGGGCACGTCCAGCGCGGCCATCCGCTCCACGTCCCAGGCCTCGTCGTCCCCGCCGGCGCTCGCGGACGCGGGAACACTGCCGCCCGCCGCCAGCACGGTGACGATCAGGACGTCGAGGTCGCCGAGGGCCTCGTACAGTTCGTCGGGCGCCGAGCGCAGCGAACCGGCGAACACCGGGACCCCGACGGCCCGACCGGTCGCGTCGACGGCGTCGGCCAGGGTGTGCGCGAAGGCGGTGTTCCCGCCGGCCTCGTGCGCCCGGTAGTAGAGGATGCCCACACGTGGCAGATCCGGGTCCACGGGCCGGTCGCGCTCGGCGAAACCCCACGCGGGCAGGGCCAGCGGAGCCTCGAAACCCTCACCGGTCAACAGCACGGTGTCCGACAGGAAGGAGTGCAGCCGACCGAGGTTGGCCGGTCCTCCCTCCGCCAGGTAGCGGTGGGCCTCGGTCGCCACCCCGATCGGCACGGTGGAGTGCTCCATCAGCTCGGCGCTGGGCTGCTGCTCACCGCTGAGGACGATCAGAGGGGTGCCCCGTTCACGGACGGCGGCCAGACCGGGCCACAGGTCGTGCGGCGACCCCAGCAGCCGCACCACCACCAGATCGGCGCCGTCGACGGCGCCGGTGAGCTCCGCCTCCGTGGCGCGGGAGGGGTTCGCCCACGTGTACGCGGAACCACTGGCCCGCGCGGAGAGCAGATCGGTGTCGGAAGTGGACAGCAGAGCGACCCGTGCCGTCATGGCCGGTTCCTCCCTCGGGGTTCTCGCCCCATCGGCGGTCGGATCGCCCGAGACCAGTGTCTGGCTGACCTCCGTCATGGAGGTTCACAGTGGCGGAACCGCCCCGGACTCACACCGGGTTCCTGAAGCCACGGGCAAAGGATCATCACTGTAACCGGCGCCCCGGGTCCACACGTGCCCGGGTTCCCGATTTCGTCTCCATGGAGGAGGCCCCGGACCGGCCGCTCGGGTTTCCTCCCGGAACCCCGGCGACGGTCCGACCACCCCCGTTACGATGGTCCGGTCCTTCGAACGCCCCACCGACCGGCCCCGCCTCACCGGATCGCGAGCGGATCGAAGACCCCGGATCGAAGAGAGGCGTCGATTGCACGGCCCCGACCACACCGACGACCCTCTCGGAGACGAGGCCTTCACGGTCCTCGGTCGAAGGCTCTCCGCCCGCTACGTCGAACTGCACGACCGGGCCGTGGACGAGTACGAACGGCGTTGCTGGGAGGAGCGCGTCATCGACCTGCGCGAACGTAGGAGATCGGTGGCCTCGGACGACGTCGAGACCAGGAACCGCTACGTCCGCGAGTGGACGGCCCTGCTGGCGGACCTGCTCCTTCTCGACGAGGAGTGAGCCCCGGGGAGACACCGTCGAAGACGTTCCGCGACAGCGCCTCTCCGGACGGGGCTCTCTCCGGGTGGGCTCAGGGTCGGACGAGGACCTTCAACGCCTCGCGGGCGTGCATCGCCCGGTACCCCTCCGGGGTCCGCTCCAGATCGACGGACCGGTCGAAGACCAGGCCCGGCTCGACCCGCCCCTCCAACACGTCGGGCAGCAGCTCCTCGATGTAGGAGCGCACCGGGGTCGGTCCGCCGGTCAGGGTGATGTTGCCGCCGAACACCGTCGAGAAGCCGATCGGCGCCCGTTCGTACTGCGGTACGCCCACCCGGCTGACCACACCGCCGGCCCGGACCACCCCCACGGCGGTCTCGTAGGCGTCCAGGTGGCCCACCGCCTCCAGGACGGTGTGGGTGCCCTCGCCGCCGGTCAACTCACGGACCCTCTCGATGCCCTCCGGACCGCGTTCGGCGACCACGTCGGTGGCGCCGAACCGGCGCCCCAGGTCGGTGCGGTCGGTGTGCCGGCCCATCAGGATGATCCGTTCGGCCCCCAGACGGCGCGCCGACAGCACGGCCAGGAGCCCCACGGCCCCGTCGCCGACCACCGTGGTGGTCTTCCCGGGCCGCACCCCGGCGGTGACCGCGGCGTGGTGGCCGGTGGTGTAGACGTCGGCCAGGGTCAACAGAGAGGGCAGCAGGGCCGAGTCCTCCTCCACCGGAAGCCTCACCAGGGTGCCCTCGGCGTGGGGGACCAGGACCGCCTCGGCCTGGGCCCCGCTGAAGATGCCGCCCTCCGGGCAGGAGGTGTGCAGCCCCTCCCGGCAGAGGGCACAGGTGTTGTCGGCGTAGGAGAACGGAGCGACCACCAGGTCGCCGCTCTTCAACCCGGTGACGTCCCAGCCGGTGTCCTCGACCACCCCGATGAACTCGTGCCCCATCGGCAGCCCCTCCGGTACGGCGGGCATCGAACGGTACAGGTGCAGATCGCTTCCGCACACACAGGAGCTCACCACCCGCACGACCGCGTCGGTGCTCTCTCTCGGCTTCGGGTCCGCTACGGTCTCGACCCGGACGTCCCCCGCCCCGTACATCACTGCTGCGCGCATCTCGTCTTCCCCCGTGGAAACTCGTGGCATGGTCGGAAGCGCACCCCTCGACCCTCGCGCACGGCGGGGCACTCGGGTGCGCTCGTCCCAGCAAACTAGGTTTCGCGGTCCCGTGTGGGAGAAAGTCGTAACCCGCATCGACGGTTCCGGCGGCCCGGATACCCTGTCGCCCATGCCCCAAGGGAAAGAGACGCCCTTCGAGTCCTCCGCGACCCGGATCCCGGGTGGCCCGGGGTGGTCCATGGACCACCGGGCCCGGAGCCTGGCGGGGCGGGGCCCCGAGGGCACCGCGTCCTGAGAACGCGAGAGGCCCCGCCCCCGGTCAGGGGCGGGGCCCGCGGTGGCGACCGCGACCCGATCAGCCGACCGGGTTCTCGGCGAGGGCCCTGGCCTCGACCTTCTCCTTGATCAAAGCCATCTCCTTGGGGATGTTCCGCTCCAGGTTGCGGGTCATCTGGGCGTCGTCCACCGGCGCGGTCGGCTTCAGGGCGAAGTCGTGGCACCAGGTCATGAGGACCCCGTCGGGGCGGTCCTCGTACGTCCACTCGATGTTCATGTACTGGAACGCCCCGGTCTCCACCCGGTGGGCGCGCGCCACACCGGCGGCGCGGTCCATGACGCGTTCGGACACCCAGCTCCACACCCGGCCCTGCTCGTCGGGGCGCTTGGTGAGACGGAACCGCACGATGTCGTCCTCCTTGTGGAGGATCTCCACCGACTCGTGCTCGGTGAAGAGCTCGGGCCAGGAGGCGACGTCGTTGGTCATCTCCCAGACCAGGTCGTAGGGGGCGTCGATGAGGATGCTGCTCTCGGTACGTCCGGGCACGACGATCACACCCCGTCCGCGGTGACGACGTCGCCCTCGGCGACGAAGGCGATCAGAGCGGTGGGGGAGGGCACCAGCTCGGCGTCCGGGCCCAGCTTGCGGCCCACACGGCGCTCGATCTCGGCGATGATGCCGAGGACACCGAGCGAGTCGACGCCCAGCTCCTCGAAGGTGCTCGTGGAAGCGGTCGCGACGTCGGTCCTGACCCCGGCGCAGATGGAGACCAGCTCCACCAGCTCCTCGATCGTGATGTTCCTCTGGGACATGTTCCTCCTTGGAATTCCTGTTTCAGGCGTGTTCGGGATGCTTGAGGACGACCGCCGAGTTGGCGCCGCCCATGCCGCGCGACAGCACCAGGGCGGTGCGCGGTCGAGCGGGTCGGGGGACCCGGACGACCAGGTCGAGGCCGAAGGGCGCGTCGAGGACATGGGGCGTGGGCGGGATGATCCGGTGCTCCAGGCTCAGAACGGCCGCGGCCACGTCCAGGGCGCCCGCGCCGGCGTAGGCCCGGCCGAAGCCGGTCTTCGGGGCGGTCACGGCCACCCCCTTCGGGAAGAGTCGGCGGATCGTGGCCGCCTCGTCGGCGTCGGCCTTGGGCAGGCCCACGGCGTCGGCGAAGACGACGTCCACCTCCTCGGGGGAGACCCCGGCGCGTTCCATCGCCTGCCGGGCCGCCCACAGCAGACCCTCACCGCCGGGGTCGAAGACGCCGACACCCCCGAAGGTGCTCGCCTGCCCAGCGACGACGGCCCGGATCCGGGCCCCGCGCTCCCGCGCCACGTCGGCCCGCTCCACCAGGGCCACGGCGGCCCCCTCGGCCGGGACGTGACCGGTGGCCCCCTCGGTGAAGGGGACGTAGGCCGTGGTGGGGTCGACACCCGGACTCAGGACCTCGGATCCGACCTGGCAGGCCAGTGAGAACGGCGACCCGATCGGCGCCTCGGCGCCTCCGACCAGCATCGACGAGGTACCGCGACGCAGGGTCCGCGCGCTCTGTCCTAGGGCGTCGAGCATGCCCGGCTCGTCGGTGACCAGGACACCGCACATGCCCTTGAGCCCGTTGCGGATCGATACCTGTCCGGTGCTCGCGGCGTAGAACCAGGCGATGGACTGGTAGGGGCCGACCCGGTCGGGGCCCTCGCTCCACAGAGCCTCGATCTCGCGCTGGCCGAACTCCACGCCGCCGGCGCCACTACAGATCAGCGCACCGGTCGCGTAGGGGTCGACGGAGGTGTCGACGCCCGAGTCGCGCAGCGCCTCCTCGGCGGCGACCAGCGCGAACCGGGTGAAGGCGTCGGTCTGGACGACGAAACGTCCCTCGATGTGGTCGTAGGGGTCGAACCCGGGCACCTTCCCGCCCAGGTGGACGTGGAAGCCCTCGGTGTCGAAGTCGGGGATCGGGGCGATGAGCGTGCGCCCCTCGACCAACGCCTCCCAGTACGCCTCGACGCCCAGACCCGCGGGCGAGACCGTGCCCAGGCCGGTGATCACCGTGTCCATGGTCATCCCTCACACCCCCCTGTCCAGGACGACCGCCGACTGGAAGCCGCCGAAACCGCTGCCCACGGACAGCACCACGTCGTTCCTCTGCTCACGGGCGGTCAAGGGGACGTGGTCGAGGTCGCATTCGGGGTCGGGCGTGGTCAGGTTGGCGGTGGGCGGGACCACCCCCGTGTCCATGGCCAGGACACAGGCGGCCAGTTCGATCGAGCCGATGGCGCCCAGCGAGTGCCCCACCATCGACTTGATGGAGGACATGGGAACCCGCCGCGCGTGCGCTCCCAGAGCCCGCTTGACCGCGTCCGTCTCGTGCCGGTCGTTCTGCACGGTTCCCGAACCGTGGGCGTTGACGTAGTCCACGTCCTCGGCCGACCGCCGGGCCCGGTCCAGGGCGGTCGTGATGGCGCGCGCCATCTCGGTGCCCTCTCGCCGTAGCCCGGTCATGTGGAAGGCGTTGCCGTGGTTGGCGAAGCCCGCCACCCGGCAGCGGATGTCGGCGCCCCGACGTTTCGCCGCGGACGCCTCCTCCAGGACGAGTACCGCCGCGCCCTCGCCCATCACGAAGCCGTTCCGGTGCCGGTCGAAGGGTCGAGAGGCGTGTTCGGGGTCGTCGTTGCTGTCCGACGTCGCCTTGATGGCGTCGAAGCAGGCCATGGCGATGGGCGAGATCGGCGATTCGGCGGCGCCCGTGACGACCACGTCGGCGAGGTCGTCCTCGATGGCCTGCGCGGCGTAGCCGACCGCGTCCAGCCCGGAGGTGCATCCGGTGGAGACGGTCTGGACCGGGCCGCGCGCCCCGACGAGTTCGGCGACCTCGCCGGAGAGCATGCTCGGCGTCAGCGCGCGGTACAGGTGGGGCGAGGCGCTGGAGGGGTCGACCACCCAGTCCGCCCCGCTCCGGCTCATCGTGACGTACTCCTTCTCCAGGAGTGTGGTGCCGCCGACGGCGGTGCCCATGCTCACGCCCAGACGCCAGGGCGAGAACCCCTCCAACGGGGTCCCGCTGTCGGCGAGGGCCTCCGCGAGGGCGACGGCGGTGAACTGGACGTATCTGTCCATCCGCGCGACCTGTTCCGCGTCCAGTCCGTGGGCGGCGGGATCGAAGTCGACCTCGGCGGCGATGCGGGAGCGGAACCCGGCGGGGTCGAACAGGGTGACGGCCCGGGTGGCGGTCCGCCCGGCGGTGAGCATGTCCCAGAAGGCGGTGGTTCCGACCGCTCCGGGCGCGACCACGCCGATTCCGGTGACGACGGCTTCACGCCTCATGTCGCCGCCTCCCGTCCTCCGACGAGGGGCGCGCGGGCACGGGTGGCGAGGTGTCGGGCATCGACACCATCGCGAGGTGGTGATGCTGGCTCAAGGACGTCTTCTTCCACGGGTCGAGGGCACCGATCGAGGCCGGAGGCGGGAGCGGGTCGCCGGGCGGTCCGGGGCGGCGCGGGGCACGGTCGGGACGAGGGCTGGTCGGTGGTGGAGAGCGGACACACGGGGGACGCGGAGGTCGTGTGACCAGGAGTAAGGCCTGGTCGTGGCCCGCGTTTTCACTTCAAGCACATGTCGTATCACGCTTCGTGGTCGATCGTCGTGACGAAATGCGCGTGGGCGGGCACCTGGCCGGCCGGCTTTGTCGTTCCATCCCGTTCGTCCTGTTCGAGATGGGCGGCTCGTCGCCTTCGCTCGGTTATGAAACGGACGTCGTCTCTGCGCCGTGAGAGGAGGCCTCGCCACGTGGGCGCGTAATGCTCCGAAAAATACGACCTAGCCTCTGAGGCGTCCCCCGAACACACGAGAACAAGAGACGGTCGGTATGACGGACGACGGTTCGAGCGGAGTGGAAGACGTCGACGCCCGAAGAACCCCGAAGGACAGGGCGTCCGCGGAACGAGAGCGGGAGGATCCGCTCCCTCCCCTTCGGTCTCTTCTCGCCGGGTTCGGCGTGGCGGCCCTTTTCGCGGGGTTGATCTGCCTCTTCACGGGTGTGAACCTCTCGACCCGTTCCGATATGGCCGAACTGACCGAGCGGACCCCCATCGTGGGCTTCCTTCTGGTGGTCTTCATGACCGGGGTCGTGGTGCTGGCCCCGATGGCCGCCGCCGGAATAGGGGAACGCGGGGTCAGACGGGCTCTGGCGGTCCTCTCCGCGGTCTCCGGAACGGGGCTCGTGTACGCGCTCCGGCCGCTGTGGGTGTTCGAGTACCTGCGCGACGAACGGGCGGACCACTGGGCGTACGGTCTCGGTGACCTCTGGCTCTGGATCGGCATGGTGGCCGTCACCCTGGGGTCCGTCCTCTATGCCGTGGTCCCGGTCGGAGGGAAGGGGCTCTGGCGGAGGCCTTCGTCACTGGTCGGAGCCGGGGCCGCGTCCTTGGCGGTCGTCCTGGCCATGGTGATGGTCCGACCGATCGCGGACGAGGTCGGTGCGCGGCTCATCGAGCACACCACGGCGGCTCCTCTCGAGGGCGCGGCTCCCTCCGTTCCGGAATCGGTCTCCGAGGTCGCCTGGCAGTGGTCGCCGGAGGACGACCTCGTTCCCGCGGGGGCGCTGGCGGTGGAGCGCGGGGTCTTCGTGCGGCTGGTGGACGGCGGTCTGCTCCTGGACGGCGAGACCGGGGAGGAGCTGTGGCGTCATCGGCGTCCCGGCCACACCCTTCGGGCCGGGGTGGGTCCGGAGGGCACGACCGTCGCCATGGCCTTCGCGCTGCCCCACGCCCATCACCTGGAGGGAGGCGTCGGGGTCGAGTTCCTCCGTCTGGACGCCGGCACCGGGGAGATCGTCGACGAACGCACCCTCGCCCCGTTCTTCGACACCGAGGCGGGGGAGGGCGTCGTCGAGGTCTACGCGGGGACGGGCGACGACGTGGACACCGACCGTCCGCTGTCGGTCGTCCCCGCCGAGTCGGGCGATGTGGAGGATCTGCCGCCGGTGCTCGCGCACATGACCGACGACCTCCTGCTCTCCGTCGGGGGTGAGGAACGGAGCGTCCCCTTCGGTTCGGAGGAGGGGTACGCGACCGCCTACGACCTGGAGACCTGGGAGACGGCGTGGACCCTCCCCGAGGAGGAGGACTGCGTCGATCGAGGGGCCGGAGAGTGGGATCGGACGGCGCTCGTGGGCGACCTGGTGCTGACCTCCCGGCTCTGCTCGATCCCTCGCGGCGAGGAGGACTGTGAGGACGAGGACGGCTGCCCGGACCGGATGGCCGTGGCCGCCTGGGAGGTCGACACCGGGCGGGAACGGTGGCGGCACGAGTGGGAGGCGGGCGAGGACGTCGAGAAGCCGCCCGCGCTCCGGGTCGCGGGGGAGAGCCGGGGGTCGATCCAGGCCCCCGCGGAGGACCGCGGGGAGGCCGGGGAGGGCGATCTCTTCTCCCACCGGGACTTCGACGACCGGGGCGACCGTGTCCTGGTGAGCCGTGCCGACACCTGGTACGAGGGTCTGTTCGTGTTGGACGCGACGACCGGGGAGGTACTGGAGGAGGAGCGGGACGTCCCCTTCACACCCCCTGAGGACGGCGATCGGCCGGACCCCTTCGCCGAGGAACCGGTGGGGTTCGACGAGGACGCCTACTACGCGAGGGTCGGGCGTCCGAACGACGGGACGGGCGTCCGCCTGGAGAGAGTGGGGTTCGGTTCCTCGGGGGAGCCCGAACGGCTGGTCGACCTGACCCATGAGAGCGATGGCTGCCTCATGACGGCGGGCTCCGCGGTCTGCGCCTACGGTCTGAGCCGGTACCGGACCTCGGACACCTCGCCCGGGGGCGGCCATGGGCCGAGGGTGGAGGTCACCGACCTCGCGGGCGGGACCGACACGATCTCCCTGTGGGGCGTCGGCGAGGAGGGGCTCGACGAGATGGGGGAGCCGTCCTTCCTGCCGGTCCCCGGGGCGCTGTTGCTCGTGCCCGGTGGGACGTTCGCGTCCCCCTGGGTCGCGGGACGGATGGGGGCGGCGGAGGAGATGGTCGTGGGAGGAGGGGAGGCCCCCGAACCGACCCGAACGCCGATCGTCGCCCTGCGCTGATCGGGGCGGCCCTCTCGAACGGGCTCCTTCGACCCCCGTCCCCGCGAGGGGCGAGGCCGAAGGAGCCCGTTCTTCTCATTGGAGGGTGTGCCATTGACGATAGTGTGTGTCGCACACTATCGTGTGACACATGCTGGATGATGAGCGTTGGGCCGGACATGTTCAGGAGCTGAGGCGCGGCACGGTCGTGCTCGCCTGCCTGGCCATCCTCGGCCGCCCCCACTACGGCTACGCACTGCTCGAGACCCTGGAGAAGGCGGGTTTCTCGGTGGACGGCAACACGCTCTACCCGCTTCTGCGGCGCCTGGAGAAACAGGGGCTGTTGACCAGCGAGTGGAACACCGACGAGGCCCGACCGCGCAAGTTCTACAAGGTCGGTCCGGACGGTGAGGAACTGCGCGACGCGCTGATGGGGGAGTGGCGTGCCCTCGACGGCTCGATTCGAGCTCTCATGGAAGAGGACCCCGATGGACGACCGTAAGACCGAGACCACCCTGACCGACCGTTACGTCTGGACCGTCACACGCCACCTTGGGGCGGAGGCCGGCCCCGACGTGGCCCGGGAACTGCGCGCCTCCATCCGGGACCGTGTGGAGGCCGGGATCGAGGCGGGGAACGACCCCGCGACGGCGGAGCGTGAGGCGCTCACCGAACTCGGCGACCCCGAGACGCTCGCCCGCGAGTACGGAGAGCTCCCCCGTCACTTGATCGGGCCCGCGCTGTATCCCGACTACGTGCGACTGCTGAGAGCGCTGCTCGCGATCCTGGCCCCGCTCGCCCTGGCCCTGTTGTTCGTGGACCGATTCGAGTCCGGCGCCGGTGGCCTCGGCGAGATCGGCGTCGAGGCGGCCGTCGTCCTGGTGACGGTGACGGTGCACGTCGCCTTTTGGACGACCCTGGTGTTCGCGGTCATCGAGCGGGTGCGCCCCGCCGACCGGCGTGACCTGCCCCTGACCGCCTGGGACCCCGACCGGTTGGACGTCGACGTTCCCGGCGGGCGGGTCGGTCTGCCGGGGACCGTCGCCCGTGTGGCCCTCGAGGCCGCCATGATCGCCCTCCTCGTCTGGCAGTTCTCCGGTGTCTCCGACCCCGGTTCCCAGATCCAGGTCCTGGACCCCGGGCTCGGTCTGGCCTGGAAGGTCCTGCTCATCGGGACCTTGGCGGCCGGGGCCGTCACCGCCCTGGCGGCCTGGCGGGTCGGTCGGTGGGCCTCGGGGCTCTCGGTGATCGATGTCCTGGTCACCGCCACCGGCGCGCTGGTGACCGTGTACCTGCTGATCCAGGACCGGTTGATCGTCTCCGACCTGTCCGAGCGTCTCTCCGAGGTGTTCGGCGGCATGATCGACCTGACGATCTCGAACGACCTCCTCGCCGCCCTGGTGATCGTCATCGCGGTCTGGGACATCGCGGACCGCCTGCGCGGTCACCGTCGGGACACGACCAAGGCCTGACCCGTCGGTCCTTCCGCTCGCGAACGGACGGCCCGGCGCGCCCCCGGGGTCGAGGGGCGCGCCGGGCCGCGGGCGTGTGCCCCGGCTTCGACGGACCGTCTTCTTTCGAGGAACGGATTTACCGTTCCGAACGGTACGCGGTCTTTTTTCTCGAAGGTGCGACCCATGGGCATTCGCGGCACGGGTTTCGGAATCGGTGGAGAACGGCGCGTGTCCTGAGTGTGGCGTCCGAATTACGGATTGATCCGGGATTCGGATCTCTAGAGAGGAAAGGTCCCATCTTTCCCCTTCGAGGGAGGGTGGGATGAATCGTTACAGGTGGTGAGGGGTGGTCCTCCCCTTCTTTCGATTTTCTCCTATACAACAAGGGGAACCGTTTTCCCATGGGGGTGGCCGGTTCATTCTCTGACCGGAATCGGCCATGGAAATCCGGGCCACCACCCTTTGCGCGCCGTGCGGGGTCCATGTTCTTTTATGACTGGCAAGTAACCCCGCGAGCCACGAAGGATCCCCCATGACCGAGAACCCCGGATCGGGTCTGGACCGACGCGCCATCCTGCGCGGAGCCGCCATCGCCTCGGGCGCCGTCGCGCTCGGCGCGTTCGGAGCCACGAGCGCCTCGGCCCAGCCCGTCGACGCCACCGACGTCGCACGGATCGCACAACCCGAGCTGTACTGGCGCGGCGCCTGGAACGCCCGCCCGCCGAGCGGCCCGATCCAGGTGCTGGCCGCCCCGCCCCGCTACATCGTGGTCCACCACACCGCGACGGCCAACAGCACCAACTACACGCTGGACCACGCCCTGGCCCTGTCCAAGTCGATCCAGAACTACCACATGGACTCCAACGGCTGGATCGACACGGGGCAGCAGCTCACCATCAGCCGCGGCGGCCACCTCATGGAGGGCCGCGATCGCACGCCGGAGTCCATCGCCGCCCGGCAGCACGTCGTCGGCGCCCACGTGGCCAATAACAACAACACCTGCATCGGCATCGAGAACGAGGGCACCTACACGAGCGCGAGCCCCACTCAGGCCCTGACGAACACCCTGGTGCAGACCCTGGCGTGGCTGTGCGGCGCCTACGGCCTCAACCCGCAGAGCGCCATCCTGGGGCACCGGGACTTCAACGCCACGGCCTGCCCCGGAGACGTCCTCTACTCGATGCTCCCCGACCTGCGCAACAGGGTCGCCCAGACCATGCTGGCCCACGACATCCCGATCGCCGCCGCCCGGCACGAGCCGGACGAGAACGGCCCGACCTATCCGGCCGTCCCGGACAACGAGCCGGAGCGCGAGTTCTACCACGGCCCGACCAGGGGAGAGGACGACTTCTCCCGGTAGAGCGGAGGCGGAGGAGGACGTACCCCCGTTCCACGTTCTCCTCTCACCTCTCGACGGCGGTGCCCACCATCCCCCGGTGGGCACCGCCCTTTCGCGTGTCACACGGGCCCCACTCGACCACCAGACGTCACCGGACGGTGTCCGAGCGTTGGTCGACGCCTGGGGTCGTGTTCAGCCCCGTCGACGAGGGTTGCCTACCGCCGGTCCCCCGGCCGGCGATACCCCCGTATCGGAGGCGATCCCCATGCCAACGACACACTCACGACACACGCGGACGTGGAACCCCCCGCGCCCTCGCACGATGATCGTCGCGGCCCTGGCCGTGACCCTCGCGGGCTCCGTGACGACGGTGCTCGCTCCGGCCGCGGCGGCCCCGACCAAGGACTCGGAGGAGTCCGTCTACCGAGGTCAGGTCGAGGTCGTCCGCGACGCCGACGGCCCCACCGACGACTCGACCCTCACCGGTCGGGTGTTCGTCGACGAGAACCGGGACGGTACCGGTGACGAGGACGAGACCGGCCTGGCCGACGTCATGGTCACCAACGGCCGCGACGTGACGCTCACCGACGACGAGGGCCGTTACAGCCTGCCCGTGTTCGACAACATGACCGTGTCGATCACCCAGCCGGCGGGTTACCAGGTGCCCCTGGACGAGTACAACATCCCCCAGTTCCACTACAACCACCTTCCCGAGGGCTCTCCCGACCTGCGCTACGGCGGGATCGAGCCGACCGGCCCGCTACCGGCCGAGCTCAACTTCCCCGTCGTCGAGAGTGAGGAGACCGCGAAGGCCGAACAGAACTGCGTCATCGCCGGCGACCTCCAGACCTACGACGAGGAGGAGATCGAGTACGCCCGGGCCGGGGCCATCAAGGACCTGTCCGAGCGCGACGACTACGCCGGCTGCGGCACGCTGTTCGTGGGCGACGTCGTCGGCGACGATCTGTCCCTCTACCCCGCGATCAAGGAGCTGGTCGGAGAGACCAACGGGCCGGCCCGCTTCCTGCCCGGCAACCACGACCTCGACTTCGACGCTCCGAGCGCCGAGCACTCCTTCGACACCTTCCGCGCTCGGCTCGCCCCGGCGTACTACTCCTACGACGTCGGCGACGTGCACGTGATCGCGTTGAACACCGTCGACTATCCGTGCGTGGCCGCCGACGACAGCCCCGAGGGCATCGAGGAGCACTGCTCCGACCCGGAGGGCAGCCCCTCCTACAACGGTCGGATCGGCGACGACCAGCTGGCGTGGCTCGAAAGCGACCTGGAGAACGTCGACCCCGACAAGCTGGTCGTCGTGGCCGGCCACATCGCCCTGCTCAACTACGCAGACGAGGGCTCGGCGGTGCACCAGGTCGACCAGGTCGCCCGCGTGCACGAACTGCTGGAGGGCCGCGAGGCGGTGTCCGTGGCCGGTCACAGCCACAGCATCGAGAACATGAGGACCGGTGACGACGTCGAGGGCTGGCGCGACCTCTTCGGTATCGAGGGTCTGCCCTTCCCGCACATCACCGTGGGCGCGATCTCCGGCGACTGGTACTCCGGCGAGGTCGGTGAGGAGGGCTACCCGACGGCGATCGGTCGTGACGGCGGCCGTCCCGGCGTGGTGACGCTCGACATCGAGGGGTCCGACTTCCAGGAGCGCTACACCGTCACCGGCGAGTCCGACGACGTGCAGACGCAACTGGGCATCAACAGTCCGACCTACCGCGCGTGGTTCGACGAGCGTCGGGAATGGAACGACGACCCCGTGGGCGAGGCCCCCGAGTTGGACGCGCCCCTGGCGCTGGACCGGGACGACCTGGCCGACGGCAGCTGGCTGACCACCAACTTCTTCCTCGGCTCCACCGGGTCGACGGTGGAGGTGTCCATCGACGGCGGGCCCGTCGAGGAGGCGGTGCGCACCCAGCGGATGGAGGGCGAGGCCGTCAACGTCGGTGTCGAGTACTCCGACCCGTACGCGGTCGCCCAACAGCTGGTCCACGGCGGCAGCCTCGCCGACCGGACGATGCACCTGTGGCGCTTCGACCTGGACGAGGATCTCGATCTCGGTGAGCACACCGCCGAGGTCACCGCGACCGACTCCTACGGTCGCGCGTTCACCGACACCCTGGTCTTCGAGGTCGTCGACGAACGTTAGTCGCCCACCTGGGAGAGGGGCCGCCACCATCGGGGTGGCGGCCCCTCGTCGCGTCCACGGTGTGCGGGGTCCTCGCACGCCGGTCGACACGTCTCCTCAGTTCGAACCCTCCGGGAGTCCGAACAGGACGGTGATCCCGTGGCTTCCGGGAAGGAGGGTCCCGGAAGTGGTGAAGACGTCTCCGGCCGGGGTGGCGATGTGGTCGATCCCGCGAAGGAGTCTCTCCTCCCGCTCGGTCGGGTCGGGCACCGTGTAAGGGGAGGGGTGGACCTCACCGCTCCGGGAGTCGATCGCGATGACCTGATGGAGCTCGTTCGCCCCGAACAGGAGGCCGCCGCGCACCTGGTGTCCACGGTCGATGCTCAGGTGGACCCGATCCTCGATCGTCCAGGCGAAGGTGCCATCGGAGATGTCCACACCTCCGGGTTCGCGCCAGAACAGGTCCCCGAAGGTCCGGACCGCGTCGCCACGGCTATAGGAACCGAGGGTGATCGACGCATGGCGCCCTCCCTCGAGATCGTTCTTCCGCCACAGCTCTTCTCCGCCGGGGCCGAAGGCGATGAGCTCGGTGGAGGCGAACTCGCGGTCGGCACGATGACCGTCGAAGGCCGACACCTCGAACACGGTCGCGGTCTCGTGCGTGACGATGTTGTACACCGCGTGCCCGGTCCCGGGGGCGGGGTGAGCCGGTGGTTCTTCGAGGAGCCGGTCATGGACGAGTGCGCCGTCGATCGTGTCGTAGACGGCCACCGCGGGTCCCTCGGCGAGGACGAACCTGCCGCCCCCGAGAGCGGTGAGCGGGGTGAGGTCGGCGTTCGGAAAGGTCTCCTCGCTCAGGGATGTCGTCTCGGTGTCGATAGTGGCGATCTCGCGTCCGTCGCCCGTGTCGAGGATCCTCCACGCGCCGTCGAACACGACGATCCGGTCGGCACTCTCGGGGTCGGCCAGGAGGTCCGTGACCCCGGGGGCGCACCAGAGTCGACGCCCGGTCTCCATGTCCAAGGCGAGCAGGGCTTCACGAGGATCGTCCGCCCCATCGTCGTGAAGACGTACGAGCAGGACATCGCCCACCGCCTTCACCCGGCCCGAATGGATGGTCCGGGCGCCGCCCCGGCCCTCCACGCCGAACAGTTCCTCTTTGATGTCGAACGTCCACCGGACCCGTCCGTCCTCGGCCTCGTAGACACCGAAGCCCCGAACACCGTTCAGAACCACCGATGTGCGGTTCCCGGTGGTCACACCGCCCCAGAGGGGGAGCCACCAGGCCGCTTCACCGAAGGCGGCATTGCCCTCGAACGCTCGGGCCCGATCGAGCATGCCGGGGTTGCGCGGTGGGTCATCGCCTCCCCGGAGTGGTTCCCCGTCGGGCCAGGCATCGGACGCCCCCCGCGCGACCGCGGGCCGTGCGCACAGAGCCGCATCGGCGGCTCGGGAGGAGTACAGAGGGGAGAGCAGACCGGCCAGTACCACCACCGTCACGGCGATGATCGCCGTCCGGGAGGTGAGCTCGCCCTTTCGCCCCCGTCCGCCCGTGGTCAGGGCTTTCCAACGGCCGATTCGGAACAGAACGTCGACCAGGAGGAGGGCGATGAAGCAGAGCGACCACGGCGGGGGCCAGGCGATATAGGCCGCCGCGCTCATGGCGCCGAACAGGACGATCCCGCTCAGGACGGCCACGATCCCGGGCACCGGGAGGAGCGGGTCCCCGTCAGGGCGCAGCGCTTGGAGCGCCACGAGGCCGAGTGCCACCATCGCCCCCGCCCCTGTGACGAGGAGCGGGAACCCGGTGAGCACCCACATCAGGGCGAAGAGGCCCGGGGCGAGGGCGGTCACGTGTAGGAGTGAAGGGACGGTGAGGAGGGTCTTCCAACGTGGAGTGGGAGGGGGATGCGGGGCCATATCGACTTTTCGTTCTCGGGGGCTTCCGGTGCGCCCTACGACCTCGGGCCGGGGAGACGCTGTTCCCTTTCGACGCGTCGACGAGCCGCCTGGTTCGGGGAGAGCCGAGGATACGAGGCCCGTCTTCCGGAGAGGAGGGCCGCCCCCTACTTCAGGGGAGTTCGACGAGGCCGGTGAGCACCCGGCGCACCATCCGTTCGAACAGCACGTGGGTGTCCTGGGACGCCTCGGTGCCGGGACTCGCCGCCAGCGCCGCCGCGATGAGCGGGTGGCGTTCCTCGGTCGCGGTGGCCAGGTAGGACGTGCGAGCGCGCCCGGGACCGTCGGGCGTGTTCCGGCGCTGGAGTTCGGTGCGCGCGAACAGCGTCACCAGCCCGTTCACCAGCCCGATGATCTCCAGACGGGACGCCTGGGGCAGGGAGGTCGGTTCCAGGGCGCGGAGGGCATGCTCCAGGTAGTCCATGCCGCGAGGCCCCACGGTGGGCTCCGTCGGCAGGTCGAGCAGCCACGGGTGGCGCAGGTGGACCTCCTTGGCCCGGCCGGCCAGGGCGGCCAGGTCCTCGACCGGGTCGCCGCTCATCGGCGCGTCGAGGTCGATCTCCCCGGTGACGGCGTCGGCCATGAGGTCGAGGAGGTCGTCCCGGGCGGAGATGTAGCGGTACAGCGAGGCGGGGCCGGTGCCCAGTCTTCGGGCGACCTGTCGCATCGACACGGCGGCGAGGCCGCCCTCGTCGGCCAGTTCGATCGCGGCGGCGGTGAGCTGTTCGCGGCTGCGCTCCGGCGCGGGGCCCCGCGCGCCCCGTTCGGGACGGCTCCATACGCTCGTCGGTCCCTCGGCCATCGGCCCCCCTGTTCCCCTTGCCACGACGGTCCCCTATCCTAATACTGAGAACAGTGATCGCAGTATTGAAGGGAGAGCGACCATGGACCGACGAACGTGGAGTCCCGTCCGGTGGGCCCGGAACGGCGAGGTTCGACTGGCCTTCGACACCTGGGGGGAGGAGAACGGAGGAGACCCGATCCTGCTCATCATGGGTATGGGCATCAACCGGCAGTGGTGGCCGGACGACCTGTGCCGAGCGCTGGCCGAACAGGGTTTCTCCGTCGCCCGTTACGACAACCGCGACTCCGGTGAATCGACGTACCTGCTGCCCGTCAGGACCCGCAAACCCTTCACCGCCCTGATGAGGCGCCGCGGCGACGCCTACACGGCCGAGGACATGGCCGACGACGCCATCGCGGTCATGGACGAGCTCGGATGGGGGTCGGCGCACGTCTTCGGGATCTCCCTCGGCGGGGCCATCGCGCAACGCGTCGCCATCGGACACCCGGATCGGGTCCGCACCCTGACCTCGATGGCCGCGGTCCCCGCCGACGTGTCGGGCCCGGGGCTGCTGCGCTACATCAACCTCTTCTCCATGGCCCGGCTCGTTCGCTGGAACCACCCCGCCACCAGGGAGGGGGCGATCCAGGGGAGCCTCGACATCGCCCGGTTCTGCGCCTCCTCCCGGCGCCCCTTCGACGAGGAGGAGGCGCGCGAGAGGGCCGAACGCCTCGTCGACCACGGCAGCCGTGACAACCTCGCGCACAGTCGGCAGATCGGCGCCCAGTGGCACGGGCCGGGGATCGACGCCATCACGGTGCCCACACTGGTGATCCACGGCCAGGACGATCCGCTGATCCGGCCGCGCGCGGCCGCCGACATCGCCTCCAGGGTGCCCGGGGCGCGACCGGTCGTCCTGCCCGGGGTCGGCCACGACGTTCCGGGGTTCGCGCGTCGGCCCGTCGCCGAACTGATCCGGGGCCTGGCCGACGAGGCGCCCGCCTCCTCCGGTTCCCGCTGACCCTCGGGGCGGGTCGGGAGCCCCCTCTCCCACCCCGGGGGGGACGGGCGGTGTGGCCGTCGTCCTTTCCGGGAACGATGACGAGAGCCGGGGAGGGATCGGCCGCGTTCGTGTTGCGATCTACTGATCGGTCAGTCGTACCGAAGGCCGCGACGACCCTGCCCCTTCTTCACCTAAATTCCCCATTCACCTGCGAAGACATGGGTCTCTTCGCGTTCGCTCGGGCGCCGTGTCTCCGTGCCCGATCGCAACGGAACATTGCGAAAATCGCCATGGCGTTGTTACGTTCACTCTCGTGAGCGATGACGCGACCGACGACGTGCGCGGTAGGGCCCGAGAGGCGATCCGCCGATCCGGACTTTCCCAGAGACGGTTCGCGGAGCGACTCGGCATCGACCCCAGCAAACTCTCCAAGTCCCTGACCGGGACCCGACGCTTCACCGCCCGGGAACTGGCCGGGATCGCCGACGAGACCGGGGTGACCGTCAACTGGCTGCTCAACGGCCAGGACGACGCCGAGACGGTCTCGGTGCCGCCCCGTGACTCCTCGGCCGTGCGACCGCCGCCCCCGGGCCTCGCGGACCGGCCCACGGCCGCCAAGGAGCACAACCGCCGGTTGCAGATCATCGAGGCCGCGTGGACGCTCATCGCCGAGCACGGATACCACTCGGTCCGCGTCGCCCAGGTGGCCCGCGCCTGCGGAACCTCCAGCGCCACCGTCCACTACCACTTCCCGACCCTGAACGACCTCCTCGTGGAGGCCCTGCGCCACTCGGTCAAGCAGGCCTTCGACCGGCAGGTCGCCGGTCTGCACACCATCGAGGACCCGTACGAGCGGCTGCTCCGGCTCATCGAACTGCAACTGCCCGCCTCCGAACGGCTGCGCCTCGAATGGTCGGTCTGGCTCCAGATCTGGACGGCCGCCGCGCTCGACCCCCGGATGCGCGCGCTGCACGCCGATTCCTACCGGCGCTGGCACGAGACCATCGCCCTCACCCTGAGCGAAGGGCGAGAGCGCGGGGTCTTCGGCGACTTCGACGTCGAGGAGACCACCCGGCGTCTCACCGCCCTCATCGACGGACTGGGCATCCAGGTCCTGACCGGGATGCCCGGCCGGTCCGTCGACCACATGCGCGCCACCCTGCGCTCGGTCATCGATCAGGACCTCCTGGCCGACCGCATGCCCCGCACCTCCTCCTGACCCCTCGGGCCCGTACCCCGACCGGTCTCGGACCTGACCCGACCCTGCCCCGCCACCCATGTCCCCGCGAAGAGACGGAGCCTCGCCATGAGCGACACCATGAACCTCAAACCCATCCTGACCTGCGCACTCACCGGTGCCGGCGACACCGTGGGCCGGAGCGAGCACGTTCCGGTGACCCCGAAGCAGATCGCCGCCTCCGCGGTCGAGGCCGCCGAGGCCGGCGCCAGCGCGGTGCACATCCACGTCCGGGACCCCGAGACCGGCGCCCCCTCGCGCGACAACGCCCTCTACCGGGAGGTCGTCGACCGCATCCGCCAGACCGGCGTCGACATCGTCATCAACCTCACCGCCGGCATGGGCGGCGACCTGGTGATCGGTCAGGACGACCCGCTCCTCTTCGAGGAGGGCACCGACCTCGTCAACGGGCTGGACCGACTGCCCCACGTCGAGGAGCTGCTGCCCGACATCTGCACCCTGGACTGCGGCAGCCTCAACTTCGGCGACGGCAGCCAGGTCTACATCTCCACCCCGGACATGCTGCGCGCCGGCGCCAAGCGCATCCAGGAGCTGGGCGTCCGTCCGGAGCTGGAGATCTTCGACACCGGCCAGCTGTGGTTCGCCAAGACCATGCACGCCGAGGGCCTCATCGACGACCCGACCATGTTCCAGCTCTGCACGGGCATCCCCTACGGGGCCCCGGCCGACCCGGGCGTCCTCATGTCGATGGTGAACATGCTCCCCGAGGGCGCGCAGTGGGCGAGCTTCTCCATCGGTCGCGGGCAGATGCCCTGGGTGGCGCAGTCGGTGCTGCTCGGCGGGCACGCCCGGGTGGGTCTGGAGGACAACCTCTACCTCAGCCGCGGGGTGAAGGCCACCAACGGGCAGCTCACCGAGAAGGCCGTGAACATCATCGAGCAGCTCGGCGCCCGGGTCGCCACCCCCGACGAGACCCGCGCGATGCTCAAGCTGCGCAGCGCCGCCTCCTGACCCCCGCACCGCCCACTCCTTGAGGAGCACCATGACAGAGAACGCGAGAGTCGCCCCCGAGGCCGTGCGCACGGTCGCCTGTATCGGAGCGGGCGTCATCGGAGGCGGCTGGGTCGCCCACTTCCTGGGCCGCGGCTACCGGGTGGTCGCCTGGGACCCGGCGCCGAACGCCGAGGAACGCCTGCGCGACCTGGTCTCCGCCGCCTGGCCCGCCCTGGAGAGCCTCGGCCTGGCCGAAGGCGCCTCCATGGAGAACCTGAGCGTCGCCGCCACCCTGGCCGAGGCGGTCGCCGACGCCGACTTCGTCCAGGAGAGCGCGCCCGAGCGCCTCGACCTGAAGATCGACCTGTTGGCCGAGATCGACGCCGCCACCCCCGAGGGCGTGGTCATCGGCTCCTCCACCTCCGGCTACAGCATGAGCGAGATGCAGGGGAGCGCCCGGACACCCGAGCGGCTGGTGGTCGGCCACCCGTTCAACCCGCCCTACCTCGTCCCCCTGGTCGAGGTCGTCGGCGGCGAGCGGACCGAACGGTGGGCCGTGGACTGGGCCTGCGACTTCTACCGGATCGCCGGCAAGTCGGTGATCGGCATGGACCGCGAGCTCCCCGGCTTCATCGGCAACCGGATCCAGGAGGCCGCCTGGCGCGAGGCGCTGCACATGGTCGCCGAGGGCGAGGCCACCGTCGAGCAGATCGACCTGGCGATGACCAGCGGGCCCGGACTGCGCTGGGCCTTCTTCGGCCCCTGCCTGACCTTCCACCTGGCCGGGGGAGAGGGCGGCATGGCGCACATGCTCGACCACTTCGGCCCTTCGTTGAAGTCGCCGTGGACCCGCCTCGAGGCCCCCGAGCTCACCACCGAGCTGCGCGACCGCATGGTGGCGGGCACCGACGAGGTCGTGGCGGGGCGTTCCACCGCCGAGCTGATCGCCCAGCGCGACCGTCGCCTCATCGCCGTGGCCCGCGCCCTCGAAGAGGTCGAACGCGCGGAGGCCGCCGAGCGGGCGGAGGGGACCGCGTGAGCGCGCCCCTCGTCCAGCGGCTCCTCCCTGAGTGGATCGACTACAACGGCCATCTCAGCGAGGCGTACTACGTCCTGATCTTCGGTTTCGCGACCGACGCCCTGATGGACCGGATCGGCCTGGACGCCGCCTACCGCGAACGCACGGGATGTTCGCTGTACACGGTCGAGGCGCACGTCCGGTACCTGAGGGAGGTCGCCGCCGACGCCGAGGTCGAGGTCCACACCCGGGTGATCGACCCGGGCACCGCCGGTCCCGGACTCAAGAAGGCGCGGATCTGCCACGAGATGTGGGTCGGTGACGTCCTGGCGGCCACCGAGGAGCTCATGACTCTCCACGTCGATCAGGGGGAGGGGCGTACGGTGCCCTTCCCCGATGAGGTCGCCGATCGGATCAGGGCCCTCGCCGAGCCCGCCCCCGACTACGCGGGACGCGCCATCGGCTGAGGCGCGGGAGGGCGCCGCCGTGGTCGCGCCACGGCGGCACCCTCCTCCGGCCCGAACGCCTCAGACCCGGGGGTCGGGGGTCTCCGTCGAGGCACCGGGGGCCCAGGACTCCGCCTCGGTCAGGGCGGCGATGACGACGGGAACGTCGATGGCGACCACGGCCAGCCGCCATTTCAGGGCACCCGAGCGGAGATCGAGGATGCACGAACCGGCGAGGCCGTATTCCCGTGGTCGGAGGAGCCTGGGAGCCCTGAGCCCGAGGATCTCGATGGGGGAGGGGATCGGGATGGGCTCCGCGTAGCTCCGGAACGGTCGATACCGGCGCCAGGTGAGCGGCTCGGCGGCCCCGAAGCGCATGATGAGCAGGCCCTGCCGGTAGCGGTGTTCGGCCTCCAGATGGGCGACGGCCCTCAACGGAAGGCCCGCGCGGAGGTCGCGCAGGTCCTGGGCGGCGGCCTCCGGGTTCCCGCCTTGGATCCCCCACCACCACTGCCGGGGGTCGCGGATGACGTCGGGTATGGCTCTCGTGCCCGCGGTGTTGCGCGCCTGGGGGATCACGGGGCGCCCTTCTCTCGATGTTCCGTTTTCGAGAGAGTCTACGAAGACCCCCGCGAGGCCGGGTACGCCCGCCGCGGTCTCAACCGACGCATTCGCAGTGGGGCAGGGCCACGTTGAGGACCACGGCCGCCACCGCCAACACCAGGGGCGCGGCCGTCGACACCACGGCCAGAAGGGTGAGGGCGGCACCGGCCGGAGGTTCGTTCGGGGCTATCTGGCGCCGAACACGGCGCACAGGGCAGGCACCGCCGATGGACAGGGTCGGGTCCGGAGCCCCTTCCGGAGCCGCCATCCTGCCCAGGGCGTGTGCCAGCGCGTTGGGGCTCACCTCCCGGGCCGCGTGGTCGTCCGCGACCCACTCGACCAGTTCGGAGATCTCCACGGAGGCCGCGGCGAGAAGGGGCACCCCGGGAAAGGCGCGGTCCAGCAGTCGTGCCCAAGCGGTCAGGAGGTGGTGGCGTCCTCGCAGGTGGGCGCGCTCATGGGCCAGGACGGCCTGGAGCTCTCGCCGGGTGAGGCGCTCCAGACCGCCGACACTGACCACGATGTCCTCTCCCCGCCCCGGGAGACAGTAGGCGCGTGGTCGGGGGTCGCGCACCAGCCAGAAGTCCTCGCGGTCGATCGTGCGCCTGCTCGCCTGGGAGAGGAGCCAGCGCCGATGCCGGATCAACCAGTGGTTCCGTTTCCGACGTCGGCGCACGGCCACCCAGCCCAACCGGGTCAGGGCGAGAGCGGAGGTGCCCGCGATCACGATCAGACCCGCCCCGGCGTCGTTGGCGTCGATCGCCTGTACCAGGTTCAGGCAGGCGGCGATCAGCGCCTTCACCCCAGGGCCCATGACCTGGCTCGCCAGGGCGCCCGCGAGGACCACGCAGGTCGACGCCCAGGAGGCGATGCCCAGACACCAGAGACCGAGCATGACCCGGGGCGAGGCCCTGTGCCGGTGGTGGAAGGCCCGGAGGAACCGATGCCCGTACAGACTCCAGGCGATCAGCCCGACCACGGCGAGCAGGGACCAGGTCATGCGTCCTCGTCTCGGGGGACGTCGGCGAGCAGTTCACGGAGAACGTCGAGGTCGTTCGGGTCCATACGGTCGACGAACAGCAGAAGCGCCTCGCGGGCGTCCCCGCTGTCGTCCAGGGCACCCCGCATACGGTCGGCGGCGAGGGAGTTGCGGTCCCTCATAGGGCGGTAGAACCACAGCCGTCCGACGCGTTCACGCTCCACCCATCCCTTGCGGCGCAGGTTCTCCAGAACGGTGGAGATCGTGGTGTAGGCGGGGTCCCGGCCGCTCAGCGACTCGATCACCTCGCGCACGCTGAGCGGCTCTCGGGATCGCCACAGGGCGGACATGACCTCGGATTCCAAGGATCCGAGTCCGGGGATCGGGTTGGCGTTCATCGGTGTCGAGCCCATCGTCCTCGAAGTGGTGGTCCATGGTCGATCATCGTGTTCGATCGGTGGCCAGGGCGGTGAACACCCGGGTCCGATCGGTGGTCTCCACACCCATGATGGCCGGACCGTCCTCGAGGGCGGCCACGGGAGGTTCCCTCGCGTCCCGCCACCTCTCCCCGGCCTCACCCGTTCTCACGTCGAGGGCCCGGTAAGAGCCTTCGCCCGCGAGATACAGAGTGGAGGCCACCAGGGCCCGCGGTCGTTCGTCATCTTCCACTCGCCCCAGCCGAACGGGTGCCTCTCCCGCGTCGTCGAGCCTGAACGCGTACCGGCTCTCGGGTTCGTCGACGGGGGAGGCGACGGCCACCGTCCGTCCCCGCCCGGCGTCCAAGAGCACGGGGGTCCGGGACTCCGCGAGCGTGAGCAGGAGGTGCCCCGTGGCCAGGTCGTGCACCGAGTATCCCAGGATCCCATCGGCCTCCGACGTCCACTCGAGGGCCACGGCCGCGGTGGCCCCGTCGGTGGGACGGGGGCCGGGGCCGACGCGGACCCCCGGTTCCTCCCAGAGGGGAGGTATCTCCAGGTCGGTGTGCTCCCACAGGGTACCGCCGGTGGAGTCGATCGTCCGGAGGGTGTCCGCGCTCCGGGTCAGGACCATGCCGCGATACTCGTGCAGGGGTGTCTCCCCCCGTTCCTCGTCCGCGATCACCGAGCCGGTCGCCGGGTCGAGCGCGACCTTGGGGCCGGTGCGGTCGCTCATGACGCTGCCCTGCACGGCCGCGAAGATCAGCCCCGGCCCCACCAGGGTGCCCGGAACGTCCACGGGGCCCCATACGCGCCCGCCGTCGTCGGGGTCGAAGGCCGAGGCCGTGGTCACGGTGGCGAGAAGACCTCCCTCGGGGTCCTTCTCCTTGTCGAGCAGGACCACCGGTTCCGAGCCGTCCCGAGGGTCGTGGGCGATGGCGAACCCGGTGCACTCCGGGTCGCGTTCGGCCGCCCACCTGGTCCGGCCCTCGGCGTCGACGGCCAGGAACCGGAGCCGTTCGCCCGCCGACCCCTGGGCCACGCCGATGAACATCGACCCGGCGGCCTTGGGTTCGGAGGTGAACGGCGCCGTCCACAGGGGCTCTCCCCGGAGCGGCGGGGGAGGGGAGACGGAGACCTCGGGCGGGGGAAGGGCCGGATCGTCCACGAGCCGCACGGCGGCGTCCTCCGTACCGGGCGGCGCGCACGCGCCCACCAGCAGCGTCACCGCCAAGACCACCGCGCGGCCCGCGTTCGAGGGCACGATCACTCCCCTTCCGAGGTCTCGCGCGCGCTCGGGTCGCGGTCCGTCGTCCTGGCGTCGTCGGAGGCGCTCGCGCCGCCGCGCCGGGCGAACAACGCCAGTGCGCCGAGCAGGACCGCCACCAGGACCAGAGCGATGACGTCGGTCGTGCTCCCCAGCCGGGACAGAGGTTCCTGAGCCCGGTAGGCGACCTCCTCCAACCACCGCATCCCCGGAAGGCCGCTCATGGACGCGGTGCCGTCGAAGACCAGGAAGATCACCCCGACCCCGATGAACAGGGCGCCGCTCAGCACGGCCGTGGTGTGCGTGGTCAACGGACCCACGCGCAGGGAACGGCCGCGCAACCAGCGACGGCGTCCCAGGTCGAACCGGTCCCATCCCAGGGCCAGGAGGAACATGGGAAGGACCATGCCCAGGGCGTAGGCGGCCATCAACAGCATGCCGCGCGCCGGGGTCCCGGTGGCCGCGACGGTCAGCACCGCCCCCAGGATCGGTCCGGAGCAGAAGCCGGCCAGACCGTAGACCGCCCCGAGCCCGAGGACCGACAGACGTCCGCGCCCCGAGGCGAAACGCGACTGGGCCCGGGCCAGAGGACCCCAGGTGTAGCCCCACCCCAGGATCTGGATGATTCCGAAGGCGATGATGACGCCGCCGGCGATGCCGATGAGCGTCTCCCTGTGCCCGTAGAACAGGACGCTGACCATGGCCGATCCCGCCCCGAACGGGATCAGGGTCAGGCACAGGCCGATGTAGAAGATGCCGGTGTGGAGCAGCAGGTGCCCCGGGTTCCGGAAGGCGTAGGCGAAGAACGAGGGCAACAGAAGGGCGCTGCACGGGCTGAACAGGGCCAGCACCCCGCCCGCCGTCGCCGCCAGGAGACCGATGTCCATGGGTTCACCCCTCCGCGGCGTTCAGGGCGGACTCGATGCTCTCGACGAACACCGGCAGCGGCTGGGCCCCCATCACGGGGTCCCCGTTGACGATGAAGGCCGGGGTGCCGGAGACACCGATCCGTTGGCCTTCGAGGAAGTCGGCGTCGACCCTGGCCGGCAGGCTCTCGTCGTCCAGGGCCTCCTCGAAACGCTCCGGGTCCAGGCCGCTCTCCTCGACGAGCTCTCGGAGGAGCGCGTCGGGGTCCGAGGACGACTTCAGTTCCTCCTGGTGCGCGAAGACCGTCTCCTGGTACTCCCAGAAGGCGTCCTGTTCGGCGGCGGCCAGAGCGCCGAGGGAGAGCTCGCGGGACAGATCGCCCAGGTAGGGGAACTCGCGCCATTCGATGCGCAGGTCCCCGGAGTCGACGTAGCGTTCGACCAGTTCGGGTTGGGTCTCGTGGGCCCAGGCGGCGCAGAAGGGGCAGGCGAAGTCCGAGTAGGCCACCACCACCACGGGCGCGTCGACGGCCCCCATGGCGCCGGGGTCCTCGGCCTCGCGCCTGGCCAGGGTCTCTCCCCACGCTCGCTGTTCCTCGCCGACGTGGTCCTCGCCGGAGCCGCCCGAGACCTGGACGTCGGAGGCGTCCCCCTCGGGGTCCCCGTCCTCCAGGGCGATGCCGATGGTCACCGCCAGGACGAAGGCGAGCAGTACGGCACCGGCCACGATCAGGGGCATGTTGGAGCGGCTCTTGGTCCGGCTCGACATGGGCACCTTCTTTCTATCTTGCATAGAGAGTATTCTATGGAGGATAGAAAATGCTGCCGAGGTGTTCGAGGAAGAGGGGGACGTATGCGCTCATGGGGGCGTCGAGAGTGGACCGTCGCGGCGATCGGAACGGCCGCGACCCTGCTGCTCCTGGGGGTTCCGGCCGTCCTCGTCCCGAACGGGCTGTTCTCCAGGGAGGTCGATCCGACGTGGTGGTCCTATCCGGTGTGGGCGGCGGCCTCGGTCCTGACCGGCCTGGTGGCGGCGACCTACGTCCGCGGCGCGACGGGACCGGCGACGGAGGACGTCGATCGAGGCCGGGGCAAGGGGATCGTCGGGGCCGCCCTGGCCTGGTTCGCGATCGGCTGTCCGGTCTGCAACAAGCTCGTGCTCCTGGCGTTGGGCGCCAACGGGGCCATGACCTGGTTCGCGCCGCTCCAACCTCTGCTCGCGGTCGCGGGCCTGGCGCTCTCCGCGTGGGCGCTCGCCTCCCGCCTGCGCGCCGCCGAGTCCTGTCCGCTGCCCACGCCCTGAACCGTTCGCTCCACGTCGCGCGTGATCGGATTCCTCATGACCAATGGGCTGTCCCCAGGTGAAATGTGGAGAGGGGAGGGGACCTTCCTCACCTCCTTCGCGCACCTCGCGTGCGGCGCGTATCCGCAGGTCGAGAGCTCACGTGCACGATTCCGGCTCGGGAGCCGCGCGGAAATCGGGGATCCTTCACCTCCTACACAACCGCCCGGTCGGCTGATAGAAGTTCACGCGTAAGGCTCCCCCAGCCGCCCGGAGGCTTCCCATGAAACGCCGGTGGTCGATCCGTTCACGCGCGAGTGCGGTCGTGGCCGCGGGTTGCGCCTTGATCCTCACCCTCCCCCCGGCCGTCGGTACGGCCGCCGCGGACGACGATCCACGCGACCACACCGCCTTCAGCGAGAACGTCGAGGTCCCCCCGGAGGGCTCGGTGGCCCGGGACGACGCTCCCGCCCCTCGATTGGAGACGTTCGAGTCCGAACGTCCGGTCGCCCCCGGCGTCACCCTGAGATCGTTCGACTCCTACGGGCCGGACGGCTACACCGGGAACCCCACCTGGTTGCAGGGCGACCTGCTGACCACCGACCTCACCGGCGGCGTCGGCGTCGACTACCTGTTCCCCGGCCGGGTGACCGACCGCGAACCCCTGAGCGCCCAGGCCGACCGCGTCGGCGCGGTCGCCGCGGTGAACGGCGACTTCTTCGACATCAACGCCTCCGGAGCCCCGCAGGGGGTGGCGGTGCGCGACGGCGAGCTGATCCAGTCCCCGATGCCCGGCGAGTACGCCGGCTCCTCGGTGATCTTCACCCCGGACGGACTCGGCTCCATCGGCGAGGTGTTCTTCGAGGGCACCATCGACCTGCCGACCGGAGAGACGCCGTCTCTGGACGCGATCAACAAACCGGCGCTGGGCGCCGGCGAGATCGCCGCGTTCACCCCGCTGTGGGGCGACCACTGCCGCTGCCGGGCGGTCGAAGGCGCCGCGGAGACACTGGAGGTGGTGGTCGCCGACGGCGTCGTCACCGAGATCGTGGACCGACCGCGAGAAGGGGAGATCCCCGACGACACCTTCGTCCTGGTCGGCCGTGAGGACGGTGCGACCGCCCTCTCCGATCTGACCGTGGGCGACGCGGTCGGCATCGACTACGAGGCCCGGGCCGCCGAGGACCAGGAGATCCACGCCGCCCTCAACGGCCGTCAGATGCTCGTCGTCGACGGCGAGGTCCAGCGGGCCTCCGAAGGTAACAACACCCCGGGCGCCCCGCGCACGGCGATCGGGTTCTCCGAGGACGGCTCGCGGATGTACCTGCTCAGCGTCGACGGCCGCCAGCCCTCCTTCTCCGAAGGCGTGGGCCTCGACGAGCTGGGCGAGATGATGGTCGATGCCGGCGCGCACACCGCGCTCAACCTCGACGGGGGCGGGTCGACCACCATGGTGGCGAGAACCCCCGGCTCGGAGCGGGTACGGGTCGAGAACCGCCCCTCGGACGGCGCGGAACGACTCGTCCCCAACGGACTCGCGCTGTTCGCCCCCGAGGGCAGTGGACGACTCGACGGTTTCTGGGTCGAGACGCGGATCGAACCCGAACGCGCCGCGGGCTCCGGCTACGTCGCCCCGAGCCGCCCCGACCGGGTCTTCCCCGGACTGACCCGCACGCTCACCGCGTTCGGTCACGACGAGACCTTCGGCCCGGCCGAGGGCGTTCCGAACTGGCGCTCCGACGACGGCCGGGTCGGTCTGGTGGACCGCGAGGGCGTGTTCACCGCCCATACGACCGGTATCGCCACCGTCACCGCGAGTAAACTGCGCGCCAGAGGCGAGATCGAGCTGACCGTTCTGGGCGACCTCGCCCGGATCGAGACCACCCCCGAACGGGTCGGACTGGCCGACGCCGACGCGTCCACCGTGGTCGAGGTGACCGGCTACGACGCCCAGGGGTTCGCCGCGCCGATCGAACCGGCCGACGTCGAGCTGTCCGTCGACGAGAGCGTCGCCCGGGTCTCGGTGACCGAGGACGGACGATTCGAGATCACCGCCGCCACCGACAGCGGTTCCACCCTCGCCGCGGTCCGGGTCGGCGACGTCGAGACGACCATGGCGATCACCGTCGGACTGGAGGAGGTCGTCGTCGCCGACTTCGAGGACGCCGCCGACTGGACCTACTTCGGCGAACGCGCCGACGGGGACGTCACGGTCGCCGAGGGCCGGGACGGCAAGGCGGTGGGCCTGACCTACGACTTCACCACCTCGACCGGGACCCGCACCGGAGGCGCCCTGCCGCCCGGCGGGCGACTGGAGATCCCCGGACAGCCGCAGGAACTGCGCGCCCAGGTGCGTACCGAGGGGAACGGAGAGTGGGCCAGCCTCCAGGTCTGGGACGGCGCCGGCCAACTGCTGCCCGCCCTGCGCGCCGGATACCTCGACGAGGAGGGGTGGCGGGAGCTGGTCTTCGAGGTCCCGCCGGGCACGCAGTACCCGCTGTCGCTGCGGCGCCTCTACTTCGCCGAGACCGAACCGGACGCGAGCTACCGGGGCGAGGTGATCCTCGACGAACTGACGGCGATGGTGCCGCCCCCGATCGACGTGCCGCCCACCGAACCGGTCGTCGACCCCGTGGTGGCCTCCGGAACGGCCGTGGCCGACCAGGACTGGCGGTTCGCCGTCCTGTCCGACGCGCAGTTCGTCGCCCGCGACCCCGACAGCGAGATCGTCGCCTACACCCGGCGGGCGCTCCGAGAGATCCGCGACAGCGACGCCGAGTTCCTCATCATCAACGGAGACCTCGTCGACGAGGCCGCGCCGGAGGACTTCGCCCTGGCCCGGACCATCCTCGACGAGGAGTTGGAGGGTGAGCTCCCCTACTACTACGTTCCGGGCAACCACGAGGTGTCCGAGGGCACTCTGGACAACTTCCGGGAGGCCTTCGGGGAGCCCCACCGGGTGGTCGACCACCACGGCACCAGGTTCATCCTCCTGAACACGGCTCGGCTCTCGTACCGGTCCAGCGACTGGTCACAACTGCCCCTGCTGCGCGAGGAGCTCGACTCCGCGGCCGAGGACCCCTCCGTGACCTCGGTCGTCGTCGCCCAGCACGTGCCCTTCCGCGACCCGTCCCCCTCCAGGGCGAGCGAACTGGCGGACCGCAAGGAGGCCACCGCCGTCGAGAACTGGCTGGCCGACTTCCAGGCCGACAGCGGCAAGGGCGCGGCGTTCATCGGAGCGCACGCGGGCATGTTCCACGCCGACCGGGTGGACGGGGTGCCCTACGTCATCAACGGCAACGCCGGCAAGAACCCCTCGACCGGCCCCGCCGACGGCGGCTTCACCGGCTGGTCCCTGTGGGGGATCGACACCGACGGCGCCGCCTCGCGGGACTGGGTGCGGACCGAACTGCGTCCCCACGTGGACGGTCTGGAACTCGACGCCCCGGCCTCGGTCGCGGTGGGCGAACAGGCCGATATCACCGCCACGGTGGACAATGACGGGAGCGCGGTCCCGGTCGCCTACCCGGTGAGCGCGGACTGGTCCGGCTCCGACGACGTCCACATCGGCCCGGCCGACGAGGCCGGGGAGGAGCACGCCGCCTCCTTCGACCCGGCGACGGGCCGGTTCGACGCCTTGAGGGCGGCCACCGTCGACCTCTCCGTCACCGTGAACGGCGTCACCGAGCGGGTCACCATCGACCTGACCTGAGGCCTGACCCGCCCCGTGCCCTCCGGTGACCCCACCGGAGGGCCCGGCCCCTCGTAGAGAAGGGCCCGCCACCGACCCCGCGACGGTGACGGGCCCTTCCGTACCCACCTCGATCGAGGTGGGAGCCAGGAGTGTGAGGCGGGGCCGGCCGGGGCGAACGGCCGGCCCCGGCCCGGTCACCAGCTGGACTTGGTGATCCCGGGCAGCTCTCCCCGGTGGGCCATCTCCCGGAACCGGATGCGGGACAGGCCGAATTTCCTCAGATGTCCACGGGGCCTGCCGTCCACGGAGTCGCGGTTGCGCACCCGGGTGGCACTGGCGTCACGCGGTTGACGTCGCAGCTCGGCCAGGGCGGCCGCGCGTTCGTCCTCGCCGGTGCGCGGGTTCTTGATGAGGCGCTTGAGCTCGGCACGGCGTTCGGCGTAGCGGGCGACGACGGCCTTGCGCTGCTCGTTCCGGGCGATCTTGCTCTTCTTCGCCATCAGACCCTCTCTCCACGGGCGCGGATGTCGGCGACCACGCGTTCGATGCCCCGGGCGTCGATCACCTTCATGCCCTTGGCACTGACCCGGAGCCGGACGAAGCGTCGTTCGCTCGGCAGCCAGTAGCGTTTCCGCTGGACGTTGGGGTCGAAACGGCGTTTCGTGCGCCGGTGGGAGTGGGAGATCGCGTTGCCGAACGCGGGGGCCTTCCCGGTCACCTGGCAGATACGGGACACGGTTCTTCCTTTCAGGTCGATCGGTTCTGTTTCACGGAGGAGGGGTAGGGCAGCAGGGCCATCTCGCGGGCGTTCGCGATCGCCGCGGCGAGCAGCCTCTGCTGACGGGCCGTGACCCGGGTGACGCGCCGGGCCCGGATCTTGCCCTTGTCCGACAGGAACCGGCGGAGCAGGGCGACGTCCTTGTAGTCGACGTGGTCGGCCTCGCCCAAGGGGTTGGCGAGGGCTCGCCGGCGGGCGGGTTTCGCGGCGCGGCGTTCATCGGCGGACATGATCACCTCTCGGAGAACTCGGCGAAGGGGTCGTTGTGGAAGTCCTGGTCCGCTTCCTCGTCGGTGACCAGGCAGGAGTCCAGCAGGGAGAGCAGGGCGTCGGCGTCCATGCCGATCCCGGTGAAGGACAGGTGCTGGCGGCGATCGCCGACCGCCGGATCCCAGTCCACGAGGGCACGGGAGCGTCGTGTGGGCGAGACCAGGTCCATGGCGGCCTCGGGGAGCGAGGCCATCCAGGGGCCTCCGTTCTCCACCATGAGCAGGTCACGGTAGGAGTCCCACACGAGGAGGGAGTCGGACTGACTGGCCAGCCAGAACCTTCCTCGGCCGCGCAGGCTCATCGAGACGATCCGTTCCAGCGCGTCGGCGAACCGTTCGGGATGCATGGGTCGGCGCCTGGTCCAGGTCACCGATCCCACCCCGTGCTCCTCGGCGTGGTCCGTGTAGTGGGCCCAGGCCGGGTTGAGCCGGTCATGGGTGGAGGCCGGGTCGAAGCGCCGGTCGAGGAGGCTCCGCAGATCGGCCCCCGACCGGAGGAGCGTGGCCGCGGGGTTGAGCTGTCGGAGGAGGGAGCGTACGTGGTGTTCGTTCTCCGTACCGCGAAGTACGAGCGTGTTCGGGTACTCCAGTTGCCGATGGAGGACCTCGGCGACCGTGCGGGAGTCGTCCTGTGCGACGTCCAGTCCGCGGTCGGTCAGGTCGTCGTCACCACCGAGGTCCGAGGTCAGGCGGGCGGTGTCCACGACCGTGGCGACGGTGGTCAGGTGGAGCCTCTCCTGAACGGAGATCGCCTCGGCGATCGACCGGGGTTCCACTGCCTCCCAGGCCTCCACGACGCACAGGCCGTGTCGGCCGGTGTCCGCGGTGCTCAGGAGGAAGGGGACGAGGTCCTCGCGCAGGGTGCAGGAGGCACAGGCGTGGTCGAGGTCGACGGCCGCGATCTCGGTGGGGCCCGCGTGGTCGCGCACCACACGGTGCACGGCACCGTCACCGATGTCCCTCATGTCGTGGTGTACGGCGATGGACCCCGGCACGGCGGCCAGTAGTTCGTCCACGGCCCGGCGCCGCGCGGCCGCGTGCAGGCCGGCGACCAGTGCGATGCGCATCGGATGCTCCTTTCGAGGTGTCTTTTCCAAGTGTGGAAATGAAAATCGTTTTCATACTCTACACAGCCTTGAGCGCACCCGGTAGACCCGGGGTGGAGAAGAGAGGAACGACAGCGGCGGAAACATCCTCGATCACCGAGGGCTCGGCCGCCGGCCGGGGCACGAAGCGGACATGAAAAGGCCCGCCACGGAGGGCGGGCCATCGGGGGCGGGGCAGGGTTCGTCAGGGGTAGGAGGTGTCCTGGACACCCACCGGGGCGCCCATGGACTCCTGGAGCGATTCCAGGAGCTTCTCCAGGTCGCGTCCCTCGGGCTCTTCGAGGAACGCCGCCACGGCGGCGTAGACGTCCACCGTCGCCTCCGGACGATCGGTGTCGTACTCACCGATGAGGAAACGGCCGAAGGTGGACGACCCCGGGTCCTCGTCGAGCACCCACGCGCCACCGACGTCGCTGAACATGTACTCGGCGCAGTACGTGGTCAGGAACAGGTCGAAGGGTCGGTAGCCGATCATCTCGAACGGCTCCAGGTCGTCCATGGAGCAGATCGTGTGCATGTGCGTGAGACCGTGGCTCGGGTTCTCCAGGAGCGTCTCGGGCGGGTCCCAGCGGGACAGCTCGCCCAGACGGACGACCACCTCGCGGCTCAGGTCACGCCAGTCCGACAGGGACTCCCGACGCTCGTCCCAGGCACGGGCCGCCGTGTCCGAGTTCGAGGGGTCGGAGATCGGTTCCTCCGGGTCGAAGGGGTAGGGCATGAGGTTCCTTGTTCTCGATGAGGGTGGGGACACACCGGGACCCGGGGGAGAGGACGGCGCGGGAGCCCAGCCTAACGATCACCCCCGACGATCCGAGTCCTCATCCCGGACGCGGAACCCACCCCTGGGGACGACCGTTCTCCGCGGGCTTGACCTCGGCCTCGAACCCCTTGACCAACCCGGTCGCCCGTGCCACCGCGAGGGCCGCGGTCACGTCGAACTCGTCCTTCGCGCGGTTCACGTATTGCGAGTCCTGACGCGCGGCGAAGTCCAGAGCCGCCTCTAGAACCTCACGCCATTCCTCCTCGGTGCCGGAGCCCCGCTCGGCGAGCTCCAGAACCCGGGTCAGGATGAGGACCCCCTCCTCCCACTCGTTCGTGGACTCACGCAGGTCGAGGAAGTTCAGAACCCTCTCGACCGTCCTCTCCGTGGTGGACAGATGGGTCAAGAGAAGGTTCAGACCGTCGTTGTCGATGATGTCGGGGTAGTCGATACGGTCCCAGACGGCCCCGTCCCACCAGTAGGCGAACCCCTGCTCACGGCCGCTCTCCAGTTCGGCGAACCAGGTCCAGGGCAACCAGTCGGGGCCGACATAGGGGTCGTAGCCCTCGATGTCGACGTGCTCGTCGCACTCGTGGTCGGCACCGACGAGCACCCCGCGACCGTCGTCGAGACGGGCGAGCCGCCACTCGTTCCCTCCCGCGTCGTCGTGGTGCACGACCGCGTCGGCGTAGACGTGCTGACTCGCGCCGCCACCCGCCTCCAGGGAGGCCAACGCGGCGGCGCGGGCCCAGAGGAGATCGAACGGGGGCAGGTCCTCGGGGCGACCGGGGGTGTGGAACTCCATGACGAGCCTTCCGGGTAGGGGTGAATGGAGAAGCTACACCGGGGCCACGACGGTCCGAGCGTGGTCCGTTCCGGGCGGAGGAACACGGGGTGCTTCGCGTGATCGCTCGACGGGGCCACGGGAGGCCCCGTCCGGCCCTGGACGCCACGTCGTCGCCGGGCCGGTGGTCAACCGATGTCCCACAGCAGTACGGTGCCGTCATCGCTCGCGGTGGCCAGGGTGGCGCCGTCGGGGGAGAAGGCCACCGACCACACGGCGTCGGTGTGCTCCCCCTCGAGGACCGTGACGGGTTCACCGGTCTCGGCGTCCCAAAGACGTGCGGTACCGCTGGCGTCACCGGTGGCGAGGAGCATGCCGTCGGGGCTGAACGCCACCGTGTTCACGGGGCCGTCGTGTCCGTCGAGGACGATGCGGGGTTCGCCGGTCCCGGCGTTCCAGATCCGTGCGGTGCCGTCCTCGCTCGCCGTGGCGGCGAAGGCCCCCTCGGGGGAGAAGGCCACCGACCACACGGAACCGTCGTGTCCGTCGAAGGTGGTGCGGGGTTCGCCGGTTTCGATGTCCCAGATCCGTGCGGTGCCGTCCTTGCTCGCGGTGGCGAGATCGAACCCACCGGGGCCGAAGACCACCGAGTTCACGGTGTCGGTGTGCCCGCCGAAGGTGTCGACGAACTCACCGGTCCGTCCGTCCCAGAGACGGGTGGTGCGGTCGTCGCTGGCGGTGGCGACGGTGGAGCCGTCGGGACCGAACGCCACCGATCTCACGTAACCGGTGTGCCCGGGAAGGGGCGTGGGTTCTTCGGTCTCGACGTCCCAGAGCTGCGCCGTGCCGTCGCTGTGGACCGAGGCGACGGTGGCGTCGTCGGGAGAGAAGGCCACCGACCACACGTGACCGTCGAAGCTCTTGGGCATGGCGACGAGATCGCCGGTCTCGACGTCCCAGAGCCGCGCGGTGCCGTCGCTGCCGGCGGTGGCGACGGTGTCGCCGTCCGAGTCGAACACCACCGTGTTCACGTGATCGTCGTGTTCACCGATCGGGACCGGGCCCTCGACCTCGGCCTCCTCCGCCTGCGCCGGGTCCTCGGCGCCGCCGATATCGGCCCTCCACAACAGGAGGGCGGAGACGAGGGCGAGGGCGGTCACGGCCGCAGCGCCGATGTACAGGCCCTTCCTCGACCTCTTTCCGTTGGAGCCCGTACCCGCTGTGGACGGTGGTGTGCCGGTTCCCTCCAGGGACCCGGGGGACGAGATCTGTTCCCTGGTGTGATGCGGGAGGCCGCCCCGAGCGATCGTAGCGGCCGTCGACGGGGGAGGTGCCTGCCCGGAGCCGGTCGAGACCGAGAGCACGGAGGGGAACGCCGTGTTCTCCTCGGGTACCGCGAAGTGGGGCGAGGCTCCAGGGGTGTGGAGGTCGTCCGCCTCGAAGCGGGTGAGGATCAGCTCCGGGGTCGGGCGCCGGCCGGGGTCGTGGTCCCAGCAATCCCGGATCAGGTCGCGGACGTCCGGGTCGATCTCGCCCGGGTCCGGAGGGGGACCGAGGAGACGGCGCAGGGTCTCGGCCATGGTCCCGCCGGTGAAGGGGCCGGTGCCGGTGGCGGCGAAGGCCAGCACGCTGCCCAGGGAGAAGACGTCCGAGGCCGGGCCCACCCGTGAGCTCTCGGTCTGCTCGGGCGACATGTAGGGCAGGGTGCCGAACACGGTGCCGTGGGTGGTCATACTGTCGGCGTCCATGGGCCGGGCGACACCGAAGTCGATGATGCGGGGCCCGTCGGCGGCGAGGATGATGTTGGCCGGTTTGAGGTCGCGGTGGACCAGGCCGCACCGGTGGATCGCGTCCAGGCCCTCGGCGAGCCCGGTCGCCAGGATCCGGAGCGCCGGTGGATCCAAGGGACCGTGTTCGCGTACGGCCTGGACCAGGGTGAGCCCGGGGATGTGGGCGGTGGCGATCCAGGGCGGATCGGCTTCGTGATCGGCGTCCACGACCTGGGCGGTGTGGAAACCACCGACACGTCGCGCGGCCTCGGCCTCCCGGGCGAAGCGGGCACGGAAGCCGTCCTCGGAGGCGAGTTCGGGGCGGATGACCTTGATGACGAGCCCGCGGCCGGAGGCGGTGCGGGCGAGGTAGACCTGGCCCATGCCGCCGGAACCGAGGCGTGCGGTCAGCCGGTACCTGCCGACCTGCGGGGGGTCGGTGGGGAGCAGGGGGTCCACGGTGTCGGCCCTTTTCGTCGGAGTGGCGAGGGAGAGTCCGCCGGATCGTCGTCGTCCCGAAGGGAGAACGGGATCCGGCCCGCCGTCACCGGAGTGGATCCGGGGCGGGGCCGAAGGGTTCTCCGTTTCCGCCGTCCGTCGGCGGTTCGGAACCCTCAAGATAGGCGGTTTCGTCGGAAACATCCGCATCCGGACCGTGGGTCGACAGGGTGTCGAGTTCGGTGGAGCACACGTGGCCTCGGGACTCGGACCTTCGGGCCGGGAGGTCACCGACCGGTCCGCTCGGGGAGGCCCGCTCTCCTCTCGCGTGCCGCCACGCCTATCCCCAGAGCCGCGAGGACGATGACCAGGGTGAAGGTGACCGGCAAGGAGACGGCCTCGGCGGCGAGACCGATGAACGGCGGACCGGCCAGGTGGGCGATGTACCCGATGACGCTCACCTTCGCCGCCATGGAGGCCGCGCGGCCCGGATCGGAGCGGCCCGCACGCGAGATCGCCACGGGGAACAGCGGGCCGACCAGGAGACCGATGACGGCGACGGAGACGCTCATCGCGAGCGGAGTGTGGACGAGCATCCCGATCAGTACCGCCACGGGAAGGAGAAGGGCGGACGCCATGACGATCCGCTTCTCGGAGAAGCGCAGCAGCATCGCGTCTCCGCACGACCGTGAGACGAACATGGCGAGGCCGAAGGCGGTCAGGGCCAGTGCCCCCTGAGCGGGTCCGGCGCCGAGATCACGCGTGATCAGCAGCGCCGACCAATCCGTCACCAGCCCCTCGACCAACAGGCAGGAGACGGCGAGTACGGCGACGAGGACCGGTAGACGACGCCCCCTCCGTTCGCTCTTCTCCATCTCGACGGAAGGGTGATGTGTCCTGGGGGCGAACCGCAGGAGGACCGGGGCGGACAGCAGGGTCATCAGGACCAGTACCGCGGCCATGACCATGAAATGGGCGAAGACCGTTACGCCCATGTACGTGGCGATGGTCCCTCCTCCGACGCCGGTGAGCACCCCCAGGCTGTAACCACCGTGTAGACCGGAGAGTACGGGCCGCTCCGAAACCGCCTGGAGCGAGATGCCGGCGGTGTTCATCGCCACGTCGAGCGCGCCACTGGCCGCCCCGAGTACGAAGAGCACCGCCGTCAGCCGGGCCAGGTCTCCGGTCAGCGGTATGAGCGGCAGGGCCGCGCTGAAGACGATCGCGGAGACCACACAGATAGGGGTGTCCCTGAGGCGTTGGAGCAGCTTCGCGGTCAGGATCAGCGCCGGAACGGAACCGCCCGCGATCCCCAGAAGCGCGATTCCGAGCTCGGCGTCGGTCAGTCCGAGGGAATCCTTCACCTCGGGGATCCGTGGCGCCCAACTGGAGAGGATCGCGCCGTTGACGAAGAAGATCGTCCACAGGGCGAGGCGGGCGAGACCGAGCTCGCTGTAAGGCATGAGGCCCCTCGGGCCGCCCTACCGGTGGTGGTGTGCGTCGGCCCCGGACGGGACAGGAACGGCGCTTCGTCCGACCTCGGTATGAGGATCGCCCCCGGATCCCACAAGGGTCCGTCCACCCCCGCCATGTGGACGGAGAGTTCCCATTCGCGGTCGGGGCAATGGTGAATGAATCGCTTTTCCCTGGTCCGTGTCAACGCCTTTGAAACCCAGATGTTCGGCATGACGAGCACGATGGTCGAGAAACGCCCTCTATGCCGGGAGGACAGCGACGACGCTCTCGCCCCGGTGCACCGTCGCGGACGGCAGGATCGTCACGGTCGGCGGCCTCGCGGGACCCGAGGGCCTAGGTCCTCATGCGCGGGCCTTCGCTTGAGCGACCCAGCCCTCGAGGTTGGCGACGAGGTTCGCGTACGTGGCTTTCGTGTCGATACCTCCCCATCGGTCGACCCTCGTCGGATCGAACACCGGGATGTTGTCGGCGCCGAGCGCCTTGTCGAACGGGTTCGCGCCGGGGCGGTCGGCTCTGCCGAACGATGACAGACTGTGAACGCGGACCCCGACGAGCGGTTTCTTCGCCTGCCAGGCCTTCTCGATCTCGTAGATCACCCAGGGGCGGTCGGCTGTCTCCCGTCCGATGAGGACCACGACCGCCCGCTTGTAGCGCATCTGCTCATCGATCCAGTCGACGATGGCCTGCCGACCGCGTCGTTTCACTTCCTCCCAGTCCTGGGCGTTGAGTAGGGGCTGTCCCTCGAGCGCGTTGATGTTTCGCACGAGCTGAACACGGCTCACGTCACGTTCATAGTGGAAGGAATAGAACACGGTTTTGATCGCCACAATCGGCTCCTTATTCTCCTCGAGGCCGAGCGGGTCTCGACCTCGATCCGAGAATAAGGTCGGGCACCGACATTATGTTGATCCCGATATCTCGCGCAGACGATGTGGTGATGAGGTTCGGATCCGGATTCCCGTCATAGCCGCCGAGATCGTCGCATGGTCAGGGTATGCATACCGCCGGTCACGTGTTCGAGGCTCGGTTCAGAAGACGTTTCGTACTGCACGCGATGAAGAACCGGTTGTATGCCGGAGTCGCCTTCCAGTACTTACTCGAAGTGGGTGATAGCCGAACCGGCAGTGCCGGGTGCTCAGAGGGATGGTGAGATTGTCGGGGGTAGAAGCTGAAGAGCTGTTTTTCTTCGTGTCGGTCGGACACTCCGGCAGTGCCCGGCTCTTGCCGATGGTGGGATGCGGGTGACGATGCCTCGGGTGGTGTTCTTGGAGACGCCGGTGAGCCGATCCACTTCGACGTGGACCCCGGACTCCTCCCAGACCTCTCTGCGTACTCCCTCCTCCGGGGTCTCCGCGAGTTCCAGGACGAGACTGGGGAGTTCCCATCTTCCGTTGTCCGCGCGACGGATCGCCAGGAACCGACCGTCCTCGCGGACGACGGCCCCGGCGACGGATACAGAGTGCAGTGGCGTTGACGGCCTATCTCCGGTGCTGTTACCCATGCGCGCGAGCCTAGAAGGGGAGGACTGGCAAGGGAGGAGGCGAAAGAACCTTTCGGGGAGGGCGGGGCGCCGTTCCGCCCGTTCGGAGGACGCAGGGCCCCCACAACGCGACGAGGACCTCTTTCGAGGTCCTCGTGAACCCCGTTTGACCTGGGGATTCGTGGCGCACCCGGCAGGATTCGAACCTGCGGCCGTCGGATTAGAAGTCCGGCACCCTAGTACCGCCACATGCCACTTTGTGCCGTTGTGTCCCGCATCATCCGAATCCGGATGCCGTTTCGTGCCGCCCGCTGACGTCCCGGTCCAAAATTGCGGAGCACGAACGGAGCACACAGACCTGGAAGAGGTCGATGGTGGCTCGTGAGGTTCTGGCGCGAACACTGCTTCCAGGCCGGACGAGCCACTCTCGGTTGTTCTCTGCTCTGACTAGGACCAGAGTGGCGGATCGCCTGTGGAAGATCAGGGCCTGGAACTCGTGGTCGAGTCCGCTCACCCGGCCGGTGCCAGGCGTTTGCCATCGTGGCCGCGGACGTGGGGACCGTTCGGGTCCAGGGCATCGAGGAGCCGGATCGCGTAGACCTCGGACATACGCTCGGCCACTTCTTCGGGGGTGAGCCAGGCGACGGCGGTCGACTCGTCCGACGGGCGTGGGTCGCCACCGGAAGGTGCGCACCGGAAGACCAGGGCCACGATGCCCCGAGCGGTGTTCTTGTAGACGCCGGTGAGCCGGCCCACCTGGACGTGGACCCCGGTCTCCTCCCAGACCTCCCTGCGCACCCCCTCCTTCGGAGTCTCCGCGAGTTCCAGAACGCCACCGGGGAGCTCCCATCTTCCGTTGTCCGCGCGACGGATCGTCAGGAGTCGACCGTCCTCGCGGACGACGGCCCCGGCGACGGATACGGAGTGCAGTGGCGTTGACGGCCTATCTCCGGTGCTGTTACCCATGTACATGAGCTTAGGAGGCGTAGAAGGACTATGACGAGCGTTGCGGGGGCAAGGTCTGGGAAGCCCCGGTATCTCCAGATCGCGGACGACATCGAGGAGCAGATCAAAGGCGGACGTTTGGCACCCGCGGAAGAGGTGCCGAGTGAGACCGTTCTGATGGAACGCTACGGCGTCTCCTCGGGAACGGTGCGCAAGGCGATCGCCGAGTTGCGCGCCGCCGGTCTGGTGGAGACCTTCCAAGGCAAGGGCTCCTTCGTCAAGTCTCGGCCACCGGTCACCCGGAAGTCCTCTGACCGGTTCCGGCGCTCTCACCGTCGTGCCGGTAAAGCCGCCTACATCGCGGAGACCGAACAGGCCGGGGTGAAGCCCACCGTTCAGGTTCTCTCCATCGGGCCGGTGGCCGCTCCCCGTGAGATCGCCGAACGCCTGGGCGTGGCCGATGGAGACAAGATCCTCGCCCGTCGGCGCCTCTATTTCAGTGATGGCGTCCCTACTGAAGAGGCCACGTCGTATCTGCCCTGGCCAGTGGCTCGGGATATCCCCGAGCTGTTCGAGGAGAACCCTGGCGGAGGGGGTATCTATGCGAGGCTCGAAGAGCATGGTCATGAATTCGCCGAGTACGTCGAGACCGTGCGGGCCCGGTTGGCCACCAAACAGGAAGCGAGCGCTCTGGGGCTGAGTCCTGGTTCCGCGATTATTCATCTGACGCGTAACGCCGTGACCACCTCGGGGAAAGTGGTGGAGGTCTGCGACACGATCATGGCCGCGGACCAGTTCGTGCTCGACTACCGCATTCCGGCCTTGGACTGATCTATCGGGCGGCCGGGCGGGTCTGTTTCCTCTGCAGGGTTGACTCATGTACATGAGTGGGGCAACCTGAGTGTAGTGCTTATGTACATGAGTGCATGTGTATCTCTTATTTGCATGAGAGGAACCATGGCTTGTCAGCGTGAGTAGTGAGCTCGCGCTCGGCCAGAGGAACACGTCAACGACCCCCTTCGGAGCGTGCCCCGTGAACGCTGCTGCCCCTACGCCGGAACCGACCTTCGTGGGCGATGAGAGTTTCCGACCCCTGCCTGCCGAAGCGACATCGACAGATGATGACGGGACCAGAACGACCGGGGGTAACCCCCAGGGGGCGAATGAGTTCGGGCCGGTGCTGCCACGCCCCGCGGCCGATGATCCGGTCGGGCACGGTTACACCGCGTTTCAGGTAGTGCGGTCGGCCGTGTGGGCGGCGCGGGAGTGCCGGTGGGTGAACGGCATGGACATGGTCCGCCGTGCCGAGACCGCATGGGAGGCGATCGCCGAACACCTGCAACTGGTGCCCCTGAGACCGGAGGAGACCGAGCTGATAGCCGTCGGCTGGAAGGCGATGAAGGCCCAGCGCTACCAAGACCTCCAAGCTCACGGGTTGGGCGGTAGGGACAAGGCCTTGGTCTCTCGAGCCTTCTTGCGCTACTGGAGCAGTGCCTCAGCGCCAGCCCATTCCCACGAGGATCTGATCGTGGATCGTATCGCCCTGGCCCAGATCTGGCTCGCCCTCTCCCCGAAACACCGTCGAATCCTGACCGTGCTGGCTGAATGCGACGATCGCCGGGATGCCGAGCGGGCCATGAACATGGACACCACCACCTTCACACGGGTGTTGGGAAGTGCTCGGAAGGTGTTCTTCGCCCTGTGGCACGAGGGTGAGATCCCATCGAAGATGTGGGGTTACGACCGGATCGCGGAACGCCATCAGAACGTGATGTCCCTGGTGCGACTGCGAAAACGCAGAGCCCTCAAGCGCAAGGCCTCCGGAGTGGTTCCCCGCAAGGGGCGCCCTCCGGTCAAGGACCTGGGTGTTTCCAACAGCGAACTCCTGGCTCGATACGAGGCCGGGGAGACCTGTAAGAAGCTGGCGCAGGAGTTCAGTGTCAGCCGATCCCTCATCACGGACCGAGCGGACAAGGCTCGTTCGGCACGGGCTGCCGTGGCTCAGAAATCGGTCGCTGAGGAGACGAAGTGAGATCTGAGAGTGCCCGTTCCCGGAAGCAGTAGCGAAGGCCTCGGCCATCGACCACGGTCTAGGACCGTGACCTCCCGTGGTTCTCGAAGACCTCGAATGACGACGGCCGATCCCGGCGTCATGGATGGCCGGCCGCTCAGATCACTGCATCAAGAGGCTCTAAGAAAAGGAAACGCCCCGGCGTGGTGTTCGCAGCACCGCGCCGGGGCTGGAACCCCTACCTGAACACAGCAGAAGGAGATCATGGGAAAGCCTACCGGCAGGCACCGTAAATCCGTACGTGGTTGGGGCCAGAGGTTGCGGTGGTGGTTCGGCGTGATGCTGACGGCAGTGCTGTGCAGCCCCTTGAAAGCCCGGTACGAACGTGAACCTGCTCTGCACCAGGGTGTCTCTGGAGCGCAGGTCGCCGGCGTTTCCGAGAGGGGGCCGAAGGTATCCGTTGAGCGGGGGAGTTCCACAGCCCTCCCTCCCAGTCGCTCGGCTGCGGCTTCGGTCCGGATTCCCTCTCCCCGCGAGCCGCACCCTTCGGAGGTGGGGTGGTGCGTGGACGATGACGGTGTGCGCGGGGTACGCCCCTATCTGTTCCGTGCGCGGTCTGCATCCGCCCTGCGGTACGGGAAACCTTCAGAGGTGATCAGTGGAAGGCCCGAGAGTGAGTTCGGTGATCTGGCGTTCCTGGTGCGCACCTGGCTGAACATGCAGAACACGACCTGACCGCGAATGGTCGGTAGAAGCGGGGAAACGCACGGCCACCTTGGACTCTGACACCGTGCGGGTACTGCGGAAGTGGAAGAGGTTCCAAAACCAGGCCCGGCTCCAGGCCGGGCCGGAGTGGGCGGATTCGGGATTGGTGTTCACCCGCCAAGACGGGCAGGGATGGCACCCCTCGCACGTGAGTGACTGGTTCGCCCGCATCGCACGCGCAGCCGGGTTGCCGCCGATCACGTTGCATGGGCTCCGCCACGGGGCGGCCTCGATGGCCTTGGCCGCGGGAACGGATGTGAAGGTGGTCTCTGCTGAGTTGGGTCATTCCACCACCCACTTCACACAGGACACCTATCAGACGGTGTTTCCCGAGGTGGCCAAAGCGGCGGCCGAGGCCACCGCCGCCCTGCTGCGCGGCACCTCGGTACCGGTGAGTGGTTTGGTTCCGGTGCGGTAGCCGGTTCAGGGGAGCACACCAGGAGCAGCACGGCACCATCAGCCCCGGGCCGGGGCGCGGGTTCATCTGCCCTGGCCTGGGGTTTTCTCGTGTCCGGAGCCGGGTGACCATCAGATCAAAGGTCCGATCGATTATCGAGAACTTGCCCTGGTGTCTTCCTCTTTTGGTCGTTCTGTCGTCGGCCCGTTTGGCCAGATGCTTATAGCAAATGAGGATGCAGGCGGTGCCGATTATGGCCAGGAAAGTGGAGGGGTGTTACGGGGGTGGTGCAACCTGTTGGCCAGGGCATGTTCCTGCGGGTACCGGCACCGACAGCACGGTCGCTGTCGGCCCAGTGCCCCGGTGCCCTGCGATCGTACAGACAGCACTCGATGGCTCCCCGAAAACAGGTAGCGCCGGCGAGTGCGGTGAACTTTGCGCTCTCCTCCCCGGTGCGGCTGCGCGGGCCCAACAGCGTCTGAACCTGGTCGAACTCCTCCCGCCTGATGAGTGGCTCACGGACGGGACAGCCTGACTACGTCCAATCCTCGTTGCTATTCCAGCGCAGTTCGGTCTGGTGGCCGAGCTGAATGTCGTTGACGTCCAGCAGTACTTCGTCCCTGCGCGCCGCTTGCTCAGCTGCCGCGACGCCGAAGCCCCGTACCCGGAAGGTTTCGCCCACACGGGCGAAAACGGCCGTCAACCACGGCCTACCAGTGGCGGGACTGGGGGACTCTGCGTCCCAGCTCTCGTGGCGGTCGGTCACGAAACCTTGACGTGCTTTGTCCGAAGCATGGGCGTGAGACTGTTTCGTCCCGGTGCTGGGAGAGCAGGGGCCGGAGCAAGGGCGGAAAGCCCCACCAGGCCCGTCCCGCACCCATTCTTGGAGAAGATCATGAAGGCCCTTGTGTACAACGGATCCCGCGATGTCTCCGTCAAGGAGGTCCCTGACGCCCGGATCGAGCGTCCCACCGACGTGCTCGTGCGCATCACCGCCACCAACATCTGCGGTTCCGACCTGCACATGTACGAAGGACGCACCGACCTGGAGCCCGGCAAGGTGCTCGGGCACGAGAACCTCGGCGTGGTCGTCGAGGTCGGCGAGGGTGTCGAGCGCGTCAAGGTCGGCGACCACGTGTGTCTGCCGTTCAACATCGGCTGCGGGTTCTGTCGCAACTGCGAGACCGGCATGCCCTCCTACTGCCTGACGGCCAACCCCGACCCGGAGATGGCCGGGGCCGCCTACGGCTTCGCCGGGATGGGCCCCTACTCCGGCGGGCAGGCCGAGTACCTGCGCGTGCCGTTCGGGGACTTCAACTGCCTGCGGCTGCCCGAGGATGCGGAGGAGAAGGAGGACGACTACGTGATGGTCGCCGACATCTTCCCCACCGGCTGGCACGCCACCCGCCTGGCCGGGCTCAAGCCGGGGGAGTCCTGCGTCGTCTACGGCGCGGGTCCGGTCGGCCTGATGGCGGCCTACTCCGCGCTGCTCCAAGGGGCGTCCCAGGTGATGGTGGTCGACCGCCACCCCGACCGGCTGCGCCTCGTGGAGAGGATGGGGGCGATCGCCGTGGACGACTCCAAGGGCGACCCGGTCGAGCAGATCCTTAACCTCACCGACGGCCGCCGCGCGGACTGCGGCTGCGAGTGCGTCGGCTACCAGGCCCACGACCATCTCGGTGTCGAGCACCCCGAGATGACCATGAACAACCTGGTCAAGTCGGTGAAGTTCACCGGCGGCATCGGCGTCGTGGGCATCTTCCTGCCCTCCGACCCCGGAGCGTCGGACGAGATGGCCCGCAACGGTCGGCTCACCTTCGACATGGGGACGTTCTGGTTCCAGGGCCAGAAGATCGGTACCGGCCAGGCGCCGGTGAAGGCCTACAACCGGCAACTGCGGGACATGATCCACCGGGACCGCGCGAAGCCGTCCTTCATCGTGTCCCACGACCTGCCTCTGCAGCGGGCACCGGAGGCCTACGAGCACTTCGACAACCGCGAGGACGGCTGGACCAAGGTGGTGCTCAAGCCCGCGCTGGCGTGAGCTACGCCGCTGGTCGGCCAGTCGGCCACGCAACCTACACCACGCGGGCCCGGAGGAGCTCAGGTTCTAACGGTGGTCGCAACACCCTGACTTTCAGGACATTGCGACCACGGTGTCGTTTTCGAGGGAAGAACGGGATCGTCTGCGAGCACGGTTCCTGGAACTGATGGACCAGATCGGCAACGCCACCGAGGTAGCCCGGCTGCTCGAGATCAACCGGAACACCGCCTTGGGGTGGGCTCGTCAGGCCGGGCCGAGCGCACAACGCCGACAACGGCCGTACCCAGCGCGCCAGGAGTACGAACGCCTGCGCACACGTGCCCCGACAGACCGCGCGAGAAGTCGGGGTGAACGAGCGCACCGCACGGGACTGGGACCACAGGGTACGCAAGTCCGGTAACAGCTGGCTCTACACCGACGGGCGTAGCGTGGACTCCCCACCGGGTAGACGACCACCAAGTCCCTGACCAGCCCTCCGCCAACCCTAGCCGCGCTCGAAGCGCAGGTGTACCCGCGTTTTCTGACTCTGACCGACCGGGAACGGATCGCGGATCTGCACCACCAAGGCCAGAGCCTGCGAGCGATCGGGCGCCAACTGGGGCGCCCTGCCTCGACCATCAAACAGACGCTCGGCGCTGCCAATACCGCGGAAAAGCAGTCCAGAAATCATGACAAACCGGAAACCCAATCGGAGTGCCGGGCGAGACACTGTGGGCACACCCGAAGGGCCATCTGGCGAACCGGGCGTTCCGGAGCTCGGAGGAGCTGGAGCGGGTGCTGCGGTCCCATCTGTGCTCGGTCCAGTGACAGCCCGGTTTGTTGCGCGGTTTCATCCGATCGGTCCGGTTGGATCCGTGCCCTATTCCGTCAAGCGCCTAATCAAATATCAGTAAAATCGAAGTGTAGCCCCTTGAGGAGACGGGTACATTTTTCACTCTTCCCATATAAGATTTCAGTAGGGGATCCGCTGCCGTTTATGGGGCAATGAGGTCTGTGCTTGCAAGGTTCAAGGTCTGTGTTTTTCTTCAGGGCTTGTGTGTCAGCTTTCCTGGCTGGGTCTCACTCAATAAGAGAGGCAGAATTTTGCCGGACGCAGAACGTCAGAAGGGCCAGAACGAGAACCGCCTTACGGTCGGCGTGATCGCTGATCCCGTCGCCATGCCAGCTTTGATCGGGGAGCAGCTCGCTCAGGACCTTCCACAGTTGTTGACTCAACAAGTCGACTCAGAACAAACCTGGGCCGCCCAGGTGCACTGGGAACGCCTCCCGCCCAGCGATAGCCGCCACACGGCGATGATGGAGCTCGCCGAGACCAAGTTGGCCGAGCACGGCTGGGACATGGTCGTATGCGTGACCGACCTGCCCATGCGCAGCGGCAAGCGAGCGATCATGGGTGACATGAACAGCCAGCGGCGCGTAGTCGTGGTCTCGTTACCGGCCTTCGGGGTCATGGCGCTGCGGCGCAGGGTCGGTGCGGTAGTGGCTCAGCTCGTCGCTGATATGCACAGACCCGTGGCTCCCCAAGAGGGGACCGCACCACACGCACGAAACCGCATCCCCCTACTAGCGGCGCGTTTTCGGCGTCACACCCCCGACCAGGCCGGAGTCGATGCCCGGATCTCCTCCAGGTGGGGGAATCTGCGTTTGTTGTTGGGGATGGTACGAGCCAACCGGCCCTGGCGCCTGACCTGGAGCTTAACCAGCCCGCTGGTCGGTGCCTTTGCCTTCAGCGCATTCTATTTGCTCAACGCCACAGTTTGGGAGATCGCGACCACTTTGTCAGCCTGGCGCCTGGCTCTTGCGGTAATGGGAGCGCTGTCGGTGATGACTGGATGGCTCATTGTTTACCACAACTTGTGGGAACCGGTGAGGGCGCGCCCCCGCGACGAGCGCCAACAGGCGGTGCTGTTCAACGCGACGACGGTACTGACCTTGGGCCTCGGAATAGCTTTTTTGTATGTGGGCCTGTATCTGGTCAACTTGACAGCGGCGCTGGTATTGCTCTCGCCAGGGGTTCTGGATTCGTACATCGCTGGCCAAGCGAGCGCGGGCACCTATGTGCTGATCCCTGTGCTGGTGACGGCGGCGGCCACGGTGGCGGGTGCGATCGGGTCCGGTTTCGAGAGCGAGGAGTCGGTGCGCAACGCCGCCTTCAGCCGGCGCGAACGGGAGCGGCGCGAGGCTTTCCGAGAAAGGCACGAACAGCGCCAAGGATCTCTACAAGAACGCGGAGAGGCTTCCTGAGCTTGAGAACACGTTCCTCACGTCGACGGGGGTCGTGCGTGGCCGGGTAGACAGGCCCGGACGGGTGCGTAGTTGATGAGCTGGTCGGTCCCAACACCACGGCATGAACACGACACGAAGTGAATCTCCCCGGTTGTGTTGGACACTCCGATGGGCGTCTGAGAGGGCTCGTCCGGCCCCCGGTTGCCCCCCGCGCAGGGTAGGGGTTCAGAGGCGGCCGCGGGGTGTTGAAGGGCGTGCGAGGGCACATCGACGGCGGGCCCGCACGGTCACGGGATGGCGAAGTGCTCCGGGAGATCGACACCCACCTGTACTCACCTTGTACTGGGGAGCACACGAGGAGCACACATGACCCAAAAACGCCGCGAGGACCTCTTCCGAGATCCTCGCTTACCCCGTCTGACCTGGGGTTTTGTGGCGCACCCGGCAGGATTCGAACCTGCGACCGTCGGATTAGAAGTCCGATTTTTTCGTGCCTGTACGTGCCACGGGGTGCCGTTTCGTCCCATTCCATCCGAACACTGCTGTCGTTTCGTGTCAAGGGGTGCCACCCTTTGACACCCCGGTTCAGAACTGCGGAGTACAAACGGAGCACACAGCGCTGGCGGGTGGCGTCCGATGGGGTCTCGCAAGGTCCTTGCATATCCGGAGCCACCTTGGTCTGCTGGTGAGACAGTCAGGTCCACCCATGCTCGTTGGAGGCTGGTGCAGTGTCGTTCACACCGCTGTTCTCCACCTACCGTCAAGGTGAGAACCGGGTCACTTCATCGATGCTGGCGGTCTTTGAACGGCTCGGTCTGTCCCTGGTCGAGGAGATCCTGGCCAAGGCCTCGGGCGAGGCCACCCTGGAGACGGTCACCTTCACCAACCAGCCCAAGGCCGGCAAGGGATCGGTCCCCGACGCGCGGATCTCCGGGGACTTCACCTATCTGTTCGAGGTCAAAACCGACCGCGGCACAGTCGATACGCAGCAGCTCCGTGGCCACCTGGAGAACCTGGAAGAAGGGCCGGGACGGTATCTGTTCGTGCTCACCCCCGACCCTGAACGGCCTGCCGCCGTGGAGGTTATGCAGGACCGGCGCGTGGTGTGGTTCAACTTCGCCGCCTTGGACGACGCCATCACCGCCGTAGTGGACGATGCCTTCCTCGCCCCCTCTGAACGCGACCAGTTTCTGCTGCGCGAGCTGCGGGCGCTGTTCGACAACGACGGCCTGCTCACCTCTGATGAGGTGGTGGTCGTGGCCGCTAGCCAGGCTTATCCCGAGTACCTAGAGTCGGCGGCCTACATCTGTCAGCCCGGCCGGGCCTTCCGGGAAGGGTTGACCCACATGGGCTTCTACGCCCAGCAGGCCATCCAACCGCACTTGGCCCGCATCCTGACCTGTGAGAGTCACGTGCCCTTCACCTACGAGGAGGCGCTAAGAAGGGAGAGCAACGGTGGGCGGGACGCCCGAATCGCAGACCTGATCCGCTCCTCGTTGGAGACCGGGGCCCGTGAGGAGCGGCAGGAGTACATGGTGTTCCTGCTCTCCGAACCAGAGGATCCCGAGACCGTGGTGTTGGAGGCTCCGTTGGTCAACGACACGGTGGCCGCCTCCGGTCGCCCGTGGGCGTGGACGATGGGCCAGCGGTATGTGTCCCTGGCCGTGCTACGCAGACCCGGGGTGCGCACCACCAGCGACCTGGAAACCCCCTGACTGTTCGTGCCAACTAGGCTTGTGACCGTCGGTTGGGTGGTGTGTGGCACCGGTTGCGAACAGACTGAAGCCATGGACCTCCGACGTGACATGCACCGTGACATCTGCGAACAAACCTTTGACGTGATGACGTCAGTGCTCTCGAAGTTGCGCACATTTCCAGCCGAGGATAATTACTGGTTGCGCGACTTTCCTCGAGGCTCATGCTCGGTGGCATCCTGGGCCGTCGGTTCGATTCTCCGAGAACTCGGGTTCGGCGACTGGACTCTGATCTCAGGAGCAGCCGATCAGATGGAAGATGCTCAGGGTTGGTCACCGACCCACGTCTGGCTAGAACTGCGCGAGGATGGCAGGACTCTCTTCTCCCTGGACGCGACGGCCGACCAGTTCCCGCAGTGGGAGAGCGAGCCGTTCGTGGTCGAGGGTGAGTCGCCGCTCGGACAGCACTTTTTCTTGAGTCGGCAAGAGACTTTGGTCAGCCAACCCTGGGAGCGGATGCGCGACCCACTCCACACGCTGCCGCTGGAACATGTGCGTCGTTCCCTGCTGGCCGACGGTGGGGAACACTCGGCGTAACGCCATCCCATCGAGTGCGCTACTGTTGCGCTTGAAAAAACGGAGGAGTTCCGACTCCGAATAATGAAAAGGTTCAGAGCCTGGCCTTTTGTCCGCTCTTGTCAATCGTGCTATTAGTCGTCTGGCAATTCCGAGGGGAATCTTTTGATTTGAGGTCGTGTTCCTGTCAGCGATCCAGGCGGAATCTGATTCGCGCCCATCTAGTCTTGGTGTGGCAGAGCAACGCGTGAAAGAAAGCCACGACGCGATCGCCCCGGAGTTAGCACACGTGGTCGCCTCGGAGCGTGCAGGTCGAATCATCCAGGGTGAAACCGCACTCAGGTAGATTCCTGGCGACCCTTTTCATGAGGACCCCAGGAGAGGCTAAGAGCTCATCTCAAAAGCCCTGCGAGACGACTCTGAACCTGCCATGATCACGGACTGTGAGTGATGTGTTGCCCGATGGGCTCTGGGAGATCGTCCAGCCGCTACTGCCCTCGCCGCCGAAGACCGGCCGCCCCCGCGCTGACCAGAGAGCAGTGCTGACCACCGTGCTGTTCGTCCAGGCCTCGGGCTGTTCCTGGGAAAAGGCCGACGGCCTGTTCGGCATCACCCGCGCCACCGCCCACCGCTGGTTCCAGACCTGGACCGCGACAGGCCTGTGGCCCACGATCCACCGCGCGGTTCTGGACGAGCTGGGCAGAAGGGCCCTGCTGGACTGGTCCCGCGCCACCGTCGACTCCCAGTCGATCCGCGCCAAGAGAGGGGGAGAAGACAGGGCCAAACCCCACCGACCGGGGTAAACCCGGTTCCAAGCTCCATCTGCTGTGCGACAACCAAGGGCTGCCGCTGACCTGCGCGATCTCCGCGGCCAACGTCAACGACGGCGAAGCGCTCAAACCCCTGGTGCGAGGCATCCCCGCGGTGCGCTCACGCCGAGGACCCCGCAGG
>NZ_BAZE01000012.1:0-69234 GCF_000710955.1 Nocardiopsis alba
TTCGGCATCACCCGCGCCACCGCCCACCGCTGGTTCCAGACCTGGACCGCGACAGGCCTGTGGCCCACGATCCACCGCGCGGTTCTGGACGAGCTGGGCAGAAGGGCCCTGCTGGACTGGTCCCGCGCCACCGTCGACTCCCAGTCGATCCGCGCCAAGAGAGGGGGAGAAGACAGGGCCAAACCCCACCGACCGGGGTAAACCCGGTTCCAAGCTCCATCTGCTGTGCGACAACCAAGGGCTGCCGCTGACCTGCGCGATCTCCGCGGCCAACGTCAACGACGGCGAAGCGCTCAAACCCCTGGTGCGAGGCATCCCCGCGGTGCGCTCACGCCGAGGACCCCGCAGGCGACGCCCCGCCAAGCTGCACGGCGACAAGGCCTACCACTCCCGCGACCGGCGCCGCTGGCTGCGCGAACGCCAGATCGGCGTGCGCATCGCCCGCCCCGGCGTCGAGTCGTCCCAGCGACTGGGCAGGCACCGGTACAAGGTCGAGCGCTCCATCGCCTGGCTGGGCTCTTACCGCAGACTGAACGTGCGCTGGGAACGCAAGGCCTCCAACTTCCTGGCCATGCTCGGCATCGCCTGCATCCTCATCTGCTACAAGCATCTGGCCAAGCACAGCGAGGACTTTTGAGATGAGCTCTAAGCGAAAATGGAGCCGACTACAGTCACACTTCTCACGTCTGTCATGATGTTGCTGGGGACGATTTTGGGTGCATTGATATCCCAGTTGCAAAATTTGACGAGCCGAAAAATAGAGCGAGATAAATATGCGATGTCACAGCGCCAGAGATGGGAAGAAAAGGCATTCGCCATAGCAGAAAGCATCGCCTCCACAACTTCCCAAATCGACTCTCTATGCAGATCAAGGTCCGCCAGGGACATGCTGATCAAGACCCTAGACCGGGGTGGAATAATGCAAACCAAGGATGAGGACTCAGATCCCTACGTGGAGAAAATTAAAGAGAGCATCAGTAGGATGCTGGCGATCAACTCGGAGCTGGAGTCAGAATTTCGGACTCTAGTTAAGGTTGTTTCTCAAAAGTTTGGAGAACTCTCGCTCTATCTCGACAATGCGAGCCACAGGACATCCAGGGCCTTTCACAATGCGATTGTTGACTATGTCGCAAGAGTGGATTCAGAAGATGCAGTTGCAGTGCAGAATGAATTTAACTATCAGCAGGATGAATTCAGGAAGGCGATGAGGGGACATTTCTCCATCGAATGAGATCAACTGAGTAGGCGGGTAGCGTAGTCCTCGGTGACCTTCTGTATGGACAGCGAGCCCCATCGCGTCCAGTCGCGTGGTGCCTCGTTGCTGACCGCACAGGAGACGACTGGCTTGGCGTTCGTGGCTGACACCGCGGGTGCCGACAGAGCCTGTCGGTACAGGTCTGGAGAAGGCGTTAGAGGAAAGTCTGGTCCCACCTCGGTCCCACCCTGGCCCCATCAGTAGGAGAACAAGACGCGGGAGAGGTCGCTGAACCCCTTCTGAACTGGGGTTTTGTGGCGCACCCGGCAGGATTCGAACCTGCGACCGTCGGATTAGAAGGGGCGTCTACGCGGTTTCGTGTGTGCCGCTGCCAGCAGGGGGGCTGTGAGTTCTTCGTAGTGGGCGAACAAGGCATCCTGGCGTTCCAACTCTGTTGGTGCCGAGGATTTCAAGGAAAACAGCTTATCTATTTCCTGGTCAAGTTTTCCATGCGCTTCCCGAAGACTGCTCGTCATACTCTCGAAAGAGTACATACTGGCCAGGCTTTTCCCCTTCTGTTCCTGCCGTGCAGCGATAATACTTTTCCCTGACTCAACAATGCGACCCCTCACGTCCTCGCCGGTTGGCGGCAGTGGGAAAGTGTTCCATGTCAACAATTTGTTGAAGCGGAGGTCTGATTTAATTCTCCCCCCGACGGTCTTTTGCCAGACGATGAACATTGTTGAAGAGACTATGGAGAACACAAAACCATCAGGATCGGGGGAGATGAAGTTGGCATTACTGCAAATGACGTCGGCCGGGAATCGATGGCTGAGGAAGTAAGGTCGACTCTCGCTAACATGCTGCGGGATGCAGAGGTAGGACGTGTTCGGTTGAGCAATCTGGCGGAAGAGGTGTGCTGTTGTTGCGGACTTTCGTGTCGATGCCGCACGGCTTTTTGCTCGGAAGGCGCGTACGCCTTCAACTCGCTCTCGCAAAAAGGGGCTGTTTTCAAGGTCGCTTGCTGTGGCGTCGACAAGCCAGAGGCAGTAGCGCTCTCCATTATGAAGAAGTTCACGGGCGCCCACGTACTTGCGGATATATTTCGCGGCTATGGGGTCTGCCATGGCGCGCTCGTAGTCCGCTGGTTCGACAACCAAGTTGCCGTCGTCTGTCGGCTTATTCCCGTAGGCTACCTCGCCGAGTTGAAGGTTGATGGGTTTGGTACTCGGTCGGACGATGACAGTAGGGCCATCTGTGAGATAAGGCGTAATGTTCCGGGTTTCGATTTTCTCTGCTGCTGGAGCATCAGGTTCGGCGTAGTCGAAAAGCTGTGGTTTATGAACGTTCTTGGAGAAGCCGATGATGACGCAGTGCACGACAGCACTGCCAGCGGCTTCTGACGTCCAGCGGAAGGTTCTGTGGGCGAAACGGATCTTCCACCCCTCATTGAACAGGGCGTCAAAAAGTGGGGCTGTGGCCTCTCCTTGCGTAATGGAGTTTGTTGAAACGAATGCCCATAGGCCATCATGTTTGCGAAAATATTCGAGCGCCTTGGCATGCCAGCCTGTCACATAGTCGAGCGTCCCGTGATAGCGATCCCCCCATACATGCTTTAGTTCATCGGTTTGCTCCTGGGAGCGCAATGAAATTCCCAAAAAGGGAGGGTTGCCCGCCACAATTCTTGTCGTGTTTTCTGTAATGGGCATGACCTCTGCCCAGTCGATTGTCAGGGCATTCTGGACGACGATGGTGGCTTGATCCTGAATAGGGAGCCTGTCGGGAGCATGACCGAGTGAGGCGGTGAGTTTGAGGTCACATTGGCGGTCGACGAGGAACATGGCGGTCTCGGCGATGCGGGCGGGCCATTCGTCGATCTCGATGCCGTAGAAATGGTCGAGGGTGACCTTGAGTCCGACATTGGCCAGGAGCATGGGGTTGTCTCCGGTGATCTCCTGGAGGCGTTCCATGATCGCCAGCTCGAGGTCTCGCAGCTCGCGGTAGGCGACGATGATGAAGTTGCCGCACCCGCAGGCGGGGTCCATGTAACGGATGCGACCGAGCTTGTCTCGGAGTTTGCGGAGCCGGTCAGCCTCGTACTTGCCCAAGGTCTTGATGTGTTCGAACTCTGCGCGGAGCTCGTCCAGGAAGAGGGGGTTGAGGGTCTTGAGGATGTTCTCCTCGGAGGTGTAGTGCTCGCCGAGTTGGCGTCGGGTCTTGGCGTCGCGGACGGACTGGAACATGGACCCGAAGATGGCCGGGCTGATGTTGGCCCAGTCGCGGTCACATGCCTCGAGCACCACGGTGCGGAACTCGGCGTTGAGGGCGGGCAGAGCAAGACGCTCGGTGAAGATCCGTCCGTTGACGTACCGGAAGCCCTCGAGTCCGGGTTCGGGGGTGCCGCGCTGCTTATCGGGGGTGTCGAGGTAGTCGAACAGAACGGTGAGCTGGACGCCGATGTCGGAGCCGTCAGGGTTGGTGTGGTCGCGGATGAAGTCGCGGAACAGGTTGGAGGGCCACATGTCGGTGTCGTCGCCGAACATGAGAAAGAGGATGCGGGCGAGGGTGACGGAGATTTCGTGATCCTTCACGGCCCGGGGGGTAGATGTGGGGTAGGCCTTCTCCATGGCCGTGTAGAGGCGGGCCATGAGTTTGGAGGCGTGCTTGGTCTCGTTGTGCGCCTCGACGTCGAAGGCCTGGCGGACCTTGGCCAAGACGGCGTTGCTGTCGAGGATGACATCGAACGGCAGGCGGATGGCCTCGAGCTTTTCAGCGAACCGAGGATCGGGGTCGCCGGTACGGTGCCGGTGCCGACTCAGGCGGGTGGTCGTGGTGTTACCGACGGCTCGGCGGACAGGCCAGCGCCAGACCTGCTCGGTGTCGTTGTGGACGATGAGGATCCGGTCGGTGCTGGTCTGGGCCAGATACCGGTCAAGGGCCGCCTCAAGTTTGGAGTCGGGTTTTTCATTGACGACCCAGACGCGCAGGCCCTTGTAGGAGGAGACGTTGGTGGCGGTGACCTGGCGCCCCTCGTAGTCGATCGTGACGGGAGGGTGATCCCGCCGGGACCAGTTCAAGTCCTGGATGAACAGCTTCTGGTAGTCGTGCTGCTCTACGCGGGTGATCAGTGAACTGGTCATGAGTCGAGCACTCCTAGCGAGCAGACGATCTTGAGGGTGTCGGTGTCGGCAGTTCCGATGACGAGCCGGTCCTCGTCGTGGAGCTGGTTGATCAGGTCGGCCAGGTCGTCGAGGTTGTACCTGTTCCGGCGGGCGAGGGTCAACCGCGTGGTGGCGTATTCGGTCAACGGCCGGGCGTGGAGGGCATCCAGGGCCGCTGGGGCCTTTGTCCCGAAGACGGTGCCGCCGAGTCGTTGCCAGGCCCACTTGCGGACACCTTTGAGGTTGCCGGCTGCCACGGTCTCGGTCTTCAGCGGACCCTGGACCAGGGCGGTCTCCCTCTCGAAGTGGTCGGGGCGCTGCGGTGCGGTCGGCGTCGTCGGTTCGGCCCGGAAGATCCGCAGAGCCTCCAAGGGTGTGAGGATGCGTTCCTGAATGCCGTGCTCGGTGATCGTGGCGGTGGCGAAGGCATCGATGCCGGAGCTGGTGGAGATGTAGCAGGTCACGCCACCACGGTCCTCGTTCATGTACCGCTCGCGGGTGGAATGGACCATGTCCTGCATCCGCAGTACTTTGTCGGTGACCTCGGGGTGTTTCTCCTGGGCGTTGGACCACACGAGCCAGGCTTCGCTGACCGAGTCCACCTCGGCCTCGTCGTCGCTGTCGTCCTCGGTGACCTTGCCTTTGTAGAGGTCGTCGAGGATCCTGATCTCCCGGTCTCCGCCGAAGAACTTCTCGTCGGAGCCGAACGCCTCGGCCGCGGCGCCGAGCCGTTCCTTGATGCGTTGTCGCAGGCGGATCTGTTCCTCGATCTTTTCGTGGGTGATTAGGTACAGGTTGACGGTGTCGGATTGCTGGCCGATGCGGTCGACACGGCCGGCACGCTGAATGATCCGGATGATCGCCCAGGGCAGGTCGTAGTTGACGATGATGTGGCTGTCCTGCAGGTTCTGGCCCTCTGACAGCACATCGGTGGCCACGAGCACGTCGATCGGATTGTCGACCGTGACCGGTGTGTCGTCGGGTTCGGACGGCAACCGGTTGGATTGCGGGGAGAAGCGGCGGGCGAGGTCGGCGGGGTCGTCGGTGGCGCCGGTGGCCAGTCCCACGTTGGGGATCCCCGCCTCTGTGAGGGCGGTTGCGATGTACTGTGCGGTGTCGCTGTACTCGGTGAAAACCAGGACCTTTTCACCGGGGTGGTCGTTGGTGAGCAGGTCGACCAGGGCGTTGATCTTGGAGTCCCTGGTGGGGTCCCAGTCACCGAATCGCTCCAGCAGCTCAGTGATGGTGTCGTTGTCTGTGACCAGGTCCTTGCGCAGGTCGGGTTTGAAGACGGTCGTGTTCACCCATTTGGTCTTGGCCGGCAGTGAGTCGACCAGGTGCTTGTAGCGGGTTTCGGCGCTGCCGTGCAGGCTCCCGTCGGTTTCGATGTCTTCGTCGGTTACGTTGATCTGCTTGTCGGTGAAGGTGCCGAGCGGGATGGGCAGCCGTTGGTCGATGGCGTAGACGAACAGCTCGTTGCGGGCCCGCTGTCGCTGCAGTGACAGGATGAACGCGTACCCGGAGGAGGACAGGCGCTTGAACAGGCCGGTGCGTACGAAGCCGCTGACGTTGCCGCGGCCGGAGCGGATGTCGTTCAAGTTCTTGGTGTCGGTCTGGCTGCGTGCGGCCTTGGGGTCCTCGTAGTCCGCAAGCCGGTACCTGGGCAGGATCAGGTCGCGGACGGCGTCCAGAGTGGTCTCGTCCTCCATCAGCGCGGCCGGGTCGTCCTTGGCGAAGGTGTGGCTGATTGGTGTGGAGACCCGGGTGGGGAAATGGAACTTCTGCCCGTTGGCGAACTGCAGGTACTCCCGTTCCACCGGGGTGCCGTCTGGGCCGGGGACGAGTTCGGTTTTGGCGGTGCGCTTGATGAAGGAGCGGGTGCGGCGCACGAGGTGGTCGCTCATGAGCCGTTTCCAGTCCTCGGGTTCCTCGGAGAGACAGAACGCGGTCAAGGTGTTGATTTTCCCGTCGACCTTGTTTGCCAGAGTGGGATCCTTGCGTAGCGCCTCGGCCGGGACGATGCCCAGGTCGTCGTCCTTGTCGATGTAGAGCCCGATCTGGTTGGCGACGTCGGTGAACGTGAGGTTGTACGGGGTCGCGGTCAGCAGCAGGACCTTCGAGTTGTTCTCGCGGATGTACTGGTGGATCGCGTCGTAGGCGACGGTGGAGTTGTTGCGCAGGTTGTGCGACTCATCGCAGATGACCAGGTTGAACCGTTTGAGCTCGGGCAGGACCTTATCGGCCATGGAGTAGGGCACGACCCGGCCGTTGATGTCGTACTCCTCGATGTGCTTCTCCCACATGGCCTGCAGGTTCTTCGGACACAACACGAGGGTGGAGTAATCCTCGGCGGCCTGCAGCATCAGGGCGGTGGCCACGGCGGTGAGGGTCTTGCCCAGACCGACGACGTCGCCGAGCATGGTGCCGCCGCGCCGCACGATGCGCCGTGACAGGGTCCGCACCGCACTCTCCTGGTAGTCCAGCAGCAGATCGCTCATCGACCGGGGCAGGACGTAACCCAGGCCGTCACGGGCATCTTGGGACAGAGAGTGGCAGACCTTGAGGTAGATCTCGAACGGGGTGGGTTGGTCCTCGTCGGCCCACGAGTTGGCGATCAGGTCGATGATGTCGGCAGTGATCTCCAGGGAGAACTTGTCGTTCCACCGATCCTCGAACCAGGTGGCCAGCTTGGCAGTGGCGTCGGAGTCCTGGACATCGATGTTGAGCTCGAGGTTGCTGTGCAACCCCGCGCCGGTGAGGTTGGAGGACCCCACGTAGGCCCAGCGGGAGGCGTGCTTCTTACCAGGGGCGTGAAAGATGTAGGTCTTGCCATGCAGGGGAGTCTCGGTGAACACCTTCATGGCCACGACACCGTCGCTGAGCTGCCGCTTCAGCCTCTGCAGGGTCTTCTGTCCCTGCGTGGTGGCCAGCCCGCGCATGAGCTGGTTGCGCAGATGAGCGACGAGTTGGTCACGGCGGGCTATGGCCTGTTCCCGATCGTGGATGTCCGCGCCGTACTCGGGAGGTTGGACGTCGTCCTGCAGTGTGTTCAGCAGCTGTTCGGCGTCCGAGGGAGCGACCATGCCGACCAGGACCCGCGCAGTCGGGCGATTTCCTGTGCCGGAGGTGGGCTTGGTGTCGAGGATGTCGGACATGCTCGACCAGCCGCGCAGGTCGATGTACCCGGTGGCTACATCCATGGTGTCGAAATCACCCAGAGAATCCCGCAGCGCGGGCCCGAGGCGGGTGGCTTTGGTGAGGTTGTCGAAGATGTTGGGCACTAAGGGTTTCCCTTACTCGGTGGATCGATGAGCTCACGCACAGAGTGAGGCAGCGGTGGACCTGTTCCCAGCAGTGAGGTTCTCAGAGGCGCTTGGATGGCAACGTGTCGCCTCGTATAGTCGCTTGCGCAGGTGGCTCTTCATACTGGTCATACCTCCGGGGCGCCACGGTCAGCAAGATGCTGTGCTGTTTTCCGTGTTCGGTCTCAAGCCAACCCCATTATCGCCCTTACACCCTCCGAGCGTGTTTGAGAAGGGTCAGGAAATGAGGTCTTCGCTTGTCCAAGCACGCTGGCGGACGGCATCTCGTCCTCGTGCGAGACGGTGGGCCATCTGGCCGATCGTGGCCCAGCGCACCATCGCCTCGGACACCGCCGGGTCGCGCTCGTAGTCCCGTGCCAGACGCCGGTGGGCGGTCAGCCACGCCAACGAGCGCTCCACCACCCACCGCCGTGGGATCACCGCGAATCCCACCTGGCCGGGAGCCTTGCGCACGATGTGCACCGTTGTGGCCACGACCCTCTCGGCCCAGGCCACCAGCTTTCCAGCGAACCCCGCGTCAGCGAACACGGACCGCACCGGAGTGCACAGGTACAGGCTCAACTAGGTGCTCCTGGCTCCGTCCTGGTTCTGGACGGATGCGGCCATCACGCACACCACCAGCAACAACCCCAGGGTGTCGGTGACGATGAACCTCTTGCGGCCGTTGACCTTCTTGCCCGTGTCATAGCCCCTGGTCCCCTGGCCGACGGTGTCGGCGCCCTTGACGCTCTGGGAGTCGATGATCCCGGCCGAGGGCTTGCCGCTGCGTCCTTGAGCGGTGCGCAGCCGACGGCGCAGCACGGCCATGACCTGATCGGTGACCGGATCCGGCACCGGGGGTGGTGCGGGCCGCCACCTGCGCGGGCCTGGTTTACATCCAGCACGTGATCGCGTTGACGGTGCCGATCTGCGAAGCAGGGCTGGGCGCCACGATCTCGGTACGGGAACAGGGTGGGTTCGGTCCCGAGAAGGACACCGAGGTCGGGGGAGAGGAGAGCGAGGTGGGTTTGCCGACCTCGGTTTCCGAGGCGGCGGCCACCATCACCTCGCCTGCCCATCTGAACGTCAGCGTGTTCCGCAAGAAGGGCCGATTGGCCACCGCGGTGACCGGTGGGCAGGTGGGCGTGTGAGCCAGGACCACGACAACACCCACCTCGGCCGTGCCGAGGAGACGACCCTTCCTGAGGTGTGGGGTCACGACCACGAACACGGGCACTCACCTGGAGCTCATCTGGCCGAGGGTGCGGGGTGGTCGGTGTGGTTCACCGGTCAACAACAGGCCCAGCGTCAGCGTGGGGAGCGGTACTCGCGGTTGTCGGTGGAACACCCGGCCAAAATGCTGCCCGAGATCGCCCGCCATGCCATCACCACCTACACCCGGCCGGGGGAGGTGGTGCTGGATCCGATGTGCGGGATCGGTACCAGCCTGGTCGAAGCCACCCACCTCGACCGCCATGCGGTGGGGATCGAGTTGGAGCCCAAGTGGGCCTCCATCGCCCGACTGAACCTGGAAACCGCCACCGTCCAGGGCGCACGTGGTGAAGGACGGGTGCACACGGGGGAAGGGGCCCAGGTCGCCACCGAGCTGGCGGCCACCTCGTTGGCCGGCCGGGTGCGGTTGGTGGTGACCTCACCCCCGTACGGGTCGATGACCCACGGCCAGGTCCGTTCCCGCCGCGACGGTGCGAAGGCGGTGGAGAAGTACGCCCACCGCTACTCCCGAGACCGCGATCGGCGAGCGGCCAACCTCGCCTACCAGCGCCCGGAGAAGTTGGCGGATTCGTTCACCCGCATCATGGTCGCCTGCCGGATACTGCTCGCCCCGGGCGGGATGGTGGTGGTGACCACCCGCCCCTACCGCAAAACCGGGGAGCTCATCGACTTCCCCGGGCAGGTCGCCGAAGCCGGACGACGGGCCGGGCTGGTGCAGGTGGATCGGTGCGCGGCCCTGTTGTGCGCGGTGCGCGACGAACAGGTGGTCTCACGCACCTCGTTCTTCCAACTCATCGAGACCCGCCGGCTACGCAAGGCGGACTGGCCGGTGCACGTGATCCAGCACGAGGACGTCCTGGTCTTCACCAACCCCGACCCCGAGCAGCACACCTGGGAAGAGAGGACAGCGGCATGAGCAACACCGGACCCGAGAAACCTCGTAGCCGCACTGTGCCGGGCCCGTTCCTGCCCGAGCGGGAGTTCTTCACCGACGCCGCCGGCCCCGAGCTGCGCGGGCGCATCATCGCTGACATGCGGGCCCTGGCCACGTTTTTGGAAGAGCACCCGCAGTTGCCGATCAGCCCGCACACCGGTGTGGACGTGACCTACTTCCCACGTACCGAAAGCGACCAGGCGGCCCTGGCCGAGGTGGTCGAGGCCGGAGCGTATTTGGGGCGGATCCCGGCCTGGGAGGGCGACCACTACCTGGTCGAACACACCGGCGGTGCGGGCCGCTACCGGGTGGTGGCCATCCCTAAGGCGGTGCGGGCCCGGTACCGGTCCTGGTTGACCTCCACCGGACACGCCCGCCAAGACTGATCGGCCGGCCCCGGGCGGGGAACGGGCCGGACACGGCGGTTGGTGTGACAGCGGGGTAGGGCGGTGTGGGGCCACCAGCGCCCCCACACCGCCCCCAGCCCCCAGTCCCCGCAACCCAGGCCGGGCCCGGGGTACGGGCCCCACTTGGGCGCTGTGGCGGCCCTGATCAGCGAAAACGACAAACCACCCGTAGCGGGTGGCGGTTCGGGGTGGAGGAAAAATCCGGTGGGGTTGTTGGTGAATCCGCTTGCACTTCTCGGCGAGGTCGAGCGTGGATGCGTGGTGCCCCGCACCGTGCGGGGCCGCGCACTATATCCGTGCAGATCAGAGGTGGTGGGGAGGTGGTCCAGGTGAGGCCGGATGCTTCGGTCCGGATGGGCGAGATCGGACAACTGCCGGTGGTGTTGGACCCGGTCACGGCCGGGCGGATGCTCGGGCTGGGCCGCACCACCACCTACCGGCTCCTGCGCCAGGGGGCCTTCCCGGTGCCGGTCCACCGGACCGGCCGGTCCTGGAAGATCCCCACCGCGGGGGTCTTGGCCCACCTCGGCCTGGAAGTGCCTTCCACCTTGGGTGGGTGTGCACGGTGTGGTGCGCGCGGTGACCATGACAAGGAGGGGGAGTCGTAGATGGCTTCTCACCAGGGACGAGTGTTCAAACGCTGCGGATGTCGGGACGAGAACTCCGGGCGTGCGTTGGGGGTGCGGTGTCCGAAGCTGCGCCGTCAGGGCGGGGCGTTCAACCCCCGCCACGGCGACTGGGGCTACCAACTCGAACTACCCCGCACCAGTGGGGGAAAGCGTCGTCAGGCCCGCCGCACGGGGCTGGACAGCCAGGAACAGGCATGGGAAGTACTCGATCACCTCAAGGCTCTACTGGAGTTGGCCGAAGGGGAAGGGGAGGTGGAGGTGCAGATCGGGGACCTGATCCAGAACGCCCTTAAGGCCCGCACCCGGTTTCCTTCGGTCGAGGAGGTGCGCAAGCGTCTAGGAACGGGAGCGGATGTGCGCAAACAAGCCCCCACGGTAGGTGCGTATCTCACGGGGTGGATTCAGGCCAAGCCGGATCTGGCCGAGGGCACCCGAGCCTCCTACCAGGGCCACATTCGTAAATACCTGATCCCGCACCTGGGCAAGGTGCGGTTGGACCGGCTCAAGTCCACCCAGGTCGAGGCGATGTTCGACTCCATCGAGGCCGACAACGTCCACATCCTGGAATGCCGGGACTCCGCCGACCCCCAGGTGCGGGCCTCGGTCCGTAACCAACGGGTGATCTCGCTGTCGACCAAGCACCGGATCCGCGCCACCTTGCGCAGCGCGCTGTCGGAGGCGGTGCGCAACCCCGAGGAAGTGGTGAACATCAACGCCGCCTCCCACGCGAGGTTGCCGTCGTGTCCGAGGAAGAAGCCGTTGGTATGGACCCCGGGACGGGTGGAGCGCTGGGAGAAGGACGGCACCGTGCCGGGGGAGGTGATGGTGTGGACACCCGAGCAGACCCGCACCTTCCTGACCCATGCGAGGAAGTACGTGTGGTTGCACCCGCTGTTCCACTTGATCGCCGTCAAAGGATTGCGCCGAGGCGAAGCGGTGGGCCTGCCCTGGGCCAACACCCGGCTCACCGATGCTGAGGCCGATATCCGTACCCAGGTGGTGCAGTTGTCCTGGACCACTTTCACCTCGACCCCGAAGAGTGAGGCGGGACAGCGCACCATCACCCTGGACGCCGACACCATCAAGGTGTTGCGGGGCTGGAAGAAGTTTCAGAACCAGACCCGCCTCCAAGCCGGGGCCGAGTGGGCGGATTCGGGGTTGGTGTTCACCCGCCAAAACGGCACGGGTTGGCACCCCTCGCACGTGAGTGACTGGTTCGCCCGCATCGCACGGGCGGCTGGGCTCCCGCCGATCACGTTGCACGGGCTCCGCCACGGGGCCGCCTCGATGGCCCTGGCCGCGGGAACGGACGTGAAGGTGGTCTCGGCCGAGCTGGGTCACTCCACCGCCCATTTCACGCAGGACACCTATCAGACGGTGTTTCCCGAGGTGGCCAAAGCAGCGGCTGAGGCGACCGCCGCTTTGCTGCGCGGGACCCCGGCCAAGGTGAGCAACTTGGCCCCGGTGCGGTAGCCGGTTCAGGGGAGCACACCAGGAGCCCCACAAGGGCTACCGGCCCCAGGTGAGGATACGGGTTCACCCGTCCTGGCCTGGGGTTTCCTCGCGCCCGGGGCCTGTGGGCCATCGGATCAAAGGTCCGATGGCCAAAAACTGAGGTGAAATGACTTCCTGGATCAAGTCCATGTGCTGTAGAATATTGTGGTCGAATTTTTCGGAAGCCGTATCCGAATTCAATTCCTATCGAAATGAATGAACTGTGTCTGATTCTCGAGTTCAGGTTCCGTTTCGCTTCGATGTAATTAAGAATTATCCTCAGCGCGGTCCGCTTCGTCAGTATCGCCTGTCTGCGGCGACGGGATTCGAGTGCAGCAGATGCGCCAAGAGCAAGAAGGCGAAGCTGGTATCGGTTATACTTGATGACTGGGGTCGGCTGCTCTGCAACGCGTGCTACGGCAGGCTGCTCTCTCTCTGGGAGGTCAAGTCGGGTGAATCCACAGATGAAGAGAGGCATGAGGAGATTTTGAGTCTCCTCCGAGGGTTGTCGACCGGTGACCAAGTAGAACGTTCCAGAAAGGCCTTGCTGGAACGGCACGGTCAAGCCGGGCTTCTATCTCAGTCGGCGCTGACGATGCTCGCGACATCCGAAGCGGTCGCCAGCGGTCTTGCTCTTAAAGCCACCGAACTGGACTGGTCGGCGGCGATCATCGGTCTGTGTAAAGCTGTTGAGATCGAGGCTGCTCGTCTTGTCGCCGAACCCCTCCGAAGATCAGTTGAAGGGCTCGACCTCTCCCGTGACCTCCATAACAGGGATACGAAACGTATGGCCCATTTCTGCAGCGGATCTGGGAACCCTCCGGGGCTCGGAGCTCTGGGGTATTTCTTAGCCGCGGTCGGAAAGCAACGAAGGCGAGAAAAAGAGAGCGTTCTCTCCGTGGCGCTGCGTGATCTTAGTCGTGATTGGCCTAACTCCGAATGGCTATTTGAAAAAAATGAAGATGGTTTCATAAAATCAGTGAAGCGGTTGGCCCGAGAATACCGAAACCCGGCCGCGCATACTGAACTTCTCACTCAGGAAAAGTATGACTCCTGCAATAAGATGATCCAGGGCGAGAAAGGGATCCTCTGGAACCTTCACACGGCCACTCGCCCCTATCGCAAGTGAGAGCGTGTTTGAGAAGGGGTTACGGTCCGGGCACTTTGACCAAGCCGCTGCCGTCAGGCCGCAAGCATGGCCAACATGTAGCGACGACCCACCCACCCCTTTGCCCTAACCCATGGCTAGTAGGCCTTGATCAAGCCCCTGGTCTCACCGGCCAGCACCCAGGGTCGGGTAGCCGGAGGGAGTTTCACCCTCCGGCTACCCGACCCTGCACGGCTCAGTAGGAGGGGGTGGTGTCATACCGTAGCAGCAACATCACAGGTCATAGGGGTTTCTCATGGGAATATGACGGATGCTCGCCCTCGCTGAACGCGAGGAGATCGCCCTGGCTCAAGCCCGAGGGGAAGGTGTGCGTGCCATCGTTCGCTTGATCGGCCGGGACCCCTCCGTCATCAGTCGTGGACTGGCTGGTAACACCTCCAAACGCGGCTACCGGGCCACCAACGCGCCAAGGCCCGTCGGATCCGCCCGCAACAGCGCTTGATGGAGGCCGACCCGCTTATCCGCCAACGAGTGTTGGCCGATCTGGGACGGGGTTGCACACCCAGCCAGATCGCGGGCTGGTTGAAGCTGAAGGCCACCGGCACGAGTGTGGAGGCCATGGAAAGCTCGATCCCCGCCGGCGGTGCCCGCATCAGTCACGAAGCGCTCTATTGCTGGATCTACGCCCTGCCCAAGGGCGAGCTGGCCCGGCTCGGGGTGATGCTGCCCTCCAAACGCGGGGCCCGCCGCCCTCACCGTAAGAACGGCCTGTCCGGTGCCCGGATTGTGGGATGCGCTCCATCCGTGAGCGCCCCGCTGAGGAATCAGGGCGCCGGGTCCCCGGACACTGGGAAGGGGACCTGGTGGTGGGCAAGGAAGGTGAGAGCGCGGTGATCACTCTGGTGGACCGCCAAAGCCGGTTCACGGTGATCCTGGCTCTGCCCCAGGGATGGACGGCCGATCATGTGGCCGATGTGCTCATCGACCACGTATCGGGGCTACCGGAGTTGGTGCGTAAGTCGCTGACCTGGGATCTGGGAACGGAGATGGGCCGTCACGCGGCATTGACGGTGGCCACCGATCTGCCGGTGTTCTTCGCTGATTCGCATAGCCCCTGACAGCATTCCACAAACGAGAACACGAATTGGCTGATCCGAGAGTACCTGCCCAAGGGCACCGACATCCCTCCCGGCCTTGGATATTTAGCTGGTTGGATTAAAGATCCCGTTGAGTATGGAGGGGTTGGCTGGGCAGGCGTGGGAGAGTTTGTGACTCTAGGCACAAATCTATCTTTCTTCTGAAGGCTTCCAGTTCACCCATTGATTCGTGGAACCGACCCAGATGCTCATGGTAACTTTTTCGGGCTTCTTTGTCGTCTTTGATGGGAGAAGGAATCGATTCAGAATTATGGTAATTGCAAGTTAGTGCTAGGCTTCCGGAGTTATAAGCTTTGCTCATGATGGGCGAGATGCCATTGAATACGTTCCTGGTTTCCTTTCCCCAGAGGTATTTTGTTTCTGCAACTTCCTTTGGGAGCCTCCGGTGCTCCCATGGGATTCGTTCGATTTTGTCTCTGGCGCTCTTGTGGTGCTCTTCGCTCTCGTGGCACAGGTCGCTCCAGAGCTCGTCGAAATCAAGCTGGAGGCTGTGCAGCCAGCCTGTCAGTGAACGTCGGGCAAGTTGTTGGTCTGAGTAGAGCAGATTCTGTTGCTGGAAGTTAGCGGTTTGCCCAGGGGCGGTGTTCTCTACATGTATGTCCCGGCCTTGGATGACGGTGCTTCCGGAGATGTTGCCGTTCAGCGTGTTCACGGCATCGCTTCTACCTGTCGGATTTGGAGATCGGGTTGAGGCGGAAGATCGGGACGTAGTGGCCCAGGCGATGACGGCGACGAACAGAACAAGAGCGGCGGTGATTCCTGCCGCCCTGGACATGGTTTCCCACCCTTCTCGTGTGGTGGAGCCGCCGCCGAACCACAGTCCGACTCCCAGCGCGGTCAAGATCGCGATGGTCACCGCTGTTGCCCAGATCCACCTCGCTTTGTTCATGTCCCGATTATGTCGTGTGAACCCCTGCGGGGTAGGGGGTTTGGACTGAAACAGCTGTAGGCGGCCCGTTGGGCTACGCGGCGTACACAGCGCCCACGCGGAGCGTCTGGGCGGTTGTGGGGCGCTGGTGGGCGGACACGGCCCTGCACCGGCGCGGGCGCCACGATCACGGGATGGCAAAGTGCTCCGGAAGGTGGACGCCCACCTGAACTCACCTTGTACTGGGGAGCACACGAGGAGCACACATGGCCCCGAAACGCCGCGAGGACCTCGCCTGAGGTCCTCGCTTACCCCGTTTGACCTGGGGTTTTGTGGCGCACCCGGCAGGATTCGAACCTGCGACCGTCGGATTAGAAGTCCGGTGCTCTATCCACTGAGCTACGGGTGCCAGCATTCAATTGTGGCCCGACTTCGCCGGACGTGACCGGGTTGTGACCGGGGGTGGGGCGAGAGGGGCGATCCTCTGGCGGGAGGGCCCGCGCGGTGGTGCCTCCGCTGTCCCGAGCAGACATTCTAGGGTATTCGGCAGATGTCGCCCACAGCCGGGCAAAGCCTCATCGACTACGGGGATTCGTAGTTGCGTCTCTTTAGCACGCGCGTTCCACCAAATCGGTCTCTATGGGCTTCCCGCCCCACGTTACCGGTGATTAACCCCGGTTGCGGTGCTGCGCGGCCGGTGTTTCGCGAACTGCGAGGGGCCGCCCCTCACCGAGAGGCGGCCCGGTCGATCAGAAGACCCACCACTGACCTGCGGAGATCTCCGTTGACGCGAGCTCGACCAGCATGTGTTCGCCTCTCTTGCCGACTGTATGGGGCTCTAGGGGTATGGACGAACGAGCGGTGCGCCAAACCGATTCGGCCGTGGTCCGGTGACCCGGGTCGGTGCTGTTGACTGAGGGCATGAGACGGGGATTGATCTCGGGGTTCGTGCTGGACGGGTTGGTGCCGGATCCGCGTGAGGGGCATCCGGTGGCGCTCTTCGGCGCGGCGGCCGGGAGGTTGGAACGGTGGCTCTACCGCGACTCGGTGGCGGCGGGGGCGGTGTTCACGGCCGCCGCCGTGGTGCCGGCGGTCGTGGCGGGTCGTGGGTTGCGGGGGCCGGTGGCCACCGCCGCGGCGACCTGGGCGGTCCTGGGCGGAAGCATGCTCGGACGTGAGGCCGAACGGGTGGCCGACGCCTTGGAACGAGGGGATCTGGAACGGGCGCGGACGCTCGTGCGGGGCCTGTGCGGGCGTGATCCGAGCTTCCTGGACGAGGACGGGGTGGCGCGGGCGGTGGTGGAGTCGGTCGCCGAGAACACCTCCGACGCCGTCGTCGGTCCGCTGGTGTGGGGCGCGTTGTGCGGAACGCCGGGGTTGGTGGGTTTCCGGGCGGTCAACACGTTGGACGCGATGGTCGGTCACCGGAACGAGCGTTACGAGCGGTTCGGTAAGGCCTCGGCCCGGTCGGACGACGTGGCCGGATGGGCGCCCGCCCGGTTGACGGCCCTGCTCGCGGTGGCCGCGTCGCCGCTGGTGGGCGGGGACATGGGGAAGGCCTGGAAGGTATGGCGGCGCGACCGTCGTGCCCATCCGAGTCCGAACGCCGGACAGTGCGAGGCCGCGTTCGCGGGCGCGCTGGGGCGGACGCTGGGCGGGACCAACACCTACGGGGATCGGGTGGAGCACCGGCCGCGGATGGGGGAGGGGCCCGAGGTGGGGGTCGCCGACATCCGGCGGGCGGTGCGGTTGGCGCGGGCGGTGAACGTGGGCGCGCTCGCGGTGGCGGTGGTCGGCGCGGGGTTCGGTAAGGGGCGCGCGCCGGGTGGCCGCCTTCGACGTCGGGGGGCCGTCGCCGGCCGGAGGTGAGTCGTCTACTCTCCTACGACGCCGTGCGTCCGCCGCGTTTCCACGGACGTGACGCCGTTCCGATGTTCGAAGGACCGAAGCGGCGCTCGGACGTCGGATTCGCCGTCGCCCGCCACCCCCCTTCGCCGACCCCATCGAGACAAGGCCCCGACATGACCTCCATCGAGTCCTCTCCCCATCCCGACCAGAGACGTGTCCTGACCGTGTTGGTCGTCGCGCAGGTGCTCAGCGGCGCCGGCCTGGCGGCGGGCATCACCGTGGGGGCCCTGCTCGCCCAGGAGATGCTCGGCGGCGCGGGTTGGGCCGGTCTGCCCAGTGCCCTGTTCACGGTGGGTTCGGCGGTGGCCGCCGCCCTGATCGGTCGGACCTCGCAGCGTCTGGGGCGGCGTACCGGTCTGGCGGCCGGGTACGCGGTGGGCGCGGTCGGTGCTCTGGGCGTGGTCGCCGCGGCGATGGCGGACAGTGTGGCGCTGCTGTTCGTGTCCTTGTTCGTATACGGGGCGGGGACCGCCACCAACCTCCAGGCCCGTTACGCCGGCGCCGACCTGGCCACGCCGGGCAGCCGAGGGCGGGCCCTGAGCACGGTGATGGTGGCGACCACCCTGGGCGCGGTCGTGGGCCCCAACCTGGTCGAACAACTGGGGGCTCTGGCACGGTCGATCGGGATCCCGGAGCTGTCCGGCCCCTTTCTGCTGGCCGCCGCGGCCTACGCCTCGGCCGGTCTGGTGCTGTGGCTCCTGCTGCGGCCCGACCCGCTGCTCACGGCCCTGGCCCGGGAGACGGGTGTCGAGGGCGTCGCGGTGAAGGACGACGCCGGGTCGGACGGCGACCGGCGGATGCTGCTCCTGGGGGCGACCGTCATGGTCCTGTCCCAGCTCGTCATGGTCGCGATCATGACGATGACCCCGATCCACATGATCGGTCACGGGCATTCGGTGGGCGCGGCCGGCCTGGTGATCGCCGTCCACGTCGCGGCGATGTACCTGCCCTCACCGATCTCCGGTCTGCTGGTCGACCGGGTGGGAAGGCTGCCCGTGGCGGCGGCCTCGGGGGTCACCCTGGTGGCGGCGGGGATCGTGGCGGCCCTGGCCCCGCCCGCGTCGGTGCCGCTGTTGGCTTTGGCGCTGGCCCTGCTGGGGCTGGGGTGGAGCTTCGGTCTGGTCTCGGGGACGGCGATCATCACCGACGCGGCCCCGACCGCCACCCGGGCGAAGGTCCAGGGCACCGTGGACGTGGCGATCGCGATCGCGGGCGCCGGTGGAGGTCTGGCCTCGGGGATGGTGGTGGCGGCCGGGAGCTATGCCCTGCTGTCCCTGAGCGGGGGTGTGCTCGCGTTGGCGGTCCTGCCGGTCATCGCCTGGTCGGCGCGTGCCAAGGCCGCGAACGGGGTCTGATCGCGCCCTTCCCGCCCCGGCCCGTCGTTCCGCGGCCGGGGGAGGTTGTGGCCGGTTGTGGCCATTCGAGGGGATGGGTGTGAGGGATCGTGTGCGGTGCGTTCGGAGTATCGGCCCTGGTGTGTCACCCGTCACGTTCAAACATGAGGGTTCGGGTCGTTCTGTCCAGGACGCTCCCGAAAACGTGAAAGACTTTCGCGATTTGCGCGCCCCTACGTAACATGCGGCTGATCCATCGCCCGCACCCCCAGGTGGTGACAGCTACACATGCCTCCCTCCCCTCCGCCCCTCAGCCCCCCTGCCCGAAGGCGCCGGTTCCGTGCCGGCGCGGTGGGGGCCGCCATGGCGGTCGTCGCCTCCACCGTCTCCGCGGTGCCGGTCGCGCCCGCCCTGGCCGAACCGGTCGCCTACGAGGACTACTGCGCGCCCGCCGGGTGCCTGGACATCCTCCCGCCGGGCCAGAACGGCAGCGCCACCCTGGTCGAGATCCTCGGCCACCAGGTCTTCGGCACCCGTCCGGCCTACTCCTCCAGTCAGCTCGACATGTACGACGAGCTGGTGCACCAGTACGACAACCTCACCGAAGAGCGTCTGGACGAGTTCTTCCAGGACGCCACCTTCGGGGTCGGCGACGCCGGAGTGGACCGGGAGTACCGGCCGCGCGAGGACGTCACCATCACCCGCGACGCCCGCCACGGCATCCCGCACATCGAGGGAACGACCCGTGAGGGCACCATGTTCGGCGCCGGATACGCCGCCGGCGAGGACCGCCTCTTCCTCATGGACGTCCTGCGTCGCGTCGGCCGGGGCGAACTCACCTCCTTCGCCGGAGGCGCCGAGGGCAACCGCGGTCTGGAACAGGACCTGTGGGCCACGGCGCCCTACACCGAGGAGGACAAGCAGGCCCAGATCGATCGGGTCGCCGACAGCGGAGAACGGGGCGCTCAGGCCCTCGCCGACGTCGACTCCTACCTCGAAGGCGTCAACGCCTACATCGCCGAGTCCGACAAGGGCCGCTACTTCCCCGGCGAGTACGTCCTGACCGGGCACAAGAACGCCATCACCAACGCGGGCGAGATCGAGCCCTTCACCCCCACCGACGTCGTCGGCATCGCCGCCATGGTCGGCGGGATCTTCGGCGGCGGGGGCGGCGGCGAGGTCCAGTCCGCGATCGTCCTCGCCAACTTCCAGGACCGCTACGGCGCCGAGGAGGGGCTGGAGCTCTGGCGGGCCTGGCGGATGGAGAACGACCCCGAGGCCTCGGTCAGCGTCGACGGTGAGTTCCCCTACAGCCAGACCCCCGACGACCCGGTCGGCGAGGTGATCCCCGACGCCGGATCGGTGGAGCCCTACGACATCGTCCACGACGAGTACGGTTCGGCGGCCTCCGACGCCTCCGTCGCCGCGGCGGAGTCGGTCTCCGACGAGGAGGTCCCAGGGGCCGACGCCCCCACCGTGGACGACCTCACCGAGGAGCAGCGGGCCGAGCTGGAGGAGATGGCCGAGGAGGGCGACCTGTCCGCCGTCGAGGGCATCTTCGACGACGGCGTGCTCCCCGAGGGCTTCCTCGACCCGAGGGGCATGTCCAACGCCCTGCTCGTCTCCGGTGAGCACACCGAGAGCGGCAACCCCGTCGCCGTGATGGGTCCCCAGACCGGGTACTTCTCTCCGCAGCTGCTCATGCTCCAGGAGCTCCAGGGGCCCGGGATCAGCGCGCGCGGCGCCTCTTTCGCCGGTGTCAGCTTCTACGTCCAGATGGGACGCGGGGTCGACTACGCCTGGAGCGCCACCTCGGCGGGCCAGGACATCACCGACACCTTCGCGGTCGAACTGTGCGAGACCGACGGTTCGGCGCCCACGACCTCATCGCGCTCCTACGTGAACGCCTCCGGTGACTGCGTGGACTTCGAGTCGCTGAGCGTCAGCAACGACTGGACCCCGACCATCGCCGACCAGACCCCCGAGGGCGGCTACACGCTCACCTCGTTGCGTTCGGACCACGGCCTGGTGCGCTCCTTCGCCACCGTCGACGGTGCTCCGGTCGCCTTCACCGAGCTGCGATCGACCTACATGCGCGAGGTCGACTCGATCCTCGGCTTCCAGAGGTTCAACGACCCCGACGAGATCACCTCGGCGGAGAGCTTCACCGAGGCCGCCGGGGACATCGGCTACGCCTTCAACTGGCACTATGTCGACGACGAGGACATCGCCTTCATCAACTCGGGCTCCAACCCGATGCGGCTCGAGGGCACCAACCCCAACCTGCCGATCGACGCCTCCTCGTCCGCCGGCTGGTCGGGCTGGGACCCGGCCACCAACGAGGCCGACTACCACCCCAAGGAGGACCACCCGCAGCAGATCAACCCGGACTACATCGTCAACTGGAACAACAAGCCGGCGCAGGGGTACACCTCGGGCTGGTCGACCGGTTCGGTGCACCGCAACGACCTGCTGGACGCCCGGGTGTCCGGTCTGATCGGGGAGGGGCATCGGTTCACCACCGCCTCCCTGACCGCGACGATGATGGAGGCCGGGGTCGCCGACCTGCGCGCCGAGCAGGTGCTCCCGCTCCTGCTGGAGGTCATCGACTCCGAGGAGGTCGACGACCCGGAGCTGGCCGCCACCGTGGACTCCCTGCGGGCCTGGGTCGACGGCGGAGCCCTGCGGCGCGAACCGCACCGCGACGCCGGCTACTACGACCACGCCGACGCCATCCGGGTCCTGGACGCCTGGTGGCCGATCCTGGTGCGGGCCCAGTTCGAGCCGGGCCTGGGCGAGGATCTGTTCACCCAGATCACCCGGGCCGCCTCGGTCGACGAGTCCCCGGCGCGCAACGGGCACGTGGGCTCGGCCTTCCAGTACGGATGGTGGTCCTACGTGGACAAGGACCTGCGCACGGTCCTGGATCGAGAGGTCGACGGCACGCTCGGCGACCGGGCCTACTGCGGCGAGGGCGACCTCGGCGACTGCCGGACGGTGCTGCTGGACAGCCTCGCCCAGGCGGCGGCGGTCCCCGCGGGCGAGGTCTACCCGGGTGACGGGAACTGCTCGGCCGGCGACCAGCTCTGCGCGGACACGGTGATCCACCAGTCCGTGGGCGGGATCGACATGTGGCCGATCCACTGGCAGAACCGACCCACCTATCAGCTCGTCTACGAGTTCTCCGGCGGACGCTAGCCGCTCGGAACGGACGCGGCCCGCGGCACACCTCGATCCTCGGGGGAGCCGCGGGCCGCGATCGTGTATCCGTTCAGGGGATCTTGTGGTGCGGAGGGTTTGTGTGGGTAGCTTAAGGACTACCCGGAACCATGGCGGGGAGGGCCACAGGAACATGCCGGTCTGGCTGATCTGGATCATTCTCGCGACCGCTCTCGGCGTCGCCGAGTTCTTCACGCTGACCTTCGTCCTGGGTCTCCTGGCCGCCGCCGCTCTGGTGGCCGGATTGCTGGGCGCGCTGGGGCTTCCCGTGGTCGTGCAGATCATCGGGTTCGCCGCGGCCGCCGCCGCGGGGCTCGTCCTGGTCAAGCCGCTCATGGACCGGCAGATGAACCGGGGCCCCGACGTCCGTTCCGGAACCGCCGCCCTGGTGGGCAGGTCGGCGGTGGTCCTGGAGGAGGTCGACGCCGATCGCGGGCTCGTCAAGTTGAACGGTGAGGAGTGGTCGGCGCGCTGCCTGGACGAGGACCTGGTGGTCCCGGTCGGGGCGCGTGTCGATGTCATGGAGATCGATGGCGCGACGGCCGTGGTCTATCCGCGCGAGGCCCTGCCGGAACGGCCCGAACCGCCGGAACAGAACAGACCCGAGCAGGACTGACCGGCCGACACCGCGGCGGGTCGGCCGGCGGGACCGCTTCCGTCCACATCGGGGACGGGGCCCGACGACCGGCCACGGACGGCGGCCGCATCCCCCGAACGAGGGAGTGTTCTCGTCGACGCTCTCGCGGCACCGGCGGAGCCGGTCCGTGACGAGCGGGCGACGATCGACGAGGACACGACCGAAGGACAGGTGCAGAAGATGGAATCAGCCATACCGCTCATCATCATCGCGGTCATCCTGGTCGCCGCCGCGCTGTCGGCGATCCGTATCGTGCCGCAGGCGCGCGCCTACAACATCGAGCGCTTCGGCCGCTACATCAGGACGCTCGACCCCGGACTGAACTTCATCATCCCGGGGGTCGACCGCGTCAACACCAAGTTCGACCTGCGTGAACAGGTGTTCAGTTCGCGGCCGCAGCCGGTGATCACCGAGGACAACCTCGTGGTGAACATAGACACCGTCCTCTACTACCAGGTGACCCAGCCCAAGGCGGCCGCCTACGAGGTCGCCAACTACATCCAGGCCATAGACCAGCTCACCGTCACCACGCTGCGCAACGTCATCGGTTCCATGGACCTGGAGCGCACCCTGACCTCCCGTGAGGAGATCAACACCCGACTGCGCGGGGTCCTGGACGAGACCACCGGCAAGTGGGGGATCCGGATCAACCGGGTCGAGATCAAGGCGATCGACCCGCCTCCCACCATCAAGGAGGCGATGGAGAAGCAGATGCGGGCCGACCGCGACAAGCGCGCGGCGATCCTGCACGCCGAGGGTGAGCGTCAGTCCCGCATCCTCAAGGCGGAGGGCGCCCGTCAGCAGGCGATCCTGGAGGCGCAGGGAGACCAGCAGGCGGCGATCCTGCGGGCCGACGGTGAGGCCCAGGCGATCGAGCGGGTCTTCCAGGCGGTGCACGCCAACAACGCCGACGCCAAGCTGCTCGCCTACAAGTACCTGGAGACCCTGCCGAGCCTGGCCGAGGGCGAGGGCAACAACACCTTCTGGGTGATCCCGGGCGAGCTCACCGAGGCGGTCAAGAACGTCAGTCAGGCCTTCGCCGGCGAGGCGGCGGCGTCCACGCCCTCGACGGAGAAGGCGGCCGACGAGGGGGCCGACAGCGGTCCGGCGCAGATCACCGGACCCGATCCGGCCGGTTCCTCCTCGGCCCGGGCCGCGGCCCAGGCGGCCGAGGCCGCGGAGCGGGCGGTCGCCGACGCCCGAGACGACGTGCGCAGGGCCGGCGCGGGGCTCGGCACTCCGGAACCGCGCGACGGCGAGTGAGGAGATCGGTTCCACGAACGCCCGGAGGCGCCCTCGACGAGGGCGCCTCCGGTTCGTCGAGGGTCAGATCAGCAGCAGCTTGCCGGTGGTGCCGCGCGAGGTCAGGTCCTCGTGGGCCCGGCCCGCCTCCTCCAGCGGGTAGCGGCCCCCGATTCGCAGGTTCAGCCGCCCCTCGCCGATCAGGGTGAACAGGTCGCGGGCGCGCCCCAGCAGTTCGTCGCGGTCGGCGACGAAGTGCGCGAGCGAGGGTCGGGTGAGATAGACCGAACCGGCGCCGTTGAGCCGCTTGGGGTCCACCGGTTCGACCGCTCCGCTGGACTGGCCGAACAGGGCCAGCACACCGCGCGGTCGCAGCGACGCCAGACTCGCGTCGAAGGTGTCCCGGCCGACCCCGTCGTAGACGGCGGCCACGCCCTCCCCCTTGGTGAGGTCGCGGACGGCCTCGGCCACCGGGGTCTCGGTGTAGCGGACGATCTCGTCGGCGCCCGCCTCACGGGCGACGGCCTCCTTGGCGTCGGTGGAGACCGTGCCGATCACCCGGGCGCCTCGGGCCTTGGCCAGTTGGACGATGAGCAGACCGGTGCCGCCGGCGGCGGCGTGCACCAGGACGGTCTCGCCCTCGGCCACGGGGTGCACCGAGTGGGTGAGGTAGTGGGCGGTCATCCCCTGGAGCAGTACGGCGGCCGCCTGCTCGTCGGTGACGTCGTCGGGCACCGGTACGAGCCGGGAGGCGTCGATCACGGCCCGGTCGGCGTAGCCGCCCGGAGCCATGGCCCAGCCGACACGGTCGCCCGTTGCCAAGGAGTCGACCCCCTCGCCCAGGGCCGCGACCGTGCCGACGGCCTCCATACCGGGGACGTAGGGCAGCGGCACCTGGTAGGCGCCGGCGCGCTGGTAGACGTCGATGAAGTTGACGCCTCTGGCCGATACGTCCACCAGGACCTGACCGGGACCGGGGGCGGGGTCGTCCAACTCGGCCGGGCGCAGGACCTCGGGTCCACCGAACTCCTCGATCACGATGGCGCGCATGTCGTTCCTCCTGGGATGGGGTCAGTCCTCGGGGTCGATCCGGTAGAGAGAGTAGTCGGTGTAGGCGGCGCCGATCGGGTCATTGGCGGCACCGGGACGCAACACGATCCCGACCCGACGGCGTTCCTCGTCGTCGAGAGAGGAGTCGTCCGGGAGCGGCTGGTCGTCCTTGGTCTGAAGGACCAGCTCGTCGTTGACCCACATGCGCAGGTCCATGTAGGGGTCCTGATCGTCCTCGACCACGTACTCGCAGGAGAGGGCGATCTCGTTGGTGACCAGGTCACCGAGGTCGGCCCGGTAGGGCAGCCCCTCGACGTCGCTCTCCTCATCGAAGAGATCGTAGGTGCGGAAACCGCCGAGGTCGGTGGTGGAGGCGAGCGCGTTGTCACCGCTCTCCTCCGTCACCCGGCGGATCTGCGCCTCGGCGCCGTCGAAGCGCAGCAGAGCCTCGTACGTGGTGCGCTCGTCGTCCTCCTGGTCCCAGCAGCGCACCCCCGACGTGGACTCCCCGGGCCCCTCCAGCGCGATCATCGTGGTCCGGACGAGGATCCCGTCGGGCGTCTCGCGCTCGTAGGGGACGACCGAGCCCCGGGAGGGGCCGGACTCGGGATCGAGCCAGAGCATCATGGCGTTCTGGGCGCCCCAGTAGGAGACCTGGCCGGTGTCCGGGTCCTGAGGGTCAAACTCGTAGGAGGACCAGCCGGGGTCGGTGGCGAAGTCGTGCGAGTAGAGGCTGGTGGTGTTCTCCGGAGGCGCGGAGGAACCGGAGAACAGGACGGCGCCGCCGATCACCGCCACCAGGACCAGCGCGGTCGCGCCGCCGCCGATGAGCATGAGGCGGCGTCGCCCACCGGACCCGCCGTTCTCAGGGGCGGAACCCGGACCACCGGGCGTGCCGGGCCCCCCGGGACCGCCGGGTCCGCTGTGGGCGCCGAAGGCGGGCTGACCGTGGGCGGGGGAGGGGCCGGGGTGCCCACCCTGATGGGTCGGCACGGGGTGGCCGCCGTTGTGCCATCCGCCGTGGCCGGGCCCCTGTGGGACCCCCGCGTAGGGGCCCTGACCCTGACCCGAGCCCGGGCCCTGCGGTCGGGCTCCGTAGGGGTGGCCGGCCTGCGGCGGATGGGCCGGTGCCTCCTGGGGGCCGGAGGGCGGTCGCTGGGCGTACGGACCCGGTATGTGGGGCTGAGGAGCGGCGTTCTGCCCGCCGGGAGGGGTGGACCCTCCCGTGGGGACCCGCCCCTGGTCGGGCGCGGGAAGCGTGGGAGCGACCGCGGTCGGTGGCGGTGCCGCCTCTTCCCGGGGGAGCTCCTCGACCGTCTCCTGGGGCGGGGTGCCCGCGACCGGGGCCGAACTCGGCGGGGCCCAGGAGGTGCTGATCGTGCGTCGCACCACCGACTCCTCCGGGGACTCCTGCCCGGTGAGCCGGGCCAGGAGCTGCTGGGAGGTGGGGCGGTTGTCGGGGTTCTTGTCGAGGGTGGAGCCGACCAGGTCGAGCAGGCTCGGGTCCAGGCCGTCCAACCTCGGTTCCGCGGAGGAGATGTTGTGCAGTACGGCGGGCACGGTGGCGGCGTCGAAGGGGGCGCGTCCGGTACCGGCGAAGGCGACCAGGCAGCCCCAGGCGAAGATGTCGGCGGCGGGGGTCGCCTGCTCGCCGAGGATCAGCTCCGGCGCCATGTAGGAGGGGGTGCCCATGAGCTGGCTGGAGCGGGTGATGCCGCCACTGGAATCGTCCAGGGCGCGGGCGATCCCGAAGTCGATGACCTTCGGTCCGACCGGGGAGAGCAGGACGTTGGCCGGTTTCAGGTCGCGGTGGATCACCCCGGAACCGTGGATGGCGGTGAGCGCCGCGGCCACGCCCATGGCCAGGCCGTCCAGGGTGCCGCCGCGCATGGGCTCCCCGTGCCGTACGGCCTCGTCGAGGTTGGGACCGGGAACGTACTCCGACACGATGAACAGGGGCTCGCCCTCCAGGCGGGCGTCGATGACGCCGGCGGTGGAGAAACGGGCCACGCGTCGGGCGGCGTCCACCTCGCGGGCGAAGCGCCTGCGGAAGGATTCGTCGTCGGCCAGATCGGGGTGGATCAGTTTCACGGCGACGGGGTGGCCGGCGGGATCCTCGGCGAGGTAGACGGTTCCCATGCCGCCGCGCCCGAGTCGGCTGACGACGCGGTAACCGTCGAGTTCACGCGGGTCCCCCGCGCGCAGGGGTTTGCCGCTTTCGTGGCCCTTGGACGTCACAGTAGGGGGTCCCTCGTAGATCGTGTGGTTCGCGCCTGACAGCGTATCGACGCCCCGCCCGGGCGCGTTTCGGGCGGGGGGTTCGACCCGGTGGTGGGATCGGCGCCGCCCATGACTCTCGTACACCTTCGAAGGCGGGAACGCCGGGTTCCGGCGATGGTGTCACAGGTGGGGACGTCTCCTGAGCGGAAACGGTTCCGGACCGGAGCCTCCTTCGCTAGTATTCGAATGCTTGTTCGAATGCCCGGCCGTACTTCCCCACGGGTGGGCACCTGGTGGTGTGCCCTCGACTCAGCACCATCGGACGTCGTTGGAGGTCGGTCGATGCCGGGGGGAGTCGTCGTGGGGCGGTACTACGGGGCGGACGTCACCGTCGTGGAGGACGAGGGGCGTCCGGCCAGGTTCGTCTGGAACGGAAGGGTCTACGGGATCCGCAGGATCCTCGACCACTGGGTGACCCTGAGTTCGCTACGGAAGCCGGGCGAAGGCTCCTGGGCGCCCGAATGTCGGCACTGGAGGGTGGAGGCGGGGTCCGCCTACTCCCAGGGGGTGTACGAACTGCGGCACGACACCATCACGCGGGAGTGGACCCTGGCCCGGGTCTGGGGCTGACCCGGACGCTCGTGCCGGGGTGCCTCAGTCGGCCTCGGACCGTACGTCGGAGGGGACGAGGCTGTACACGGCCAGGTCGGCGCGTCCCTCGTGCAGGGGCATCGCGTTGCGTTCGACGCCCTCGGCGACGAAACCGGCGGCCTCGGCCACCCGGCGGGAGGCGGTGTTGCCGGTGGCGGCCTTGATCTCGATCCGTTGGAACCCCTGGCCGAGGGCCCAGCGGGAGACGGCCACGGTCGCCTCGGTGGCATAGCCCCTTCCACGGCCCCAGGGGGAGATCCAGTAGCCGATCTCGGTGACCATCGCGGGCCACTCCGTGCGCAGGAGGGACATCGAACCGATGAAACGCCCGCTCTCGCGCTCCAGGATCGCCCAGTGCTGGCCGTCCCCGGAGGTGCGGATGGACGGGGCCAGAGTCAGGCAGAAGTGTTCGGCCGACTCGCGGGTGTAGGGCTCTCCCGGAGCGGGGATCGGGATCCATCGCTGGAGCCCGGGGTCGGTGCAGGAGGCGTACACGTCATCGATGTCGCTTTCGAGCGCGGATCGCAGTCGCAGCCGTTCGGTCTCGAGGATGACCGCGGGCATGATCGGCGTGCTCCGGGCGCTGGTCATGGTGGCTCTCGTCCCTCTTTCTCCAGGTAAACGGGTTATGGACGGCGCGGGGTCCGATCACCCTATGTGTTCGTTCCGGGAGACGCGCAAGGGCGGGGCGGCCGATCGGGCCGCCCGTCGAGGGCGCGTTCGGCCCGACGGAGGGCGCCGGGCCGAACGCGTAGGGGATCAGAGCAGGCCTCGGGCCACCCGCTCCCGGATCAGGGTGTCGAAGACCTCGGAGAAGGCGTCGCCGGGGCAGGCGGTGTCCAGCCAGTCCCGGTGGCGGGCGACCGCCTCCTGCGGGGTCACCACCCCGGTGTCCGGGTTCACGTACTCGATGTCCCGGCCCGGATCGATCCCGGTCAGCGCGCACAGCAGGCGGAGCAGAGAGACCAGCGAGTCCTGAGCGGCCTGAGTGGGCAGGCCGTCGGTGAAGTCGCCGAGCAGGCACACACCGACGTTCCCGTGGTTGAACCCGACCGCGTGACCCGCGGTCACCGAACGGGCCAGACCGGGCAGGGGCGGACCGGAGAAGACGGGCACGCCGTCCTCGCCCGAGTGCCGTCCTTCGTAGATCGTGCCCTCGGGGTCGATGAGCAGGTGGTAGCCGATGTCGCCCCAGCCCAGGTCGGCCGCGTGGTATCGGTACACGGCCCGCATGTCGGCCGCGTGGTCGTCCGTGGTCTCCCACGCGGTGTGGTGCACGGTCAGGGCCTGGGTCCGGTGGAAGACGGCCGGCCACAGGTCGGTGCCGTCCTCATCGAAGCGCAGGGACTCGTCGGCGCCCCAGCCCGCGCGGCTGCGCATGCGCAGGACGGTGGGGCCGGAGAAGGACCGGATCCCCTCGCCCTCTGCCGACAGGGCGACCCGCTCGGGGCCGCCGAGGTTCAGTTCCTCACCGTCACGGGTGTTCAGGGCGGTGAGCTCGGCGCCGTCCGCACCGCGGACCTGGTAGCCGGTGGCGCCCTCGGGGGCGAGCGCCATCGCGGTGGCGACCGGCTCGTGGTGGTCGGGGCCCTCGGTGTGGAAGTCCAGTTCCCGCCAAGGGCCGAGGCCGTCGGGGCCTTCGAAGCGTACGGCGGTCTCGGAGGAGACGACCTCGGGAGGCCGTGCGACGGCGATGAGGTCGAAGCGCCGTTCGGGGCGGACGAGTTCTCCTGTGGCGGTGGCCCGCTCCGCGAGCACCCGGGGTGCCTTCAGCCCGTCGGTGGTCTCCGCCGAGGCCGCCGAGGTGAACAGCGAGGGGGCGAGGGAACTCAGGCCCGCCACCGCCGTGGCGCTGGTCAGGAAGGTACGCCTGCGCATGCGTGTCCGATCTGTTCTAGGGGATGAGAGTGCCCCATGGGAGGGGCGTGAAGCGCGTGCTGTGGATAGACGCGGCTCGGCACCGGAACAGCCTGCCACAGGCATGTGACTTGCGACACGATAACCCCGGGTGTCGGACCCACCGCGACGCGTGTTCGGCCCGACCGAAAAGCCTCGAAGAACGGGAGACCGCTGACTGAGAGGTGTTCGAAGAGGGGCGCGGGCCGCCGATATCACGGTCGGGTCGTGCCCCCTCCGGCCTTATCGGTCCTCGGTACCAGGGGGTATGCGGAACCCCGAAGGCCACCACGTACGGGGGTGGTCTCTGGCAGAGTTGGTGATGACCTGAGGCCCCTGCGCTCTGCGGGGGCAGGCTGCCCAGGGTCGGGGGACCTGTGCGAACGGTGCGGACACCGGGGACGACGTCGGTCCGAACCCCTACCGGACCGGATGAGACCGGGCAGCCCACGGACTTCTGCTGCGGGGAGCGATATGACCGACCACGACCGCGAGGACGCGCGTCACCGGGAGTACGAGGGGCCGAAATGGATGGGCGGACGCACCGCCCCCGGCCTCGGCCCGGCTCTGGGCGGCCTGTTCGAGGGTCTCCCTGGAACCGGTCAGGGGCCCCGGGGACGGGACGCGATGGGAGACCCCTCCCATCGGGTCCTCCAGGAACCCCAGGGGGCGCCCATGAACCCCGTCCGCCCCGAACGGCACACGATGTACGAGGAGAGCCGCCCGGAACAGCACGTCTCCAGGCACCCGGAACACGACCACGGTGAAACGGCCGGCCACCCGTCGGGCACGACGACCCCCCGGACCGAACCGGCATCGCGTCCGTCGATGGAGGGGCGCCGCGTTCCGGCCGCCGAGGAGCGGGCCGAGGAGCTGCGGCCCAACGTCATCCCCTTCCGGGGCGGCGCCCAGCCTCCCCGTTCCACACCTCCCCGCCCGCAGTGGGACACGGGGGCGAGCACGGACCACGGTCAGGTGGACGAACCGCCGATGTCGGTCCGGCCGACGGTCCGGGACGGTGTCGAGCGCGCGCACGAGACGCTCGACCCTCTTCCGGAACCGCCGCACCAGGGGAGCCCCCGAAGTGACGAGGCCGTCGAAGCGGACCGCCCCCGACCGAGCCCCGAGACGCCCCGGAGCCCCTCCGACGACGTTCCGCGCGCCTCCGAAAGGGACTTCGACGAGACCGAACGCGCCGCCGTCTACCGCGCCATACGCGAACGCCGTGACGTCCACGCGGGCTTTCGCCCCGACCCCGTCCCGGCCGACGTGCTCACCCGTGTCCTGGAGGCCGCCCACCAGGCGCCCGGGGTCGGCCACACCCAGCCCTGGGACTTCCTGGTCATCGACGACCCGGAGCTGCGCGCCCGGGTGCGCGACCTCGCCGAGCGCGAGCGCGCCACCTACGACGACGCCCACCCCGACACCCGGGCCCACGCCCTCTCCGGCCTCAAGGTCGAGGCCATCGCCCAGAGTCCGACCAACATCGCGGTGACGGTCGACCCCACCCGGGGCGGTCGTACACCGGGGCGGCACTCCAAACCCGCCTCCTACTCCGCTGCGCTCGCGGTCGAGAACCTGTGGCTGGCGGCCCGCACCGAGGGGCTCGGCGTCGGTTGGGTCTCGCTCGTCGACGAACGAGAGGTCGCCGACGCCCTCGACCTCCCCTCCCACCTGGAGGTCGTCGCCTACCTCTGCGTCGGCTACGTTGAGGAATCACCGACGACCGACACCGAGGACGACGGACGGACCCGGGGACGCCCCTTGGCGTGGGTGGTGCACCGTGACCGTTACGGTCGTCGAGGTCTGCCCGGTCAGGAGCCCACGACCCTCCTGGAGGAGACCATCACCGCCATCGGAGCGCTCGACCACCGCGCCGTGGAGGAGGCCCGCGACCGGCAGGCCCGTATGACCAAGCCCCCGGGCTCCCTGGGGGTCCTGGAGGAGGTGTCGATCCGGCTCGCCGGGCTGGCCGGACAGTCCCCTCCGCCGATCCCCGAACCCGCGGCCGTCGCCGTCTTCGCCGGTGACCACGGCGTGCACGCCCAAGGTGTGACGCCTTGGCCGCAGGAGGTCACCGCGCAGATGGTCCGTAACTTCCTCGACGGGGGAGCCGTGGTCAACGCCTTCGCCGCCCAGGTGGGGGCCGAGGTGACCGTGGTGGACGTCGGCGTCATCGAGGACCTCGCCCCTCGACCGGGCCTGCTGTCCCGCAAGGTGGCGCGGGGCACCGCCGACCTCGCCCGCGGACCGGCCATGTCCCGGGAACAGGCGCTCCACGCTCTGGAGACCGGTATCGAGGTCGCCCGCGACCTGGTCTCGTCGGGCGCGCGCTGCCTGCTCACCGGTGACATGGGCATCGCCAACACCACCCCGTCCGCCGCGCTGATCTGTGCCTTCACCGGGGCCGACCCGGCTCTGGTCACCGGTCGCGGAACGGGGGTGGACGACGCCACCTACGGACGCAAGGTCGAGGTGGTCCGCCAGGCGTTGACGGTCGACCCGCCGGACCTCGACGACCCGATCGGCGTCCTGGCCTCCCTCGGTGGTCTGGAGCACGCGGCCCTGACCGGCTTCATCCTGGGCGGCGCCGCCCTGCGCGTCCCGGTGTTGCTGGACGGGGTGATCGCCGGCTCCGCCGCGGCCGCTGCGGCGGCGATCTCCCCGGAGTCCATGGCCGCCTGCTTCGCCGGGCACCGTTCCACAGAGCCCGGGCACGACGCCGTGCTCGAACACCTGGGGTTGCGTCCTCTGATCGACCTGGAGATGCGTCTGGGCGAGGGCTCGGGCGCCCTGCTGGCGTTGCCGCTGTTGCAGGCGGCCGCACGCGCCCTGCGCGACGTCGCCACCTTCGACACCGCCGGGGTCTCCACCGCCCCGTGAGGCCGAAGGGCCGCCGGAACCCGACCCCGACGGGAACGGCCTCCGGCGGCCCGGACCGGGCGCGTGAGACGCCCGGACGTGAGGACGGGCACGGTGTGAATCACCTCTCCCGTGCCCGCTCCTTGACCTCCACGTGACACCGTTTCGGCAAGGTAATTTGAACCAATCGCCGAACATCGCCGGCGGCGCGCCGAGGCAGGGCCCCGCGCGCGCACCCCGCCGCCGACGTCGGGGGCCGGCACGGACGACCATGAGGGGTGCGATCCGTGACCTATCTCCTGGGCCTGCGCATGCGGGACCGTGACGTGCTTGTCGTCGGCGGGGGCAGGGTCGCCCAGCGCCGTGTCCCCGTCCTCCTGGAGGCGGGGGCCCGGATCACCCTCATATCCCCCGAGGTCTCCCCGGCCCTGGAGGATCTGGCCGCCGCCGGGCGGATCACCTGGCTCCGCCGTGCCTGGCGGGCGGGGGACGTCTCGGGGCCCGAGGCTCCCGCCTTCTGGCTGGTGCACGCCGCCACCGACGACCCGGAGATCAACGCCGAGGTGTCCGAGGAGGCCGAAGGCGCCCGGGTCTGGTGCGTGCGCGCCGACGATCGGCACACCTCCTCCGCGTGGACACCGGCGGGAGGCTCCGCCAACGGCATCACCGTCGGTGTCCTGGCCTCGGGCGACCCGCGGCGCGCGGCGGGCCTGCGCGACGCCATCACCGAGGGCCTCGCCGACGGCACCCTGGACGCCCGCCGCGGCCGGGAGCGCCTGCGCGGGGTCGCGCTGGTCGGCGGCGGCCCCGGCGACCCGGGCCTCATCACCGTCAGGGGGCGGCAGTTGCTCGCCCAGGCCGACGTGGTGGTGGTCGACCGTCTGGCGCCCACCTCGCTCCTGGACGGACTGCCCTCCGATGTGGAGATCGTGGACGCCGCCAAGATCCCCTACGGCCGTTCCATGCCGCAGGAGGCCATCAACGAGGTGCTCGTCGAACGTGCGGGCCGGGGCCTCTTCGTCGTCCGTCTCAAGGGCGGGGACTCCTTCCTCTTCGGACGAGGGGGAGAGGAGGCCGCCGCCTGCGCCGCTGCGGGGATCCCGGTCACCGTGGTGCCCGGGGTGACCAGCGCCCTGGCCGCCCCCGCCGCCGCCGGGGTGCCCGCCACCCACAGGGGCGTCGCCCAGGACATCCACATCGTCTCCGCGCACGTGGCCCCCGACGACCCGCGTTCCACCGTCGACTGGGCCGGGCTGGCCCGGGCCCACGGTACGGTCGTCGCCCTCATGGGGGTGGAACGGATCGAGGCCGTCACCGAGGCGCTGATCGCGCACGGTCGGTCGGAGGACACCCCCGTCGCGGTGGTCCAGGAGGCGACCCTGCCGGGACAGCGAACGGTGACGGGTACGCTGGCGGACATCGCCGCAACGGTCCGATCGGCCGGCGTGCGGCCCCCCGCCGTGGTGATCATCGGAGAAGTGGTCAAAACGGCTCGGGATCTTGACATACTGCACACGGGTGCCCAGTACGAGCCGGAGCGACTGGCGACCGGGCGCGATCTTCCGTGACACCTTCGATCCAGGCGCGCGTTCGCCGCGCCGACGAGGGGATCTCAGCACCGATGAGGAGGGCATACCGATCATGACCCGGCCGTCGGCAGCATCGGACACCTCGGAATCCGATGCCCCGGACCGGTTCGAAGCCGGACCGGACGCCACCTCAGACCAGACCGGCCCGGGCCTCGGCCCCGCGGCCGACGACCTCGACGGAGAACGTCGAGGACCCACCGTCCCTCTACCCTCCGGGCAGGCCAAACACCGTGCCCCCACCGGCGAGGACAGCCGTTTCGAACAGGTTCTGGAGACTCTGCGCAAGCAGGTCCTGGACCTGGAGTTCGCCGACGGTCTGGACGGGGCCGAAGAGGGACGGGCCCTGAAGGCGGACGTCCTGGCCCAGCTCTCCGACTACGTCCTGCCCCGGGTACGACGCCCCGACATCCCTCTGCTCATCGCCGTGGCCGGTTCCACCGGTGCCGGCAAGTCCACGCTGGTCAACAGCCTGGTCGGTGAGCAGGTGACCACCACAGGCGTGCGCCGCCCCACCACCAACAGCCCCGTGCTGGCCTGCAACCCGGCCGACGTGGACTGGTTCAGCGAGGCCTCCTTCATCCCCTCCCTGCCCCGTGTGCGCCAGCAGGGTCTGGCCATGCCCGGCAAGGACGGCATGCTGGTCCTGGCCGCGACCGAGGCGATGCCTCCGGGCGTGGCCCTGCTGGACACCCCCGACGTCGACTCCGCCGTCTCCGCCCACCACGAGTTCGCGGCCAAGTTCCTGGACGCCGCCGACCTGTGGGTGTTCGTCACCACCAGCGGCCGTTACGCCGACGCCCGGGTGTGGGAGTTCCTCCAGGTGGCCCGGGACCGGGACACCTCCATGGCCGTGGTGCTCTCCCGGGTGCCGCGCAGGGGGCGTCGTCGTCTCCTCGACCACTTCGGCGCGATGCTGGAGGCCAACGGTCTCGGCCACGCCGCCAGGTTCGCGATCCCCGAGACCGACCAGATCCGGGGAGAGCGCTTCACCTCCAACGTCGCCGACCACATTCGCGAGTACCTCGCGGACGTGGCGGGCGAGGCCGAACAGCGCGACCGGGTGTCCCGTCGCACCTTCATCGGTGTCATCGACAGCTTCCGCACCCGTGTCCCCGAACTGGCCCGCCAGGTGGAACGGCAGATCGAGACGGGCCACGCCCTGGGGGCCGTCGTCGACGACGCCTACTCCGACGCCCAGGACCGTATCGACACCTCCCTGGGCGACGGGTCGCTCCTGCGCGGCTCCCTGCTGGCCCGCTGGCAGGAGGTCACCGCCGGAGGCGACCTCGCCAAGAGCATGCGTCCTCGGGGCAAGCGCTCCCGCAAGGGCCGTTCCGAACAGGCCGAACGCGGTCGTCGGGTCGGTGCCCTGGAGGACGCCGTGCGCGACTCCCTGGAGGCCCTTGTGGTCTCCGCCGCGGAACGCGCCGCCGAGCGGGTCGAACAGCGGTGGCGCAAGGTGCCCGGGGGCGACGCCCTGGTCGAGAAGGCCCTGGCCAACCCCGGCGGGATGGACCTCGCCCGCCAGATGCGCCAGGAGATCGGCGAGTGGCAGCGCGAGATCGCCGAGCTGACCGCCGCGGACGGCGCCACCAAACGCTCGGTGGCCCGTTTCGTCTCCTTCGACCACGACGTCGTCGCCCTGGTCATGATCATCGACCTGCTCGGCTACGAACAGACCCGTTCCGGAGGCGGAGCCCACGCGGCCGAGTCCTCCGGCCCCTCCCCACAACGCCTGCTCAAGGGCTTGTTCGGCGCGCAGTCACTGCGCAGTATCGGCGGATCGGCGCGGGAGAACCTGCGTCGACGTGTCCTCGGCCTGCTCGCGTACGAGCGGGTCCCCTTCGACACCGCCCTGTCCGGCGCGGACATCCCGTCCGACGACAGCGCCGTCCAGCTCTACCAGGCCACGTACAACCTTGAGATTGCACGATGACGACTCAATGGAACCCCGCGCAGGCGGGGGACACCGGTGGCGGGGAACCTCGCCCCACCGGTGAGGACACCGAACGCGAGAGTACGGCGGGTCCCGGGCCGTGGGTCGACGACCCCGCGCCCGAACCCACCGCTCCCCGCGTGCGTGAGCAACAGAGCGGCCCCTGGCGTGGCTACACCATGCCGGTCCCCGAACATCCCGAGCACGCCGAGGAGCGGATCAGGGGCGTCGACGACCAGCCCGCGTACGACGGGATCACCGGATACCCGGACCCCTCCGGAGCCGGCGCGGCGCACGGAGCCCTCCAGAGCGGCACGGAGGCGCGTCGTGAACCCGCCGCCTCGAAGGCCGAGCCCGAGGAGATGAGAGGCGAGGGCAGGCGTCGTTCCGGGCGGCACGCCCGCCTGACCGGAGAGGCGCGGCGCGCCCCGGTCGAGGGCGACCACGACGACCCCGAGAACCTCGCGGGCTGGGTCGGCAGCCTCACCGAGGCCGCCGACGACGCGCGTATCGCGGGCCGTCACACGGGGGCCTTCCCGGCGATCCGGCCCGAGCCAGAGCCCGAGGTCGACCCGGAACGCGAGCCCGCCGAGGCCGAGGCCGAGGCCGATGAGGCCGTGGCCGAACAGGAACCCGATCGTCGAGGCGCCCGTCCCGCGCCCGGAGCGGGCGACCCCCGTTCCCAGGCCACCTGGGTCCCCGACCCGCAGACCGACGAGGACGGGGACGAGAACGAGGAGGGCGAGGACACCGGGGGGCCGGCCTCGGAGGACCGTGTCCCGGAGGAGACCGGGGCGGTGAAGGAGCCGGACGAACCGGAGCCTCTGCCCCGCCGGGTCCCCGGACCCTCCGCGGTCTCGGGCGCCTTCCGCGCCATCGGGCCCGACACCACGGTCCCCGAGCGCCCCACCGAGGAGGAGGCGACCGGGAGGACCGAGGAGGTCGAGGAGGAGTACCGCTTCACCGACCACGACCGTCCCAGCACGGCCGGGGCCACCACCCGCTCGGAGCTCATCGGGCGGCTGGAGGCCCTGAGCACCCTCGTCGAACTGGGCGGCGACGACCTGCCCGAGGAGGCGACGGGCCGGGCCGGACAGCTCCTCGACCACGCGGGGGCGCGTCTGCGCCTGTCCGCCGAACACACGGTCGTGGCCCTGGCCGGTGGCACCGGGAGTGGTAAGTCCTCCCTGTTCAACGCGTTGTGCGGACTGGAGCTCTCCCAGATCGGGGTCACCCGACCCACCACATCCAAGGCGCACGCCTGCGTGTGGGGACACGAGGGCGCCGACGCCCTGCTGAGCTGGTTGGGCGTGCCCACCCGCTACCGACACTCGCGCACCAGCGTCCTGGACACGGGCGACTCGGCGCTGACCGGCCTGGTCCTGCTCGACCTGCCCGACCACGACTCGGTGCGCAGCGTGCACACGGCCGAGGCCGATCGGCTGATCGGTTCGGTGGACCTGCTCGTGTGGGTGTTGGACCCGCAGAAGTACGCCGACGCGGCCGTCCACCACCGTTACCTGGCCAAGATGGCCGGGCACGGCGCGGTCACCGTCGCGGTCCTCAACCAGGTGGACAAGGTCGAACCCGAGGAGCTGGAGGAGCTGCTCACGGACCTGCGCCGTCTCCTGGAGACGGAGTCGGGGGTGCACCCCCGGGTGATCACCACCTCGACCCTCACCGGTCAGGGCATCGACGAACTGCGCGGGTTCCTGGGGGAGACGGTCGGAGAGCGACGCGCCCTCGTGGACCGTCTGGTCGCCGACCTGGACCAGGTCGTCGAGCCGTTCGAGGAGTTCCGGGGGACGGGGGAGATCCCCCGGACCGTCTCCGAGCGGGTGCGTTCCCGGGTCCAGGAGGGGCTCGCCGACGCCGCGGGTGTGGCGGCGGTGGCCGACGTGGTCGAGACCAACGAGGTTCGTCGTGGCAAACGTCGGGTCGGTTGGCCGGTGGCGCGGCGGGCCTCCAGCCTGCGCAAGGACCCGCTGGCCGCCGTCCAGCTGGACTTCCTGCGTCGGGCCGAGCCCGGCGTCGGCGGCCCGGTCGACGCCCACGAGGCCGAATTGGAGACGGCCCTGGGCGAGGCGGCGGACGAGATCTCGCGGGAGATGCCCTCGCTCTGGCGTCGGAGGATGCGCGCGGCGGCCCGTTCGGGGCTGTCCGAGCTGTCGGCGGAGCTGGGCGAGGCGGTCTCCGGCGCGGTCGGCGACCCGGATCGCAGCCCCTCATGGTGGCGTCCGGCCCGGGCGGTGCAGTACGCGCTGCTGACGGTGGCCGGTATCGGCCTTCTCTGGGCCCTGGTGTCGTCGGTGAGTCTGATCGGCGGTGGCATCACCGGACTGCGGATGTTCGACGATCCGCTCTTCATCGCCTACTCGGGCGCCGTGGTGGCGGCCGGCCTGGTGGTGGGATGGCTGACCGGCGTGGGCTGCGGGAACCTCGTCGAGGTGGCCGCGGTCCAGCGCCGTGAGGAGGTCGAACGGACCGCTTTGGAGCGGGTCCGGGAGATCGCCGCGCAGCGGGTCGTGGCCCCGATGGAGGAGGAACTGGAGCGCTATCGCGCCTTCCGGGAGGCCTACGAGGCGGCGGTGCCTCGGGATCGGCGGGCCGGCCGACGGCACGGGGCGCACGAGGAGTGAGGATCGAAACCGTCGTCCGAGGGTGATGTTTCGGGGACGACGGGTGATCGGGGGCGGATCGTCTAAGGGCGATTCGTCCCCGTTCGTATGTATTGGAGCGAATTCAGGCTGGTAGAAGGCAAATCGTGACTCTTGTCAACTCCCTTGGGACACAGGGTGAGGGCTACCGTGTCCCCAACCCACGAGTCACATACAATCGGCGATTAAGTTATTACCCAAAGTAATGTAAAGTGGGGAGGGTGTGCTTGCCGAGGCGCCGACCAGGGGGGTTGTTCGCCGGTTCCGGTGACCGAACGGTATCGCGGGGGAACGTGGGGCGAATCCGGTTCGTCGAAGGGAGAACCGTGAGAGGCGGTGGGCACATCAGAGTCCCAGAGGCCGAAGGGCAGAGGGCGGAACGAGGGGGGAGGACGGAACGGTGAGTATCTCGGAGAAGCCGATGGCGCCCGAGGGGAGCCCGCCGGGGGTCTGGCGGTCCTGGCCGGTCTTCCGACAGCCTCCGGGGCTGGTCGTCTACCTGGTCCTACTGGTGTTCGTCGCGTTGTTCCTGTTCGGGGTGGCCGCCGCGCAGACGGTGTTCACCGCCTACGACCTCACGCTCTTCGTCGCCCTCACACTGTGCGCCGTGGTGTGCGTGGAGGCGATCCGGCGCATCGGGATCCCCGAAGGCGTGAGCCGCGACCTGCTGGGCGCCTGGTGGCTACCGGCGATGCTCCTGCTGCCGCCGCTGTACTCGCTCCTGATCCCCGCGCCCGTCTTCCTCATCCTGCAACGCAGGAGCAGGCGGGCGCTCCTGCACCGCAGGGTCTTCAACGCCGCCTCGGTCGGCGTCTCCGGGTTCCTGGCCTCGGTGCTCTGGAACAGCGGGCAGAACGGACCGATCGCCGGGATCGGCGGCACCTCCTCCGCGCACGAGACCCTGACCACCGTCAACGGCGTCTTCCTGGCCCTGGCCTGCTGCGCCGTCTTCACGCTGCTCAACACCCTCCTGGTCTTCTTCGCGGCCCGGCTCAGCACCGGGGCCGGCAGTACGCCGAGCATGTGGGACCGTGAGGCGCTCCTGGTGGACTCCGTCGAATTATGTGTCGGCGTCACCGTCGCCATCCTCGCGCAGCTCTCCCTGTTCCTGCTGGTGATCGCCGTTCCCCCGGTGCTCCTGCTCCAGCGCAGCCTCGTCTACCAGCAGTTGCAGACCGCCGCCCGTACCGACCCCAAGACCGGGCTCCTCAACGCCCCCACCTGGGAACAGGAGGCGGCGGCGCAGATCGCTCGCGCGCGTTCCTCGTCCGGTCAGGCCGCCGTGCTCATCGTCGACATCGACCACTTCAAACGGGTCAACGACAACTACGGGCACCTCTTCGGCGACCAGGTCCTGCTGGGGGTGGCCACCACCATCTCCCAGCAGTTGCGCCAGTCCGACCTGCTCGGTCGCTTCGGGGGCGAGGAGTTCGTGGTCCTGCTGCCGGGCGCGGACACCACCGAGGCATGGCAGGCGGCGGAACGACTGCGCTCCCAGGTCGGCCGGATGGAGATCGCGGTGGACGACGTCCCCGTGTCGATCACCATCTCGATCGGTTTGGCGGTGGTCGGCGACCACGGCGACGATCTCGTCGAGCTGCTCACCGCGGCCGACCTCGCGCTCTACCGGGCCAAGGAGACCGGCCGCGACCGGGTCTGCCTGCCCGCGGGGCGGCCCGAGGTGAGCGGGAAGATCCCCGGCCCCCGGGAGGGGGAGACCCACCGGGCCGGCGGTTCGGCCGATCAACTCTGAGCGGTGGGTCGGGGAGGCGCGCGGGTTGTCCACAGGCTCCGACACCTGTGCTTGCGCCGTCACCGCCCGGTGACCGAACGTGAGTACATGCCTCGTGATCGGTACGAACCCTCCCCGGACCCCGACGACCTTCCCCGACCCACCGACGGCCCCGCCGCCTTCGACGGAGGGGGCGCCGGCCCCGGCCCTCGACCGCCGACCCTCGGCCCCCCACTGCGGCTGAACGACGCGAACGACCTCCTGGCGATCCTGCCCCGCCTGGTCCGCCGACCGCTCGTCGACGCGGTCGTCACCCTGGTCCTGGACCGGCACGAGGTCCTCGGGGTGCTGTACGGCCCCCTCGACCACCTGGAGCGGACCTCGGCGACCGAACACGGTGGTTCGAGCGCGGTGGAGATCGCCCTGCGCTCCTCGGCCGACTCGATCCTGGTGATCGCCTTCGGCCCGGCGGAACGGGTGGACCCCCACGTGACCTCGCTGCTCGTGGCGGCCGGGACGGCGGGCCTGGCGGTGCCGGAGGCGCTGCGGATCACCGACGGTCGTTACCTCTCCTACCTGTGCCGAGGAGCCGACTGCTGCCCGGAGGAAGGGCACCCCCTCGCCCCTCGACCCGCACCGATCCCCCTCCCGGGCCTGGAACCCGGGGAACCGGTACGGGACGCCCGGATCCGGGCCCTGCTCGAACCGGTCGAGGGCACGCCCCGCGCGACGGCGGAACGGGCCGCCGCGGCCGAGGAGGAACGCGCGCGGCGCGAGGACCCCCGGGCCGCGGGCCGTGTCCCCTCGGTGCTCAGGGCGGTCCGGAGGGAGCGGGAGGGGCGTGTCACCGACCCCGGCGCCCTGGCGGCGCTCGGGGTCCATCTGCTCGATCTCCGGGCTCGGGACGCGGTCTGGGCCGGGATCACCCCGGAGACGGCCCGGCTCCACCTCGGGTTGTGGTCCAGGGTCGCCCGCCACGTCCCCGAACGCCATCGGGCCGCCCCGGCGGCCCTGCTCGCGGTCGCGGCCTGGCAGCTGGACGATGAACCTCTGGCCAGGGCCGCCCTGCGGGTCGCCACCGAGGCCGCTCCCGGGTACGCGATGGCGGTGCTGATGGAACGGGCCTTGAGTTGGGGGTTGCCCGCCGACCGTTGGGCCGGATACGTGGCCGAACACGGGGGAGCCGAGGGCCTGACACGGGCGACCTTGGAGCGGGAACCCGAACCCGACGACCCACCGGAAGGGCGCCTATAGGGATGAATCGGATAGGAGGGGGCGCGAACCCCTGTGGGGCGGGGGAGGCCGCACGGAACTCGTGGCCCCGGCACATCTCCCGACGCCCTAGGCTGGAGGCATGCCGGAGTACATCTACACCATGCAAAACGTGCGCAAGGCGCATGGCGACAAGGTCGTCCTGGACAACGTTTCGGGTTCGTTCCTGCCCGGAGCCAAGATCGGTGTCGTGGGACCCAACGGTTCGGGTAAGTCGACGCTGCTGAAGATCATGGCCGGCATCGAGCAGCCGTCCAACGGCGAGGCGCGACTCATGCCGGGGTTCACGGTGGGCCTGCTCGCCCAGGAGCCGCACCTCGACGAGACCAAGACCGTCCTGGAGAACGTGCAGGACGGCGTCGCCGAGACCAAGGCGATGCTGGACCGCTTCAACGAGATCGCCGAGAAGATGGCGACGGACTACTCCGACGATCTTCTCGAGGAGATGGGCAAGCTCCAGGAGCAGCTCGACCACCGCAACGCCTGGGACCTGGACAGCCAGCTCGAGCAGGCGATGGACGCTCTGCGCTGCCCGCCCGGGGACGCCGACGTCACCCAGCTCTCCGGTGGTGAGAAGCGTCGGGTCGCCCTCTGCAAGATCCTGCTGGAGGCCCCCGACCTGCTGCTGCTCGACGAGCCCACCAACCACCTGGACGCCGAGAGCGTGAACTGGTTGGAGCAGCACCTGGCCAAGTACCCCGGCACCATCATCGCCATCACCCACGACAGGTACTTCCTGGACCACGTGGCGACCTGGATCCTGGAGCTGGACCGGGGACAGTTCTACCCCTACGAGGGCAACTACAGCACCTACCTGGAGACCAAGCAGGCCCGCCTGAAGGTCGAAGGGCAGAAGGACGCCAAGAAGGCCAAGCGTCTCAAGGAGGAGTTGGAGTGGGTCCGCTCCAACGCCAAGGCCCGTCAGACCAAGAGCAAGTCCCGTCTCCAGCGCTACGAGGAGATGGCCGCCGAGGCCGACAAGACCCGCAAGCTGGACTTCGAGGAGATCCAGATCCCGCCGGGTCCGCGCCTGGGCAACACCGTGGTCGAGGTCAAGAACCTCACCAAGGGCTTCGACGACCGGGTGCTCATCGAGAACCTCAGCTTCTCGCTGCCGCCCAACGGCATCGTCGGCATCATCGGCCCCAACGGTGTCGGTAAGACCACGCTGTTCAAGATGATCGTGGGCGAGGAGACCCCCGACGAGGGCACCATCAACGTCGGTGACACCGTCCAGATCTCCTACGTCGACCAGTACCGGGGTCGTATCGACGACACCAAGAACGTCTGGGAGACCATCTCCGACGGCGAGAGCTTCATCGAGGTCGGAAAGGTCGAGATCCCGAGCCGCGCCTACGTCGCCGCCTTCGGCTTCAAGGGTTCGGACCAGCAGAAGTCCTCCGGGGTGCTCTCCGGTGGTGAGCGCAACCGCGTCAACCTGGCGCTCACGCTCAAGCAGGGCGGCAACCTGCTGCTCTTGGACGAGCCCACCAACGACCTGGACGTGGAGACCCTCGGGTCGCTGGAGAACGCCATCCTGGACTTCCCGGGCTGCGCCGTGATCACCTCCCACGACCGCTGGTTCCTGGACCGCGTCGCCACGCACATCCTCGCCTGGGAGGGTGGCGCCAACTGGTTCTGGTTCGAGGGCAACTTCGAGGCCTACGAGAAGAACAAGGTCGAGCGCCTGGGCCCGGACGCCGCGCGTCCGCACGCGGTCACCCACCGCAAGCTCACCCGCGACTAGTCGCGGAACGCTCGTGTTCGGCCCCGCCCTCCGGCCTCGGAGGGCGGGGCCCTTCCGTGCCCGATGGTCGATCTATTCCCTCCGGAGGGCTCGACCTGACGGAACGGGGGACGTCGCATACCCTGGGGGCGATGACTTCCGCGCGTGATGACCACCAGAGCGCGGGCGACGAGCCCGTGCGGACGACCTTCTACGAGGCCGTGGGCGGGGAGGAGACCTTCACCCGCCTGGTACGCCGTTTCTACGAGCGTGTGGCCGAAGACCCCGTTTTGCGACCCATGTATCCGGAGGAGGACCTCGGCCCCGCCGAGGAACGGCTCCGGCTGTTCCTCATCCAGTACTGGGGAGGGCCGCGCACCTACAACGAGCTGCGCGGCCACCCGCGTCTGCGGATGCGGCACTTCCCCTTCCGCATCGGTGCCGTCGAGCGCGACCTGTGGCTGGAGCACATGCGCGCCGCGGTGGACTCCCTGGAGCTGCCCCAGAGCCTGGAGCGCCGTCTCTGGGAGTACATGGTCATGGCCGCGCACAGCATGGTCAACGTCCCGGAGGAGGCCACGCCTCCGGAGGTGGCCGAGCCGACCTCGGTGACGGTCGGACCCGACGGCGGTGTGCGTGCGGGCGGCTCGGACGACGGTGACGACGACGGCGAGGCCATCACCATCTCACTGAAGCGTTGAGCCGGGGCGGTTCCGCTCAGGAGTACTCGGCGAGCAGGGCGCGCTCGGTGTCGTTCAGACGCCGGGCGCTCTGCGTCGCCACGTCGAAACCGACCAGGACGGTCGAGGCCTTCAGGTACACGCGCTCGTCGTCGAGGATCTCGTAGGCCAGGGTGCAGCTGGCGTTGCGCACCTGTGTCACCCACAGTTCGACCCGCACCGGGTCGGTCCGGGGCAGCAGCGGGGCGACGTAATCGGCCTCCTGACGGGCCACCACCATGGCCCCGAAGCCATCGCCCCGCGCCACCGAGCCCAGGTTGAGGAACGAGACCCGGGCGTCCTCCAGGTAGGTGAGCATCCGCACGTTGTTGACGTGCTGCTGGGGGTCCAGGTCGGCGTAGCGCACCTGCGCGTGGTGCACGTACCGCTTGGTCTCGGCGGTGGTCTCGGTCGGGGTCACGTTGCGGGTCCTCTCCCTCGGGTCACCCCCGGAGGGGCTCCTGCGCTCGGGTGCGCCCGGCGGGGAACGTCGGGGCACGACCCCTCATTGTTCCAAAGAGGACCGGACGGGGCCCCGGGTGGTCCTGTGTCCTTGCTCTCCCACCCGGAGCCCGCGTCGATGGTCAGCCGACCGAGAGTCCCAGGTGGTGGGCGAGGAAGGCGAGCTGGTCGGCGCTCAGTTCCACGCTGCGGCTCACCGAACGGGAGCTGTGCCCCACCTCTCCCTCCCTGCGCAGCAGCACCGGGCTCTCCTCGATCGACGACGAGGTGGCGTGCTGGAGGGCCGCGCACAGCTTGCGCGCGTGCAGCGGGTCCACACGCGTGTCGTTGTCGAACACGGTGAAGAGGACGGCCGGGTAGCGGGTGCCCTCACGCACGTTGTGGTACGGGGAGTAGCCCAGCAACCAGCCCAGCTCCTCGGGCACGTCGGCGCTGCCGTACTCCACGCTCCACAGCTGTCCGAGCCCGAACCTCTCGTAGCGCACCATGTCCAGCAGGGGGGCCGAGCACACGGCGGCGGCGAACAGGTCCGGTCGCTGGGTGACCATGGTGCCCACGAGCAGGCCGCCGTTGCTGCCGCCCATGATCGCCAGGTGGTCGGTGTCGGTGACACCCGAGGAGATCAGGTGTTCGGCGGCCGCCGCGCAGTCGTCGAACACGTTCTGCTTCTTCCCGAGCATGCCGTCGCGGTGCCACTGCTCGCCCTCCTCCAGGCCGCCCCGCAGGTTGGCCACGGCGTAGACGCCGCCGGCCTCGACCCAGGACAGGACCGTCGCGGAGTAGGAGGGGGTCATCGGGATCTGGAAGCCGCCGTAGCCGTACAGGATGGTCGGCCGGGGGCCGTCCGCCGGAGCGACCGGGGAGACGACCAGCATCCGGACCGTGGTGCCGTCCTTGGAGGTGAAGGACACCTGCTCGGTGCGGACCTCGGGCAGGTCGACCTCGCCGGGGGCCTGGGCCCAACGCTCCACCGTGTCGGCGCGGGCGTCGTAGCGGTAGACCGAGGAGGGGTGGGTGTTGTCGGTGTAGCCGAACCACGCCTCGTGGCCGCCCTCGGGGCGGGCGGTCAGACCGGCCAGACTCCCCAACCCGGGCATGGGCAGGGTGCCCAGGAGCTCTCCGGAGGCCGGATCGTGGCGGGTGATCTCGCTGATCGCGTGCCGGCTCCAGACCGCGAGCAGCACGGGGGAGTCGAGCTCCTCGCCGTCGAGGAGGGCATGTCCCTGGAGCACCGCCTCCTCGTCCTCGTGGATCAGGGTGGTCCAGTTCTCGTACCCGGGGGAGGCCGGGTCGACCACGCACAGACGTCCGCGCGGGGCGTCGCGGTCGGTGAGCAGGTACAGGCGACCGTCGCGGCCGACCCGGGCGCCGGTGTCGGCGTCGACGCCCTCCTGAACGGTGACCAGGCGGGGGCTCTCCAGAGGGCCCTCGTGCAGGTCGGCGACCCAGAGGTCGATGGCGGCGGAGGTGCCCTTGGCCGAGGACAGCACCAGCCAACGGCCGTCCGTGCTGATGGACAGGCCGTAGTACTCGGTCTTGTCCCGGCCCTCGCCGAAGACGATCGCGTCCTCCTCGGCGGGGGTCCCCAACCGGTGCAGGTAGACGCGGCGGTGGTAGCTCTCCTCGCCTTCGGGGACCAGGTCGGTGGACAGCCGGCGCACGTAGTAGAAGGCCGAGCCGTCCGGCAGCCAGGCCACCGGGCTGTACCGGGTGCGGTCGATGGGGGTGTCGACGAGCTCCCCCGAGTCCACGTCCATGAGGCGCAGGAGGGACTCCTCATCGCCTCCCTCGGAGAGCTGGTAGGCCAGCAGACGGCCGTCGGGGGAGGGGCTCCAGGAGTCCAGGGTGGTCGTTCCGCTCGGGTCCAGGACCCCGGGATCGATCAGGGTGCGCTCGGGGCCGTCGCCGTCTTGGACGGACAGTACGGAGTGCTCCTGGCCGGGGCCGAGACGGGTGCTGAAGCGGCGCTCGCCCCGCCACACCGGCACCCCCACGTTCCCGGCACCCATGAGTGAGCGGAGCCGTTCGGCGAAGGGGTCGCGGGCGACATGTTCGGAGCCGAGTCGGTGGTACAGGTCGTCCTGGGCGTCGGACCATTCCTTGGTGTCGGGGGAGTCGGCCTCCTCCAACCATCGGTAGGGGTCCCGGACCATGTGGCCGTGCAGGTTCTCTTGGATGTCCAGCCGTTGGGCCGGGGGATAGCGGAGTTCGCTCATACTTCGCACCCTATCCACCCATATCTCACCGTGTGTGTTCGGCGCGGCGGCAACGTGAAACCCGGCTTCTCGGCCGCACAATGGGTTCCAGAAAGCGACAACGAGCGGTTTTCTGGACGCCCGACGTAAATTGGGGTGGCGCCGGGACGGTTCCACCCAGCAAACTGAATGCGGGACGCAACTCGGCGGGAACCACCGGGAGGTCCGTGTGGCAAGGCGTAAGGAGACATCGGTCTTCGAACCGGTGCACAGGGAGGTTTCCCGGGCGGCCGAACGGCCGACCGGGAAGGAGACACGGCGGTCGACGACGACCGTCGGGGTGACGCGATGAGCGCCCGACGCAGCCGGGAGGGTGGTCCAGGCACCGCCCGCCGCCACGTGCTGCTGCTCAACGCCAGCTTCGAACCATTGACGACGCTTCCGCTACGCAGAGCGATCCTGCTCGTTCTGCGGGAAAAGGCGGAGGTCGTCCACGAGGACGGCACGGGGGCGATGCTGCATTCGGCCACCCGCTCCTACGACGTGCCGTCGGTGATCCGGCTCAGGCGCTACATCAGTGTTCCGTACAGCCGCAGGGTGCCCCTCACCCGAGTGGCGCTCATGCGCAGAGACAGGCACACCTGCGGTTACTGCGGTAAGAAGGCCGAGACGATCGACCACGTCATCCCTCGAAGCAGGGGCGGTGCCCACGTGTGGGAGAACGTCGTGGCGGCCTGCAAGCCCTGCAACCACCGCAAGGCGGACAAGTTCCTGGACGAGATCGGCTGGGAACTGCACATCACCCCCAAGGTGCCCAAGGGACCCCACTGGCGGTTGATCAACGGTGACCTGCACGGCGACCCCCAGTGGGAGCCGTACATGGCGCATCTGGCCGCCTGAGGCGGCCCGCGGGGTCGGGGGCACGCGTCCCACCCGGTCCCGTGAACGCCCTCGGAGACGGAGCCCTTCCCCGGCCCGGCTCCGGGGGCGTCGCCCTGCCGGGGACCTCGAGCGCGGATCTATCCTGAGCCCATGCCCAGATACGATTTCCGCTGCCGCGAGTGCGGCGAGACCTTCGAGCTCTCCCGGCCCATGGCCGACTCCGACGCCCCGGCGGACTGCCCGCGAGGGCACGACGACACGGTGCGCCTGCTGTCCACCGTCGCGGTGGGCGGACGCGCGTCCGCCCCCGCCGCCCCCACCGGTGGCGGGTGCTGCGGGGGCGGCTGCTGTTCCTGAACCGACCACGGTCCGGTGGGACCACGTCGGGTCCCCGGGCCCACGTCCCTCGGGCGTGGGCCCCGGGTCGGTCAGCGCTCGATCTGGGAGATGTCGCGGGCCGCGCCGGTGGAGGCCGAGGTGGCCATCGCGGCGTAGGCGCGCAGCGCGGCGGTCACCGGACGCTCGCGGTCGCGCGGCCGGAACCGGCCCAGCTCCTTGAGCAGACGCTCGCGTCGGGTGTCCAGCTCGTCCTCGGGGACCCGCAGCACGATGCCCCGGTTCGGGATGTCGATCTCGATGACGTCGCCGTCCTCGACCAGGGCGATATCGCCCCCGGCCGCGGCCTCCGGAGAGGCGTGGCCGATGGACAGCCCCGAGGTGCCGCCGGAGAAGCGGCCGTCCGTGATGAGCGCGCAGGCCTTGCCCAGACCGCGTCCCTTCAGGAAGCTCGTCGGGTACAGCATCTCCTGCATACCGGGGCCGCCCTTGGGGCCCTCGTAGCGGATGACGACCACGTCACCGGGGACGATCCGCTTGTTGAGGATGCCGTCGACCGCGTCCTCCTGGGATTCGAAGACCTTGGCGGGGCCGGAGAAGGTCCACAGTTCCTCCTCCACGCCGGCGGTCTTGACGATCGCGCCGTCCGGGGCGAGGTTGCCGAACAGCACGGCCAGCCCGCCGTCCTTGGTGTAGGCGTGCTCCACGGAGCGGATACAGCCCTTCTCGCGGTCGGTGTCCAGTGTGTCCCAGCGGACGCTCTGCGAGTAGGCCTTGGTGGTGCGGCGGCCTCCGGGGGCGGCGTGGAAGAGCTCCAGGGCCTCCTCGCTCACCGTCTCCGAGACGATGTCCCAGCGGTCGAGCACCTCGCCGATGGTCTCGCCGTGAACGGTGGGCAGTGAGGTGTCGAGCAGACCGCCTCGGGCCAGTTCGCCCAGGATGGCGGGGATGCCTCCGGCCCGGTGGACGTCCTCGATGTGGTACTTCTCGGTGTTCGGCGCGACCTTGCACAGGCAGGGGACCCGGCGCGAGATCTCGTCGATCTCGGGCAGCCCGAAGTCCACACCGGCCTCGGTGGCCGTGGCCAGCAGGTGCAGGATCGTGTTGGTGGAGCCGCCCATCGCCACGTCCAGGGCCATCGCGTTGCCGAAGGCGGCGGGGGTGGCGATGGACAGGGGCAGCACCGAGGCGTCGTCGTCCTCGTAGTAACGCTTGGCGGCCTTCACGACCAGGCGACCGGCGTCCTCGTACAGGGCCCGGCGGGCGGTGTGGGTGGCCAGGACGGTGCCGTTGCCGGGCAGGGCCAGGCCCATCGCCTCGGTGAGGCAGTTCATCGAGTTGGCGGTGAACATGCCCGAGCAGGAACCGCAGGTCGGACAGGCGTTCTCCTCCATCTCGTCCAGCTCGGCCTGGGAGACGCTCTCGTCGGCGGCGGCGATCATGGGGTTGATCAGGTCGAGTTTGCGGACCGTGGTGGCGGTGCCGTTCACGACGGTGACCTTGCCGGCCTCCATCGGGCCGCCGGAGACGAACACGGTGGGGATGTTCAGCCGCATCGCGGCGAGCAGCATGCCCGGGGTGATCTTGTCGCAGTTGGACACGCACACCAGGGCGTCGGCGCAGTGGGCGTTGACCATGTACTCGACGGAGTCGGCGATGAGCTCGCGGCTGGGCAGCGAGTACAGCATGCCGCCGTGGCCCATGGCGATGCCGTCGTCGACGGCGATGGAGTTGAACTCGCGGGGGACCCCGCCCGCCTCGCGGATGGCGTCGGCGACGACCGCGGCGACCTCGCGCAGGTGCACGTGACCGGGGACGAACTCGGTGAAGCTGTTGGCCACGGCCACGATGGGCTTGCCGAAGTCCTCACGCTCTACACCGGTGGCGCGCATGAGGGCGCGTGCGCCTGCCATGTTCCTGCCGTGGGTGACCGTGCGTGAGCGTAGGGCCGGCATGGGTTGGGCTCCCCTCGTTACAGGTGTTTCCCCACGATGGTAGCCCCCCTCGCGGACAGCTTCGGTCTCGCTCGGGGAGACGGCTGTTCCGTATTATGAGACATCGAAGGATGTTCGCCCTGGTTCGCCCTGGGGTGAGCGGACATGCGTCGGGCCCGGAGGCTCCGTGGTACGGGGGCTCCGGGCCCGAGGGCGGACAGGGGGTCGGGGTCAGTAACGGGGTGGCAGAGCCTTCTTCGCGGCCTGATAGATCTCCTCGATCTCGGTCTCACTGAGCCGGTCGCGGCCGGTGCGCAGCCACTTGCGGACCTTGGTCCCGGTGATGATGTCCACGCCCCGCAGCCGGTGGCTGTCCCAGGGCATGCCGGGCCCGTAGATGGCCAGAGAGGCCCGGACCTTGATGTCACGGCCGAGTTCCTCGCTGATGAGCTCCTCGGCCCGCTTGGCCTCCTCCAGGGCCTCGTCGATCCTCTCGTTCTTGCTGAACCGCCCGTGGTAGAGCTTCTCCAGCTTGTTGCGCAGGGGCAGGCGCTTGTCCCAGGATTCGGAGTCGATCGCGAAGGCGCCGCGTCGACCGACGATGAAGTGGTCGATCTGACCGTTGCCGCCGGGCACGGCGCGAGCGTGCAGGACCCGGTAGCCGAGCTGTTTCATGACCTTGAGCTGGGCCTCGGTGCGACGCTGTGCCGCCGAGGGCTTACGCCAGCGCGGGATCTCCGATTCCCTGCGCGAGCTCCACACCATGACCGAGACCAGTGTGATCAGTCCGAGGGTGACTCCGACCCGCCAGTCGCCGGTGAGCATGCCGCAGCCGCCCGCGACCAGGGCGGCCACGGTGCTCCGGATGATCCACCGACGCATGGCGTCGTTGGCCTTGAGGGCACCGTAGAGGGCCTTGGTGCTGGATTCCTTGCGCTGGTTGGGGAAGAAGAGGGCTTCGGGCGGGTCGGGATCCGAACCGCCGGACGATGGGCTACGACTGTTCACTCTGGTTGCCGATTCCACGTCGGACAGGGTAGTTCCATCCATAAGCGAGTCCTAGTGCATTGGATCTCACACTTTCCCTCCCTGGTACTCGTGGTCCTCCATGTGTTCGGATACCTCGGGCGGGGAAGGATTTCCTTTTCTCTGTCTCTCTAGAGAAGACCTACCTCATTCGCCGTGGTGCCCGTTGCCCTACCCCGTTAATCTCGATCGGCATGACACGGATTCACGACCTTCCCCTTCATCGGCTCGCGGCGTCGATCCGCAGTGGTGAACTGTCGCCTGTTGAGATCACTGAGCACTATCTGGACCGGATTCACCGTCTCGACGACCGTTACGGTGCCTATATTTCGGTCCTTGAGAAAAGTGCCCTGGAACAGGCCCGTAATGCCCGAAACCGGATCGTTCGCGACACGCCGGAGGAACTCCCCCCGCTTCTCGGGATCCCTCTGCCGATCAAGGACCTGGATCCCCTCGCGGGCGCCCGTGTCACCTTCGGCTCACGACTCCACGCCGATCTCGTCGCCCCGAACGACTCCGCCGTCGTCGGTCGACTGCGCGAAGCGGGGGCGGTCCTCCTCGGAAAGACCAACACCCCCGAATTCGGGTCGACCTGCTACACCGAGAACGACGTCGCCCCGCCCACGCGCAACCCCTGGGACACACGGCTCTCGCCCGGCGGCTCCAGCGGAGGGGCCGCGGCCGCGGTGGCGGCCGGACTCGCGCCCGTCGCCCACGCGAGCGACGGCGGGGGCTCCATCAGGATCCCGGCCTCCGTCTGCGGACTGTTCGGCCTCAAGCCCACCCGAGGCAGGATCTCCACCGGAGCCGACCGGGCCGAGCTGTTCGGACTCTCCACCTCGGGGCCCCTGACCCGCTCCGTCCTGGACGCGGCCCTGCTCCTGGACGTCATGGCGGACAGCGCCCCCGGAGACGTCTACCCGGCCCCGCCGACGGCCCCCGGTACGAGCTTCGCCGACCACGTCCTCCGCGAACCGGGACGGCTGCGGATCGGGTACTACGCCGACACCGGGACGGCGGGGATCCCCGTCCACGCCGAGGTCCTCGCCGCGCACGAAAGGACCCTGAGGATCCTGACCGACCTGGGGCACGAGGTGGAGGAGATCGAGACCCCCACCGACGCCCACTTCGGCGGCTCCTACGCCCGTGACTTCCAGTACCTGTGGGAGGCCGTCGCCTCGACCATCCCCGTGGACCCGGCCCGAGAGGGCGAGCTCACCGCCATCAACCGGTGGCTGCGCGAGCGCGCCCGCTCCACCGCCGCCCCCGACCTGGTCGCGGCCTGGGGCCGCCTGCAACGAGGGGCGCGCTCCATGCTCACGGCCCATGAGGTCTACGACGTGGTCCTCAGTCCCACGCTGGCGTCGCCCCCGGTCCCCGTCGGCCACTTCACCGGGGACGGCCCCGAGACGGAGTTCCGGCTGATGACCTGGTTCTCGCCCTTCACCTCGGTCTACAACGTGTCCGGGCAGCCGTCGGTGAGCGTCCCGCTGCACCACACCGAGGACGGCCTGCCGATCGGTTCGATGTTCACGGGGAGGATGGGCGGGGAGGGGACGCTGTTGTCCCTGTCCGCTCAGTTGGAACGGGCCCGACCGTGGGCCCACCGTGTCCCCGAGGGCTGGACGGACTGATCCGATCGCCTCCGTCCGTCGCGAGGGGGACGGCCGTCCCGTCGGACGCCGGCTCTTCCGGAACGTCCGCGGGAGGGGCGGTGGAGGCCCCCGTGCGGGGGAGGAAGAGGGTGAGCACCGCGGCGAGGAGGACCAGTGAGGCCGCGCCCACCGTCCCTCCCGCGATGCCGTTGGTGTCCACGAGGGCTCCGGTGAGCGGGCCGGCGACCGCGGCCCCGGTGCTCATGGCGGTGGACATCCAGCCGAACGCCTCCGCGCGACGGTGGGAGGGGGCGGTATCGCCGAGCCTTCCCATCATGGCGGCCAGGGTCGGGGCCAGGGCCAGCCCCGAGACGAACAGCAGCGGGGTGATCAGCAGCGGGGTGGGCAGGTGGGAGATCGGCGGGACGAAGGGGATGAGGACCGCCATGCCCAGCGCGGCGGCGAACGCCCGCAGAGTGAGCCGAGGGGCCCCCTTCAACATGCCGGAGACCGCACCGCCCACCAGCGAACCCAGGGCCCAGACCGAGGCCAGGACCATCACGTACTGGGGCGCGCCGAGCTCGTTGGCCCAGGCCACGATGACCAGGTCCATCCCGACCACACCGGAGATGATCAGCAGGCACATCGCGAACAGCAGACACAGGGCGGGATGGAACAGCAGGCTCCCGCGAGGGCCCTTGTCGCCCTTCTCCGCGGCCTCTCCCTCCAGGGCCTCCTCGACCGGCGCGGGCCCGGTCACCCCGGCACGGCGCAACGCCCAGGCGAACCCCACCGCGCCCAACAGCCCCAGTACACCCAGCATCAGCAGGGCCTGGCGGGGACCGGCCATGGCGACCACGGCGGCGGTCAGGACCGGGGCGAAGACGAACAGGAGCTCCTGGGTGGTGGCCTCGGCCGCGTAGATGGCCTGGCGTTCGGGGCCTCGTGTCAGGCGTGGCCACAGGGCACGCACGATCTGGTTGGCGGGGGTGCCGAACAGCCCTGTTCCGAGGGCCAACGGCAACGACAGCCACCACAGCGAGGCGGGCAACAGGGCCAGGGCGAACAGGCCCAGGGTGAACACCACACCGCACACCAGCACCAGCCGGTCGGAGCCGCCGCGGTCGGCCATCCGTCCGCGCAACGGTCCCACCAGCGCGATCCCCAGGGTGAAGGCGCCCGCGACCAGACCGGCGAGGGTGTAGGAACCGGTCCAACCCTCCACCAGGAAGGTGACCGCGATCATCAGTCCCGGCGTGTAGAACCTGGCGGTCAGGGACCACACGAGAAGGGACGTGACGTGGGGCACGGCGAAAAGGCGCCGGTAGTTGGCGAGCACGCTTTCGATTATGCAGTTCGTCCGTCTCGGGCGCGATGGGATATCGGACTCGTTCCGGAGAGCGCCCGAGGGCCTCATCGATGGCCCGGGGGCGATCTTTCGACCCCACGCCGGGTCGGCCTCCGGTGTACGGAAGCCCAGGTGGGGCATGATCGTTCTCTGTGAAGGACGTTCAGCTTGCCAGGGTGGCCGAGCGGTACGGGGTCGCGACCGCATACGAGGACTGGCGGGGACGGCGGGTGTCCGTCTCCCCGGAGACGATCCGCCATGTCCTGGAGGCGTTGGGGGTGGATATGTCCGACCCCGGGTCCTCCCCGGAGACGGGCCGCGGACCGCTCCCGCCCGCCGTCGTGGTCCGTGAGGGCAAGGCCCCGGACCCGGTGCTGCCGGAGGGGGTCCGCAGCACGGTGGAGACCGCCGACGGTTCCCTGCTGCCCTTCGACCCGGGCCTACCACTGGGGACGCACACTCTGCGGGTGACCGATCGGGACGGAGAGCACACCGCCCCGCTGCTGGTCGTCCCCGATCGGATCGAACCCACCGCGCTCCGGGAGAACCCCCGGTTGTGGGGGGTGATGACCCAGCTCTACAGCGTGCGATCCCGGGCCTCCTGGGGGACCGGCGACCTGCGCGACCTGGCCGAACTCGCCGACTGGAGCGCCCGCGATCTGGGGGCCGACTTCACCATGATCAACCCCCTCCACGCCACCGAGCCCGTTCCCCCGATCGAGGCCTCGCCCTACCTCCCGGTCGGCCGGCGCTACACCAGCCCCCTCTACATCCGGGTCGAGGACGTGCCCGAGTACGCACGCCTCGACCCGACCCGGCGCGAGAGCGTGCAGCGTCTGGCCCGCCCCCTGCGCGAACGCGGCAGGACCGCGGACCTGCTGGACCGTGACGCGGTCTGGGAGGCCAAGCGCGCCGCGCTGGAGGTGCTCTTCCAGGTGCCCAGGACCCCGGTACGGGAGGAGCGGCTCCGCTCCTACCTGGAACGTGAGGGCCGCCCCCTGGTCGAGTTCGCGACCTGGTCGGCGCTGGCGGAGGAGTACGGCCCCGACCACCGGACCTGGCCCGCCCACCTGCGCGACGTCGGCGCGCTCGCGGTGGGCGAGGAGGCGTTGCGACGGTGGCATCGGGTGGAGTTCCACCGTTGGCTCCAGTGGATCCTGGACGAACAGCTCGCCCACGCCCAGCGCAACGCCCTCGAAGGCGGGATGAGCGTGGGCATCGTGCACGACCTGGCCGTCGGGGTCCGGCCGGGCGGCTCCGACTCCTGGATGTACGGCGACGCCCTGGTCCGGGGCCTGCACGTGGGGGCACCGCCCGACGAGTTCAACCGGCTCGGGCAGGACTGGGGGCAGCCTCCGTGGCACCCCACCGAACTCGCCCGTACGGGCTACCGGCCGTTGCAGGAGATCCTCGCCCACAACCTGCGCCACGCGGGCGGGCTGAGGATGGACCACGTGATGGGTCTCTTCCGTCTCTGGTGCGTCCCCGAGGGCGCCTCCCCGGACCAGGGCACCTACCTGAGGTTCGACCACGAGGGCATGGTGGGGGCCCTGCTCCTGGCCGCGCGTCGGGCCGACGCGATCGTGATCGGCGAGGACCTGGGCACCGTCGAGCCGTGGGTGCGCGAGCACCTGTCCGACCGGGGCGTCTTCGGGACCTCGGTGCTCTGGTTCGAGAACGACGAGGACGGACGCCCGATCGCCCCCGGTCGGTGGCGTCGCGACTGTCTGGCCACGGTCGACACGCACGACCTCCCGCCGGTGGCCTCCCACCTGTCCGCCGAACACGTCGACCTGCGCGCCCGTCTGGGGTTGCTCGACCGTCCTCTGAAGGAGGAACTCGCCGACTCCGAGGAGCGGGTGGGTCGCTGGCGGGACCTCCTCGTCGAACTGGGCCTGTTGGACGCCGGTGTGGATCCTATAGCCGACCCCCCGGCGGTGGTCGCGGCGATGCACGCCTACCTGAAGGCCACCCCCGCGCGGATGCTGGGCGTCGCGCTCACCGACGTGGTGGGGGAGCGGCGCATGCAGAACCAACCCGGGACCTCCACGGAGTACCCGAACTGGCGGATCCCGCTCACCAGCGGCGAAGGGGAACCGGTCCTGGTGGACGAACTGTCCGCCGACCCGCGCATGGTGGGCCGCATCCGCAGGGCCCTGGGCCCCCTGGGTCTTTGGACCCGGGACTAGGAACACGACGGCGGCCCCGGGGAGGAACCCCGGGGCCGCCGTGACGGTCGACCGAACGGTCCGAGATCAGCCCTCGGCGCCGGCGGCGATGTCCGTGGCGCGGGCGCGCAGGGCGCGCTCCACCCCGGCCCGACCCTCGATCAGCAGACGACGCAGCGCCGGAGCGGGGGAGTTCTCGGCGATGTAGGCGTCGGTGCGCTCCAGGGTCGCCTCCTCCACCAGGTGGCTCGGGTAGGCGATCTCGGCGAAGGACTGCGCGAACTCACCGGTCCAGCTCTCCCAGGCCGGAGCGAGCCGGGCGAAGTACCGGTCCAGGAAGGGACGGTACAGGTCGGCCTGGAGCGGCTCGGTGAAGCCCACCAGCACCGAACGGAACTCGGCGTTGGCGAGGTCGCCGCCCACGATCCGCTCCCACGCGGCCTCCTTGGCCTCGGAGGTGGGGATCGCGGCCCGGGCGCCGGCGGCGTTGCGCTGACCGGCCGCGGTCGGGTCCGCCTTCAGCTCGGCGTCGATCTCGGCCTCGCCGGCCTCACCGGTGGAGACCAGACGGCGCAGCAGGGTCCAACGCAGGTCGGTGTCGACGGTCAGACCGTCCACGGTGATCGCGCCGTCGAGCAGACCGCGCAGCAGCGACAGGTCGGCCTCGGTCACGGCCACCGAGGCGAGCGCGTTGACGTAGGCCAGCTGGAGGTCGCCGCCGGGCTCGGCCGAGGACAGCAGCTCGCGCAGGCGGGAGCCCAGCTTCTCGAAGCCGATCGGGCGCCAGGCCGGGTCGGCGTAGTTGACGATCGCGCCCGCGGCCTGCCGCAGCAGGGTCTGGGCGACCATCACGTCGTCCACGCCGCTGATCCCGGAGATGACCAGCTCGACGTAGTCGCGGGCGGCCATCTCGCCGTCGCGCGTCATGTCCCAGGCGGCGCCGAAGGCCAGCGCGCGCGGCAGGGACTCGCGGATCTCGCCGACGCCCTCGACCACGGTGCGCAGGGAACGCTCGTCCAGACGGATCTTGGTGAAGGTGAGGTCGTCGTCGTTGATCAGCACCAGGTCCGGGCGGGCCTTGCCGACCAGCTCGGCGACCTCGGTGCGCTCACCGCTGACGTCCAGCTCCACACGCTCGCGGCGCACGATGCCGTTCTCGGTGCGGTCGTACAGGCCCACCGCGAGGCGGTGCGAACGCAGCGTCGGGTGCTCGGAGGCGGCCTCCTGGAGCACGGCGAACGAGGTGAAGTTCCCGTCCGCGTCCACCTCGAACTCCGGGCGCATCGTGTTGACGCCGGTGGTCTCCAGCCACTCACGGGACCAGCCGGAGAGGTCACGGCCGGAGGCGGCCTCCAGGTGCTTGAGGAGGTCCTTCAGCTCGGTGTTGCCGTAGGCGTTCTCCTTGAAGTAGGCGCGCACGCCCGCGAAGAACGCGTCCACGCCCACGTACGCCGCGAGCTGCTTGAGGACCGAGGCGCCCTTGGCGTAGGTGATGCCGTCGAAGTTGACCTCGACCGCCTGGATGTCGACCATGTCGGCGGCGATCGGGTGGGTCGAGGGCAGCTGGTCCTGGAGCAGGGCCCACGCCTTCTCGACGTTGGCGAAGGTCGTCCAGGCGTCGGTCCACTTGGTGGCGTTGGCCTGGCAGTAGACGCTGGCGTAGGTCGCGAAGGACTCGTTCAGCCACAGGTCGTCCCACCAGCGCATGGTGACCAGGTCGCCGAACCACATGTGCGCCATCTCGTGCAGGATGGTCTCGGCGCGACGCTCGTAGCGGGCGTCGGTGACACGGGAACGGAAGACGTAGTCCTCCAGGAAGGTCACCGCACCGGCGTTCTCCATGGCCCCGGCGTTGAACTCGGGCACGAAGAGCTGGTCGTACTTGCCGAACGCGTACCGCACGTCGAACAGGTCGTGGAAGAAGTCGAAGCCCTGCTTGGTGACCTCGAACAGGGCGTCGGAGTCCAGGTGCTCGGCGAGCGAGGCGCGGCAGTACAGGCCCAGCGGGATGCCGTCGTGCTCGTCGCGCACCACGTGGTAGGGGCCCGCGATCAGCGCGGTGATGTAGGTGGACATCACCGGGGTGGCCGGGAAGTGCCAGCGCACGCGCTCGTCGCCGGCGGCCTCGCGCTCCACGTCGGGGGCGCTGTTGGACACGACCTCCCACGACGGGGGCGCGTACACGGTCAGCTCGAAGGAGGCCTTCAGGTCGGGCTGGTCGAAGCACGTGAACATGCGGTGCGCGTCGGCCGTCTCGAACTGGCTGTACAGGTAGACCGAGTCGTCGACCGGGTCCACGAAGCGGTGGAGGCCCTCGCCGGTGCGCATGTAGGCGGCGTCGGCCACCACGGTCAGCTCGTTCTCGGCCGCCACGGAGGGAAGGGTAAGCCGCTCACCATCGAACAGCTCGGCGACGTCGAGCGCCTCGCCGTTGAGGGTCGCGCCGTGCATCTTGGGCGCGACCAGGTCGATGAAGGTCCGCGCCCCCGTCTCCGAGCTGGAGAAACGCACCGTGGTGGTGGACCGGAAGGTCTCGTCCCCGGTGGTCAGGTCCAGCTCCACGGCGTAGGAGTCGACGCTGAGGATCCGCGCCCGCCCCCGGGCCTCGTCCCGTGTGAGGTTCCCTGCCACGCAAAGCTCCCTTCACGGCCGCCGTCGTCGCCGGCCGGAATCGTTACCGACCACGGCGAGCCTGCCGACAAGGGTGGGCGTCGTCGGGCCGAAGGTCGTCTCAATCGGCTTCGATCCTGCCACGCGCGGGGGTGGAATGCGCAACCGATGTGCGTGGTTGGTGACCTACGCGGCGAAGTTTTCGGCCTTGGAGAACAGGAGTAGTCGATGACGCAGGACGACGGTGGGCGCGACCAGGGGACGATCCGGGCGGACATGTGGTTCGACCCGGCGTGCCCTTGGGCATGGATCACCTCCCGGTGGCTTCTGGAGGTGGAGAAGGTACGTCCGGTCCGGGTGGACTGGCACGTGATGAGCCTGGCGGTGCTCAACGAGGACCGCGACATCCCCGCGGACTATCGGGAGTTCCTCAAGACCGCCTGGGAGCCGGTGCGCGTGTGCATCGCGGCCGAACGGCGCTTCGGCCCCGAGGTCCTGGGGCGTCTGTACACCGCCATGGGCACCCGCTTCCACGACAAGGGGGAACCCCGCACCATCGACACGGTGCGCGCGGCCCTGGCCGACGCGGAGCTGCCCGTCGACCTGGCCGACGCGGCGGGGTCCACCGAATACGATGAGGCCTTGCGCGCCTCGCACGGAGAGGCGATGGAACTGGTCGGAGAGGACGTCGGTACCCCCGTCGTCCAGGTCGAGGGCGTCTCGTTCTTCGGTCCGGTCGTCACTCCGATCCCGCGCGGCGAGGACGCCGGAAGGCTGTGGGACGGTGTGCGTCTGGTCGCCGGGACCGACGGGTTCTTCGAACTCAAGCGCACCCGCACCCGTGAGCCCGTCTTCGACTGATCCACCCGGGAGGGACCCCATGCCAGGGCCTGACGACGACCGCCGTGTCGATTTCCTCGACGACCTCGAGATCCTGCCCGACATCACCGGTGACGAACGCTCCGAAGGGTGGGGAGACTCCGACGAGGACTCCACCGCGCGGCTGATCGCCGACCGGCCCCCGCACTGGGGCTGAACGTCCCCCCGCCCCGGCGCCCGCGACCCGCGGACGTCGGGGCGATCTTCCTCGATGCCCTGGTCAAGGCCGAAGCGGCTCTGGGACAGTGGGCCCATGCGATCCCTCTACATCGACGGCACCTGGCGAGACTCCTCCTCCGACGAGGCCCTGGACGTGATCGATCCGGCGACCGAACAGGTCATCGATCGCGTCCCGGCCGGCACCACCGACGACGTCGACGCCGCGGTCGAGGCCGCGGCGGCCGCCTTCCCGGCCTGGGCGGCCCTCTCCTCCGGACAGCGCGTCACCCATCTGGCCAAGGCGCTGGAGCTGTTCTCCGCGCGTCTCGACGAGATCACCGCCCTGTTGACGCGGGACATGGGCGCCCCCGTCACCTTCTCCGGCAAGGTCCAGGCCGGGCTGCCCGCGTTGATGTTCCGCACCTACATCGACCTGGTCGAGGAGCACGGGGAGCGCTACTTCACGGGGGAGCGGGTCGGCAACTCCCTGCTGGTGCACGAGCCCGTCGGTGTGGTGGGCGCCATCACCCCGTGGAACTATCCGCTGCACCAGATCGTCCTCAAGGCCGTCCCGGCCCTGCTGGCGGGCAACACCGTGGTCCTCAAACCGAGCGAGATCGCCCCTCTGAGCGCCTACGCCCTGGCCGAGGTGTTCGACGGGGCCGGTCTGCCCCCCGGTGTGTTCAACCTGGTCAGCGGCACCGGGCCCGTGGTCGGAGAGGCGATCGCCGCGCACCCGAAGGTCGACATGGTCTCCTTCACCGGCTCCACGCGGGCCGGGACGCGGGTCTCCGAGGTGGCCGCCGCGACGATCAAGCGGGTCGCCCTGGAACTGGGCGGGAAGTCGCCCGACGTCATCCTGCCCGGCGCCGACCTGACCCAGGCGATCAAGCGCGGGGTCGCCGACGTCATGCGCAACACCGGGCAGAGCTGTGACGCGCTCACCCGCACGCTGATCCACCGCGACTCCTACGAGGAGGCCGTGGAGCTGGCCGTCGCCGCCGCGGCCAAGTACGTCCCCGGGGATCCGACCGACGAGTCCACCCGGCTGGGCCCGCTCGTCTCCGCGGCCCAGTTGGAGCGGGTCCGCGCCTACATCGACCTCGGTGTGGAGGAGGGGGCCCGTCTGGTGACCGGCGGCTCCGGCCCGGTCGAGGGCATGGAGCGCGGCTACTACGTCGCTCCGACGATCTTCGCCGACGTGCGCAACGACATGCGTATCGCGCGAGAGGAGATCTTCGGCCCCGTCATGTCCCTCATCCCCTACGGCACCGTGGAGGAGGCCGTGCGGATCGCCAACGACACCGTCTACGGCCTCAGCGCCTCCGTGTGGTCGGCGGAACCGGAGCAGGGGATGGCCGTGGCCCGTGCCCTGAGGGCCGGTCAGGTCCGGCTCAACGGGGGTGCGCTGAACCCCCGCGCGCCCTTCGGCGGATACAAGCGTTCCGGCAACGGCCGCGAGTGGGGGCTGCCCGGCCTGGAGGAGTTCTGCGAGGTCAAGGCCGTGCAGACCTGATCCTGTGCTCGGTATCACCCGGGATCGGCCCATCGGCGAGGAATCGGCCCCGGTGACGGAGGCGTTGTGGGGTGTGGAAAGATTCCGACTGGTCATTCCCCGGTCGAACCCAAACGAGGTGTGAGTTGAGCAACAAGCCCGCGGTCTCCAAGGCAGGTCCCCTCGGCAAGGACGTCAAGGCCATCATCGTGTACAACCTGATCGCGATCCTCTCCGCGGTGGGTTTCGCCGCCCTGGGTCTGAGCGTCGCCGCGGCCGCGGCCGGTGCCTGATCAGGTCGACGCCGAGACGTACACCGCAGCGCTCTCACCGCGCCCCGCCCGCTCCCGGGCCGGGGCGCGGCGTCGTTCGCGCCCCGAAGGTGCCACACTGGTGAAGTGCGTGTTTACCTTGGATCAGATCATGCGGGCTTCGAGCTCAAAGAACACCTCGTCACCTGGCTGAAGGAGCGGGGCCACGAGGTCGTGGACGCCGGACCGGCCGTCTATGACGCGGTGGACGACTATCCTCCGTTCGTCCTGCGCGCCGCCGAGGGCGTGGCGAAGGACCCGGGCTCCCTGGGCATCGTCATCGGAGGCTCCGGCAACGGCGAGCAGATCGCCGCGAACAAGGTCGAGGGCGTTCGTGCCGCCCTGGCCTGGAGCGAGGACACCGCCAAGCTGGCGCGCGAGCACAACGACGCCAACGTGCTCGGCATCGGCGGGCGGATGCACTCCCTGGAGGAGGCCACGCGTTTCGTGGAGCTCTTCCTGGCGACTCCGTACAGTGACGAAGAGCGGCACACCCGTCGTATCGCGATGCTCTCCACCTACGAGCGGACCGGAGAGCTTCCTCCGCTTCCGTAACATTCCCGTCCTGGTCGGGGTCGCGAGGCCTCTCCCGACATGAACGGAACAAGGCCCCCGTGCGTGTTGTACGGGGGCTTTGTCGTGCTTGAAAGTGGAATAGGTGACGAATCGGGCCTGAAGACCCTGGCGCGACCGGCCGTTGTAGGGGATCATGTCTCGCGGCCGTGTCCACCGAACGCCGGTGAACAGGGCTTCCGCGCGGGTTTAGGCGGAACCCAAACCCGGGGTTATGGGGTGGAACGGCACCTGTGGCACGTGCCACGCCGGTACTCCAAGCGCTACAGTTCGTGCACAGCGGCGGGCCATGGCCGTCCGCGGCGCAGCGATGCCGCCTCTTCACCGGCCACCATGTCCCCACACCGTCCGGCCCGCCGACACGGACAGGCCCCGACGCGACCCCGGCCGCACCGGTGCGCCTTACGACGACCAGGAGTGACCCCCGCCGGCGAGCGGGCGCGCCGAGCCAGAGGATCAATGAACCCCACACCGACCGCCAAGGCCACCCGTATGCTGCGCTCCGCCGCGCAGCGATTCATCGCGGTGCTCAAGCGCAAGGTGCTCTTCCGCTACCGGCTCGTCCTCATCACCCTCGTCGCCCTGGCGGTCGGGATCGGCGTGGGCTCCGTGTGGGGCCCGGCCGGCTGGTTCCCACCGAGCTCCACCATCCTCACCGTCCTGGCCGGCGGACTGCTCCTCAAACGCAAGAGCCTGGCCTTCCTGCTCGCCGTGGTCGCCGCGGTCCTGCTCTTCGTCGCCTCCCGCCTCGACGTCGGCCAGGTGGGCCCCGGCCTGTTGGTCACCATCGGGGTCACCGCCGTCCTGTCCTACCTGCTGTCCGGGGTGCGCGAACGCCTCGGCGTCCAAGGACTGAGCGGCGAGATGATGCTGCTGGACCTGCGCGACCGGCTCCGCCACCAGGGCAGGCTCCCCGAACTCCCCGAGGGCTGGGGACGCACCGCCGTCCTGCGCCAGGCCGGCGGCTCCTCCTTCGGCGGCGACTTCGTCGTGTCCATACTCCGCGGCAACCGGCTCGACATCGCGGTGGTGGACGTGTCGGGCAAGGGGGTGGACGCCGGCACCCGCGCCCTGATGCTGTCCGGTGCCTTCAGCGGACTGATCGGCGCGGTGCCCGCGCGGGACTTCCTCGCCCACTGCAACGACTACCTCATGCGCAACAGCGGCGGTGAGGGGTTCGTGACCGCCGTCCACCTGAGCGTGGACACCGACACCGGCGAGTACCAGGTCGCCTCCGCCGGACACCCGCCGGCCCTGCACTACGACGGTGGAGCGGGCTCCTGGAGCGCCACCGACGCCAAGGGCGTCGTCCTGGGGGTCATCCCCGAGATGACCTACGGCTTCGTCGAGGGCAGGCTCCGGCCCGGAGACGCCATCATGCTCTGCACCGACGGGCTCATCGAGACGCCGGGCGAGGACCTGGACGCCGGGATCGACCGTCTCCTGGGCACGGCCGACATCCTGGTCACCCAGGGGTTCGCCACCGGGGCCGGTGAGGTCGTCGACACACTCAGCAAGGACAAGAACGACGACTGCGCCCTCGTCGTCCTCTGGCGTTCCTGAGCCGGGAGGAAACCCTCACCACCCCTCCGACCGGCGCTTCCCCGCTTCGGAGGCCTCTCTCCGAGGCCGCCCCGACACCTCTCGGAGCGACCCGCCGATCCGGGCCGACCCCGCCTACGGGGACGGCGGTGAGCCGCGTCGGCCCTTCCTGCCGGTAGGGTCGACATGTTCCCCGACCCCGGTACGAGGTCGTTCGTACACGTCCCAGGATCGCCGTGCCCTCCCTCTCCGCCCCCTGGGCGCCGACTCCGCACGGTCCACCACACCAGTGACGAGGGGCCGGACCCGGGATCCCCGAGGTCCCGGACCTTTCCGGATTTTGCCGGCCCGACAGGCGTGTCCGTCGGGCTCTGGAGACGCAAGGGGGTGCTTCGCATGGACGGCGAGCGCGCTGAAGAACTCACCGATCTGGTCGAGAACAGCGACCTGACAGGGATCAGGCTCTGGTTGGCCGAACACAGACCCCACGAGATCGCGGACGAACTGGCCCGTATGCCGGGACGCGAGGCGATCATCCCCTTCCGGCTCCTGGACAAGGACCGGGAGCTGGAGGTGTTCGAGGAACTCGATCCGAGTCAGCAACAGAACATCCTCCTGGGGCTGCGCGGGACCGACTTCCACGACCTGCTGGAGGAGATGGAGCCCGACGACCGGGCCCGTCTCATCGGTGAGGCCCCGGCCAAGATCGCCACCCGGGCACTGGCCGGTCTGAGCCCCGCCGAACGCAAGATGACCGCAGCCCTCCTGGGCTACCCGGAGGACTCGGTCGGCCGGTACATGACCCCCGAGACGGTCATCCTGCACCGCGACCTCACCGTGGGGCGCGCGCTGGAGGTGGTGCGGGCCCGAGGGGCCGACGCCGAGACGATCTACATCCTTCCGGTGGTCAGCGACGGCCGTCGCATGGTCGGCACCATCACCTTGAGCGACCTGGTCGTCAGTGACGACGACAGGATCCTCAAGGACCTGGTCGACGTGCTCGCGCCCCGGGTGCGCGCCAACGAACAGGTCGAGGACGCCGCCCGACTGATCCAGGAGGCCAACCTGGTCTCCCTGCCGGTGGTGGACTCCGAGGACCGCTTCGTCGGTCTGTTCACCTTCGACGACGCCCTGGAGGTCATCGAGGCCGCCGACTCCGAGGACATGGCCCGTCAGTCCGGTGCCAGCCCGGTCGGCGACCACTACGTCTCCGTCGGGGTGCTGCGTCTGGTCGGTGCCCGCTCGGTCTGGCTCATGCTGCTCATCGTCGCGGCCACGCTCACCATCAACGTGATGCAGGTGTACGAGGCCACCTTGGAGGAGGTCACGGCGCTGGCGATGTTCGTTCCGATGCTCATTGGAACCGGCGGAAACGTCGGGGCCCAGTCGGCGACGGCGATCGTGCGCGCCCTGGCCGTCGGCGAGGTGCGCGTCCGCGACCTGCCCGGGGTGATCTGGAAGGAGGGCCGGGTCGGGCTGCTGCTCGGATTCATGCTCGCGGGCATCGCCCTGGTGATCGGCTCCCTCCTGGTGGGGACCGACATCGCCGTGGTGGTCGCATGTTCGGTGATCGCGATCTGCACCTGGGCGGCCGTCATCGGCTCGTCGATGCCCCTGCTGGCCCGCAAGGTCGGCGTGGACCCGGCCGTGGTCTCCTCGCCGATGGTCGCGACCCTCGTGGACGCCACCGGTCTGCTCATCTACTTCTCGATCGCCCGGATGATTCTGGGTATCTAGGAAAGAAAGAGCCCAAAGGCGCTTTCGAGGCCCGTGTGATCTCCGTGTCTCCTCTCATCGCATGAACCGGGGGTGAAGCGGGTATCGCGTCAGAAGTCAGGACCGATCCAGGGGGGTTCCCATGTCCGGTACCGGAGAGGCGTTCGACCGGTTGAAGAAGGCCGTCGGAGACAACGCCGACAAGGTCGAAGGGGTCGTCGGAAAGGCCGCGGACGCCGCCAAGAAGGCCACCGGAGGCGCCCACGACGACAAGATCGACAAGGGGGCCGGAGCGGCCACCGAGTACCTGCGCAAGCGCGCCCAGGAGAACAAGAAGTCCTGACCGGGGAGGACCCGGCACACGGAGCGGAGGGGGAGTTCCCCCTCCGCTCCGTGCTTCCGAGCGCGATCGACGGCCTCGGAAGAAAGTGTGTATTCGCAGGTGAGGATAGGTTTCGAGAGGGCTATCCTGATCGTGTGAGGCGAACCTTACCCAGGACCCCGGGGTGGTGAGGACGATCGACGACGCGCCCTGTAGGCTCACCGTCTGCCGAGGATGCTGCTGCGGCACCCGCAAGAAGGTCCCGGGCGTCGATCACGAGGCACAGCTGGCCCGCCTCGGCTCCATCGACGACCACGCCGCCCGCCGTGTCCCGATGCGCACCAGCAAGTGTCTGGGTATCTGCTTCCAGGCCGACGTGGTGGTGGTCCAACCCTCCGGAACGGGGCGAGCGGCCGGCGGACGCCCCGTCTGGCTCGGTCGGATCACCGACGACGAGCTGTTGGAGGCCATCGACGACTGGATCTTCGAGGGCGGCCCCGGACTCGCGCCCCTGCCCGAGGCGCTCGTCGACCACGTCACGTCCAAGGACGCGAAGAAGCCGAAGAAACCCAAGGGCGCCAAGCACTCCAAGGCCGAGAAGAAGAAGCGCAAGAAGGACAAGAAGCGCGAGAAGGAGAAGAAGGCCAAGGCCGGGAAACGCGAGAAGAAGGCGGGCAAGGGGGCAGGGGCCGCCTGAGACCGCGCCACGCCCCCGCCCGAGCGGGGACGCGCGCGAGTCCCTCAGCGGTCCTGGGAGGCGAACTGGGTCCGGTACAGGGCCGTGTACAGGCCCCCGGCCGACAAGAGCTCGTCGTGGGTACCGCGCTCCAGGATCCGACCGTCCTCCAGCACCAGGATCTGGTCGGCCTCACGCACCGTCGCCAGACGGTGGGCGATCACCAGCGAGGTGCGTCCCTGGAGGGCGACGGCCAGAGCCTCCTGGACCGCGGCCTCCGAACCCGAGTCCAGATGCGCGGTGGCCTCGTCCAGAACCACCACCGACGGGGCCTTCAACAGCAACCGGGCGATGGCCAGCCGCTGCTTCTCCCCGCCGGACAACCGGTAGCCGCGGTCGCCGACCATGGTGTCCAGACCGTTCGGCAGCTGCTCCAGGAGAGGACCCAACCGCGCCATCCGCAGCGCCTCCTCCATCTCGGCCTCGGTCGCCTCGGGCCGGGCGTAACGGAGGTTGGCGCCCACGGTGTCATGGAAGAGCTGTGTGTCCTGGGTGACCACGCCCACCGAGGCGCGCAGGGACTCCCCGGTCACCTCCTTCAGATCCAGGCCGCCCAGGCGCACCTCGCCCTCGTTCGGGTCGTACAGACGCGAGACCAGGTGGGTGAGGGTGGTCTTGCCCGCCCCGGAGGGGCCCACCAGCGCCACCATCCGGCCCGGCTCGGCTCGGAAGGACACCTCGCTCAGAACCTGGGTCTCCTCGGCCGCCTCCGTGTGCGGGGTGAGCTCGAGGGAGGCCACCGAGGACTCCGCGGCTCCCGGGTAGCGGAACGACACCTGGTCGAACTCGACGCTCAACGGGCCCTTCGGCAACGGCAGGGCGTTGGGGCTCTCCTTGATCCGCGGTTCCAGGTCCAGCACCTCGAAGACCCGGTCGAAGGAGACCAGGGCCGTCATGATCTCCACGTGCACGTTGGACAGGGTGGTGATCGGGCCGTACAGCCTGGCCAGCAGGGTGGTCAGCGCCACCAGGGTGCCGACCTCGAAGGCGTTCTCCACCGCGAGCACACCGCCCACGCCATAGACCATCGCCATGGCCAACGCCGTGATGGTGGCCAACAGAGTGAACAGTAGACCGCCGATCACCGCCTGACGGACCCCCAGGTCGCGCACGCGCGCGGCCTTCGTGGAGAAGTTCAGGGACTCCTCCTCAGGGCGACCGTACAGCTTGACCAGCATGGCGCCGCCGACGTTGAACCGCTCCGTCATCAGGGAGCTCATCGCCGCGTTGTTGTCCATCGCCTCGCGGGAGATGTTCGCGAGCCTGCGGCCCAGGAACTTCGCGGGCAGGACGAACAACGGCACCATGGCCAGCGCCAGTAGGGTCACCTCCCACGACAGCGCCAGCATGGTGATGAGCACCGCGACCACGCTGATCAGGTTGGACACCACCGACTGGAGGACCGAGGTGATGGCGCGCTGGGCGCCGACCACGTCCGTGTTCAGTCGGCTGATCAGGGAACCGGTCTGTGTTCGGGTGAAGAAGGAGATCGGCATCCGCTGCACGTGGGTGAACACCTGGGTGCGCAGCAGGTAGATGACCCCCTCGCCGATCCGTGAGGAGAGCCAGCGGCCGGTGAGGGTGATGACGCCCTCCATGAGCGCCAGGACCCCGGCGGCGATCGCCAGCCAGATCACCAACGAGGTGTTCCCGGGAAGGATGCCCTGGTCGATGATGGCCCGCAGGAGCAGGGGGTTGGCCACGACGATGCCCGCGCCCACAGCGGTCACCATCAGGAAGAGCAGGATGGAGCGCCAGTGCGGGGACGCGTAGGACATGACACGTCGGGTGATCCCCGGGGGGAGTTCCTGGCCTCGGGCGCTCCCGTCGTTGACCAGCGCCCTGTAGGAGGGCCTCCCTGACATCATCGGCAGCCTCGTTTCGTACATCGGTTCGCCACGCATGGGTCAACACCGGAGAGGGCGCGCGCCTTCCCAGGCGGGAGGCCGTGATGAGCCGAGGAACCCTGATGCCTAGAGGGAGTGCGCCAACCGTCCCAGAGCCGCGGTGGTGGAGCGGCCGGGGGTGAAGGGGAGCTCCCAGGCCTGGGCTCCGAGGGCCTCGGCGCCGCGGATCTTCGCCTGGGTGTAGCGATCGCCGGCGGTGAAGGCCAGGGCGGCGGGGGAGAGCGGACGCAGTAGATCGGCGTAGGCGGCCCAGTCGGCGACCGAGGGAGAGCCCTCGATGATGAAGGAGCCGCTCACACAGGAGAGGGCCGCGATGGTCTCGGCGCGTTCCTCGGCGGGGTTGATCGGGCGTCCGGGGCCCTTCCAGGCGCGCACTCGTTCGTCGGATTCGATCCCGACGACCAGGGGGAGTCCGCGTTCGGCGATGGAGGTCAGGAAGCGCACGTGGCCGACGTGCAGGACGTCGAAGACCCCCGTGACCACGACGGGGCCCTCCAGCGGCTCCGGTCGTCGGAACCAGATCGCTCTGAGCGGCAGGCCCGCCTCGTGCGTCCCGTCCGTGTCCGTCATCTGGCCCCCGTTTCACCGAACCCGAGAGGCGCCCGTGCCCGATCGGGCCGACGGGACCGCCCGAAAGGTCAACGTACCTCTTCGAGGTGGGTATTCCGCTTTCGGGGACGCGGGAACCGGAAGGGGCCGGCGTTATTGTGACGCGCGCCACTTTGGATTGTATGGGTGGAGCGTGAGTCCCATCACGGAGACGAGTGCGTCGCGTGATCTTCGAAGGGGGCGGCCCTTCCCCATGCCCGTCCGGCCGGCTCTGAACGTGTGAGGGCCGATCGGGTGGGGTCGAGAACGGCCGGAAGCGGACATGGAGCCCCCGCGTCACACCCGCCCGCC
>NZ_BAZE01000012.1:69945-81223 GCF_000710955.1 Nocardiopsis alba
TTCCGGTGGGAACACAGCTCGTCTCGAGTGGTGTGGGGGTTCGGGGGTCGTGCCCCGGTTGAGGTGGTGGAACGGGCCGGTTCCGGTGGGAACACGGCTCGCCTCGAGTGGTGCGGGGGTTCGGGGGTCGTCCCCCGGTTGAAATGGCGAAACGAGCCGGTTCCGCTAGGAACACAGCTCGCCTCGAGTGGAGCGGGCGACGAGAATCGAACTCGCATGACCAGCTTGGAAGGCTGGGGTTCTACCATTGAACTACGCCCGCATGGCGCCGGAGACTTCGAGTTTCCTCTAGACTCGTGGAGCCGATGGAGACAAGAGTACAGTCTCCAAGGCGTTGGTCGCACATCCGTTGTGGATTGGTGCGGCGGCGCCGGGTCACGGGGTGTGGCGCAGCTTGGTTAGCGCGCATGCTTTGGGAGCATGAGGCCGCGGGTTCGAATCCCGCCACCCCGACGAAACCGTCCTCGGTCGTCCGGCTCTCGGCCGGACGCCGTGGCCCCCTGTGTATCTGCCCTAGACTTGGTGCGATCAGCAGGAAACTGTAAGTCCCAGCCCGTCGCAGGGCACCCCAGTAGAACGTGTCATCACCGACCGGGGTGCGCGCGTGCATTCGCCGTTTGTGTGGTGCGCCTGCGGGCCGACGCGGACACCAGCCGGCAAACCTAGGAGTACCGCCCCGTGAAGACCGATGTCGAGGAGCTCAGCCCGACCCGGGTCAAGCTGACCATCGAGGTGCCCTTCGAGGAGCTCGAGCACGCTTTCGACGTGACCTACAAGTCGCTCGCCAAGCAGGTTCGGATCAAGGGCTTCCGCCCGGGCAAGGCGCCGGCGCGGCTGATCGACCGCTATGTCGGCCGCGGCGCGGTGATCAGTGAAGCGGTCAACCACGCCGTTCCGGAGCTCTACAACGAAGCCATCCAGAAGGAGGAGATCTTCGCGCTCGGCCAGCCCGACGTGGAGGTCACCAAGCTGGAGGACAACGAGGAGCTCGCCTTCACCGCCGAGGTCGACATCCGACCCAAGTTCGAGGTGAAGGACTACAAGGGCATCGAGGTGACGGTCGACAACGCCACCGTCACCGAGGAGCAGGTCGACGAGCAGATCGGCACCCTGCGCGAGCGTTTCTCGACCCTCGTGGGCGCCGACCGTCCCGTCGAGGACGGCGACCACCTGTCCATCGACCTGTCGGCCTCGATCGACGGTGAGAAGCTCGAGGACGTGGCCGTGAGCGGCTACTCCTACGAGGTGGGCACCAACACCATGCTGGAGGGCCTCGACGAGACCCTGCGCGGCATGGAGGCCGGTGGCGAGGCCACCTTCAAGACCACCCTGGTCGGTGGCGAGCACGGTGGCAAGGAGGCGGACGTCACCGTGACCGTGCAGTCGGTCAAGGTGAAGGAGCTGCCCGAGCTGGACGACGAGTTCGCCCAGCTGGCCTCGGAGTTCGACACCATCGACGAGCTGCGTGAGGACGTGCGCAAGCGCATGGCCGACGTGCGTCGCATGCAGCAGCTCTCCGCCGCCCGTGACAAGGCGCTGGAGAAGCTGATCGAGTCGGTGGACATCCCGCTGCCCGACGCGGTCGTCGACGAGGAGATCGACCGTCGTCGCCAGAGCCTGGAGCAGCAGCTCGCGCAGAGCGGTCTGACCAAGGAGGCCTACCTCGAGTCGCAGGAGAAGACCGAGGAGGAGTTCGAGGAGGAGCTGAAGGCCGGCGCCAACTCGGCGGTCAAGGCCGGGTTCATCCTCGACCAGCTGGCCCTCCAGGAGGACCTGAGCGCCGACCAGGGCGAGCTCAGCCAGTACGTGTTCGAGCAGGCCCAGCGCATGGGTGTCAGCCCGGACCAGCTCGCCCAGCACCTGGTCGAGTCGAACCAGATCCGTGTGGCCTTCACCGAGGTCGTCCGCGGCAAGGCCATGGACGTGGTCCTGGCCGGCGCCAAGGTGACCGACGAGGACGGCAACGTCATCGAGCAGGAGGTCGTCGAGGCCTCTGACGAGGACGCCGTGGAGGAGGCCGCCAAGGCCGCCGCCGCTGCCGCCGCCGAGGTCTCCGAGGACGAGGCGAAGGACGACAAGGACGAGGACGCCGCCAAGGCCGACGACTCCAAGTAGTCGCGTTCGGCGGCGTCGGGTCGCCGTCGAGCCCTCTCACGGGCCCCATCGATCCACCGCGATCGATGGGGCCCGTGGTGTTCTCCTTTGTTCGCCCGCAGAGGAATATGTGTGTCTCGCAGGGGGTCCCACCCTGCGCTCAAAGCGAACAGGGACGTTATCCGGACGAGCCCGGCGCTCGTCGGCGTTAGTGTCGCTGTATCGCAACCGTTTCGATTCCGGAGCAGGTGACGAGAGTGCCGCCGACCTTTGATGAGTCCCCGCGATTCGACGCTCGTACGTCGGACCCGCAGCTTTCCCCTTTTATTGAGCAGACGCCTCAGCGCCTGTTGCGCCAGCGAATCGTGTTCCTCGGCCAGCAGGTCGACGACGACATCGCCAACCGCCTTGTCGGTGAACTTCTGCTGCTGTCCGCCGAGGACCGGCAGCGGGACATCACCATGTACATCAACTCGCCGGGTGGTTCCGTTACCGCGGGCATGGCGATCTATGACGTCATGCAGTACATCCCCAACGATGTGCGCACCGTGGGTATCGGTATGGCCGCGTCCATGGGGCAGATGCTCCTGTGCGCCGGTGCGCCCGGTAAGCGTTACGCGCTGCCGCACACCCGCGTCATGATGCACCAGCCCTCCGGTGGCATCGGAGGCACCGCCTCCGACATCCGGATCCTGGCCGACCAGCTGCTCTACGTGAAGAAGATGTTCATCGAGAAGATCTCCGAGCACACCGGGCAGACGGTCGAGCAGATCGAGAAGGACGCCGACCGTGACCGTTGGTTCACGGCCCAGGAGTCGCTGGAGTACGGCTTCATCGACGAGGTGCTCGAGGGCACCCTCGACGTGACCAGTGACCGTAACCAGAGCTGACCTGGCCCAGTCCATGGATCGGCGCAGTGCGTGGAAGGCGTGAAATGACCGAGTTCAACCCCAGTCTCATCGGCGGCGCGGCCTCGATGGCTCCCCAGAGCCGCTACGTCCTGCCGTCCTACGTGGAGCGTACGTCGTACGGCGTCAAGGAGATGAATCCGTACAACAAGCTCTTCGAAGAGCGGATCATCTTCGTCGGCGTCCAGATCGACGACACTTCGGCCAACGACCTGATGGCCCAGCTCATCACCCTTGAGCAGCTCGACTCCGAGCGGGACATCCAGATGTACATCAACTCGCCGGGCGGGTCCTTCACCTCCCTCATGGCGATCTACGACACGATGCAGTTCGTGCGCCCGGACATCCAGACGGTGTGCATCGGACAGGCCGCGTCGGCCGCGGCGATCCTGCTGGCGGGCGGCACCAAGGGCAAGCGCGGCGCGCTTCCCAACGCCCGCATGATGATCCACCAGCCGGCCACCGAGGGCATGCACGGTCAGGCGAGCGACATCGAGATCCAGGCCAACGAGATCACCCGGATCCGTCAGCAGCTGGAGACCACCCTCTCCCGGCACACGGGTCGCAGCCCCGAGCAGGTGTCCAAGGACATCGAGCGGGACAAGATCCTGACCGCGGAGGAGGCCGTCGAGTACGGCCTGATCGACTTCGTGCTGCCTTACCGCAAGGCCTCGTTGAAGTAGTAGGGCCCCGGCCGGAAGTCCTCTTCCCGGGAAAGTTCACATACGTGTGCAACGGTTCACGGAAGGGGAATTCCGGCCTCGGAAGTACGCGCCGGACCGGTTCGTGACCCGCCTGGTACGACCCGGTGGTGAAGCCGGTCCGGTTTTTCGCTTAGTCTGGCGGAGAGCGACACACAGATCGCCCCGTTCGTGACCGGTCGGTCGTGAGCGGGTGCACGGAAGTCGAGCTTCCGTCCGTTCGGCACCACAGGAGTGTCGTGAACGGGGCGGCCTTAGTTTTGAGGAGTGGCTGGGTGGCACGCATCGGCGACGGCGGGGACCTGCTGAAGTGCTCATTCTGCAACAAGAGCCAAAAGCAGGTGAAGAAGCTCATCGCCGGCCCCGGCGTGTACATCTGCGATGAGTGCATCGATCTGTGCAACGAGATCATCGAAGAGGAACTCGCCGACGCCACGGAACTCACGTGGGATTCGCTTCCCAAGCCTCGCGAGATCTTCGACTTCCTCGACTCGTACGTGATCGGTCAGGAACAGGCGAAGAAGGCCCTTTCGGTGGCGGTGTACAACCACTACAAGAGGGTCCGTTCGGAGAGCGATCGTCCCGGTGACGAGGACGTCGAGATCGCCAAGTCCAACATCCTCCTGCTGGGGCCGACCGGGTCGGGCAAGACCCTGCTCGCGCAGACCCTCGCCAGGATCCTGAACGTCCCCTTCGCGATCGCCGACGCCACGGCGCTGACCGAGGCGGGGTACGTGGGCGAGGACGTCGAGAACATCCTTCTGAAGCTGATCCAGGCCGCCGACTACGACGTCAAGAAGGCCGAGACCGGGATCATCTACATCGATGAGGTCGACAAGGTCGCCCGCAAGAGCGAGAACCCGTCGATCACTCGGGACGTGTCCGGCGAGGGCGTACAGCAGGCCCTGCTGAAGATCCTGGAGGGCACCACGGCGAGCGTGCCGCCGCAGGGCGGCCGTAAGCACCCGCATCAGGAGTTCATCCAGATCGACACCACCAACGTGCTGTTCATCTGTGGTGGTGCCTTCGCGGGGCTGGAGCAGATCATCGAGTCCCGCACGGGGCAGCAGGGCATGGGCTTCAACGCCGTCCTGCGGCCCAAGAGCGAGACGTCCGGGACCGCGCTGTTCGGCGAGGTCATGCCCGAGGACCTGCTCAAGTTCGGGATGATCCCGGAGTTCATCGGTCGACTGCCGGTGATCACCAGCGTGCACAACCTGGACAAGGCCGCGCTGATCCAGATCCTCACCGAGCCGCGCAACGCCCTGGTCAAGCAGTACCAGCGCCTGTTCGAGCTGGACAACGTGGAGCTGGAGTTCACCCAGGACGCGTTGGAGGCCATCGCCGAGCAGGGCATCATCCGCGGGACCGGAGCGCGCGGCCTGCGCGCCATCATCGAGGAGGTCCTGCTCTCGGTGATGTACGAGGTGCCCAGCCGGGAGGACGTCGCCCAGGTGATCATCACCCGGGAGTCGGTCGAGCAGCACGTCAACCCGACGATCGTGCCGCGCGCCCAGCTGGACGAGGACGGCCGCCAGGAGAAGTCCGCCTGACCCGCCGGTAAGAGACCCGAGGGGCGCCCCGCCGACCGGCGAGGCGCCCCTCTCGCGTCCGCTCAGGGGGTCAGGAGTCCTCCAGGACCGCCTCCATCCGGGCGATCTCGGTGTTCTGCTCGGCGATGAGGTCGTTGGCCATCCGCATGACGGTCTGGTCCTTGCCCTCGGACAGCACGTCCACGGCCATGGAGACGGCGCCCTCGTGGTGGGCGGTCATGAGCTCCACGAAGAGCTGGTCGAAGTCGTCTCCCTCGGCGTCGGCCAGGCGCTCCATGTCCTCGTCGGAGACCATGCCCTGCATCTCGTCGTGGTCGACCTCCAGATCGCACTCGGGGATGTCGTCGTCACCCGAGTGGTGGCTCCCGTCCCCCTCCAGGCCGCAGAAGTTCTGGTGGGCCGGGTTCTCCCGGGCGGGGCCGAAGACGTTCTCCTCCAGCCAGCTCTCCATGGCGGTGATCTCCGGGCCCTGGGCGGCGGCGATGCGGTCGGCTATGCGTTCGATGCCGTCGCGTTCGTAGCGTTCCTCGACCAGGTCGGTCATCTCCAGCGCCTGGGAGTGGTGTTCGATCATCATCACCAGGTAGGTGACGTCGGCCTCGTTGTGGCCCTGCTCCTCGGCCAGTGCGGCGATCTGATCGGCGGTGGCCGGGCTGGAGGACTCGCCCGGGGCGCCCGGGGCGATGACGTTGGCGGACTCCCGTCCGTCGTCGGAGTCGCCACAGGCGGAGACTCCGAGCAGTACGAGGGCGGTTCCGGCGGCGAGTGCCAGGCGGCGCACGAGGTCTCCTCCAGGGGTGGGGTGGGCGGGCCGGACGGACCGCCGGGTGTCGAAAGGGGAAAGCGACATCCTGCGGGTTTTCTACTCACTCGGTGGGGGTCCTGTCCAGTACGGAGTGCGGATCATCGTCCCGGGATGTCCGTTCTCTCGCGTGGGCGGCGGGTGATTCGGGGGAGGTAGGGCCCGAACACGGGGGCGACGTGGCGATTCGAGAGGGCCCTTTCCTGGGGGCGTGGGTCCTCTCATTAGCGCAATGTCTGAAATGAGCCTTCCGGGGGACCGGAAGGGGGAGTCGTGGAGTCGGAGAGGACTCCGGGACGAGCCCGCCGTGAGGTTCTCGGCATGGCCGGCTCGAGGTCTCAACGGTCGCCCGGGGGTTCCGGAACCTCGAGAGGGGCGGGGTGAGGAGCCGTCTTCAGGGAGGTCGGACGCTCGCCGGAAGAGGGGAGGGGTTCCCGCCCGCCCGTACCTTCGGGGCGCCGGGCGGGGGTGCGCCTCGGAAAGAGGTGAGTGGTCGAAGCGCAGGTGAGCGCCTTTTCAGGCGCCATGTTCGGCTGTTCTCGGACGACTCCGGAGCGTGTTAACAACCATATTTCTTTTATTGCCCTCTGTACATGTAGATGTTGAACTGTGTACGTTCTCCCTGTTTCGCTCCATTCGGAATCAGGAGTACGTATGGCGTCATCCCCCGTCCGCCCCCGTTCCCGGCGCACGCCGTTCCGCGGAGCCCGATCCACGACGATCCTCGCGAGCGCGACCGCCCTGATCGCGGCCCTCCTCGCCCCCACGACCGCGGTCGCGGACGAGACGCCCTTCGAAAGCGACGCCGAGACCAGCGCCAACGTCACCCATGTGACCAACGTCCCGAAGCCGGACGTCATGGACGACTACAACACGGACCTGGCCTTCACCGGCGACTACGCCATCGGCGGCAACTACAACGGCTTCGTCGTCTACGACATCTCCGAGCCCGAGGACCCGCGGGTCGTCTCCGAGGTCCTGTGCCCCGGCGGACAGGGCGACGTGTCGGTCAGCGGTGACCTGCTGTACTTCTCCGTCGACTACCCGCGCGCCGGTGAAGAGTGCGGCGCTCCGGCCGTGCCCACCACCGACCCGAACGGCTTCGAGGGCATCCGGATCTTCGACATCTCCGACAAGAGCGCCCCGGAGTACGTCGCCGCCGTGGCCACCGACTGCGGTTCCCACACCAACACCCTGGTGCCGGGCAAGGACGGGGAGAACGACTACGTGTACGTCTCCTCGTACTCGCCGTCGGCGTCCTTCCCGAACTGTCAGCCGCCGCACGACAAGATCTCCATCATCGAGATCCCGATCGACGACCCGGCCTCGGCCGCCATCGTCGACGAGCCGGTGCTCTTCCCGGACGGCGGCAACCGCAGCACCACCGGCTGCCACGACATCACCGCCTACCCCGAGATCGACCTGGCCGCCGGGGCCTGCATGGGCGACGGCATCCTGATGGACATCTCCGACCCGGCCGCCCCCGTCGTCACCGACGTCGTCCAGGACACCAACTTCGCGTTCTGGCACTCGGCCACCTTCACCAACGACGCGAGCACGGTGATCTTCACCGACGAACTCGGCGGTGGCGGCGGAGCCATCTGCACGGAGGACTACGGCCCCGAGCGCGGCGCCAACGCCATCTACACGATCGACGGCACCGACGACGACCCCGAACTGGTCTTCGAGAGCTACTACAAGATCCCGCGCACGCAGACCGCTACCGAGAACTGCGTCGCGCACAACGGTTCCCTGATCCCCGTGCCGGGGCAGGACTTCTTCGTGCAGTCCTGGTACCAGGGCGGCGTATCGGTCATCGACTTCAACGACCCGAAGAACCCCCGCGAGATCGGCTACTTCGACCGTGAACCGATCGACGACGACCGGCTCGTCCTCGGCGGCTCCTGGTCGGCCTACTACTACAACGGCCACGTCTACTCCTCCGACATCACCCGAGGCCTCGACGTCCTGAAGCTCACCGACCCGCGCCTGCGCTCGGCCGAGCGCGTCACCTACGACGAGTTCAACCCGCAGTCCCAGCCGTCCTACCGACCGGGTCGCTGAGCCTCCCCCACGACCTCCTCCCGTCGTCCCCTCCGAGGACGGGAGGAGCGGGGCCGCGGCCTCGACCGCGGCCCCCGCGCATACCGTCCCGCTCTCTATGCGACCTACAGGAGAACAGAATGTCCGCAGCTCCCCCGGCAGGGAGAGGCCTCCGACGCTCGGCCGCGTTCGCGCTCACCGCGGCGGCGGCCCTGTTCACCGGCCTCCTCGGGCCGGCGTCGGCCTACGCAGACACCCCTCCCTCCGACAGCGTGACCAGCGATAACGTCGAGCACATCGCGAACGTCCCCAAGCCCGAGGCGGTCAACAGCACCAACTCGGACCTGGCCTTCACCGGCGACTACGTGATCGGTGGCAACTACGACGGTTTCGTCATCTACGACGTCTCCGAGCCGGAGGATCCGCGGATCGTCTCCGAGGTCCTGTGCCCCGGTGGTCAGGGAGACGTGTCGGTCAGTGGCGACCTGCTCTACTTCGCGGTCGACTATCCGCGCGCCGGCGAGGAGTGCGGCGCCCCCGAGACCCCGGTGACCGACCCGGACGGCTTCGAAGGCGTTCGGATCTTCGATATCTCCGACAAGACCTCCCCCGAGTACGTGGCCGCGGTCCGCACCGACTGCGGTTCGCACACCCTGACCCTCGTTCCGGGCGACGACGAGCGCGAGTACGTGTACGTCTCCTCCTACGCGCCCGCCGAGGAGTTCCCGAACTGCCAGCCGCCGCACGACAAGATCGCGATCATCGACGTGCCGCTGGACGACCCCGCGTCGGCCGCCATCGTCAACGAGCCGGTCCTCTTCCCGGACGGCGGCAACCACGACCAGGACGGTCTGCTGCGTCCCACCGAGGGGTGCCACGACATCACCGTCTACCCGTCCAAGGACCTGGCCGCGGGCGCCTGCATGGGCGACGGCATCCTGATGGACATCTCCGACCCCGTCGAGCCGATCGTGACCGAGGTCGTCCAGGACACCAACTTCGCGTTCTGGCACTCGGCCACCTTCACCAACGACGCGAGCGCGGTGATCTTCACCGATGAGCTCGGCGGCGGTGGGGCCCCGACCTGCACCGAGGAGATCGGTCCGGAGCGCGGCGCCAACGCCATCTACACGCTCGACGGTGAGGGCGCCGACTCCACCCTGGAGTTCGCCTCCTACTACAAGATCGACCGCCACCAGGGCGACCAGCAGGCCTGCGTCGCGCACAACGGTTCCCTGATCCCGGTCCCGGGTCAGAACTTCTTCGTGCAGTCCTGGTACCAGGGCGGGGTGTCGGTCATCGACTTCAACGACCCGACGAACCCCCGCGAGATCGGCTACTTCGACCCCGATGACCGGATCGACCCGGACATCCAGAACGGCAGCACCTGGTCGGCGTACTACTACAACGGCCACGTCTACTCCTCCGACATGCGTCGAGGACTGGACGTCCTGAAGCTGACCGACCCGCGTCTGCGTCCGGCCGAGCGCGTCACCTACGACGAGTTCAACCCGCAGACCCAACCGGTCTACCGGCCCGGCCGGTGATCGCCGTACCGAACCGGTAGGCGACCACCACGAACGGTGACGCCCAGGGGTGTCGCGCCCATCGTGCGCGGCACCCCGACGCGCCTCCACACCCTTCACCCACCTCTCGTCTCCGCCGCCATCCCCGTCCCGGACCGGGCCGCGGAGCATCCCCGCACAGGAAGAGAGATCCATGCGCACCCTCGCGCGCCGCGCGGCCGTGCCGTTCGCGGCCCTGGCCCTGCTGGTGGGCCTGACGAGCCCCACGTCGGCCTACGCAGACACCCCTCCCGTCGACGAGGTCTCCAGCGACAACGTCGAACTCGTCGCCAACGTCCCCAAGCCCGAGGCGGTGAGCAACACCAACTCGGACCTGGCCTTCACCGGTGACTACGCCATCGGCGGCAACTACGACGGTTTCGTCGTCTACGACATCTCCGAACCCGAGGACCCGCGGATCGTCTCCGAAGTGGTCTGCCCCGGCGGACAGGGAGACGTGTCGGTCAGCGGCGACCTGCTCTACTTCGCGGTCGACTACCCGCGCGCCGGAGAGGATTGCGGCGCTCCGGCCGTGCCCACCACCGACCCGAACGGCTTCGAAGGCGTCCGGATCTTCGACATCTCCGACAAGAGCGCCCCGGAGTACGTGTCGGCCGTGGCCACCGACTGCGGCTCCCACACTCTGACCCTGGTCCCCGGTGACGACGAGCGCGAGTACGTGTACGTCTCCTCGTACTCGCCGTCGGCGTCCTTCCCGAACTGTCAGCCGCCGCACGACAAGATCTCCATCATCGAGGTCCCCCTCGAGGACCCCGCGTCCGCCGAGGTCGTCGACGCCCCGGTGCTCTTCCCGGACGGCGGGCACCGCACCACCACCGGCTGCCACGACATCACCGTCTACCCGGCCAAGGACCTCGCCGCGGGCGCCTGCATGGGCGACGGCATCCTGATGGACATCTCCGACCCGGCGGCCCCCGTGGTCACCGAGGTCGTCCAGGACACCAACTTCGCCTTCTGGCACTCGGCCACCTTCACCAATGACGCGAGCACGGTGATCTTCACCGACGAACTCGGCGGTGGCGGGGCCCCGACCTGCACCGAGGAGATCGGTCCGGAGCGCGGAGCCAACGCCATCTACAAGCTGGAGCGCGACGGTTCCCTGACCTTCCAGAGCTACTTCAAGATCGACCGCCATCAGGGCGACCAGGTGTGCGTGGCGCACAACGGTTCCCTGATCCCGGTCCCGGGCCAGAACTTCTTCGTGCAGTCCTGGTACCAGGGTGGCGTGTCGATCATCGACTTCAACGACCCGAAGAACCCCCGCGAGATCGGCTACTTCGACGCCGACTCCCGTGTCGACGGCGAGGTCCAGGACAACGACACCTGGTCGGCGTACTACTACAACGGCCACGTCTACTCCTCCGACATCGACCGGGGCCTCGACGTCCTGAAGCTGACCGACCCGCGTCTGCGTCCGGCCGAGCGCGTCACCTACGACGAGTTCAACCCGCAGACCCAACCGGTCTACCGACCCGGTCGCTGACCGGACCCACCGCCCCTCGGAACCTCCCGAGCCGCGGTGACGAACGACGACGGCCCGGACGGCCTGGAACCGTCCGGGCCGTCGCCCTCACGTCGGACCATGAGAGAT
>NZ_BAZE01000012.1:81907-271602 GCF_000710955.1 Nocardiopsis alba
TCCGGGCCGCTTCGTAGGCTCGCCCCTCCTCGCGGCCCTCTTCGCGCCCCTCCTCGCGGCCCTCTTCCCGGCCGATGCCGACGTATTTGCGGGCGAAGTCGCTCTGCCACTCGTAGGTGCCCACGCTCATCAAGCCCTCCAGTTCCTTCCGGGCGGCCTCGTTGAGACCTGCCAGAACGTAGTCATAATAGAACGTCCGATTCTCTTCGGCCGTGGAATTCAGCGCCTCCACCATCGCCTTCAGCGCCTCCGGATCGTCGTCGCCGTGAGCACGGGCGGACAATACGGCCAGTTCCGGGAGGGCTCGTGCCCTCTCGACCCCTGTGACCTTGGGGGTCCTGCCCGGGCCGATGGTCAGGGGCGCCAGGTCGAAGCCCGGGTGGCCGGTCCGGATCGGTCGGGCGCACCACGCCGCGACGGCGTCGGTCGGACACAGGACCAGAAGCACCGTCGGGCACCTCAGCCGGACGTGGAGGGTGACCAGGTAGGCGGGCCAGCTGCGTCGTTTCCCCTGGTCGTGGCCGTGTTGGCGTTCGATCACCACGGCCATGACGTTCTCGGTGCCCTCGCGGAGCACCACGGCTCCGTCGCTGTTGAACTCCTTGGGGTCGCAGTTGGTCAGGACCGAACTGGTGTTGAGCGCCTCGGTGTGGCGTGGAACCTCGATGCCGAGGGATTCCAGCAGGGCCGGGGCCATGTCGGGTCGGTTCTGCACCAACCGGAGGGGGATCTCGTGCTCTCGTGTGGGCATACGGCTTCCTGGGGTCCGATGACGGTCGAGAACGCCCTCTAAGGGGTGCCGACCGACGGGAACGGGTGGAAACGAGCATGCCGGGCTCTTCGTCCGGGTGGTGGTGCTTTTCGAGATCCGGGGGGTATGTGACCCGGCCGGAACGTCGCTCGAGGTCAGAGCGGGGTGAAGAGGCGGTCGGTGGGCACGTCCAGCGCCTCGGCCATACGGCCGGTGAAGTAGACGGTGCCCATGGCCAGGATCCGATCGCCGAGCGAGGCGATGAGCTCGGGGGAGAGGTCCTCGGCGTCGATACGACCCCAGTGTTCGGGCAGCTCGTATTCGAAGCGCAGGTGGGCCTCGGGGAGGCGGACCGCGGTCACCGGAAGATCCCTCAACAGGTCCACCGCGCCGGGCACGTCCTTGTGGTCGGGCAGGCACAGGAGCACGTGGTCGACCCCGCCCCACAGGGAGCGGGCGCGGTCGAGGGCGATCCCGGCCCCGACCCGCTCGATAGCCGAGTCCACCAGCACGCGTGCGGTCGCGCTTCCGGGCACCGGGTGTTCGGAGAGTCGGGTGGGCAGGTGGAGGGTCTCCAGGACACGGTGCAGCCGCTCGACGGGCAGGGGACCGCGGTCCAGGACCTCCAGCATGTGCTCGGCGGCGGCCACGCCGAGGACGCCCGAGGCGGCGGACAGGCCCGGCGGGCGCAGTTCGAGCGGGGGTTCGATACCGGGAGCCTCGGGATCCACGACGTGGGGGAGGACCCGTCCTTCGGTCGCCTCGGCCAGGGCCCGCTCGACGACCGGGGTCACCTCGGCGCTCTGGGGAAGACTCACCAGGGCGCGGGTGCGTTCGCCGGCCACCCGGGTCTTCTCCCGCGCGATCTCGGGGACGGTGTCGCCGAGGAGCCCTACGTGCTCGGCGAAGACCTTCCCGAGGGCCACCACCTCGGGGCCGATCAGACGCAGCTCGTCACGGTGGCCGCCGATGCCCGCCTCCAGGACGCACACGTCGGCGCCGATCTCGCGGGCCTTGAGCAGACCGGCCATCAGGAACAGACCGCTCGGGGCGAGGTGGCCGCCGCTCTCCTCCACCGTGGGCAGACGGCGGCGGGCCACGTCCATCTCCGCCCCGAGGGCCTCCAGTTCGGCGTCGGTCACGGAGACACCGTCCACCCTGACCCGCTCCCGGTAGCCGCGGAAGCTCGGCCCGGTCACCAGAACGGTCCGCAGGCCCGCGGCGGCCGACGACGCCGCGGCCACGGTGGCCGTGCTCCCCTTGCCCTTGGAACCCACGACCCCCAGCACCGGTGTCCGTTCGGTGTCCAGGTCCAGCTCCCTGAGGAGGGCGGCGGCCCGGTCCAGGCTCCGGGTGCGTCCGGGGCGGCGCTGGGCCCATTCGGAGAAGAAGAAGGAGTCAGGGTTCGGCATATCCCAAGTATGGTCTCCATGACATCCGGCCTCGCACGGCCGGTCCGGATCCGGACGCCGGGCGAGGCCGCGTACACTGGCGCGGGTGTACACCCCGACCATCGAGACGCCGTGAGCGGCGCGGGCGCCCATGAGCGCTACGCCGAGGTCACCGCGCAGATCCTCTCCCGCGCGCCCGAGACCGACATCGATCCCCGCCTGGACCGCGTCCGTACGCTTCTGGACCTGTTGGGCGACCCTCAGCGCAACTTCCGGGTCGTCCACATCACCGGGACCAACGGCAAGACGTCCACGGCGCGGATGATCGACGCCCTGGTGCGCGGTCGCGGTCTGCGCGTGGGCCGCTACACCAGCCCGCACCTGAGGACGGTGCGCGAACGCATCGTCGTCGACGGTGAGCCCATCTCCCAGGAGCGGTTCGTCGAGGCCTACGACGACATCCGTCCCTACATCGAGATGGCCGACTCGATGAACGACGCCCCGCTGTCGTTCTTCGAGATCCTCACCGTCATGGCCTACGCCGTCTTCGCCGACGCCCCCGTGGACGTCGCTGTGGTGGAGGTCGGCATGGGCGGGACGTGGGACGCCACCAACGTGGTGGACGGGGACGTCGCGGTGGTCACACCGATCGGTATCGACCACACCGAGTACCTGCCCGACACCCTGGACGGCATCGCGGAGGAGAAGTCGGGCATCATCAAGCCGGACTCGGTCACCGTGCTGGCGCAACAGCCCGTCCCCGCCGCCGAGGTCCTGGTCCGGCGCGCCGCCGAGGTCGGATCGACGGTGGCCCGCGAGGGGCTGGAGTTCGGGGTGGTCTCCCGTGAGGTGGCCGTCGGCGGTCAGCAGATCGCCGTCAAGGGCCTCACCGGGAACTACGAGAACCTCTTTCTCCCGCTGTTCGGAGAACACCAGGCATCCAACGCCGCCGTGGCCATCGCCGCGGTGGAGGCCTTCTCCGCCTCCGAGGACGCCATCGGTCTCGATCCGGTGATCGTCGCCGAGGCGTTGGCCGGTCTGGAGTCGCCGGGGCGTATGGAGGTCGTGCGCACCAGCCCGACCGTCATCGCCGACGCGGCGCACAACCCGGCCGGGATGATCGCCACGGCCGCCGCGGTAGAGGAGGCCTTCACCTTCTCCCGCCTGATCGGTGTGGTGGCCGTCATGGCCGACAAGGACGTCGAGGGGATCCTGGACCCCCTCGAACCGCTGCTCGACGAGATCGTCGTCACCCGTAACTCCTCTCCCCGCTCCCTCGACCCGGAGAACCTCGCCGCGCTCGCGGAGGGGATCTTCGGTGAGGATCGCGTGCATGTGGCCCCCCGACTCGACGACGCCATCGACCGGGCCGTGGGCCTGGCCGAGGAGGGCGGAGAGTTCGGCGGGGTCGGCGTGCTGGTCACCGGTTCCGTGGTGACCTCCGGCGACGCCGTGCACCTGATGCGCGGCTCGGGAGAGTAGAGGGCGGGGAGACCCACCTACGAAGGGAAGACCGACGTGCGCACAGTCTGTGCCGTAGTCCTCGTGTTCGAGGCCATCGTGATCGGCCTGGCGATCCCCATCGCCATCCAGCTTGAGGGCGTCGACCCGGCCGTGGCCGGCGGCGTCTGGGGCGGTATGGCCGTGGCCGCCCTGCTCCTGGCCGGACTCCAGAAGCGGACCTGGGCGCACTACGCGGCCTGGGCGCTTCAGGCGGCCTTCCTCTTCACGTCCTTCATGATCAGCGGGGCGCTGCTGGTCGCGATCATCTTCGGGTCGCTGTGGGTCATCGGCGTGATCATGGGGCGTCGGGTCGACGAGATCCGGGCGGTCCACGCCGCGCACGCCGAGGCGGCCGAGGACGAGGAGGGCGCGGTCACCGCGCCCGGTTCCCAAACGCGATAGTGTGACGCACGTCCGGGCGGGCGGGCCTCGGGTCCGCGACAGGCGGATCGTCTCCCTCCCACCCCCTGGTCCCGGACGCACACCCGTACATTCCACCGCGTGCGGCCACGCCGCGGGCCTCGTGCCCCCGTGCGCCGTGCGGGGGCAGTGAGGAGTTGAAACGCACGTGGAGCGCACTCTCGTTCTCATCAAGCCGGACGGTGTCCGCCGCAACATCATCGGCGAGGTCATCTCGCGCATCGAGCGCAAGGGCCTGAAGCTGGTCGCGATGGAGCTGCGCACGCTCGACACCGACACCGCGAAGACGCACTACGAGGAGCACGCCTCGCGTCCGTTCTTCGACTCGCTGGTGGAGTTCATCACCGGTGGTCCGCTGGTGGCCATGGTGGTCGAGGGCGACCGCTCCATCGAGGCCTTCCGCGCCCTGGCCGGCGCCACCGACCCGGTGACCGCGGCCCCGGGCACCATCCGCGGCGACTTCGCCCTGGAGGTCCAGCAGAACATCGTGCACGGTTCGGACTCCACCTACTCGGCCGAGCGTGAGATCAAGCTGTTCTTCCCGGACCTGTAGACCGTGGAAGATCGCCGGAGCCGGTGATCGGGGCGCTCGCGCCCGTGTCGAACATCGGCTCCGATCCCGTACGACGCGTCCCTTCGGGGGCGCGTTCGTCGTTTCCGCGACCTTCTCCACGGTGTCCGTCCGGTGGTGAGGCAACGATTCGGTGTGTTTGCGTAGCGGACTAAGTGCGGACCGTTACGATACGGAGGACTGGATACATACCGTGTCGGAACGGCTACCCGAGGTCGCTCCGCGCGCACACGCCCGCCACGGCGCCTCTGAGGACGTGACATGCCGAACAACCTTGCATTTCTCGGCCGGGACATGGCCGTCGACCTTGGTACCGCCAACACACTGGTGTACGTGCGCGGCCGCGGGATCGTCCTGAACGAGCCGTCAGTGGTCGCGCTCAACACCTCGACCGGCAAGATCGTGGCGGTGGGTATCGATGCCAAGCAGATGATCGGGCGCACACCCACCAACATCACCGCGATCCGCCCACTGAAGGACGGCGTCATCGCCGACTTCGAGGTCACCGAGCGGATGCTCCGCTACTTCATCCAGAAGATCCACCGGCGTCGGCACTTCGCCAAACCCCGGATCATCGTCGCGGTGCCCAGCGGCATCACCTCCGTCGAGCACCGCGCCGTCAAGGAGGCCGGCTACCAGGCCGGGGCCCGCCGGGTCTACATCATCGAGGAGCCCATGGCCGCCGCGATCGGCGCCGGGCTGCCCGTCCACGAACCCACCGGCAACATGGTCGTCGACATCGGCGGCGGCACCACCGAGGTGGCCGTCATCTCCATGGGCGGCATCGTCACCTCGCAGTCCATCCGGGTGGGCGGGGACGAACTCGACCAGGCGATCATGACCTTCATCAAGAAGGAGTACTCCCTGATGATCGGGGAGCGCACCGCCGAGGAGATCAAGGTGGCCATCGGATCCGCCTACCCCACGGGGGCGGAGGAGCTCCACGCCGAGGTGCGCGGCCGCGACCTCATCAGCGGTCTGCCCAAGACCATCGTCATGTCCGAATCGGACGTGCGCCAGGCCATCGAGGAGCCGGTCACCGCGATCATCGACGCGGTCCGCACCAGCCTCGACAAGTGCCCGCCCGAACTGTCCGGGGACATCATGGACCGGGGGGTCGCCGTCACCGGCGGCGGGGCCCTGCTGCGCGGACTCGACGAGCGTCTCCTGCACGAGACCGGGATGCCCATCCACGTCGCCGAGAACGCGCTCGACTCGGTCGCCGTCGGCTCCGGGACGTGCGTGGAGAACTACGAGCGTCTCCACCAGGTCCTCGTTCCGGAACGGCGGCGTTGACATGCTCCGCGACTCCTCACGGTCCCGCGTGCTGTTCGCCGTGCTGGTCGCGGCGGCCCTGGTCCTCATGGTCCTGGACTCCCGACCGGGGAACGACGCGGTGACCTCGCTGGCCAGGGCCGGCGGAGAAATCGCCTTCGTGCCGGCCTCGGCCGGGGTGGGCGTGTTCGCCGAGCCCGCCGGCCGTTTCTACGACGGGCTGCGCAAGAGCCACGAGAGCGCCGCGCGCATCGCCGAGCTGGAGACGGCCAACGCCGAACTGCGGGCCGAGCTCGACTCCACCCGGATCGACGAACACCGCTCCGAGCAGCTCGACGAGCTGCTGCACCTGTCGGGCCTCGGGGGCTACGAGATCGTTCCGGCCCAGTCCGTCACCCGCACCACCGCCCACGGCTACGCCCACACCGCGACCCTGGACGCCGGAACCGAATCCGGTATCCGCAAGGACATGACCGTGCTCAACGGCTCCGGTCTGGTCGGTCGGATCGTCGAGGCGGGGCCGCGCACCTCCACCGTCAAGCTCGCCACCGACGTGAACTCCTCGGTCGGAGCCCGGCTGGAGGGGACCCGCAAGATCGGCTCGATCACCGGCGGCAGCGTCCTCGGCGGTCCGGAGGCCGACATGACCCTGGAGCTCTTCGACATGGAGGCCCCGATCGAGAAGGGGGACCGGGTGGTCACCCTCGGCTCGCACGAGGGGGCGCCCTTCGTTCCCGGGGTCCCGATCGGGACCGTGGACGACGTCCAGGTGGCGCCCGGAGCGCTCAGCCGGATCGCCCGGATCACCCCCGCGGTGGACTTCGCCGCGCTGGACATGGTGGGCGTGGTCGTCAAGGGCCCGGCGGAGGACCCGCGCGACTCCGTTCTGCCGCCCAAGCCCGACCCGAAGGGGGACCAGTGAGGGCTCTGGTAACGCTGTTCCTGGTGACCGTCACGGTGCTCGTCCAGGCCACGGTCGTCAATCGGCTCCCCTTCGAGTGGGGGCCCGGCCCCGACCTGGTCCTGGCGGCCGTGGTCGCGGTCGCCCTGACCACCGGGCCCGCCGCGGCCGCCGCGTGCGGTTTCGCGGCGGGTCTGGCCATGGACGTCCTGCCGCCGGCCGAGCACCCCATGGGGCGTTACACCCTGGTGCTCTGCGTGGCGGCCTACCTGATCTCGCTGCTGCACTCCAACGCCGGTCTGGGCGGGGGGAGCGGGGCCCGGGTCTCGCGCTGGGCGGCCGTCGGCGTCACCGCCGTCGCCTCCGTGGGCGTGGGCCTGGGGTACGCCCTCGTCGGGATGATCATGGGGGACGCGCACATCACGGTGTCCGCGGTGGCCTCCAACGTCGGTATCGGCACGCTGCTGACCACCCTGTTCGGGCCGCTGGCCCTGTTGCCGATCCTGTGGGCGCGCACGCTCCTGGCGGAGGACGAGTACGCCACGATCCAGGGTCCGACCTCCGTGGGCGGGTGGTGACCTCATGCGAAGACTGCCGGTCGACCCCGCCGTACCGCGCCGCAGGCTCGGTCGGCTCGGTCTGATCCTCGCCCAGTTCCTGGTCCTGTCCCTGTTCGCGGTCCTGATCGGTCGGCTGTGGTACCTCCAGGTGCCCATGGCCGACCACTACCGTGAGCTGGCCGTGGCCAACCATCACCAGGAGTTGGTCGTCCCCGCCACCCGCGGCCAGATCCTGGACGCGGCCGGACGCCCCCTGGTCAACAACCGCACCGAGCTCATCGTCTCGGCCGACTACCACGAGTTGCAGAGGATGGACGACGGCGGGGAGAAGGTCCTGAGCGACCTCTCCGAGGTGCTCGACATCCCCCTGGAGAAACTCCAGCAGCGTATGCGGCTGTGCGGCCCCGAGGTGGAGCGTCCCTGCTGGCCCGGATCGCCCTATCAGCCCGTCACCCTCGCCGAGGACGTCGAGGGGCCCCTCGCGCTCCAGATCATGGAGAAGTCCGACGACTTCCCGGGGATCACCGCGCAGGCGCACGCCGTGCGCGAGTACCCCCAGGGCGAGCACGCGGGCCAGATGCTCGGCTACCTCCAACCGGTGACCCAGGAGGAGCTGGACGCCAGGGAGGAGCTGCGCACCGGCTTCACCGGGGTCGACCAGGTGGGTCGTGACGGTCTGGAGGCCGTCTACGACAAGGAGCTGCGCGGTACCCCGGGTCTGCGCACGCTGGGGGTGAACAACCACGGCGAGGTCATGGACGTGATCTCCGAGGAACTCCCCGTGGCCGGTCGCCACCTCATCACCCACATGGACATCGAGGTGCAGAAGGCCGCGGAGAAGGCGCTCGCCGAGGGTATGGCCGGAGCCCGCCCCAAGTACAAGGCGGACTCGGGCGCGGCCGTCGTCCTGGACGTCACCAACGGCGGCGTGGTCGCCATGGCGAGCATGCCCACCTACGACCCGAGCATCTGGCAGGGCGGCATCGACCAGAAGACCTTCGACGAGATGCTCAGCGAGGAGGCAGGCGAGCCCCTGCTCTCTCGAGCGGTCCAGGGCACCTACCCGCCCGGCTCCACCTTCAAGGTGTCGTCGCTGTCGGCCGCGGTCGAGAACGGGTACTCCCTGCGCAGCACCTACGCCTGTCCCGGGTCGGTCACCCTGGCCGGCCAGAGCTACGAGAACTACGCGGGCGCGGGGCAGGGCAGCATCACCCTCAAGCAGGCCATCGTCGCCTCCTGTAACACCGTCTTCTACAACTTCGGTTACCAGATGTGGCTCAAGGACGGCGGCCTGCACCCCGACGGAGACCCGGACGAGGCCATGGCCGAGATGGCCCGCGGCTACGGCTTCGGTTCGCCGACCGGCGTGGACCTGCCCTACGAGACCGGGGGGCGCATCCCCGACCGTGAGTGGAAGCGCACCTTCTGGGAGGAGACCCGGGAGGCCAACTGCGCCCGCGCCGAGGACGGCTATCCGGACATCGCCGAGAGCAACCCGTCCCACGCGGCCTACCTCAAACAGCTCGCGCACGAGCACTGTGTGGAGGGCTTCGAGTGGCGGGCGAACGAGGCCGTCAACTTCGCGATCGGCCAGGGCGACGTGCTGGTCAGTCCGTTGCAGTTGGCCTCCGCCTACGCGGCCATCGCCAACGGCGGCACCCTGTACGAGCCCCGCGTGGCCAAGGCCCTGGTCTCCGCGGACGGTTCGCGGGTCGAGCCCATCGAGCCGACCGTCAAGCAGGAGGTCCCGGTCAGCGACGAGACCATCCGTTACCTCCAGGAGGCCCTGACCGAGGTGACCCGCTCCGGTACCGGTGGCGGCGCCTTCGGCGACTTCCCGCAGGACCAGGTGGCCGTCGCCGGCAAGACCGGTAGCGCCGACGCCGAGCAGCGACAGGTCTCGTCCTGGTTCGCCTCCTACGCGCCCGCCGACGATCCGCGGTACGCGGTCGTCGTGCTGGTCTCGCAGGGTGGTACCGGTGGTGAGACGGCCGCGCCCATCGCCAGCAACATCTACAAGGCCATCTATGGGCTCGGGGGCGGTAAGGAGCTGCTGCCCGGCGGTAAGCCGTACTCCGACCTGCCCACCGTCCGCACGGACGGTTCCATCGATCCCCTGGAGCGATGATGAACATCCACATGGGCATGCCCCGGAACCAGGGCTCCGGGTTCGGGCGCACCGCGGCCACCGCGGCGGGCAGCGTCCGGCGCCTGGACTGGATCCTGATCGTCTCGGTGCTCGTCCTGGGCTGTATCGGGGCGCTCCTGGTCTGGTCGGCGACCCTGCCGGGGGACGGCGGCGACCCCAGGGACACGATCGACGCGCTCATCCGCCACCTGGCGCACTTGGGCGTGGCCTCGGTGGTGTGCCTGGTGGTGGCGAGCCTCGACTATCGGACGGTCCGCGCCTACGCCCCGATCGTCTACGGGGTGACGGTCGTCTGCCTGATCCTGGTGCTCACGCCCTTGGGCGCGGTCATCAACGGATCGCGCGGATGGATCGTGATCGCCGGCTTCCAGTTCCAGCCCAGTGAGCTGGCCAAGGTGGGCTTGATCCTGCTCCTGGCCACACTGCTGGGGGAACCCCGAGACGGCGAGACGCGGCCGATGACCCGCGACGTGCTCCTGTGCCTGCTGGCCGTGGCGGTCCCGCTCGGGCTCGTCATGCTCCAGCCCGACCTGGGCACCACCCTGGTGCTGTGCGCGATCTTCCTGGGCATGCTCACCCTGTCCGGCGCCCCGGTGGTGTGGGTGGCCGGCATGCTGGCCACCGGGGCCTTCGGGGCGTTCATGGTGTGGTGGCTCGACCTGTTGGAGCCCTACCAGGTGGACCGCATCGCCACCCTGATGGACCCCGCGGCCGACCCGCAGGGCGCGGGGTACAACTCGGCCCAGGCGCTCATCGCGGTGGGGTCGGGCGGCTTCGACGGCACCGGGCTGTTCCAGGGGGAGCAGACCCACGGCCGGTTCGTGCCCGAGCAGCACACCGACTTCATCTTCACGGTGGCCGGAGAGGAACTCGGCTTCGTCGGGGCCGGGGCGATCATCGTCCTCTTCGCCGTGGTGATCTGGCGGATCCTGCGGGTGGCCCGGGAGTGCGACACGCCCTATCCGCGCCTGCTGTGCGTGGGGGTGGCCACCTGGTTCGGCTTCCAGGCCTTCATCAACATCGGGATGGGCCTGGGGATCCTCCCGGTGACCGGTCTGCCGCTGCCGTTCGTCTCCTACGGCGGTACCGCCATCCTCGCCAACATGCTCGCCCTGGGGCTGGTGCTGGGGGTCGACTCCCGGGACCGCGGCTTCGAGTGAGGTCGGCTCCGGGGCCCGAACGAGCCCCGGAGCACGCGGTCCAGGGGAGTGGTCCTTCGAGAGCGGTTAGCCTGGTGACATCGTGCGCCCGTGCACCCGGCCCGGAACGCACCGCTCGGGCGTCAGCCCCGGCCAGACACGTTGTCCGCCGATCGAAGGCCCACACCATGTCCGTCGAAAGTCTCTTCCCGCGCCTCGAACCCCTGTTGACCCAGGTGGGAAAGCCGATCCAGTACGTGGGCGGTGAGCTCAACTCCGTGGTCAAGGACTGGGACGAGGCGACGGTGCGCTGGGCGCTCATGTACCCCGACGCCTACGAGGTGGGCGTGCCCAACCAGGGGGTGCAGATCCTCTACGAGGTCCTCAACGAACGCGAGGGCGTTCTGGCCGAGCGGACCTACGCCGTCTGGCCGGACCTGGAGCGGTTGATGCGCGAGCACGGCGTCCCGCACTTCACGGTGGACGCCCACCGGCCGATCCGCGCCTTCGACGTGCTGGGTCTGAGCTTCGCCAGCGAGATGGGCTACACCAACATGCTCACCGCGCTGGACCTGGCGGGCATCCCTCGTCGCTCGGCCGACCGGACCGAGGAGGATCCGATCGTGCTCGCGGGCGGCCACTCGGCCTTCAACCCCGAGCCCATCGCCGACTTCCTGGACGCCGTCGTCCTGGGGGACGGCGAGGAGATCTCCATCGCCATCACCGAGATCATCCGCGAGTTCAAGGAGGAGGGCGAGCCCGGGGGCCGTGACGGGCTGCTCCTGCGCCTGGCCGCCACCGGCGGGGTGTACATCCCCCGTTTCTACGACGTCTCCTACCACGAGGACGGGCGGATCGCCGCCTACGTCCCCAACCGCGACGGGGTGCCGAACACGGTCCAGAAGCACACCGTCATGGACCTGGATCAGTGGCCCTACCCCAAGAGCCCGATCGTCCCGACGGCCGAGTCCGTGCACGAACGCTACAGCGTGGAGATCTTCCGCGGCTGCACCCGCGGCTGCCGCTTCTGCCAGGCCGGGATGATCACCCGCCCGGTCCGCGAGCGCAACCAGGAGACCGTGCAGAAGATGGTGGAGGAGGGCGTGCGCAACTCCGGCTTCCAGGAGGTCGGGCTGCTCTCGCTCTCCAGCGCGGACCACAGCGAGATCGGCGATATCGCCAAGAACCTCGCCGACACCTACGAGGGGACCAACACCGGTCTGTCGCTGCCCTCGACCCGGGTCGACGCCTTCAACATCGACCTCGCCAACGAGCTGACCCGTAACGGTCGCCGCTCCGGTCTGACCTTCGCGCCCGAGGGCGGCAGCGAGCGGATGCGTCGGGTGATCAACAAGATGGTCACCGAGGAGGACCTCATCCGTACCGTCACCGCCGCCTACGCGGCGGGGTGGCGGCAGGTGAAGCTGTACTTCATGTGCGGCCTGCCCACGGAGGAGGACGAGGACGTCCTGGCCATCGCCGACCTGGCCACCGAGGTCATCCGCACCGGCCGTGAGGTGACCGGTCGCAAGGACATCCGCTGCACCGTCTCGATCGGCGGGTTCGTCCCCAAGCCGCAGACCCCGTTCCAGTGGGCCGGACAGACCTCGCACGAGGACGTCGACGCCCGGCTGCGCAAGCTCCGGGACCGTCTGCGCGGGGACCGCAAGTACGGGAAGTCCATCGGTCTGCGCTACCACGAGGGGCGCCCCTCCATCATCGAGGGACTGCTGTCCCGAGGGGACCGTCGGGTCTCCCGGGTCGTGGAGGAGGCCTGGAACGCGGGCGGTCGCTTCGACGGCTGGAGCGAGCACTTCTCCTACGACCGCTGGATGAAGGCGGCCGAGGAGGGGCTGGCGGGGACCGGCGTGGACGTGGACTGGTACACCACCCGCGAGCGTTCCGAGGAGGAGGTCCTGCCCTGGGACCACCTGGACGCCGGTCTCGACCGCTCCTGGCTGTGGCAGGACTGGCAGGACTCTCTGCACGGCGAGGAGTCGTTGGAGATCGACGACTGCCGCTGGAACCCCTGCTATGACTGCGGTGTCTGCCCCACCATGGGGACAGAGATCCAGATCAACGACGACGCCGGGGGACGGCCGATGCTCCCCCTGTCCGTAATCTGACCCGTTCGATCGCCCACGGGCGCGTGGAGAGCCTCTCCGCGCGCCCGTGGTGTGTCCGAGGGGCGTGGGGAGAGGCGGAGGGTCACGGGGGCGACGCTCGGGCGTTCCTCGACGGGGAGGGCCCGAGTGGGGGTGTGGGACGAGGGGCCGGACATGACGAGATCCGGGCCTCGGGTGCCCTGGGAGAAAAAGGAGTAAAATGCGCGCGCCGGGTGCTCTTCGCTCTCATGGGGGAGCCGCCCGGGGAGAAGGTGTACGGCCCGGCGCCCCGCTCGCGCCGGGCCGTACGTGAAGTAAGACTCGCGGGTGCGGTGGGCGGTTGCCATGGGTTGCGGATTTTCTTTGGATTTTTTTCCGCGACCCCTGTGTTCTGGTGGTGAACACCGCTCCGAGCCCCTCTTGGACCCGGTCGGGACTTTTCGATCGGGGGTCGGCGGGGGAGATATCGGTAAGCGCGGTCCTGCCGGCGCGGGTGCACCACGGCGCACCGTACGCTGAACAGGACGAGGAACAGCCCCTTCGGGTCGCCGACCACCGGCCCATACGCAGGGGGACACGAGGAAAGGAGTTGAGCTGCCCCCCGTAAACGAGGGCACCACCTCACCCTCCAACACCAAACCCGGCCAACGGCTTCGCGTCCGCTACGCCAAACGCGGACGCATGCGTTTCGCGAGCCATCGTGACATCGCCCGGGCACTGGAGAGAGCCCTGCGCAGGGCCTCCGTACCCGTGGCGTTCTCCGCCGGCTTCTCACCGCACCCCAAGATCTCCTACACCGGTGCGGCCCCCACAGGGGTCGCCAGCGAGGCGGAGTATCTTGAGCTCACCCTCGCCGAGGACCGCCGACCCGAACAGGTCAGGGACGCGATCGACGCGGCCATGCCCGAGGGCATCGACGTCGTCGAGGTCGTCGAGGCCCGTATCCCGGGTCTGGCCGATCGCCTCCAGGCCTCCCTGTGGCAGGTGAGGATGGACGGTGTCGACCCCGACGAGGCCACCCGAGCGGTGGACGCCTACCTGGCCACCGACAGTGTCGAAGTGGAACGGGTGACGAAGAAGGGTCGACGCCGGTTCGACACCCGCCCGGCCGTTCTCGACATCGACGTGAGCGGTGGGACCTCTGGGCGCGTCCCAGGGGAGCGACACGCGACATATGCCATACTTCGAATGGTCGTACGGCACACGACACCTGCTGTGCGACCGGACGACGTGCTGACCGGCCTTCGTCGACTGGCCGACCTCGCGCCGCCGTCATCTCCCATGATGACCCGGCTGGCGCAGGGGCCACTGGACGAGGTGACAGGTGCGATCGCCGACCCGTTCGACGCGGACCGGACCGAGGCTCCCACCAACGAGAGCACCGGGTCCGCGAACGATGAGACGAACGATCGACGCACCCGCGCACCACGGCCGTCACCGCCCATGACGGGCCCACGCCGATGAGTGGTCTTACGGCGGGGGACATGGGCGGAACCACAGGACTCTGCCCCGGCGGCACCCAGGTGCCGTCGGCGCTGACACAGCGACGACAGCTCTCGTGAGCCGCGCCGCGGGCCGTAAGGTCGCGGTGTGCCCGAGGGCTCTGACGGGAGACCGCCCGGATGCTCGACAACGAGCCCAACAACGGTGCCGAAGGCGCCGTGGGTACAACTGAAACAACCGAGAAGAAGGCGGCGACGCCCTCCAAGGGGGACGGCGGGGTCCGGGTCACCACACCCGCGCCCGCCAAGGGCGCTCGCCGCGCGGCGGGACCGCCCCCGGAACCGGACGAGGTCTTCACCCCGCCGGCCGCCCCGGTGACCACCCTCGCCGGCTCCGGTGAGGTGGGTACGGTCAAGACCTCGGTCCGGACCTCCACCTCGCGTAAGCGCACCGTACGCGCCGCGGGTCGCCCCGAGGAGATCTCCGAGGCCGCGGCGGGAGGCCGCGCGTCCCGGGACAAGGCGCGTGCCGACTCGCGCGCCGCCGAGCCCGACGAAGGGTCGCGCAAGACCCGGGTCGAGGCGACCGAGGAGAAGGAGAACAGCGGCCGGAGCCGCTCCCGCTCCAGGACGCGCACCCGTGCGACCAAGAGCGTGGAGACCCCCGCGCCCGAGCCGGTCGAGGCCGAGAAGGCCGAGGAGGACGAGACCACCCCCACCGCCGAGGCGGCGGGCGCGCTCTTCACCCCTCCCGGAGGCATGCTCTTCCAGCCCCCCGTGGCGCAGGAGAGCGCTCCGACCCGACCCCGCAAGGAGGTCGAGCCCGAACCCGAGCAGGTGGAGGAGCCCGAGGAGACCGAGCGGGCCTCCGCCGCCGAGGAGACCGGCGCCGAGGAGCGTCCCGGGCGTCGTCGGCGCCGTCGGGGCGGTCGTGGACGCGGCCGTTCGCGCGGCGCCGAGGAGAGCACTGAGGACGAGGAGCGCGGCGACGCCTCCGGCGAGACCGACACGGCCAAAGGCCGTGACAAGGACGACCGGTCCGCCTCCGAGACCGACACGGCCGACGACGAGGGTTCCGAGGACTCCGAGGACACCTCCGAGGACGGTTCGGAGCGCGGTAGCAGCCGTCGCCGCCGTCGTCGGCGGCGCCGTTCCGGCTCCGGTGGCGAGACCGCCGTGGACGACCCGCCCAACACCGTGGTCAAGGTGCGCGAGCCGCGCCAGGAGCGTCCCATCGAGGACGAGGTCCAGGCGGTCCGCGGCTCCACCCGTCTGGAGGCCAAGAAGCAGCGCCGCCGCGAGGGGCGTGAGCAGGGACGCCGTCGCGCCCCGATCGTGACCGAGTCGGAGTTCCTGGCCCGCCGCGAGGCGGTCAAGCGCGACCTGGTGGTCCGTCGGACCGGCGACCGTACCCAGATCGCGGTCCTGGAGGACGACGTCCTCGTCGAGCACTACGTCGACCGGGCCACCCACCGTTCCTACGTGGGCAACGTGTACCTGGGTCGCGTGCAGAACGTGCTGCCGTCGATGGAGGCCGCCTTCGTCGACATCGGCAAGGGCCGTAACGCCGTGCTGTACGCCGGCGAGGTCAACTGGGACTCCTTCGGTCTGGAGGGCCAGCCCAAGCGCATCGAGTCGGTGCTCAAGTCCGGTCAGTCCGTCCTGGTGCAGGTCACCAAGGACCCGATCGGCCACAAGGGCGCCCGTCTGACCAGCCAGATCAGCCTGCCCGGCCGCTACCTGGTGTACGTGCCCGGCGGTTCGATGACCGGGATCAGCCGTAAGCTCCCCGACAAGGAGCGCGCCCGCCTCAAGCAGATCCTCAAGAAGGTGATGCCCTCCGGCGCCGGCGTGATCGTGCGGACCGCGGCCGAGGGCGCCAGCGAGGAGGAGCTGGAGCGCGACATCACGCGTCTGGCCAAGCAGTGGGACTCCATCAAGCGCAAGTCCAAGTCGGCCGGCGCCCCGTCCCTGCTCAACAGCGAGCCCGACCTGACCGTCCGTGTCGTCCGCGACGTCTTCAACGAGGACTTCTCCAGTCTGGTCGTCTCCGGTGACGAGGCCTGGACCACCGTCCACGAGTACGTCGACTACGTGGCGCCCAACCTCTCCGAGCGGCTGTCGCACTGGACCGAGGACCGTGACGTCTTCGCGGCCTACCGGATCGACGAGCAGATCAACAAGGCGCTCGAGCGCAAGGTGTGGCTGCCCAGCGGTGGTTCGCTGATCATCGACCGCACCGAGGCCATGACCGTGGTCGACGTCAACACCGGTAAGTTCACCGGCCAGGGCGGCAACCTGGAGGAGACGGTCACCAAGAACAACCTGGAGGCGGCCGAGGAGATCGTCCGTCAGCTCCGGTTGCGCGACATCGGCGGCATCATCGTCATCGACTTCATCGACATGGTGCTGGAGTCCAACCGCGATCTGGTGCTGCGCCGGATGTTGGAGTGCCTGTCCCGGGACCGGACCAAGCACCAGGTGGCCGAGGTCACCTCGTTGGGCCTGGTCCAGATGACCCGTAAGCGGGTCGGCCAGGGGCTGCTGGAGGCCTTCTCGCACACCTGTGACCACTGCAACGGTCGCGGCCTGCTGCTCTCCACCGAACCGGTGGAGAACAAGGGCGGCGGCAACGGCGGTCGCAAGAAGAAGAAGGGCAAGGGCGAGGCCGACCAGGCCTCCGACAAGGCCGAGAAGACGGACAGGACCGAGAAGGTCGAGGAGCCCGTCGAGGACACGGCCGTCGCCGTGGAGACCGACGAGGCGCCCGCCGCGGACGAGGGGCGCTCGGAGAAGGCCGACAAGCCCGCCAAGCGCACCCGGAGCCGTAAGGCCGCCGAGAAGGCCGACAAGTCCGACAAGGACGCCGAGCGGGTCGAGGAGACCGCGGAGACGGCCGCTCCCGAGGGAACGGACGACACCGAGGTCGCGGCGGAGGCCCCCGCCAAGAAGACCCGTAAGCGCGCCTCCAGGGCGAAGAAGACCGAGGCGACCTCCCACGAGCCCACCGAGGCCGTGACGGAGCCCACCGAGGAGAAGGAGGCCGCCGAGGCCCCCTCCGAGGAGGAGGCCCCGGTCAAGAGGACCCGCCGGCGCACCACCACCCGCAAGACCGCCAAGGTCGACGCCGGTGAGGGTGAGCGGGCGACGGTGGAGGACGACTCGGACGCCTCCACCACACGGACGACCGCCGACGGTGACGCCGAGAGCGCCACCGAACGGCCCAAGCGCCGCCGTACGCGGCGGACCAGGACCGCGGTGTCCTCGCCCTCGGGCGAGACCACGGTCGACGCGGGCTGATACGGGCGGGACGACATCTGGTCCGGATCGGTGACGAACCGGTCCGGACCAGAGCATCTGTGCGGGCCTGTGTCGGGGCGATGGTAATCTGATGGACGGTGCGTCGGCGCGCCTCGAATGTTCGCGCGCCCCGAGACCGCAGTGCTCTCCATCAAGGTGGGTTTGTTTCCCTCAGATCCCCGCGCCCCGCTACAGGCGATTTGTGGATCGTGGCATCACGGTCCTGAGTGAGCGCATTATTCGTTGAGCGAGCAGGAAGAGAGTTCACCGGTGTACGCGATCGTGCGAGCGGGCGGCCGACAGGAAAAGGTGTCTGTCGATGACGTCCTGAACATCGACAAGGTCTCCGACGAGACCGGTGCCACCATCACGTGGCAGCCGATCCTGGTGGTCGATGGTGACAACGTCATCAGCGAGGCGGACAAGCTGAGCGGTTACACGGTCACCGCCGAGGTCCTCGGCGAGACCAAGGGCCCCAAGATCAACATCATGAAGTACAAGAACAAGACCGGTTACAAGAAGCGCCAGGGGCACCGCCAGAAGCACACCCAGGTGCGCGTCACCGGCATCGCGGCGAAGTAGGAGGCCTGGACACATGGCAAGCAAGAAGGGCGCTTCTTCCACCAAGAACGGTCGTGACTCGAACGCCAAGCGCCTCGGCGTGAAGCGCTTCGGCGGTCAGACCGTCTCGGCCGGCGAGATCCTCATCCGTCAGCGTGGAACCAAGTTCCACCCCGGTGCGAACGTGGGCCGCGGTGGCGACGACACGCTGTTCGCCCTGGTCGACGGCGAGGTCAAGTTCGGTAACTTCCGCGGCCGCAAGGCCGTCAACATCGTCCCGGCCGCGGTCTAGGTCGCGCCGGACGGCGATTTCTTCGGGGGCGGGCCAGGGAACACTGGCCCGCCCTCGTTGTTGTCACCAGGTGACACGTGTGCTGTACCGGCCCCGTCAGGAGACGGTGGCCGACGATCAACGGGGAGAACAATGCCTGACTTCGTCGACGAGGCGGTCTTGCACGTCAAGGCCGGGAACGGCGGGCATGGCTGCGCCTCCGTGCATCGTGAGAAGTTCAAGCCGCTGGGCGGTCCGGACGGCGGCAACGGCGGCCGTGGCGGCGACATCGTCCTGGAGGTGGACGCGCAGGCCGCGACCCTCCTCGACTACCAGCGCAGGCCCCACCGCACGGCCCAGAACGGCACCCCCGGTCAGGGCGGCAACCGCGCCGGGGCCAACGGCGAGGACCTGATCCTGACCGTGCCCGACGGCACCGTGGTCACCACGCAGGCCGGTGAGTTCGTCGCCGACCTGGTGGGTCACGGCACCCGTCTGGTCCTGGCCCAGGGCGGCCACGGCGGCCTGGGCAACGCGGCGCTGTCCTCCAAGAAGCGCAAGGCCCCCGGCTTCGCCCTCAAGGGCGAGGAGGGCGAGGCCGTCGACGTGCGCCTGGAGATGAAGACCATCGCCGACGTGGGCCTGGTGGGCTTCCCCAGCGCCGGCAAGTCCTCCCTGATCGCCTCGATGTCGGCCGCGCGCCCCAAGATCGCCGACTACCCGTTCACCACCCTCGTCCCGAACCTGGGCGTGGTGGAGGCCGGGACCACCCAGTACGTGATCGCCGACGTGCCCGGTCTGATCCCCGGCGCCAGCGACGGCAAGGGCCTGGGTCTGGAGTTCCTGCGGCACATCGAACGCTGCTCGACCCTGCTGCACGTCCTGGACTGCGCCACCTATGAGGGAGGCCGTGACCCGGTCAGCGACCTGGAGGCCCTGGAGGCCGAACTGGTCGCCTACGGTGAGCGGACCGGTGTGGACCTGTCCGACCGCCCGCGCGTCGTCGCGCTGAACAAGGTGGACGTCCCCGAGGCCCGCGACCTCGCCGAGCTGGTCCGTCCCATGCTGGAGGAGCGCGGCTACAAGGTCATGGAGGTCTCCGCGGCCTCCCGTGAGGGTCTGCGTGAACTCTCCTTCGCCCTGGGCGAGCAGGTGGCCGCAGCGCGCGGCGCCGCCCCCGTGGCCGAGCCCACCCGGATCGTGCTGCGACCCAAGATGATCGGCGACACCCCCTTCGAGGTGGTCGCCCTGGGCGGCAACGCCTTCCAGGTGCGCGGCGACAAGCCCACCCGTTGGGTGCGTCAGACCGACTTCTCCAACGACGAGGCCGTGGGCTACCTCGCCGAGCGTCTCAACCGTCTCGGTATCGAGGAGGCCCTGGCCAAGGCCGGCGCCACCCAGGGCGCCGAGGTGCACATCGGCACCGAGGAGGACTCGGTGGTCTTCGACTGGGACAACTCGCTCGACGCCGAGGCCGTCCCGTCCGGCCCGCGCGGAACCGACGCCCGGCTGGGCTGACCCGCGCGGGGACCGACCGCTCCACACCAGCCGGATCCACACAGGTAGCGCACGCGCCCGGGCCGGGCGCGTGCCACGGATGGAAAGCTCCTCGCGGTGCACAGCGCAGACACCCGACAGCAGTACGTCGATCCTCTGGAAGCGGACGGTCGCCGGGCCGTGGCCGAGGCCCGGAGGGTCGTGGTCAAGGTGGGATCGTCCTCACTGACCACCCCGGACGGTCTGATCGACGCCGGACGGATCCGCGACCTGGTCGCGGACCTGGCGGCCCGGCGCGAACTGGGACAGGAGGTGATCCTGGTCTCCTCCGGCGCGGTCGCGGCCGGGATGAGCCCGTTGGGGATGGCCCGCCGCCCCCGGGACCTGGCCGCACAGCAGGCCGCGGCCAGCGTCGGCCAGGGGCTGCTGGTGGCGGCCTACACCGCCGAGCTGGCGGCGCACGGTCTCACCGCGGCCCAGGTCCTGCTCACCGTCGAGGACATGATGCGACGGGTCCAGCACCGTAACGCCCAGCGGACGCTGCGGCGGCTGCTCGACATCGGTGCCCTGCCGATCGTCAACGAGAACGACACCGTGGCCACCCACGAGATCCGCTTCGGCGACAACGACCGTCTGGCGGCCCTGGTGGCGCACCTGATGCGGGCCGACGCCCTGGTGCTGCTCTCGGACGTGGACGCCCTCTACGACGGGAACCCCTCCGAAGAGGGCACCTCGGTGGTGCGTCTGGTGCGCGACCGCTCCGACCTCGACGGCATCGACATCGGCGGCAGCGGCAAGCGCGGGGTGGGGACCGGTGGGATGGTCACCAAGGTCGACTCCGCGCGCATCGCCACCGAGGCGGGGGTGCCCACCGTGCTGACCTCCGCGGCCAACGCCCGCGCCGCGCTGGCCGGAGAGCGGGTGGGCACCTTCTTCGCCCCGGCCGACGGCCGTCGCCCCTCCGCCCGGCAGTTGTGGCTGGCCCACGCCACGGCGGGTCGGGGCAGTCTCGTCCTGGACCCGGGCGCGGTCGAGGCCGTGGTCCGGGAGAAGGCGTCGCTGCTGCCCGCCGGAGTGGTGAAGGTGTGGGGCGAGTTCAGCGCCGGAGACCCCGTCGACCTGCGCGACGAGTCGGGCGCGGTGGTCGCCCGAGGGCTGGTCAACTATGACGCGGCCGAGGTCCCCGACCTGATGGGACGCTCCACGCGTTGGCTGGCCCGGGAGATGGGTCCGTCCTACGAGCGTGAGCTCGTCCACCGCGACGACCTCGTCGTCCTCTGAACCGAACATCGCCGCCGCCCCTCCCCGGGACGGGGGAGGGGCCGCGGGGCGGGTCGTCCCGGGCCGTGTGAGGCTGTCGTCAGCACCGCCCGAAGGAGAACGATCCCCCGTGCCGAGCCCGTCCGTCCGAGCCCTGAACCTGCTCCTGCGCGCCACCCGCAAGCCGAGGATGGCCACCGAACGCGCCGCCCGCGCGCGCCTGGCCGGGTCCGAGGGGGTCGCGATCCCGCCGGGACTCCTCCTTCCGGGACACGTCGTGCGACGGCGCGAGGTGGCCGGGCGGTCGGTCTACACGGTCCTGCCGAAGAGGGGCGGGGTTCCGGAACGGGCCGTGCTCTACCTGCACGGAGGCGCCTACGTCGGCCCGATCACCCCGTGGCACTGGTGGCTGGCGGGACGGATGGCCGACCAGGGGACGCGGGTCGAGGTCGCCCTGTACGGTCTGGCCCCCGAGCACACCCACCGGGAGGCCCTCCCGTTCCTGGAGAGGGTGTACCGGGAACTGATCGACGCGGTGCCCGCGCGGAGGGTCGCCCTCGCCGGGGACTCGGCCGGTGGCGGTCTGGCCCTCGCCCTGGCGCAGCGGGTGATCGGTGCGGGGCTCCCCACTCCGGGACGGTCGATCCTCGTCTCCCCGTGGGTGGACGCCACCATGACCAACCCGGAGATCGCCGAGATCGAGCCGCGGGACCCCTGGTTGGCCTCGATCGGGCTACGGATCAGCGCCGAGGCCTGGGCGGGAGGGGACGACCCGTCCGTGCCCGAGCTCAGCCCCCTCCACGGTTCGATGGAGGGGCTGCCGCCCACCGACGTCTACGTGGGCACGCACGACCTGTTCCTTCCGGACGTGCGACTGGCCTGCGAACGGATGCGTCGGGCCGGGGTCCGGGTGGATCTGGAGGAGGCCGAGGGGCTCTTCCACGTCTATCCGCTGGTCCCGTGTCCGGAGGGACGGCGGGCGCGCGACCGGATCCTGAGGCGGCTGCGGGGGCTGTGACCGGCGCTCAGGTGAGTCTGCGGACCACCGACAGGGGCAGGACCCGCATGGCGAACCCGATCGGCACCCACGGCCAGGCCGGAACGTAGGCCTTGGCCCGGCGCCTCTCGATGGCGGCGATCATCGAACGCACGCCCACCTCGGTGTCCACCATGAAACGGGTCCGCTGCCGTACGTGCTCGTTCATCTCCGAGCGGATGTAGCCGGGGTGGATCACGGACACGTCGACCCCGGGGATCCGCTCCGAGCGGACCCCCTCGGCCAGGGACGACACCCCGGCCTTGGTCGCCGAATAGACCGTCATGGCCTTGCGCATGCCGCGCAACGCCGACATCGAGGAGATCATCACCAGGTGGCCCCGCCCTTGAGCGCGGAAGATCTCCAGGGCCGCCTCGGTCTGGGCGAGCGCGCCCACGAAGTTGGTCGTGGCGGTCCGCAGGTTGGCGTCGAAACGCCCCGTCCCGAGTGCCGCCCCCTTGCCGAGCCCGGCGTTGACGATCACCCGGTCCACGCTCCCGAGCTCCTCGGCGAGCGTTCCGAAGACCCGGAAGACCGCCTCGTGGTCGTCGACGTCCAGCGCCTCGATCACCACCCGCCGCTCGGGGTGGGCCGAGGAGATCTCCGACCGCAGCCCTTCCAGACGTTCCACGCGGCGCGCGCACAACCCCAGGTCGTATCCGAGCGCGGCGAAACCACGGGCCATCTCCGCGCCCAGGCCCGAGGAGGCTCCGGTGATGATGATCGTTCCCCTGCCCATGGGCGTCCTCCGAGCGGTCGGTCCGGTAGAGCGTCGTTCGGCGCATCGTACGGGGCGGTCCCCGAGGCGCGCGCCCCGACCCCTCCCGGCCTCGGACGACGTGGGAGACGGGAACGCCCCGACCGCCCCCGGAAACGATCTAAGATGCGACCGTGAGCCAACAGACGACACAGCGAAGCGACCCCCATCCGAACGAGGGCGACGTCCGTGAGGTGCCCACCGGACGCAACGCCACCAAGCTCGTCTACGCGCCGGAGAAGGACGGACTCGCCGACGCGGGCGAGATCGTGTGGACCTGGGTGCCCTACGAGGAGGACGCCGGTCAGGGCAAGGACCGTCCTCTGCTCGTGATCGGCCGCAAGGGCCGGCGCCTGCACGGCCTCATGTTCTCCACCCAGCGCCCGGACGACCACGAGCGCCAGGACTGGCTGCCGATCGGCTCCGGCCCCTGGGACCGGGAGGGACGCGACTCCTACGTCCGTATGGACCGCCTCTTCGAGTTCGACGAGGCCGCCATCCGTCGGGAGGCCGCCGTGATGGACGAGGAGCTGTTCTGGCGGATCGCCGCCGTCCTGCGCGACCGCTACGGCTGGCGCTGACCGTGGGGGCGGCCCTTCCCGACGAGGGAGAGCCGTCCCACTCCGTGGACGATCCCGTGTGTTCTCCGGGAGTCCGCTATACGCTGGGATGATCCTCGATCCGGTGTCCCTTCGACGTGGCGGGCGACGCCGTTCACAGCGGACCTGAACTAGGAAAACGGGTAGATGACAGTCAACAGCGACATCGAGCGCGAGGTCCACGCGGTGGCCGAGCGCGCCGGGAACGCGGCGGTCGACCTCGCCACGCTCAGCCGTTCGGTGAAGGACACCGCCCTGGCGGCGATCGCCGACGCCCTGGTCAAGCGGGCCGACGAGATCACGGCGGCCAACGCCGAGGACGTCGAACGCGCACGGCGGGACGGCACGAGCCCGGCCATGATCGACCGTCTCACCCTCACCCCGGCACGGATCGAGGCCATCGCCGACGCGGTCCGGGAGATCGTCGAGCTGCCCGACCCGGTGGGCGAGTCGGTCCGCGGCGGTGTGCTCCCCAACGGTCTGGACCTGCGGCAGATCCGCGTCCCGCTGGGGGTCATCGGGATCATCTACGAGGGGCGCCCCAACGTCACCGTGGACGCGGCCGCCCTGTGTCTCAAGAGCGGGAACGCGGCCCTGTTGCGCGGTTCCTCCTCCGCCTACGCCTCCAACACCGCCATCGTGGGGGTGCTGCGGGACGCGCTGGAGGGGACCGGGGTTCCGGTCGACGCGATCCAGATGGTCCCGGGACGTACCCGGGAGTCCTCGACCGCGCTGATGCGGGCGCGGGGGCTGGTGGACGTCCTCATCCCGCGCGGGGGACGCTCCCTCATCCAGGCGGTGGTCCGCGATTCCACGGTCCCGGTCATCGAGACCGGCGAGGGGTTGTGCCACGTGTACGTGGACGTCGACGCCGACCTGGACAAGGCGGTGGCCATCGCGGTCAACGCCAAGGCGCAGCGCTGCTCGGTGTGCAACTCCGCCGAGACGCTCCTGGTGCACGAGGCGATCGCCGAGGCCTTCCTGCCGAAGGTGCTGGCCGCGCTGGCCGAGGCCGAGGTCACCGTCCACGGCGACCGTCGGGTCCTGGAGATCGCCGAGGCGCACTCGACGGGGGCGACGGTGGTCGAGGCCGACGAGGAGGACTGGGCCACCGAGTACCTGTCCATGGACCTGGCCGTGCGGGTGGTGTCCGACGTCGACGAGGCGTTGGCCCACATCCGGACCTACTCCACCCGGCACACCGAGGCGATCGTCACCGATTCACTGAGCACGTCGCGCTACTTCGTGGCCCGCGTGGATTCGGCGGCGGTGATGGTGAACGCCTCCACCCGATTCACCGACGGAGGCGAGTTCGGCTTCGGGGCGGAAATCGGTATCTCCACCCAGAAACTGCACGCCAGGGGCCCGATGGGTCTCACCGAAATGACGTCGACCAAGTACGTGGTCACCGGGGACGGTCACGTGAGGTGAACAAGGGAATCGGGGCCGTGACGGTTCCGATAACGAGGGGTCGTCCGATGAATCGGGCGGCCCCTCCGCCTTTCCCCGTCGAGACGGGCCTCCTTCGAGGATCTCTTACACAACAGAGGTAACGCAGGTCACGCGTGTCACGGCAATCGTTCTCCTGGTGGAAACCTGGACAGCAGCGAATCTTCTCTGACCAAGTATTCCCAAAGCGGGCATAGCTCGGTACTTTCACTGTGGTGTCAAACGGTGCTCTTCCCGCACTCGATTCAGGAGCGCCCTCCCCCGGTCACGACGAAAGGAAATCCCCCGAATGAAGCTCGGGAATAAGATCGCGGCGTCCACCGCCACGGCGGCCCTGGCCCTCGGAGGCCTCACCCTGATGGCGACCCCGGCCCAGGCCGGCCTGGTCACCCTGTGCTCCGGACACGGCGGCGCGGTCACCCTGCCCACGGACCTGAAGGTCCCGGCCGGAGCGAGCTGCTTCCTGGACGGCACCTCGATCAAGGGCGACGTCACCGTGGAGGGAGGAGCCAACCTCCACATCATCGGCGGCTCCATCGAAGGTGAGGTGTCCGTCGCCGACGACGCCTACTTCGACGCCTCCGACAGCGTCGTCGACGGCGACGTGGTCAGCGACGGAGCCTACGGAACCTACCTGGAGGACGGCACCTCGGTCGCGGCGCTGCGCGCTCAGGCCGCCGAGGGGGCCGCGAACGACGGCTTCACCTTCGTGGTCGACTCCTCCGCCGCCTCCGTGGACGCCACCGCCGGTGAGCTCTACATCAACGGCTCCCGCGTCGCCGGTCCGGTCAACGCCGACGGCGCCGTCTACGCCGACATCTACGACAGCGTCGTCCGCGGCGCCCTGACCGTCGCCGGCACCGAGCAGGGCGGCATCCTGTGCGACAGCGAGGTCCTGGGCGACGCCACCTACCGCGACGCCTCCGGTCCGGTCGCGGTCGGCGCCGGTGACAACGACACCTACTGCGCCTCCCTCAACTACATCGACGGCGATCTGTCCGTCACCGGTATCTCCGGCGGCGCCTACATCGACGGCAACATCGTCGGCGGCGACCTGGTGGCCGAGAACAACACCCCGACCGCCCAGATCGGCGACAACAACCGCGTTCGCGGTTCCGTCATCACCCAGGAGGTCGCCATGCGCGCCCTCGCCGCCGAGGTGACCGCCGACTTCGAGGCCCACGAGGCCGAGCTGGAGGACCAGGTCGAGGAGGCCCGCGCCAAGACCATCGAGGAGGCCATGGAGGCCGGCCCCGCCTTCTAGTCACGACGGAGGCTCCGGGGTCGACCGTCGACCCCGCCTCTCACCGAAGCGCCGACGCCCCCTGGGACGTCGGCGCTTTCGTCGTCTCCGGGCCGGGCCTGGGCGTCCCGGACGCCTCATCCGTCCCCCCTCCCTCAGGGGCTCCGGACGTATATCGAACCCGTGACGACGGTCATGTTCGAGTGATAGGTTCGCCGCATGGCTGACACGCGACGTCTCGCCGTGGTCTCGGGCGGCTCCGGAGGTATCGGGAGGGCCGTCGTGCTCTCCCTCGCCGGGGCGGGGGACGAGGTGGTCGCCCTGGGGCGATCCCCCGAACGGCTCGCGGATCTGGCCGATACCGCCCGCGAGCGGGGCTTCCACGTCGCCACCCGCGTCGGGGACCTCACCGATCCGGCGACCGTCGAATCCCTGGCCGAGACCCTCGGCCCCGTCTCCGTCCTGGTCAACAACGCCGGAGACGCCCACAGCGCCTCTCTGGCCGACACCGACCTCGACCTGTGGCGGCATCACCTCGACGCCAACGCCACCTCCGCCTTCCTGCTCACCCGGGCGCTGTTGCCCGGCATGCTCCGCCGCGACCGGGGGCGGATCGTCTTCGTGGCCTCCACCGCCGCGCACACCGGCTCCCGCTACACCGCCGCCTACACCGCCGCCAAACACGCCGTCCTGGGGCTGGCCCGATCCGTCGCGGCCGAGGTCGCCGGCGGCGGGGTCACCGCCAACACCGTGTGCCCCTCCTTCGTCCGTACGCCCCTGACCGAACGCTCGATCTCCCGTATCGCCGAACGCACCGGCCGCGACCTCGAACGGGCCGAACGCGCCCTGGCCGCCTCCACACCCCTGGGCCGTCTCATCGAACCGGAGGAGGTCGCGGCCGCCGTCGCCTACCTGGCGAGCCCTCTGGCCGGGGCCGTCAACGGCCAGACCCTCACCATCGACGGAGGAGACACACAACGATGAGCGGACACCGGGCCTCCGCGCCCTTCACCGAACAGTGGGACCACTTCGACCTGGAACGGGAGGGCGGCGTCGCCACCGTCACCCTGAACCGCCCCGAACGGCTCAACGCCCTCACCTTCGAGGCCTACGCGGACCTGCGGGACCTGCTCCTCGAACTGCCCCACCGCGACGACACCCGCGCGCTGGTCCTGCGCGGTAGAGGCCGGGGGTTCTGCTCGGGCGGGGACGTCGACGAGATCATCGGCCGCACCCTGGAGATGGCCCCCGACGAGCTCCTCGCCTTCACCCGCATGACCGGCGAGGTCATCCGGGCGATGCGAGAGTGCCCCGTCCCGATCATCGCCGGGATCCAAGGGACCGCCGCGGGCGCCGGGGCCGTCCTCGCCCTGGCCGCCGACTTCCGGGTGGCCTCGCGCTCGGCCCGGTTCGCCTTCCTGTTCACCAAGGTGGGCCTGGCCGGAGCGGACATGGGCGCCGCCTACCTGCTGCCCCGCGTGGTGGGTCTGGGCCACGCCACCCGGATCCTCATGCTCGGCGACACCGTCGACTCCGCCGAGGCCGAACGGGTCGGACTGATCGACCCTCCGGTCGAGGACGACGAACTCGACGCGGCCGTGGACCGTCTGGCCCGACGTCTGGCGGAGGGCCCCGCCTTCGCCTACGCCCAGACCAAGGCGCTGCTCTCCAGGGAGCTGGACATGAGCCTGTCCGGGGCGATCGAACTGGAGGCCATGACCCAGGCGCTCCTCATGCGAAGCGAGGACTACGCCGAGTTCCACGCCGCCTTCACCGGTCGGCGCGAACCCCGATGGAAGGGACGCTGATGGGATCCGTTCGACCGTCGTCCACACCGCACACCCTCGTCTCACCACCCGAACTCGGCCCCAACCCGGGGTTCGCCCAGGCCGTGGTGGCCGCGCCGGGGAGTACCGTCCACCTGGCCGGTCAGATCGCCTCCGGACCCGACGGGCGTCTGGCCGCCGAATCCCTCGCCGACCAGTTCGACCTGGCCCTGGCCAACCTCCTCACCGCCCTCCGAGCCTGCGGGGGAGCGCCCGAACACCTGGTCTCCCTCACCATCTACACCACCGACGTCCCCGAATACCGGCGGGTCAAGACCGAGATCGGTCGCGCCTACCGCGCCCACATGGGACGGCACTATCCCGCCATGGCGCTCGTGGGCGCCGCCGACCTGTTCGAACCGGGCGCCCTCGTCGAACTGGTCGGGGTGGGGGTGCTGGCTTAGCGCCTCCGCTTCGGGCCGTGTTCGGGTGGCTTACCGGGGTGTGGTGGAAGACCGCGTATTCGGGTGGCTTACCGGGGTGTGGTGGAAGACCGCGTACTGGTCCCACCCCCCGTGGAGCAGGGGGTGGGGGTGCTCAAGGGGTGAGGGTGGATCTCACGTGGTCCAGGGCGGGGGCGCGGAGCAGGGTGTGCAGGTCGGAGAAGACCCGGGCGGCGCGGCCCCCGGCCCAATCGTCGGGGAGCAGTTCGGGGGGCAGGCCCGGATCGAGGAAGGGCGAGCGGCGCCAGGAGTCCACCGCGCGCAGATGATCGGCGAAGGCCGCCCTCCGCCTGCGCGGACCCTCCTCGCCCCGGAGGCTCCGACGACGCCAGGCGGTCAACACCGGCTCGTGCTCGGTCAGGAAACCCTCGTGCATGGCCTGGAGCGCGGGCAGGTCCCACCAACGGGCCACGGCCTCCGACAGATCGCGAAAGCCCAGGTGGTCGGCGTGGAAGAGCTCGGCGTACCCCTCCATGTCCAGCTCGCGCAGGGTGGCCCGGGCCTGGTCGGTGGCGTGCGCCGGGGCCACCCACACCCCGGCGGCCGTGGTCCCGAACCCCGACCGGGTCAACCGTGAGCGCAACGCGTGCCGGCGGCTCCGCTCGGACTCGGGCACCGAGAACACCACGAGGACCCAACCGTCCTCGACCCGGGCGACCCGATGCCCGAAGATGCGGCGATCGCCCTCGGCGAGGATGCGCCGGCCCTCCTCCGACAACCGGTAGCCGGCGGCCCCGCCCAGGCGTTCGGACACCAGCAGGCCACGCCGTTTGAGACGGGAGACCGCGGAGCGTACCGAGGGTCCGTCGACGTCCAGATCGGCCATCAACGCGATGAGGTCGGCCACCCCCACCCATCCGCCCACGTCGCGGGCGTAAGTGCCGAAGAACGACACGATCAGGGAGCGCGGCCCTCGTAGGACCCGGTCGGTGTCGGAGGATCCGGACACCGCCTCTTCCCGTTCGCTGTTGGGGATCATGAGGACACGATATCCACTCGTGCGGAGAAGCCCCCTTTCCACCTGGCTTCGACCGTTTCAGGGAGAAGCCGGACGGGAACTTCATATAGCTCTCTTGACGATCGTCACGTCGAGGATGCATCGTCGAGGAGGGGGAACAGGAACCCGAGAGAGTCGAGGTCGCCCATGGGGCTCCCACCGAACGACGACGACCACGAGTTCGCACGGTGGGTCGCGGAGCGCGCCGCCGGACTCGACACCGTCCCCCCACGAGAACCCGGCCGCGTCGACCGGGACCTGCTCCGGCGTCTCGGCGCGTCCGGTCTGCTCCCCGCGCTCTTTCCCGGTACGGCCGACGGCGGACCGCTTCGTGAGGCCCCGGCCACCCGGCTGTGCCTGCTGCGGGAACACCTGGCCCGGGTCGACACCCACGCCGAGACCGCCCTGGCCCTCCAGGGGCTGGGCACCTATCCGCTCCTCCAGTCCGGCACCGAACGGCAGCGTCGACGTTGGGTGCCCGAGGCGGCGGCCGGTCGCGCGGTGGCCGCCTTCGCCCTGACCGAACCCGACGCGGGCTCCGACGCGGCCGCCCTGGCGCTGCGGGCCGAACCGTTCGGCGACGGCCGTCGCCTGTACGGCGAGAAGACGTGGATCTCCAACGCCCCCGACGCCGACTTCTACACCGTTTTCGCCCGCACCACCCCCGGTACCCGGTCGCGGGGCGTCACCGCCTACTGCGTCCCCGCCGACCGTCCCGGCCTCCACGGCACCCCGTTGGAGATGCTCTCCCCGCACGCCCTGGGCCATCTGGTCTTCGACGGGGTCGAGGTCGGCCCCGAGGACGTGATCGGTGTCCCGGGGCAGGGGTTCGCCGTGGCCATGCGCACCCTGGACCTGTTCCGGCCCAGTGTCGGCGCCTTCGCCGTCGGCATGGCCCGGGCCGCCTTGGAGGCGGCTCGGGAGCACACGGGGGACCGTCGGGCCTTCGGCGGCCCGCTCTCCGGCCTCCAGACGGTCGCCCACACCCTGGCGGAGATGGCCACCCGCACCGAGGCCGCCCGCCTACTGGTCTACGCGGCGGCCGCGGAGTACGACGCCGACGGTCCGGAGGTCACGCTCAAGGCGGCCATGGCCAAGCTCTTCGCCACGGAGACCGCCCAGTACGTGGTCGACTCCGCCGTCCAACTCCACGGGGCCCGTGCCCTGCGCCGGGGCCACCTGCTCGAGCACCTCTACCGGGAGGTCCGCGCCCCTCGGATCTACGAGGGCGCCTCGGAGGTCCAGCGCCAGATCATCGCCCGTCACATGTAGCCCGCCCCGCTGTCGCACCCCGAGCCCGGAGGTCCAGCCATGTCGAACCCGCCCGTGACCGCGCACGAGGACACCTTCACCCGCGACCACCTGCCGCTTCCGGAGCGGTGGCCGGTCATCGAACCCCTGGAGTACCCGGAGCGTATCAACTGCGCGGAGGAGCTGCTGGACGGCACCATCGGGCGGTACGGCGCGGATCGGCGCTGTGTGGTCGGTGCGGACGAGGAGCTCACCTACGGCGGGCTGCGGGACCGGGTGGACCGTATCGCCCACGTACTGGTCGCCGAACAGGGGGTGAGGCCGGGGGAGAGGGTGCTGCTCCGCGGCCCCAACTCGCCCTGGCTCGCCGCCTGTTGGCTGGCGGTGCTCAAGGCCGGGGGAGTGGTCGTCACCGTCCTGCCGGTCCTGAGGGCCGGGGAGCTCACCACCATCCTGCGCGCGGCCCGGGTCGCCCACGCCCTGTGCGACGCGGGCTGCCGGGACGACCTCGACGAGGCCGCGCGCTCGCTGGGCGCGGACGCCCCCGCCACCCTCGTCTACGGCGGTGAGGGCGACGAGGACCTGACCGTGAGGGTCGCGGGACGTCCGGGGCGGTTCGCAGCCGTTCCCACCGCGGCCGACGACGCCTGCATGATCGCCTACACCTCCGGCACCACCGGGACGCCCAAGGGCTGCGTGCACTTCCACCGCGACGTGCTCACCATCGCCGACACCTACTCGGCCCGGGTGCTCCGACCCACCCCCGACGACCTGTTCGCCGGGAGTCCGCCCTTCGCCTTCACCTTCGGTCTGGGCGGGCTCCTGATCTTTCCGTTACGCGCCGGGGCCGCCACCGTCCTGTTGGAGCGTCCCCGTCCCGAGGCGTTGATGGACGCGGTCGTCGACCACGGCGTCACGGTGCTGTTCACCGCCCCCACCGCCTATCGGACCATGCTGGCCGGGCGCGCCGGACGCGACCTCTCCTCCCTGCGCCGCTGCGTGTCGGCGGGCGAACACCTGCCGGCCGCCACCTGGCACGCCTGGTACGAGGCGACGGGGGTGCGGCTGCTCGACGGCATCGGCGCCACCGAGATGCTGCACATCTTCCTCTCTTCCGACGACGCGCACATGCGTCCGGGCTCCACCGGCCGCCCGGTCCCCGGCTACACCGCCGCGGTCCTGGACGACGAGGGGACGCCGGTCCCCGACGGCGAACCCGGACACCTGGCGGTCCGGGGCCCCGTCGGCTGCCGCTACCTGGACGACGACCGGCAGACCGAGTACGTCCGCCACGGATGGAACCACACGGGGGACACCTACGTCCGCGACGAGGACGGCTACTTCTGGTACCGGGCGCGCAGTGACGACATGATCGTCTCGGCCGGCTACAACATCGCCCCCGCCGAGGTCGAGGAGGCGCTGCTCTCCTCGCCCGAGGTGGTGGAGGCCGCGGTGGTCGGGGTGGAGGCCCCCGAACGCGGGCCGATCGTGCGCGCCTACGTGGTCCTGGAACCGGGGATCGAGGCCGACGACGGGACGGCCGAACGTCTGCGCGAGCACGTACGGTCCCGGATCTCCCCCTACAAGGCGCCGCGCTCGGTGGTCTTCGTGCCCGCCCTGCCGAGGACCGCCACCGGCAAACTCCAGCGCTTCCGGCTGCGGGAGGAGACCCCGTGACCGAGGACCTCCGAGGGAACATCGACGATCGGGAGGGCGGAGCGATGCGCGTCGCGTGTATCGGCGGAGGTCCCGCCGGACTGTACTTCGCGGCCCTGGCCCGGCGGCTCGGCGTGGGCCACGAGATCACCGTCTACGAACGCAACGCCCCCGACGACACCTTCGGGTTCGGCGTGGTGCTCTCCGACGAGACCCTCGGCGGGATCGAGCACGCCGACCCTCGGATCTACCGGGAGATGGCCGGGGAGTTCGCGCGCTGGGACGACATCGACGTCCACATCGACGGCACCGTCACCACGTCGGGGGGACACGGTTTCGCCGCGATCGGCCGGCAACGGCTCCTCCGGATCCTGCGCGCCCGTTGTGCCGAACTCGGCGTACGGATCCTCACCCGCACCGAGGCCCCGCCCGCGGCGGAACTGGCGGCCGAATACGACCTCGTGGTGGCCGCCGACGGGGTCAACAGCCTCACCCGGAGCACCTACGCGGACCATTTCGGGACCACCCTCGAACAGCGCCACAACCGGTTCATGTGGCTCGGCACGGACCTGGTCCTGGACGCCTTCAACTTCCACGTCCTGCGCACCCCGTACGGGATCGTGCAGGCGCACGGCTACCCCTACTCGCGGGAGCGCAGCACGTTCATCGTGGAGATGGCGGAGTCGGTCTGGGAGGCCGCCGGGTTCACCGATCCGCGCACGGCCCCGGGTCGGAGCGACCTCGACTCGATCGCGCGCTGCGAGGAGCTCTTCGCCGACGTCCTGGGCGGGCACCGACTGCTGCCCAACAACTCCCACTGGCAGCGTTTCACCACCGTGCGCAACCGCACCTGGCGCCACGGCAACATCGTGCTCCTGGGCGACGCCGCCCACACCGCGCACTTCTCCATCGGCTCGGGGACCAAACTGGCCATGGAGGACGCCCTCGCCCTCACCGCCTGCCTACGCGAGAACCCCACCGTCGAGACCGCGCTCGCCGCCTACGAGGACGAACGCCGCCCCGTCGTGGCCGGCGTCCAGCGCGCGGCCCAGGCCAGCCTGGAATGGTTCGAGGGCATCCACCGGCACGTCGACGCCGACCCGCACGCGTTCGCCTTCGACCTGCTCACCCGCAGCCGCCGGGTCACCTACGACAACCTGCGGATGCGCGATCCGGGGTTCGTCGCCCGCGTCGACGAGCTCTTCGCCCGCGAGGCGAACCCCGCCGACCCCACGCCGCGCCCGCCGATGTTCCACCCCTTCCGCCTGGGCGGGCTGGAGCTGGACAACCGGGTCGTGGTCTCGGCCATGGACATGTACTCGTCCATCGACGGCACCCCGGGCGACTTCCACCTCGTCCACCTGGGCGGGAAGGCGCTCGGCGGGGCCGGGCTGGTGATGACCGAGATGGTGTGCGTCTCCCCGGAGGCCCGCATCACACCCGGATGCGCGGGCATGTACCGACCCGAACACGAGGCGGCCTGGCGTCGCGTCACCGACTTCGCGCACACCCACAGCCGGGCCCGGATCGGTGTCCAGCTCGGCCACGCCGGACGCAAGGGAGCGACGCGTCTGATGTGGGAGGGCATCGACCGGCCCCTGCCCGAGGGCGGCTGGCCCCTGGTGGCCCCCTCGCCCCTGCCCTACCGGGAGGGCGTCAACCAGGTGCCGCGCGCGTTGGACCGGGCCGCCATGGACGGGATCCGCGACGACTTCGTCGCCGCCGCCCGGGCCGCCGACCGGGCCGGTTTCGATCTGCTCGAACTCCACTGCGCCCACGGCTACCTGCTCTCCTCCTTCCTGTCCCCGATCACCAACCATCGGGACGACGCCTACGGGGGCGATCTCACCGGGCGGCTCCGCTACCCGGTGGAGGTCCTGTCCGCGATCAGGGAGGCCTGGCCCGAGCACAAGCCCCTCTCCGTGCGCATCTCGGCGACCGACTGGGTCGAGGACGGCACCACCGCCGAGGACGCCGTGGAGATCTCCCGCGCCCTGGTCGCGGCGGGGGCCGACGTCATCGACGTCTCCACCGGACAGGTCACCCCCGACGAAAGTCCGGCGTTCGGGCGCAGCTATCAGGTGCCCTTCGCCGAGAGGATCCGCCGGGAACTCGGGGTCCCCGTCATCGCGGTCGGCGCCATCTCCTCCCACGACGACGTCAACTCCACGATCCTGGCCGGCCGCGCCGACCTGTGCGCCCTGGGCCGGCCCCATCTGTACGACCCGCACTGGACCCTGCACGCCGCCGCCGAACGGGACTACTCGGGGCCCGGGGCGACCTGGCCGACCCCGTTCCGGGCGGGGAGCCGCAGACCCCCCACCGGCCGCACCGACTCCCCCCGCCCCCGGCTGGAACTGCTACGTTCCTCCGACAGGGACGACGCCGCCCGGCACCGGCGATGGCGACCGGACACCGTGCGAAGCGCCCCGGAACCCCGAGGGAGCGAGGAAGAACGCGATGGCGACCGCCTACGGTGAGCACTCCAGCCAGATCGTCCACCGCCGGGACCCCGAGGCCTCCTCCGGGCCGGCCCCGGTCGCGGTCCTGCTCCACGGGGGCTGGTGGCGCGACCTCCACGACGCCCGTCTCATGGACCCCCTGGCCCGGGACCTGGCCGCCGCCGGGTGGGCGGTGTGGAACGTCGAGTACCGCCGGACCGGAGCGGACGGAGGGGGCTGGCCGCAGAGCGTCGACGACGTCGCCCGGGCCCTGGACCTCCTGGCGGAGACGGCCGAACGGGAGAAGGGACTGGACCTCTCCCGGGTGGTGGCCGTCGGACATTCCGCGGGCGGCCATCTGGCCCTGCTGACCGCGGCGGACTCGCCGGTCGCCTCCGTGGTGGCGCTGGCCCCCATCACCGACCTGCGCCGCTGCGCCGAGGCGGGCCTGGGGGAGGGGGCCGTCGAGCCCTTCCTCGGGGCCGATCCCTCACCCGAGGAGTACGCCGAGTCCTCGCCCCTGCACCGGCTGCCCCTCGGAGTCCCTCAACTGATCGTGCACGGGGACGCCGACCAGCGCGTCCCGGTCGAGCACAGCCGCGACTACGTCGACGCGGCCCGCCTGGCGGGCGACCCGGTCGACTATCGGGAGATCCCCGGCGAGGACCACTTCGCCGTCGTCGATCCCACGAGCGTCGCCTGGCGCACCGTACGCGAGGTCCTGGGGCCCGTCGGGGGCCGCTGACGCGAAGGGGCGGGCGATCCCCCCGGACCGTCCCGCCCCGATCGATGCCCGGTGGCCCTCGGGGTCGCCGTCAGTTGCTCTCCCCGCCGCCCTGGGTCGAGCCGTTCTGGCCGCCGCCGTTGCGCCAGCGGTCGGCCACCGAGTCGAAGAGTCGGCCGCCCGCGCGCCCGGCGCCGTCGGCCACCCCGCGCAGGGTGGTGACCAGCGGGTCGCTGGTGCGGTTCCACTCCTCCCGGTAGGAACGGGCCGCGTGACCGGCCTCCTCGGTGACCTTGGTGTCGCGGTCGGAGGAACGGCGCGGGTAGTCGCCGTCGATGATCCTCTGGTAGTCGCCCTTCTCGACCCAGCGGTGCAGCTCCGCCACGCGGACCACCGCGAACGGGTGGCTGGCGGGCAGGGTGGTCATCAGCTTGAGGACGCTGTCGACGGCGTCGCCGCCGCCCTCGTACTCGCGCGCCTGCTCCATGAACGCGTCGGGGTTCATCTGGGACAGGTTGGAGCCGCCGGCGAGCTTCATCAGGGCCCGCTTGGCCGCGTCCGGGTTCTGGCAGGTGAGCAGACCGGCCCGGTCGCTGGAGAGCTCGGACTTGCGCTGCCATTCCCGCAGCCCGGACAGGATCGCCTGGATGGCGATGGCGCCGAGCGGGATCCACATGATCTTGGTGGACAGCCACACCAGCAGGAGCAGGAGGGTGCGGTAGAGGGAGTGACCGCTGAGGACGTGGCCGACCTCGTGGCCGATGACGAACCGCTTCTCCTCGGCGTCGAAGAGGTCGAACAGCCCGGTCGTCATGACGATGAACGGCTTCTTGCGCCCGATCGCCATGGCGTTGGGCTGGGGGTCCATCTTGACGTAGAGCTCGGGCACCTCGTCGAGGTCCAGGACGTAGGCGGCGTCCCTGAGGTAGTCGTGCAGCTCCGGGAACTGGGTGGGGCTTACCCGCACGGCGCTGGAGAGGAACATGAGGCGTAGGGTGCGCTCGTTGATCCGACCGAAAAGGGACTTGACGAGGGTGTCGAAGCCCGTGAGGGACCGCAGAGCGACCAGCGCGCCACGGTCGGCGGGGTGCTCGTAGGCACGCGGCGAGATCTCTGAGAGCCGGACACGGACGCGATCTGGTGAGTTGGCCATATCGGCATGCTATGCGTCACGATGCGGCTTGGCCACGGTTTACGCCCAACGAGATATGACGCGTTCGTGTGTGCTCGCTCGGAGACCGGGGAAGGAAGCCGGCGGACTCCTTGTTCGAGCGGTTGCGGGAGGCTTCGCGAAAAGTCCACCTCCTCGGGTGTTCCGCGTCGGCTAATCTCGGTTGGCCGAAACCGGAAACCACGGCAGCGACCACGGCGAAACGGAGCGCACAGTGACGGACCAGGCCACGGGTGCCCACCCCGAGGGGGGTTCCCTCGCGCGTCGGGGCGGCTCCGCTCCGACCAAGGTCGGCATCATGGGCGGCACCTTCGACCCCATCCACCACGGGCACCTCGTGGCTGCGAGTGAGGTCGCCCACCTCTTCGGGCTCGACGAGGTGGTCTTCGTGCCCACGGGCCAGCCCTGGCAGAAGGACCTGGACAAGGTCACGCCCTCCGAGGACCGTTACCTCATGACGGTCATCGCGACGGCGGAGAACCCCCAGTTCAGGGTCGACCGGGCCGAGATCGACCGTTCGGGGCCCACCTACACCCTGGACACCCTCCGACAGATGAGGGCCTCCTACGGTCCCGACGTGGAGCTGTACTTCATCACCGGGGCGGACGCGCTCGGCGCCATCCTCAGTTGGCACAACGTCGACGAACTCTTCGAGCTCGCGCATTTCGTAGGCTGTAACCGGCCCGGACACCATCTCAGCGACCCTGGCCTGCCCAAGGGCAAGGTCTCCCTGGTGGAGGTCCCCGCGCTCGCCATCTCCTCCACAGAGTGTCGCGAACGCGTTCGCAAGGGCGAACCCATCTGGTACCTGGTACCCGACGGCATCGTCCGATACATCAACAAGACCGGGCTCTACCTGGAGTCCTGAGCCGCGGACCGCGGACCCGACGGGTTCACGGATCGCCGCCGGTCGACACCCGATCAAGTAAGGCAGCAAGCACAACGTGACAGCCACCGACAGGGCAGTGGAACTCGTCCAGGTCGCCGCAGAGGCCGCCGCCGACAAACTCGCGCAGGAGGTCATCGCCTACGACGTCAGCGAACAGCTCGTCATCACCGATGCCTTCGTCCTGTGCTCGGCGCCCAACGACCGCCAGGTCCGCGCCATCGTCGACGAGGTCGAGGATCAGCTGCGCATCAAGGCGGGCGCCAAGCCGCTCCGCCGCGAGGGAGAGCGCGACGGGCGCTGGGTCCTGCTGGACTACAGCGAGATCGTCGTGCACGTCCAGCACGAGGAGGAGCGCGGGGTCTACGGCCTCGAGCGCCTCTGGAAGGACTGCCCCGAGATCGACCTTCCCGAGAAGTCCCGGGGCGCCGAGCGCACCCCTCTGGACGAGCAGTAGGAGATCGCGGCCCTGGGCCGCCGGAGGAGAAGGACACACCACGTGAGCGACGCCCCTCGTGTGCTGTTCTGGCGGCACGGACGCACCACCTGGAACGTCGAGAAACGCTTCCAGGGACAGACCGACATCGACCTCGACCCGGTCGGCCACGCGCAGGCCGAACGGGCCGGTCGGCTGTTGGCCACCCTCGGCCCCGACGTCATCGTCGCGTCCGATCTCAAGCGCGCCGCCGACACCGCCGGGTACCTCTCGCGTGCCTCGGGGCTCGCGGTGGAGTACGACAAGGGTCTGCGCGAGCGGTTCGGCGGCTCCTGGGAGGGGCTCACCGCCGACGAGCTCTCCCGGCGTTGGCCGGTCGAGCACGCCCGTATGGACATCCCGGACGGAGAGAACATCTCCGAGGTCGGCGACCGGATGACGGCCGCCGTCGAACGCGGTATCGCCAAGACCCCGGCCGGCGGTCTGCTGGTCATCGTGAGCCACGGCGCCGCGGTCAGGGTCGGGATCTCCCGCATGCTGGGCATCCCCGACGAGCGCCGTGAGCTCCTCGGCCCGCTCAGCAACTGCTGCTGGTCGGTCCTACAGCGTCGCGGTCCGGAATGGCGACTCATGGAGCACAACGCGGCCAGCCTGCCGGAGCCGGTCGTCCTCAGCGACGACGCCTGATCGTCGTTTCGACGAACGGGCCGATATCCGCTAAGGTTCAGGGAGTCGGAAGGGCACGGGCCCGGAAGACTCCCACAAGGGGCTATGGCGCAGTTGGTAGCGCGCCTCCATGGCATGGAGGAGGTCTGGGGTTCGAATCCCCATAGCTCCACTTATATAAGGCATCGAGAACCCCGTCTCACGCTCACGCGAGGCGGGGTTCTTCGCGTTCTCCGGGGTCACCCGTCCGACGGGACCGAGGCGGTGTCGATCCACAGACGCAGTTGACCGTCGGGGTTCCTCCTGTCGTGGACGCCGCCGTTCTTCTCGATGACCCGCAGGGAAGGCCCGTTGTCCTCCTCGACGGTGAGAAGGAGTCGGTCGATGCCGAGGCCGCGGGCGATCACCGTCGCCTGACGGAGCATCTCCGTCGCGTGGCCCCGCCGGTGCCACGGTCGGACGACGTGGTAGCCGATGTGACCGCCCAGGTCGTCCTCGGGCGGTTCATGGCGCACGACCAGGGAACCGATGTAGTGCTCGTCCGAGGTGAACCAGAAGACCTCGGACGGGACGCCCCAGCGTTCTCGCACACCGACACGGTCCGCGACGAAACCGTCGAAGTCCCGTGCGGCGTCGGCGAGCCAGTCCGCGTCTTCGGCTCGGGCGTCGTCGTGGAGGAGTATGTTCGAGCGCCCGAGGAAGCGGCGTGACGAACACCGACCCATCCCGGCCGGGGCACGGCGGGGGGACCCCATGAGAGCGAAGGGCTTCGCATGAACCCGGTATCCATCACGGCACTGATCGCGGCGGTCCTGTGCAACGGCCTACTGGCGGGCACCTTCTTCGCCTTCGCCTGCTCGGTCGTCCCCGGGCTGCGACGGGTCGACGACGCCACGTACGTGACCACGTTCCGCGCGATCGATCGGGCCGTCCTCAACGGCCTGTTCATGAGCGTGTTCCTGGGGGCGCCCGTACTCGCCATCATCGTGGCCGTACTCCGGCCCGAGGGCACGTCGCCCCCGTGGCTCGTCGCCGGAGCGGTCTGCTCCGTCGCGACGTTCGTGATCACCGCGGCGGTCAACGTCCCCCTGAACCGGGATCTCGAAGCCGCGCGGAGTGACACCGCGGCGGACCTCGCCGAGGCACGGCTAGGGTTCGAGAGGCGTTGGAACACCGCCCATCTCGTTCGCACCCTGACCTCGGTGGGCGCCGCCGTCTCCCTGGCGATCGCGATCGTCCTCTGACCCCGCCTCCTGCCCGAAGGGGCCCGCCGATGGAGACGCTCGCCATGTCCGCCTCCCACCCCCTCGCGGCGGCCCGGACGGTGTCCTTGGAGGATCTCGCCGAGGTACCGGTGATGGGAGGCGCGCGACCGGAGTACTGGCGGGAGGGACTGGTCCCGAGCCGTACTCCGAGCGGCAGACCCGTTCCCCTCGGGCCGACGGTCACGACCTCGGAGGAGATGATCCCGATCCTGGCCACGGGCGAGGCGGTCTCGCCCATGCACGCGCACGCCGCCGAATACCTCCCGCTGCCCGCGCTGGTGTACCGACCGATCGTCGACGCGCCGCCGGCGCGATGGGCCCTGGTGTGGCGCACGGCGACCGAGAACGAGCGGATCCGCGCGTTCGCCGAGGCGGTCCGGGCCACCGCTCCCTGAGCCCCGTCCGACCGCGCACGGGGATCAGCGCAGGGCGCGGAAGAAGGCGCGGACGTCGTCGACGAGTACCTCCGGCTCCTCCAACGACAGGAAGTGGCCGCCCCGGCCCGCCTCGGTCCAGCGCACGATGTCGTGATCGCGTTCGGCCCAGGGGCGCACCGTCACGTCGTGGGCCGAGAGCAGTACCCCGGTCGGCACCCCGGCCGGGGTCTCCCACGAGTCGTCCGAGCCCTCGTCGGCGCTCCAGTCGTTCGCGCTCATCTCCTCGTAGTAGATCTGCGCCGACGAACCGGCGGTGGCGGTCAGCCAGTACAGGGAGACGGTGGTGAGGATCCGGTCGCGGTCGATGCTCTCCTCCGGAAGGGCCTCCTCGGGCATGGAGAGCTCCTTGAACTTCTCCACCATCCAGGCGAGCTGTCCCACGGGCGAATCGGTCAGCCCGTACGCCACCGTCCAGGGACGCAGGGAGTTGCACCTCAGGTAGGCGTCGTTGAAGTCGCGCATCGCCTCCCAACGGCGCAGGTCGGCCCCTTCCAGACCCTCGGTGTCCTCGTCCCCGTAAGGGAAGGCGAGCAGGGCGTTGAGGTGCGCCCCGATCACCCGATCGGGCGCCCGACGCCCCACCTCCGGCGCCACGAGGGAACCGGTGTCGTAGCCCTGGACCCCGTAGCGGTCGTACCCCAGCCGGTCCATCAGCTCCACGAACACCCCGGCCATGCGGGCGACGTCCATGCCGGGGCCGGCCAGGGGGACGGAGAGGCCGAACCCCGGCAGGGAGGGGATCACCAGGTGGAACGCGTCGCCGGGGTCACCACCGTGCGAGCGCGGGTCGGACAGCGGCCCGATCACGTCCAGGAAGTCGGCGAACGTCCCCGGCCAGCCGTGCAGTAGGAGCAGCGGCACGGCGTCGGGCTCGGGCGAATGGACGTGGAGGAAGTGCACGGTCTGACCGTCCACCTCGGTGACGAACTGGGGGTGGGCGTTGATCTCCGCCTCGTGGACGCGCCAGTCGTAGCCGGTGCGCCAGTGCTCGACGAGCTCCTTCAGATAGGAGACCGGCACCCCGCGCTCCCAGCCCGCCCCGGGCGCCCCGGCCGGCCAACGGGTGGCGGCCAGACGTGCGTTCAGATCGGTCAGTTCCCCCTGGGGGATGTCGATGCGGAAAGGGTGGATCCCACGCGGATCCCGCTGTGCGTCGTTCATGGGAGCACGCTAGGAGGCGTGGAGGTCGGAGACGGTCCTCCACTCGCCCGCGGTCTGGAACAGGTGGGGTCCTCCCCGGACGGGGCCGTGTCATGAGAGACCTCGCCCATGGCAGGGGGGTAGTTTCCGGTGAAGGAGGCCGACGTGGACGAGATTCGGGTGGAGAACGAGTTCGCCCCACTGAGAACCGTGGTCCTCGCCCGGAGCGAGGTGATGATCCCCGAGTCCGCGGCCGACTCGCCCGACGCCCGTTTCCTCGCCGACGACTGGGCGGACGACCCGGTCGGCCGGGACATGCGGGACGGGGCACCGGAACGCCAGGCCGCCTGGGAACGGGAGCGGGAACGGTTCCGCGAGGTTCTGGAGCGTCGTGGCGTCCGGGTGCTGAGACCGCGGGCGCTCACCCGCCCGGAGAAGACGGCGGCGGGTTCCGACGGCTACGCGAACTTCTTCGCCCGTGATCCGTTCTTCGTCGTGGGCGACCGGGTGATCGAGGCCTCGATGCGGTTCCGGCACCGCCGGACGGAGGCGCTCCCCATGCGCGATCTCCTCATGGAGCACGTCTATCCGGCGGACTGCGGATACGTCGCCGTGCCCGCGCCGGAGATCCCAGAGCCCGACGACCCCTCCCTCGGGCGTGGGCCCTTCCTCGAAGGAGGGGACGTGCTCGTGCTCGGCGACCACGTCTTCGTGGGGTACTCCGGGCTCGCCTCGAACCTCCTGGGAGCGCGGTGGCTCGCCAAGTACCTCGAACCGCCGGGGTACACGGTGGAGCCGGTCCGTCTGCACGAACGGATCCTCCACCTGGACTGCGCCCTCGGCCTGGTCCGCGAGGGGCTGATGGTGGTGTGCGAGGAGGCCCTGCTCGACGGGGTGCCGCGGGTCCTGCGGGAATGGGAGCGGATCCCGGTCGACCTGGACCGCGCCACAGCCCTGGCGGTCAACGGTCTGCCGATCGACCCGCGGACCTACGTCACCGACCCCCGGTTCGAGGACGTCGGGGAGCGGATCCGGGCCCGCGGGGTCGAGGTCGAGTACGTGGACTTCTCCATCACCCGGTCGTTGGGCGGGTCCTTCCGGTGCAGTACCCAGCCGCTCCTACGGCGTTCCTGAACCGGAGGCGGGGCGGTCGGTGGGGCGCATCCACACCGTGCTGTTCCCGGGGAGCTCACCGTCCGGCTCGGCGCTGGACAGCAGCACCTCGCCCCGGGGCAGCCGTACCGGGGCCTCCCCGGTGTTGACCACGATCAGCACGTCGGAGCGGTGGAACGCCAGTACCTGGCCCCGGTTCAGCCCCTCGTCCCAGACCAGCGTCTCGTCCGAGGAGAAACCGCGACGCAGCCGCAGCGCGTTCCGGTACAGCCACAGGGTCGAACCCGGATCCTCGTCCTGGGCCAGGACCGAGTACTCGCCCCACCAGGAGGGCTGGGGCAGCCAGGAGCCGGCCGGGCCGAAACCGAAGGAGTCGCCCCCTCGCGTCCAGGGGAGGGGGACCCGACAGCCGTCCCGCCCCTTGTCGGTGTGTTCGCCGCCCCGCCACCGGGGGTCCTCCAACGCCTCGACGGGCAGGTCGGCCACCTCCGGGAGCCCCAGCTCCTGGCCCTGGTAGACGTAGGCCGATCCGGGCAGGGCCAGGGTGAGCAGGGCCAGGGCGCGCGCCCTGGCCCGCCCCAGGTCCCGGTCGGGTTCGGGGTCGCGCCCGTCGGAGAGCAGCCACCGGCGCAGGTCGGTCCCCGAGGGCAGCCCCAGCCGGGAGGGCACGCGCACCACGTCGTGGTTCTCGGTCACCCAGGTCGGGACGGTGCCCACCCGTTCGGCGTCGGTCAGTGAGGAGGCGATGACCTCCCGGTAGGCGGAGGCGTCCCAGGGGGTCAGGAGGAACTCGAAGTTGAACGCCTGGTCGAGTTCGTCCGGGCGGGTGTAGAGCACCCGGCGCTCGCCCGGAAGCCACACCTCGGCGACGGTGGCGCGCGGCGGATCGTAGGCGGACAGCACCCGGTTCCAGTCCCGGTAGACCTCGTGCACCTCGGGGCGGTCCAGGAAGGGGTGGTCGGGGTTGGCGGCGATGTCCTCGAAACGGCCGCCCTCCACGAGCACCAGGTCGCGCAGCGGGTCGAGGTCCTTGACCAGGGCGTAGGCCACATCGATCCGGAAACCGTCCACCCCCCGGTCGCTCCAGAAGCGCAGGATGTCGCGGAACTCCTCGCGCACCCGCTCGTGACCCCAGTTCAGGTCGGGTTGTTCCGGGGCGAACATGTGCAGGTACCACTGCCCGTCGGGGACCCGTGTCCAGGCCGGACCGCCGAAGGTGGAGCGCCAGTTGGTGGGCGGTTCCGATCCGTCGGGGCCCCGGCCGTCCCGGAAGACGTACAGGTCCCGCTCGGGGGCGTCGGGGGAGGCCAGGGCGGCCCGGAACCAGGCGTGCTCCTCGGAGGTGTGGTTGGGCACGATGTCGATCATCACGCGCAGGTCCCTCATGTGCACGGAGGCGACCAGCGCGTCGAAGTCGGCGAGGGTGCCCAGGGACGGGTCGACCCCGCGGAAGTCGGAGACGTCGTAGCCGCCGTCGGCCCAGGGCGAGGGGTAGAAGGGCGAGAGCCAGATCCCGTCCGCGCCCAGGGCGGCGATGTGGTCCAACCGTTCGGTGATCCCCCTCAGGTCGCCGACGCCGTCCCCGTCGGAGTCGGCGAGGCTGCGGGGGTAGACCTGGTAGAGCACGGCGTCGCGCCACCACTGTCGCATGGGGGGCTCCTCGGTTCGTCTCGTGTGTTTCTGCGTGCGGTCAGGACAGACCGCGGGTGCTCCTGGGCGCGGCGGTCGACCGGCGCAGGAGTAGCTGGGTGGGCGTGCACACGTGGGTGCCGGTCGACGCGGGCTCGCGCAGCGCCTCCAAGGCCAGCCGTCCGGCCTCCGCGCCGATGCGCCGGGGCTCCTGGTCGACGGTGGTCAGGTCGAGGACGGCGGCGGCCTCGTGGTTGTCGAACCCGACGAGCGAGATCGCCTCCGGTACCGGCACCCCGGCCCGGCGCAGGGAGCGCAGGGCTCCGAGCGCGATCTCGTCGGTCTCGGCCAGGACCGCGGTGGGCGGGTCGGCCGCCGAGAGGAGTTCCCCCATCCCGTGCTCGCCTCCCCGGTGGCCGGCCGACTTGGCCACGTGCCAGGGGGTGTGTCCGGACTCGATCATCGCCTCGGTGTATCCGGACAGCCGTTCCACCACACTCTCCTTGCCCCCGTGCTCACCGTGCGTACCGATGTAGGCGATGCGGCTGTGCCCGAGGTTGAGCAGGTGGCGGGTGGCGCCCAGGGTCCCGGCGCGGTTGTCGACGTGGACGCAGGAGCGTCCGGGGACCCGTTGCCCGGTGAAGACCAAGGGGACCCCGATCCGGTCCATCCTGCGGTATTCGTCCTCGGTGAGGTCCATGGACAGGGTGATGACGGCGTCCGCGTTGCGTCGGGGAGGCAGGTCGCGCAGCCAGGTGTCGCGGGCCTCCTGGGAGCCGAGTCGGTAGACGAGCAGGTCCAGGCCGGCCTCGGAGAGGACGTCGCCCAGACCGGACAGGACCGTGCCGAAGTACCAGGGGCCCAACCGGGGCAGGACCGCGGCCACGCGTCCGGTGCGGCCGGTGACCAGCCCCGAGGCGTTGCGGGAGACCACGTAGGACAGTTCCTCGGCGGCGGCCCTGACGCGTTCGCGCACGTGAGGGGCGACCCCCGGGGCGTCACGAAGGACCCGGGAGACCGTGGACAGGGACACTCCGGTGCGCCGGGCGACGTCGCGCATGCTCGGCGGGCGCTGAGACATGGGTTCACGTTAGAAGCGAGTGCCAGAGGTTGGCAACGTTTTCGGGGTTTCGGACCGGGCCTATCACCCCCGCTCAAGTGCCCCAGTGACTGGTGTTGTCCCTTTATGTTGACTACATCACAGTCATAATGGCATCGTTTTCGGTCAATTGGAGGGGATCGGGTCCCGACACCTCGAAACCTCACGCGCGCCCTCTCCCCCGTACGGGCGCGAAAGGAGAGCCATGTCAGTTTTTCCACACCGGAGGCGTCTGCTGCGCGCGAGCGGCGCGGCCCTGGCCGCCTTGGCCCTGACCCTGACCGCCGCCTGCGGTGAGCCCCCGGGCCAGGAGCCCGAGGGTGAGGGCGAGAGCGCCGGACTCGCGGACGACCCCCAGTTCGTCTGGGCGGTCACCGGAGCCGACCGACAGATCCACGAGGACGTCGCCCGCCTGTGGAACGAGAACAACCCGGACCGGCAGGTCGAGGTCTTCTTCCTGGCGCCCACGGCCGACGAGCAGCGCCAGGCCATGTTCCAGGACCTCCAGAGCCAGGCCGGCGAGTTCGACGTCCTGGGCCTCGACGTCATCTGGACCGGCGAGTTCGCCGAGTTCGGCTACATCGAGAGCCTGGAGGACATGCGCGGCGAGATCGAGGGCGTCAGCCTCCCCGGCGCCATCGACAGCTCCCAGTGGCAGCAGGAGCTCTACGCCCTCCCGTACTCCTCCAACGGCGCCTTCCTCTACTACCGCACCGACCTGATCGACGAGCCCCCCACGACCTGGGAGGAGCTCTACGAGACCGGCATGGAGGCCGCCGAGGAGGAGGGCATCGCCCCCTTCGTCGGCCAGGGCGACCAGTACGAGGGCTTCGTCGTCAGCTACCTGGAGATGTTCTGGTCCGCGGGCGGCGAACTCTTCGACGAGGGCCAGGAGACCTCCACCTTCCTGGAGGGCGACGCCGCGACCACGGCCCTGGACTTCATGATCGAGAGCCGTGAGAACGGTTTCTACGCCGAGGGCTACGACTCGATGGTCGAGGACGACGCCCGCGCCCTCTTCCAGGCGGGCGAGGCCGTCTACATGCGCAACTGGCCCTACGCCATCCCGCTCCTGGAGGGGGAGGACGGCGAGGAGAGCGCGGTCGCCGGCGAATTCGCCGTCGCCCCGCTGCCCACCTTCACCGGTGAGGGGACCACGAGCGCCCTGGGCGGTCTCAACAACGCGGTCAGCAGCCTCAGCGACAACAAGGAGCTCGCGAGCGAGTTCGTCCTGTGGGCCGCCACCGCCCCCGAGGCCCAGGCGATCCTGGCCGACCACAGTCTGCCCCCGACCATGCTCAGCACCTACGAGGACGCCGACGACCCCGACTTCGAGATGCTCGGCGACATCCTCGCCGAGGCCCAGGCCCGCCCGCCGGTGCCCGGCTACAACTCGCTGTCCCTGGCCGTCCAGGACAGCCTGCACCCGGCCTTCCTCGGACAGCAGGACGCCGCGACCGCCCTCCAGGCCGTCGACGACGCCGCGAACGACGCGCTCGCGCAGGACTAGGCCTCGATGAGCAGTAACCCCGCTCCTGCGCCCGGCGCCGTCGGGTCCGTACGCAGGCGAGCCCAGGGTCTGGGAGAACGGGCGATGGGGCGGATCTTCCTCGCCCCGTCGCTCGGCTTCATGGCCCTGCTCGCGCTCTTCCCGGTGTTCTACGCCGTCGGGTTGAGCCTCTACAACATCCGCGGCTTCAGCCGGGACCTCGTCGGCGTCGCCAACTACGTCGACGTCCTGACCGACCCCGGTTTCTGGAACGCCGCCAAGAACACGCTGATCTTCACCGTGGCGTCGGTGTCCCTGGAGTTCGTCGTCGGGATGGCGTTCGCGCTCATCATGCACCAGGCCTTCGTCGGCCGCGGGTTGACCCGGGCGGTCATCCTCGTGCCATGGGTGATCCCGACCGCCGTCGCCGCCCAGGTGTGGCGGTACATGTTCGACCACAACCCCGGGTTCGTGAACTGGGTCCTGGGCGCGGACATCAACTGGCTCCGCGACCCGGCCTGGTCCATGGTCGGCATCATCAGCGCCGACGTCTGGAAGACCGCGCCGTTCGTGGCGCTCCTGCTCCTGGCCGGACTCCAGACCATCCCCCGGGACTACTACGAGGCGGCCAAGGTGGACGGCGCCGGGGCGCTCCAGCGCTTCTGGTCGATCACCCTGCCGCTGCTGCGCCCGGCGATCGTGGTGGCGTTGTTGTTCCGCACCGTGGACGCGCTGCGGATGTTCGACTTCGCCTACGTGTTCTCCGGCTACTCGAACTCGTTGGCCACCCTGTCGGTGTACGCGCAGCGGTTCCTGGTCGCGGAACCGCGACTGGGCTACGCCAACGCGCTGTCCACGGTCACGTTCGTCATCGTCATGCTCGTCGGCCTGGCCTTCATCAGCCGGATGGGCCGGCACATGGTCGGCGACGTGGGTCGGAAGGAGAGGCGATGAGCGCCGAACAGACCCGGAAACCCGTTCGGACGGCCTCCAGGCCACGACGTGACGTGCCTCCGGCCGTGACCAACGCCCTCAAGCTGCTGGGCCTGCTCGTCGTCCTGCTCTGGTGCCTCTTCCCGTTCCTGTGGATGGCGATGACCAGCCTGCGCACCGGCTCGGCGGCGCTGACGGACCCGAACATCTTCCAAGGGCCGTTCTCCTTCGGGAACTACGAGGAGGTCCTCGGGCAGGGCTTCCACTTCGCGTTGCGCAACTCGCTGATCGTGGCGGCCGCGACCACGCTGATCTGCATCCCCGTGGCCTCGCTGGCCGGGTACGCGCTGGCGCGGCTCCCCTTGGCGGGCAAGTTCGCGTTGCTCGCGGCGACCCTGGTGGCGACGCTGTTCCCGCCGGTGGCCCTGGTCAACCCGCTGTACCAGATGTACATGCGGCTCAACGAGTGGACCGGGATCAACCTGCTCAACTCCTACACGGGCATGGTCGTGCCGTACGTGGCGCTGACCCTGCCGCTGTCCATCTTCATCCTCGCGACCTTCTTCTCCGGTATCCCCAAGGAGATCGAGGAATCGGCGAAGGTCGACGGTGCCACGCCCTTCCAGGCCTTCCTGAAGGTGGTGGCGCCGTTGGCGGCGCCGGGTGTGGGCGCGGCGTCGATCCTGACCTTCGTGTACGCGACCAACGAGTTCCTGCTGGCCTTCTCGTTCGCTCCGCGCGATCTGAACGTGCAGACCGTTCCGGTCTTCGTGGGCACCTTCGAACGGGTCGGCTACGAGAACCCGATCGGCCAGATCATGGCCGCCTCGGTACTGGTCTCCCTCCCGCTGATCGTCTTCGCCTTGATCCTTCAACGCAGGATCGTGGCGGGGCTGACCTCGGGAGCGGTCAAGGGCTGACCCGACGACCGGTGTCCCGGGCCCCGCACGAGGCCCGGGACACCGTCGTCCTCAGGGGCGCCGACGGACGTCGTCGGCGCTCAGGTCGGCGACGTCACGCCCCATCAGCTCGGCGGTGATCTGTACCTCGGCCAGGATCGACCGCAGTACGTGCTCGACCCCGGCCGCGCCGTCCACGGCCAGCCCGTACACCCAGGGGCGGCCCACCAGGACGGCCTTGGCGCCCAGGGCCATCGCCACCACCACGTCCGCACCCGACCGGACACCGGAGTCGAACAGGACCTCGGCCCGGTCGCCCACGGCCTCGACGACCTCGGGCAGCGCGTCCAGCGCGGCCACCGCCGCGTCCACCTGCCGACCGCCGTGGTTGCTCACCACGATCCCGTCGATCCCCGCGTCGACCAGCTCCTCGGCCTCGTCCGCGCGTACGACCCCCTTGACCAGGACGGGCAGGTCCGTCCACTCGCGGATCCGGGCGATGTTGTCGGTGCTCAACGCCCGGTTGGAGAAGGACCCGAGGAAGTGCAGGACCGCCTCGGTCAACACCCCTCCCGGTTCCGGCTCCTCCTTCAGACGGGACCTGAAGACCGGATCGCCGTAGTAGTTCGCCGTGCCCTGACCGCGCAGGAACGGCAGATGCCCCTGGGAGAGGTCGCGGGGACGCCAACCCAGCCGCGAGGTGTCGGTGGTGACCACGATCGCCCGCGCACCCGCGGCGGTGGCCCGACGCACGAACGACTCGGCCAGCTCGTCGTCCCCCGGCCAATAGAGCTGGTACCACCAGGAGTCGGCGACCTCGGCGACCTCCTCCATCGAGGTGGAGGCGGCCGTGGACAGCACCACCGGGACACCCAGGGCGTTCGCGCCCCGGGCCAGGGCCCGTTCGCTTTCGGGGTGCACCTGCTCCAGCACCCCGACCGGGGCGGTCAGCAGGGGAGAGGGGTACCGTTCGCCGAACAGGGTGACGCCCGTGTCCCCGGCGTTTTCGGCGCCGGGCCGCAGCCCTCGGGGCCTCAACGCGTAACGGGAGAAGGCCTCGACGTTGGCGTCCGCCGTACGTTCGCGCCCGGCGCTCCCCTCCACGTAGCCGAACGGTCCGGGGTCCAGGATCTCGCGGGCCCGGTCCCGCAGCTCGTCGTGATCGTAGGGCAGGTGCGGCAGCACACCGTTGGTCGCGTCGGCGTAGACACCGTCCTGGTATCGGGCGTAGTCGCTCATGAATCCCTTCCGTGCGCCGAGGCGCCGGGGTCCCGTGCGCCGGGGGAGCGCACGGTCGGACAGGTCGCCGCGGGGCCGGGGCGAGCGCCCCGGCGGCCGCGGCGAGCGGGCCGTTCGCGCCCTACGACCCGCTCTGCGGTGGATGGTACTGCCGGGAGCTCAGAGGGGGGAGACCCCTGTGACGACCTCTTCCCGTCCCCGCTCGTCGTTCCCTCCGATGTGCAGGGCCGCGACGAGCTCCCGGTACAGGGAGTCCCGTTCCAGGAGTTCCTCGTGCGTGCCCTGGGCACGGATCCGGCCCTCCTCCATCAGCAGGATGCGGTCGGCGTGGATGACCGTCGACAGGCGGTGCGCGATGGTGATCACCGAGCCGCGGTCGGCCTGACGGCGCACGCTCTCGGTGATGGCGGCCTCGGTGATCGCGTCCACCTGGGAGGTGGCCTCGTCCAACAGCAGCACGTCCGGGGAACCGAGCAGGGCGCGGGCCAGGGCGATGCGCTGACGCTGCCCGCCGGAGAGCGAGGTGGAGTCCAAGGGCGAGTCCAGCCCCTCGTCCAAGGCCTCGATCTTCTCGGTCAGCCGGACCTCGTCGAGGACGCGGCGCACCTCGTCCTCGCCCGCCTCGGGACGGGTGAACAGCAGGTTGTCGCGGATGGTGCCGGGCACCACCGGTGTGTCCTGCTCGACGTAGGAGAAACGTCCCCGGACCCGACCGGGGGACAGCTCCCGGTAAGGGGTGCCGTCCAGCAGCAGCTCGCCGTGTTCGGGCTCCAGGAAACGCAGGAGAAGGGAGAGCACCGTGGTCTTGCCGGCTCCGGAGGGGCCCACGATGGCGGTGTGACCTCGCCTGGGGACGGTCAGGTCGACCCGGTCCAGCGCGGCGGCGGCCCCGGGGGCGTAGCGGGCGGTGACCCCGCGCAGCTCCAACAGCGGGCCGGTGCGATCGCCGGTGGGGCGAGGGTCCGGCCCGGTGGCGGGCCCGTCGAGGGGCTCCGCGTCCGGTTCGAGCGGGATGGCCTCCACCTCGCGGATGCGCTTGGCGGCGGCGATGCCGGACTGGAGCGTGGTCACGCTCTGGGAGAGCTCCATGACCGGGTTCATCAGGGAGAACGCGTACAGCAGGAAGGCCACCAGGGTGGAGACACCGATCTCGCCCGAGGAGACGCGCAGGGCGCCGACGGCGAGGATGGCGATGATGGCGAGCTGGACACCGCCGAAGGCGAGCGTCCAGGCCACGGCCTGCCGGCGCACCGCGCGGACGCCGTGCTCGGCGGCCTCCTCGGCGTGTTCGAGGATGTGGGAGCCCAGACGTTCCTCGGCGCGGCTCACCTTGACGGTGCGGATCGCCCGCAGGGAGCCTTCGAGGATTCCGCCCATCAGACCGAGGGAGGCCTGGGCCTTCTCCTGACTCTTGGCGATGGCCGGCATCAGGGTGAGGAACAGGATCGTCACGATGACCACGGCGGTCACGGTGACCCCGAGCAGGACCAGGTCCAGCACGCCCATCATGATCAGGGTCCCGATGAGCAGGACCCCGCCGTTGATCAGGCTGATGACGCTGCTGGAGGCGGCCTCGCGCAGCAGGACGGTGTCGGAGGTGGCCCGGGTGACGAGCTCCCCGGAGGAACGGCGGCTCAGGGGGAGCAGCGCGGCCCGGAAGTAGCGGCGCACGAGGGAGGCGCGCGCGTCCAGGACGACCTTCTCCGCGACGGTGCCCAGCACGATCCAGTGCCACATGCCGAAGACGAGGCCGCTGACGAACAGGCAGAGCAGGATCGCGATCGGCATGGCCAGGGAACCCGCGTCGGACACGGTGTCCAGGACCAGCTTGATCACCATCGGGTTGGCCAGTTCCAAGGCGGACCCGAGCAGGGCCAGGACCAGTCCGAGCAGGAGCTTGGAGCGGTGCGGGCGCACGAAGGACCAGAGCACGCGCAGTTGCGCGAATCGGGGCTCGGGGGACGCGGGCGCGATGGGAGGTCTTTCGTCGGTCGGGGAATGATCAGTCATGATCTGAATTAGGTCATGTGTGACCCATTATTGTCAAGAAGATACCCATCACTCTAGGATGAGGGCATGGTGAAGAGCTCTCCCTCAGAAGACGAGACGAGGACCCGAGCACGCACCCGACGCGCGATTTTGGACGCGGCGGTCGAGGTGCTGGCGAAGAATCGGTCGGCGCCCCTCTCTCAGGTGGCGGCCGAGGCGGGGGTGGCGCGCAGTACCCTCCAGCGCTACTTCGCCGAACGCGCCGATCTCGTCGCCGCGCTGGGCGACTACGCCGAGGAGCTCATCAACGAGGCCACCGAACGCGCCCGGGTCGACGAGGGCACCGCCCTGGAGGCCTTCTCCCGCTTGGCCTCCGAGTACTTCGCCCTGCGCAAGGTCGCCCTGCTCGCCTTCGAGGGGGAGAGCGAGAACAGCGCTCAGGAGGAACAGGACTGCGGCCCAGGCGACCTCGCCCTCTACGAACTCGTCGAACGCGGCCACGAGGACGGCAGCATCGATCCCCGGATCACCCCGCTGTGGGCCCAGCAGCTCCTGTGGTCCATGCTCTACTCGGGCTGGACGTACTCGTCCATCGCCAGGGTGCCGGTCTTCGAGTCGCACAACATGTGCGTGATGTCGCTGGTCAAGGCACTCGCCCGGGAACGGCGCGACTGACCGCGGACACGACGGAGCCGGAGGTCGCCATCGCGGCCCCCGGCTCTCGAACGTCGACGCCCGGCCCTACAGGTACAGGCCGGTGCCCCGCTCCGGGGCCTCGTTCGCGATCGCGTGCACGTCCCGCTCCCGCAGGATGACGTACCGTTCGCCGTTCAACTCGACCTCACCCTGCTCCTCGGGGTCGAAGAGCACACGGTCTCCGGTCTTCACGTGCCGGGCGCCGGTCCCCGCGCCGCGGACCTCGCCCCACGCGAGCCGGGTCGCCAACTTCACCGTGTCCGGGATGACCAGACCGGCGCTGCTGCGCCGCTCACTCTTGTCCGGGACCGCCTTCACCAACAGGCGATCGTGGAGCATCTGGATTTCAAGCTTGGATTCGGGCACACCCCCAGGATATTCACCTTCGCGCCGGGTCGCCTCCGCTCCCGGGAGCCCCCGCGCAACCCCCGGGACCCCCGGCGTTCGACTCTGGTTCGACCGGCTCTTGAAATCCGGTAGAGTACTGCCATGCCGAACGGGGAAACCGTCCGGCAGACCAGGGGCTATGGCGCAGTTGGTAGCGCGCCTCCATGGCATGGAGGAGGTCTGGGGTTCGAATCCCCATAGCTCCACTGGATCGACGATCTTCGGACCCCGTCCCGCGAAATCGCGGGACGGGGTCCTTTCGTCGTTCCGGCCCTCTGGGGAGCGGAGAGGGCGTGAGTAGAATCCGCTCATGGTCGACGCCCACGACGTACCCGATCCCGAACCCGGCCGGACCACCGAACGCGTTCCCGCGGCCGGCACCGTCGTCACCGACGGCCTGGGACGGCTGCTGCTCGTCCTGCGGGGGACGGAACCGGAGAAGGGCCGCTGGTCCGTGCCCGGGGGCTCGGTCGAGCCGGGGGAGACCTTCGCGAGGGCGGCCGCCCGGGAGACGCTGGAGGAGACCGGGCTCGTCGTCGAGATCGGGCGTGAACTGTGGACCGTGGAGATCCCGGCCGGTGACGGCCGGGTGTACGAGGTGCGCGACTTCGCGGCCACCGTCATCGCCGGCGTTCCGCGGGCCGGGGACGACGCGGAGGACGTGCGCTGGTTCGCCCCGGACGAACTCGACGAGGTGCCGTTGGCCCGCGGTCTGCGCGACCACTTGGCGCGCGCCGGGGTCATCCCCGCCTGACGGGGCGCCCGGGCCCTCCGGCCCACGCGGCGCACACGTTCAGGCCCCGTTCTCCTCCTTCGCCTGCGAGAGACGGGCGACCAAGGCCAGGAATTCGGGATCGGACGAGGTGAGACGGTCCACCTCGGTGCCGTCGTCGCAGGTCTCCAGGGAGACGGTCACCCGGGTCGCGGTCCGTTCCAGGACCCGCCACGGCGCTCCGTGCTCGTCCCAACGTCGTAGTGCTCGTATCTGAGGGTTCTCGGACGTCGTCACACCGACCTCCTCGTGTCGGACCTTCAGAATACGTTCCGTTCCGGCCGGGCCTCCAGCCCCGTCGTTCCACCGAGGAGCGGGGGAACGGCGGCCGGGGCGGGAGGGGCGTGGGCGGGAACACGTCGAACCCACCCCGCGATATCCGCTAGAATCATGATCACGGCTTCAAGGGGCTATGGCGCAGTTGGTAGCGCGCCTCCATGGCATGGAGGAGGTCTGGGGTTCGAATCCCCATAGCTCCACGTAACAGACGGTACGAGAACCCCGCTCCCGGGTAACGGGAGCGGGGTTCTCGCGTTTCCGGGTCCGGGCGAGGGAACGCCAGGGCGGAGGGGCGCCCCCGGTTCGCCCGATCGGAGAACGCGGGTTCGTCCCTTGACCGGGGAGGCTTCGAAGCGCATAATCAACTTAGTGGTTGATCAACTGAAAGGTTGAATAGTGGCGGACGACCCGCTCAGTCTCACCTTCGCCGCGCTGGCGGACCCGACCCGTCGGGAGATCCTCGCCCGGTTGGCCCGAGGCGAGGCGACCGTCAACGAACTGGCGGAACCGTTCCCCATGAGCCTCCAGGCGATCTCCAAACACCTGAAGGTCCTCGAAAGGGCGGGGCTCATCGTGCGCGGCAGGAACGCCCAATGGCGCCCCTGCCGCCTGGAACCGGCCCCCCTGGAGGAGGTCGATCGTTGGATCGACCGCTACCGGGAACGATGGGAGGACAGGTTCGCCCGCCTGGACGAGGAACTGAACAGGATCCAGAGCAGCGACAAGGGAGAGAAGAGCCATGAGTGACCTCGAGGTCATCGCGGAACCGGGACGCCAGGACATCGTCATGACCCGCACCTTCGACGCCCCGCGCGACGTCGTCTACCGGGCCATGAGCGACCCCGAACTGCTGACCCGTTGGTGGGGGCTGGACTCCACCACCACGGTCATCGACCGGCTGGACCTTCGGCCCGGCGGCTCCTGGAGGTTCGTGGAGAAGGACCGCGACGGACAGGAGTACGCCTTCCACGGCGTCGTCCACGACGCGCGGGAACCGGAGGGCTTCACCCAGACCTTCGAGTTCGAGGGGATGCCCGGCCACGTGCTCCTGGAACGGCACACCCTGGAGGAGGCGGAGGGCCGCACCCTCTACACCTCGCTCGCGGTGTTCCAGAGCGTGGAGGACCGGGACGGGATGGTCGCCTCCGGCATGGAGGACGGGGCGCGACAGTCCATGGACCGTCTGGAGGAGCTCCTGCGCACCCAGGGCTGAACCCCGACCACCGACCTCCCCGCCCTCGACCCGACGGCGGGGAGGTCGGCCTGTGGACGACGCCGAACCTGTCCCCGGATCCGGGTACTGTCGACGGGTGGCAGATCTCCCCGACGTCCCCACCCTCCTCGACGCGGCCGTCGAGGCCCTGGGCGGCAGCAGCCGAGAGGGACAGCAGACCATGGCCGACGCCGTCGCCGCGGCGGTCGAACGGCGCGAACACCTGGTGGTCCAGGCCGGCACCGGAACCGGTAAGTCCCTGGCCTATCTGGTGCCCGCGATCAGACGCGCGATGGCCTCCAAGACCACCGTCGTGATCTCCACGGCCACCATCGCGCTCCAGAACCAGCTCATCGACCGGGACCTTCCACGCCTGGCCGCCGCGCTGGCCCCGCTCCTGCCCCGCGAACCCACGTTCGCGGTGCTCAAGGGCCGACGCAACTACCTGTGCCGCAACCGGCTCCAGGCCGGAACGGACGAGGAGGCCGAGGGCGCCGAACTCTTCGACCCCCGCCAGCTCTCCTCCCTGGGACGCCAGGTCGCGCGGCTGCACGAATGGGCCGAGGACACCCTCACCGGCGACCGCGACGAACTCGTCCCCGGCGTCGGCGACCTCGCCTGGCGCCAGGTCTCGGTGGGCGGCAACGAGTGCATGGGCGCCCGGGTGTGCTCCTTCGGCCAGGAGTGCTTCGCCGAGTTCGCCCGCGAGGCCGCCGCCGGGGTCGACGTGGTGGTCACCAACCACGCCATGCTCTCCATCGACATGTCGCAGGGCCACCACCTGCTGCCCGAACACGACACGATCATGATCGACGAGGCCCACGAACTGGTCGACCGGGCCACCTCGGTGGCCACCGGCTCCCTGAGCGAGCGCGCCGTGACCACCGCCGCCAAACGGGCCGCGCGACTGGTCGAACCGGGCATCTCCGAACGTCTCACCGAGTGCGCCGACGGCCTGGCCCTGATGTTCACCGAGGTGCCCGAAGGACGCCTCGACCACATCGACGAGGGCCTGGCCGGAGCGGTCGCCGCCGTCCGCGACGCCGCCGCGGCGTGCGTCACGGCGATCGGCCCCAACCCGGGCGAACTCGACCCCGACACGGCCTCCGATCGCAAACTCGCCCTGGCCGCCCTGGAAGAGGTCCGCGAGGCCGCCGTCCGGATCCTGGAGTCGTACGAGCCGCCACTGCGCGACCGCACCGAGGTCGTCTGGCTGACCAAGGCGCTCTCCCGCGCGCCCGCGCTCAACGTCGCCCCGCTCGGGGTCGGCGGACTGCTCCGGGAGAAACTCTTCGGCGACCGCACCGTCGTTCTGACCTCCGCGACCCTCACCCTGGGCGGCGACTTCACCGCCCTGGCCCGCCAATGGGGGCTGGGCCGCGAGGCCGCGCGCGAGGAGGCCGACCGGGCCGCCGGCCGCCCCCTGGAACCGGTCGGGGTCCCCGCCCCCACGAAGGACGGCGACGACGGCGACGACGGGAACGACGGCCCGCACCGGGCGGAGGGAGAACCCCGCTGGCGCGGACTGGACGTCGGCTCGCCCTTCGACCACGCCCGCAGCGGCATCCTCTACGTCGCACGCCACCTGCCCAAACCCGGCCGGGACGGGCTGTCCGAGGACTACCTGGACGAGATCGCCGGGCTGATCGAGGCCTCCGACGGACGCGCCCTGGGACTGTTCTCCTCGATGCGCGCCGCCCAACAGGCCGCCGAGGAGCTGCGCGAGCGTCTGGACCAGCCGATCCTGTGCCAGGGAGAGGACTCCACCGGCCAACTGGTGCGGCGGTTCACCGAGGACGAGCGCTCCTGCCTGTTCGGCACCCTCTCGCTGTGGCAGGGCGTCGACGTGCCGGGCCCCTCGTTGCAGCTGGTCATCGTCGACCGGATCCCCTTCCCACGCCCGGACGACCCACTGGCCTCGGCCCGTCAGCGCGCGGTGTCCGCGCACGGGGGCAACGGCTTCCTGGCGGTCTCGGCCACCCACGCCGCCCTGCTGCTGGCCCAGGGCACCGGACGACTGCTGCGCTCCACCGACGACCGCGGGGTGATCGCCGTCCTGGACCCGCGGCTGGCCACGGCGGGGTACGGGGGTTTCCTCCGCTCCTCGCTCCCGCCCTATTGGGGAACGGCCGATCCGGAGGTGGCCCGTTCGGCCCTGCGACGTCTGGCCGAGAAGGCGAGAGCCGAAGAGGGCGAGAGTGTGGCCTGAGGGGACGCGGAACGAGGCTGGGCGGCTCGGCCCGGCCTCGACCACCGGCGTCCCGTCCCGAACGGCGTCCGGAACGGGACCCTCAGCCTCGTGTGCGGTAGCCGAAGAGACGGACCGCGTAACCGGGGGAGTCGTCCTCGGGTTCCTGGATGTGCCAGCGGTCGTCGTGCTCGCCGACCAGGAGCTCGCTCCACATCATGTCGATGAGTTTGAGTCTGGAGACCACCGAGGCCTCCGGGTCCAGGACGATCGAGTACGAGTGGTCGGTGAGCCGTTGGGTCACCATGCCCACGGACTGGCCGTCCCAGATGGCCGGGACGGTGGCGTGGCCGACCTCGACGCCGCACAGCCGCAGCTGCTCGACCTCCTCGTCGAGGGCCTCGGCGGCCAGGGCCCCGTCCAGACGCAGGGCGTCCTCCAGCTCGTCGCGATCCTCGTCGGACCGCAGGTAGGCGTGGTAGGTGCGGTAGTCGCACGAACGGCACTTGCGCCAGACCACGCAGCGGGCCAGCCCGTAGGCGGACTGCGCCTCGCCGACACTCTGGTAGTCGCTCACCTTGCGGATCATGCCGCATTCGCAACACAGGGCAGTGAGATCCTGCTTCATCGGAGTCCCCCCTCCCAGGTGAGTATGCGACGGATCGAGCCTGTTAGGGAACCCGTTCGGCGAGGAAGTCGCGGCAAGGAGTCGTCATCAATGCCCAAAATGACCGGCTGACGGGTTTCGCGGGCGCGGAAAGAGGCGCCGGGGTGGCCGTTCTCACGTTCGCCACACCCGGCGGAGTGCCGTCCGACGCGGTCAGTCGTCCATGGACAGGCCGCGTTTGTTGCGTTCGGTCCAGTCGCGCATTCTCTGCGGGTAGCCGACGATCTGGACGTCATAGGCGGGGGCGGCCAGATCGGCCGCGACCTTGCGCAGGACCTCGGGGGAGCCACAGCGGCGGCGGATCCACTCGCCGTCGGTGGCGACCGCGACCGCGGTGGCCCGGGTCGCGAAGGTCTCGGGTTCGACGAAGAACTCCACCCCGACCCTGGTCTTCGCGAACTCGATCAGTGCCTTGATATCCGAATCCTCGGCGGCCCGGTCGAACCGGGCCTTGCCCTTGCGGTTGGCCTTGCGGAGTCCGAAGCGGTCTCGCCATCCCATCGGTGGCCGTCTCCTCAATGCGGGTCCGGTTCTCGTGCAAACTCGGCTGCGCGCGAGTCTATCCACTCGGACAACGAGCGAGGTGGGCCGAGAGTGCCCCGGCTGCACCGGTTTCAAGTGTTTTCCGGACGGCTCGGTCACCACGCTGCTACGTTCTGTTCACACGCGGCTCGGTCAGGGGGAGAAAGACATGCCGATGTGGACATGGGCTGGGGAAACGGCGCGTCGACTGCGCGCCGCGGGGCAGGAGGAGTTGGCCGAGGCGGTGACCCGGCTGCCCCGACTGTGCGAGGCCGGCGACTCGGTCAAGGTCGAGGCCGTGGCGCGTTCGGCGATGCGCACGGCGCGACGTCTGGTCGCCGAGGCCGGTAACCGGGAGGCCGCGGTCCCCGGGGTGTTCGGTCCGCCGACCCTGTTCTATCTGGCCTATTGGCCGTTGGCGGTCCGGGTGGGGGCCCTGGGGGAGGGGCGTCGCGCCCTGGCCCAGGCCGAGGCCGCGGCCCGGGACGAGCCCGCTCCGCACACCCACGGTCCGCTGCCGGTCTCGGCCCGGGTGTCGCTGGTGCGCTGCCAGTCCAACATCGACGCCCGGGGCACCACCGAGATCCGACGCGAGTTGTTGTCGGCGCGGAGCCTGTCGGGTTGGGAGGACACCCCGGCCTGGCCGGCGTTCACCCTGGCCAGGGTGCATCTGCTCATCGACGAGGAACAGGCCGACCGCGCCGAGGCGGAGCTGCGCCGTTACGAGCACACCGCCACCGGGCCGGCCCTGCTGGGGGCGGAGGGGGTGTTCGCGCTGGTGCGCGCCCTGCGACACCAGGACAAGCACACCGACGCGCTGGAGACCCTGGACCGGCTGGAGGCCGAACTCGGGTTGGAGGAGGAGCGCGGCGCCAATCCGCGTCGGACCGCTCTGCTCCGCTCGATCCGTTTCGAACGGGCCCGTCTGCTGTCCTGGCTGGCCCGACTGGGGTTGTGCGACGCCCGTAAGGCCATCGCCCTGCTGCCCACCGTGGAGGAGGCCGAGGCCTGCCCGAATCTGCGCCCGGCCTGGACCGAGGCGGTGGAGAACCTCGTCTGCCAGGGGAGCGTGCGCAACGACTGGCGGCTGGGCGTGCGGGTGACCACCTGGTCGCGTTACTTCGAGCGGGTGGGGGCTCCGCGTCGCGGCGCCGAACTGGCGTTGGCCGCGACCCGGCTGGCCTGCGGTCGGGGTGCCCGTTGGGTCGCGGAGTGCTCCGCGCGGCGGGCCGAACAGCTCATCGGAGAGCTCGGCGGGGTCGAGGAGATCACCGGAGACCTGGCCGAGGCCCGGTCGATGGTGGGTTCGATGGCGCCGATCCGCCCGCTGGCCCCGTCGGAGGGCATCCTGGAGTTCCTTCGGGCCCGTCCCGCCGAGGAGGTCGACCCCGAGGAGCAGGCCGAACAGGTGAACGTGGCGCTCTCCGCCAGGCCGCACGACACCGCCCTGTTGAGCGCGCTCGGCCAGGTGGGGCGCACCCTGATGTTGTCCGACGCGGCGACCGAGCCCCAGTGGCGGCATGTCCGCGAGCAACCGGGCGACCAGCGTGCGGCCCTGTCGCTGTTGGAGACGTTGATGCACGACAACGACACCGCGGGGGTGCGCGACCTGGTCCGGACCCTCGCCGCGGGCGCCCTGTCGACCGGGGAGACGGCAGCCGGTGGGCACCCGGGCGTCGCCGCCGCGCCGGAGGCCGTCACCCGGATGGTCCAGCCCGCGGGGGTCCGCGAAGCGCGTTGATCCGGGCGGGCCCGGTCGGTGGGGCCGGGCCCGGGATCAGCGGTCGGCGCGGGCCCCGTCGAGGAGCGACCGGCCGGCCGGGTAGTTCAACGCCGCGGCGGGCAGTTCTGCGGGTCGGCCGCTGGCCAGGACCCGCACCCGGCCGGCGCGCGCGGACGGGGGTTCGGCGGTGCCGATCCGGCGCAGTGTCTGGGCGGCGACCGCGTCGGCGGCGGTGAACAGCGCGGCCCTTCCGCCGAGGGCCGCCGAGATCCGCTGTCCGACCAGGTCGTAGTGGGTGCAGCCGAGCACCACCCCGCGTACCTCGGGCGGGGTCAGTTCCGCCGCGTAGTCCACCGCGTCGGTGATCCTGCGCGGGTCGGCCGACTCCACCGCCTCGGCGAGTCCGATACAGGCCACCGGGGTGACCTCCAGGTTCGAGGCGAAGGTCTCCACCAGGCCGCGCTGGTAGGCGCTGCGGGTGGTGGCCTCGGTCGACCAGACCGCGATGGGGGTGCCCGCGGCGGCGGCCGGTTTGATGGCGGGGACGGTGCCGATCACCGGAACGCCGGGCTCGTATTCGGCGCGCAGCGCGTCCAGTCCGTGGACCGAGGCCGTGTTGCACGGCACCACCACGGCGTCCAGGCGACCGCCGTCCTCGGCCACGGCCCGAGTGGCGGCGCGGGCCCCGGCCAGGGCGCGTCCGATCACCTCCTCGGGCGTTCGGGGGCCCCAGGGCATGTGGTCGGGATCCATGGACAGGTACAGGTCGGCGTCGGGTCGTGCCGCGCGCAGAGCGGCGGCGGTGGACAGCATGCCGATGCCGGAGTCGATGAGAGCGATGCGCACGTAACGGGATCCTATGCGGGCCGGCCGGTGACGCCGCCGGCACACGGGGTGACCGGGGGGTCGCCGCCCTCGGAAAGGGTGCGCGCCGGTCGCTCGTGGACGACGACGGGTGAGACACGTAGCGAAATGGGGTGGCACAGAACCGTTACCGATAGGTAGAACTGAGGGGATCGGCCTGCCCCGGCACGCCATGCGACCGGTTCTGGCCGACCTGATCCGAGCCGCGCGAACCGTCAGGGGATCCGGTATGACCCGAGAGCAGTCCGGTACCACTCCGCACCAGGGATCGATCGAGGGGACCGCTCCCCCGACGGGGATGGCCGAGCATCGGGTGGCGGTCCAGCGGCTGAGCCGGGAGTATCGGGCGCTGCCGGCCGACGCCCCGGTCCGCCTGGCCAAGCCCACCTCCAACCTCTTCCGGTTCCGTGAGCCCTCGTCGGCTCCGGCGTTGGACGTGTCCGCCTTCTCCGGGGTGATCTCCATCGACCCGGTCGAACGGTTGGCCGACGTCGGTGGGATGACCACCTATGAGGAGCTGGTGGCGCGGACCCTTCCGCACGGTCTGATGCCCATGGTCGTGCCTCAGCTGCGCACCATCACCCTGGGCGGCGCGGTGACCGGTCTGGGGATCGAGTCCTCCTCGTTCCGTAACGGTCTGCCCCATGAGTCGGTGCAGGAGATGGAGGTCCTCACCGGTTCGGGCGAGGTCGTCACGGCCACCCGTGACAACGTCCACTCCGATCTCTTCCACGGTTTCCCCAACTCCTACGGAACGCTCGGCTACGGCCTGCGGTTGCGTATCGAGTTGGAGCCGGTCTCTCCCTACGTGCACCTGCGCCACCTGCGTTTCTCCGACGCGGGCGAGGCCATGGCCGCCCTGGAGGTCATCTGTGACGAGGCCTCCCACGATGGGGAGCGGGTCGACTTCGTCGACGGTGTGTCCTTCGCGCCGGACGAGCTGTATCTGACGCTGGCCCGGTTCACCGATCGGGCGCCCTGGACCAGCGACTACACCGGTACCGACATCTACTACCGGTCCATTCCGCGCTACGCGGGCGAGGGCCCGGGCGACTACCTCACGATCCACGACTATCTGTGGCGTTGGGACACGGACTGGTTCTGGTGCTCCCGGGCCTTCGGTACCCAGAACCCGCTGGTGCGTCCGCTGTGGCCCCGTTCCCTCAAGCGTTCCGACGTGTACCGCCGTCTGGTGGCCTGGGATCGGCGCACCGACTTCTCCCGGTTGCTGAACCACTACCGTGGGCGCACCCCGCAGGAGCCGCTCATCCAGGACGTCGAGGTGGGGGTGGAGCGCGGCGCGGAGTTCCTCGACTTCTTCCATTCCGAGATCGGCATGACCCCGTTGTGGATGTGTCCGCTCCGGCTGCGCGAGCCCCGCCGCCCGGGTATGTCCTCCGACGAGCACGTGTGGCCGCTGTACCCGTTGGAGAACGACCGGCTCTACGTGAACTTCGGGTTCTGGGGGCTGGTCGACATGAAGCCGGGGCAGCGTCGCGCCCACCACAACCGTCGGGTCGAGGAGGAGGTCTCCCGGCTCGGCGGTCACAAGTCCCTCTACTCGGACGCCTTCTACTCCGAGGACGAGTTCTGGGAGCTGTACAACGGCACGGCCTATCGCGGTCTCAAGGAGGCCTACGACCCGGACGGGCGTCTCCTGGACCTGTACGCCAAGTGCGTACGCAATCGCTGAAGCATCAGGACACCACCGGCGGGGGCGACCCGTGGGCATGGGTCGCGTCCGCGAGGAGGAAGGACGAGAGCATGCGGCTTGCAGAGATCTTCGAGCGTGTCGTGGGAAACGACGCGCCCATCCGTTTCACCGCCTATGACGGAAGTTCCGCGGGGGATCCCCACAGCGACGTCACCCTGCGCGTGCGTACGCCGGTCGCCGTCAACTATCTGGCCCAATCGCCCAACGCGGTGGGTCTGACGCGCGCCTACGTCTCCGGTCACCTGGAACTGGAGGGCGACATGTACACGGCGCTCAGACGGATGGCGGACTTCGTCTTCGCCGAGGGCGTCAACGTGTCCGCCCGCGACATGGTCGAGATCGTCCGTTCCGTCGGCTGGGTCAAGTTCGTCAATCGGGTGGCCCCGCCGCCCCAGGAGATGCGCCGAGGCACTCTGCTCGGGCGTGGGGCGCGCCATTCGAAGAGGCGCGACGCCGAGGTCATCCACCACCACTACGACGTCTCCAACGAGTTCTACGAGCTGGTCCTGGGGCCGTCCATGACCTACACCTGCGCGGTCTTCGACGACGAGGACGGGGGGCTGGACCGGGTCGGGGACTTCGACGGCGCGTTGGAGAGCGCCCAGTTCCGTAAATACGACCTGATTTCTCGGAAGCTCGGTCTTCGAGAGGGCATGCGTCTGTTGGACGTGGGGTGCGGTTGGGGTGGCATGGTGCGGCACGCGGCCCGTGAGTACGGGGTCAAGGCCATCGGCGTGACCCTGTCCAAGGAGCAGGCCGAATGGGGGTCCAAGAAGATCGCCCAGGAGGGGCTGGGCGGTCTCGCCGAGGTCCGGCACATGGACTACCGGGACGTGCCCGACGGCAGTTTCGACCGGATCAGCTCCATCGGTCTGACCGAGCACATCGGGGCGAGGAACCTGGACGCCTACTTCGCCTCGCTCAACGACAAGCTGGTGCCGGGAGGGCGTCTGCTCAACCACTGCATCACCCGGCCCGGTAACAACCTCAAGCCCATGGACACCAAGGGCGTGATCAACCGTTACGTGTTCCCCGATGGTGAGTTGGAGGGGCCCGGGACGATCCAGACCGCGATGAACGACGCGGGCTTCGAGATCCGGCACCAGGAGAACCTGCGCGAGCACTACGCGCTGACCCTGCGCCATTGGGGCGCCAACCTGGAACGGCACTGGGACGAGGCGGTCGCCGAGGTGGGCGAGGGGACCGCGCGCGTGTGGCGTCTGTACATGGCCGGTTGCGTGCTGGGCTTCGAGCGCGACGTCGTGCAGCTCCACCAGATCCTCGGGGTGAAGTTGGACGGCACCTCCGCGCACATGCCGTTGCGTCCCGTCTTCTGATCCGGGTCGGGGGTGTTCGCCGCACGCGGACACCCCCGCCGCCTGCCCCGCGAAGGGGCGGTGAGGGGGCATGATGGGGGCGTTGCGCAAGCGTCCATCTGCTGTGAAGGGACCCACCGTGTCCTCCGACGACCACGCCTCCCAGGGCGAACCGACGCCCGCCCCCGATCTTCCGGACCACGTCAAGGAGACCGCGATCGCCCTGGTCGGTGCCTACGTGGACCACGACCGGGAGGAGCTGGACCGGCTCATCCCCCCGGCCACCGACGACGCCGACGACGTGCTGTCCGAGCTCAAGGTGATCGCCGCCTTCCTCAGCCGCCGGGTCCAGAGCACCGGGGTGGTGTGGAAGCCGGCCGATTCCCGTGAGGCCGTGGCCACGACCGTCGCCGAGATGCTCCCGCCGGAGCTGGAGTTCGCCGTCTCCACCGCGTGGGAGGCGCACTCGGTGGGCGAGGAGGAGGTGGCCGAACGCTTCACCCGGGGCGACCCCATGGTCTACGTCCACATGCTCGCGGCCTTTTGCGCCGCGATCGGAACGGCCGTCTACAAGAGGGCCGAACTGATCTCCACCCTGCGCCAGGTCGCCGGTCTGAGCGAGTGACCGGAAGGGGCGTCGCGAACCTCCCCTAACAGCTCAGCCACAAGTCGCAGTGGTTTACTTCACAAGTCGTCGTTCTTTACGTAGGTTTCCTACCAACCCTCAGGGGACCCTCGAACGGAACGGGAGGCGAGCCCATGGCCCGCAGACGAGCACACCAGTACGTTTCCCTCCCCGCGGCCTCTCTGGCCCTGGTGCTTGCGGCGACGGCCTGTGGCGACGACAACACGAGCGACGCCCTTCAGGTATGGATCATGGAGGGCACCAACCCCGACGCCTCCGCCTTCTTCGACGCGGCCAATGAGGCCTTCACGGAGGAGACCGGGATGGACGTCGAGGTCGAGTTCGTGCCCTGGGCCGACGCCCAGGACAAGATCTCCACGGCGATCGCGGGCGGGACCGTGCCCGACGTCATCGAACTCGGCACCACCTTCACCCCGGAGTACGCCGCCGCGGGAGCCCTGCACGACCTGTCGGGCTATATCGACGACCCCTCCCGGTTCCATCAGGAGATGTACGAGATGGGCGTCGTCGACGACGCGGCCTACGGTGTGCCCTGGTACGCCTCGATCAGGTCGATCATCTACCGCAAGGACATCTTCGAGGAGCACGGCCACGAGGAGCCGACGAGCTGGGAGGAGCTGCGCGAGACCGCGCTCGACCTGGCCGAGGCCGAGGAGGACATGATCGTCTTCCCGGTGCCCGGACAGGCCCAGTACTCGGTGATGCCGTGGATCTGGGGCGGTGGCGGAGAGCTGGCCGTCCAGGAGCCCGACGGCACCTGGACCTCCACCGTCGACTCGCCCGAGGGACGCGCCGGGGTGGAGTTCTTCACCGGCCTGGCGCTGGAGGACGGTCTGTCCACGACGGGCGCCGTCAACTGGAACGAGATCGACGTCATGGAGTCGCTCTCGGACGAGAAGTCCATCATGGCGATCTCCAACAGCTCCAACCCCAAGGCCATCCTGGAGGCCAACCCGGACCTGGAGGGGAAGCTGGGGGCCTTCGTCCTGCCCGGGCGGGAGAGCGGCTACACGGACTCCTTCGCGGGCGGATCCCTGCTGTCGGTGTTCGAGGGCACCGGCAACGAGGAGGCCGGTTGGCGGTACGTCGACATGCTCACCGGTACGGACCTCTTCGACCGTTGGGGCGAGGAGAGCGGCTTCTTCCCGGCCGGGGTGGAGCAGATCGAGACCTACGCCGAATCCGACGATCCGCTGGTCCGGCCGTTCGCGACGCAGCTTCTCGACGCGGGCCGTAGCACCCCGGCGCTTCCGGCCTGGTCCCAGGTGGAGGCCGAAGGGGTCCTGGTCGGTATGCAGCAGGACATCCTGAACGGGAACGCGACCGTGGACGAGGCGACCGAGAACGCGGCCGCGACCATCGAAAGACTTCTCAACGAGGGCGCTTGATGAACACACCGACCCGTGAGCGGTCGGGACGGGCGCCGCTCCTGAGCATGCGGGGGCGACGCACCCTCCTGCCCTGGGTCCTGCTGGCCCCTCCGCTGGGGGTCATCGGGATCCTGTTGCTCTTCCCCATCGGCCGCATCGTGTGGCTGTCCTTCCGGGACTTCAGGTTGGCCAACCTGGTCTCGGGGGAGTCCGAGTTCATCGGACTGCGGCACTACGTCGACCTGCTGTCCGATCCGTACCTGTGGCGGGTCGTGCTCGTCAACACGGTGCTGTTCGCGCTGGTGGCGGTGGTGCTGACGATCGTGTTCGGCACGCTCGTCGCCCTGCTGCTGTCCACCCTGGGCTCCGTCGCCCGGGTGGTGGTCGTCTCCTGCATCATGGTGGCCTGGGCGATGCCCGCGGTCAGCGGCACCTACGTGTGGATCTGGATCTTCGACGTCGATCAGGGGGTCGTCGCCCAGGCGTTGATGTCCCTGGGGGTGGTCGAACCCTCCGGACACAACTGGTTCGCGGACCGCTTCTGGTTCTACGCGATCGTCACGCTCAACATCGTGCACAGCGGTTTCCCGTTCGTGGCCGTGACCGTGCTGGCGGGTCTGCTCACGGTGCCCAAGGAGCTGTACGAGGCCGCCCGGATCGACGGGGCGAGCGCGTGGAAGCGCTTCTGGCACGTCACGTTCCCCACGCTGCGGCCGGTGTTCGCCGTGGTGACCGTGCTGTCCACCATCTGGGACTTCAAGGTGTTCGCGCAGATCTACCTGATGCCCGGAGGCGACGTCGGAGGATCACAGATGCTCAACCTGGGCGTGTGGTCCTACATCCAGTCCTTCGGCCAGAACGACTTCGGCAAGGGGTCGGCCATCGCGGTCATGCTCACGCTGCTGCTCCTGGTGGTCACCCTCGTCTACCTGCGCGCGCTGTTCCGAGAGGACGAGCTCAGATGAGACACGTGAGAGGACGGGGGACGCGCCCGATCGGGGTCGGAGACCAGACGTTCGCGGACGAAACGCCAGTCCACCGAGGCCAGGGGGCGCCCGGCCAGATCCTCGCGGATCGCGGCCATGGTGCGCAGCCCGTCCTCGGTCAGCGGTCCGTCGTCGTCGTTCCCGCGCGCCAGGCGGTCGACGTACCGGTGCAGCCCGCGCCCACTCGGGTCGGCGAGGGCGTGCCGGACGGCGTTCTCCCGGAAACGGGCGTCGTAGGGGAGCCAGGAGGCGATGACCTCGGTAGGGGAGGGGCCGGAGGGTTCGTTCACGCGCACGCTCACCTCTTTCCCCGCTCTTCGCGGGATGAACGGGATTTCAGGACATATCCCCTCGGCGCCGTCGGGCGCGGCGGGCGTCGTCGAAGGAGGGCCGTAGGACATGACTGACTCCCGGAGCGACGCGGAGCGGGACGGGGCCTCCTGGGAGGCCCGGGTACGAGAGGCACGTCGGCATGGGGACCGGCTCCGCGTGGGGCGGATCGTGGCCAAGGCCGCCGGAATCTCGCTGCTGCTGCTCTTCACCCTGTTCCCGGTCTACTTCATGCTGGTCAGCGCCTTCTCCGACCGGGCGACCTCCGGAACGGGCGCGCTGTTGCCCACCTCCTTCACCTTCGACAACTTCGTGTACGTCATGGTGGAGGGCAACTTCTCCCTCTACCTGCGCAACTCGTTGACGGTCGCGGCGATCACCGTGGCCATCTCCTGTGTGCTCGCGATGTTGGCGGCGGTGGCGGTGGGGCGGTTCCGCTTCCGGTTCCGCACGGCCGTGCTGGTCCTCGTGCTCATCGTGCAGATGGTGCCGCTGGAGGCCCTGGTCATCCCGCTGTTCCTCCAGGTGAGGGACCTCCAGATGCTCAACACCGTGCTGGGCCTGGCCATCGCCTACGTGGCCCTCTCCCTGCCTCTGGCCATCTGGATGATGCGCGGCTTCGTCGCGGCGGTGCCCAAGGAGGTGGAGGAGGCCGCCTACATCGACGGGGCCTCGTGGCCGCAGATGTTCTGGAAGGTGCTGTTCCCGTTGGTGGCCCCGGGTCTGGTGGCGACCGCGATCTTCTCCTTCATCGTGGCCTGGAACGAGTTCGTGCTGGCGATGACGTTCATGACCCAGAGTCAGAACTACACGGTCGCGGTCGGGCTGCGGCAGTTCTTCGGCCAGTACTCCAACGACTGGGGCCACGTCATGGCCGCCTCCACGATCATCACCATCCCGGTGATGATCTTCTTCATCCTCGTCCAGCGTTGGCTGGTGGCGGGGCTGGTGCAGGGTGCGGTCAAGGGCTGAGGCCGCTGTCATCGACACGAGATCGAGGGGCCGCCCGGGCGGGCGGCCCCTCGTCCATGCCCGCTCCGGATCAGCCCTCGCGCAGCTCGCGCTTGAGGATCTTGCCGGTGGAGGTCATCGGCAGCTCGGTGCGGAACTCGAACTCGCGCGGGTACTTGTAGGCGGCCAGACGCTCCCTGGCGAAGGCGTCCAGTTCCTCGGCGGTGACCTCGGCGCCCTCCTTGGGGATCACGAACGCCTTGATCTCCTCGCCGTGGGTGTCGTGCGGCACGCCCACGACGGCGACCAGGCCGACCGCGTCGTGGGTCATCAGGACCTCCTCGACCTCACGCGGGTAGACGTTGTAGCCGCCGCGGATGATCATGTCCTTGGAGCGGTCGATGATGAAGTAGAAGCCGTCGTCGTCACGGCGGGCGATGTCGCCGGTGCGGAACCAGCCGTCCCTGATCACCTCGGCGTTGATCTCGGGGCGGTCGTGGTAGCCCTTCATGATCAGGTGGCCGCGGATCGCGATCTCGCCGACCGGGTCCTCGTCGCCCTCCTTCTCCTTGACGACCTCGTTCCAGTCGGGGTCGATCAGCCTCATCTCCACGCCCCAGACCGGGCGGCCGATCGAGCCGGGCTTGGCCCCGGTCGCGGGGTTGTTGAAGGAGGCGACCGGCGAGGTCTCGGAAAGGCCGTAGCCCTCCTTGATCCCGACCCCGAAGAGCTCGGTGAAGTCCTCGGCGAGCCGGGCCGGCAGGGCCGAACCACCGGAGACGGCGTCCACCATGTTCGCGGCGATCCCCTCGAGGTCGTAGCGGCCGGGCTCGGCGGCCCGGGCGGCGTTGAGCAGACCCCAGTACATGGTGGGCACCCCGGCGAAACCGGTGACGCCCTCCTTCTGCATCAGGCTCAGGGCCTGATCGCCGTCGAAGCGCGGCAACAGCACCATGGTGCCGTGCCGGTACAGGGCGGCGTTGAGCATCACCGTCTGCCCGAAGATGTGGAACAGCGGCAGGACGACGAGGGAGACGTCCCGCCCGTCCGGGTGCGGGTTGACCAGGCCGGCGGCGACCACCGCGTTCATCATCAGGTTGGTGTGGCTCAGCTCCGCCCCCTTGGGGCGGCCGGTGGTGCCGCTGGTGTAGATGATCACGGCGGTGTCGTCGCCGTTGGACTGGACGGTCTCGAACGTGCCGGGCATGCCGTCCAGGGCGGCCCAGATGGTCTCGGCGCCCTCGATGGTGGACTCGGTCGCCCCCGCGGTGGCGGGCATGTCCACGAAGAGCTCACAGCTCTCCACCTGTTCGAAGGCGTCGAAGGACCGCTGACCCAGCGGGAGGTCGGGCGTGCCGGTGAAGGCGAAGAGCGCCTTGGCCCCGGAGTCCTCCAGGTGGTAGGCGATCTCCCGGGGGGTCAGCAGCACGTTGAGCGGCACGACCACGGCGCCGGCCTTGAGGGCGCCGAAGTACACGAAGGGGAAGTAGGGCAGGTTCGGGCTGGCCAGCGCCACCCGATCGCCCGGCCGGACGCCCCGGGCCACGAGCAGGTTCGCGACCTGCGAGGCGATCATGTCGGTGATCGCGTAGTTCAGGCGCGTGTCGCCGAAGACCAGGCACTCCTTCTCGGGTACGGAGCGCGCTCCGTCCTCCAGAAGTGTGGACAGGTTGAACATGGGGGCCTCCCGCGGCAGATGATCCGGACAGGTGCGAGCAGGGTCGATGTGACCTGCGTCGCGTGTTCTGCGCCACTTTGACGGAAGAGTAACAAACCGCGCGGTCGGTGGGGAGGGCGTGAAGGGGTGGGGACCGACCCGTGTGTCAGAGGGGGGCGGGTGCGCCGGAGGCGGCGGGGAAGAGGGCTTCGACGGGGGACGGCAACCGCTAACCTGAAGAGGACAGACAGACCGAGGAACGGCCGAGGAGCCGCACGTCCCGCACGGGTCATGGAACGGCGGCACCCCTCCTCCCGCTTCGAGGGAGATCCGTTTCCCCCACCCGCGTCGACGCGGGAGCACCCACGAAAGAGATCTGATGACAGCGGTAGACGGCGACCAGACGACGGGCGACACCTACGACGCCCGCGCCCTCCAGGACAAGTGGCAGGCGCGCTGGGCGGCCGAGCTTCCGTTCCAGGCGAGCGAGGACCCCGGAGACGACCGGCCCCGCTCCTTCGTGGTGGACATGTTCGCCTACCCCTCCGGTGACCTGCACATGGGACACGCCGAGGCCTACGCCATCGGCGACGTGATCGGCCGCTACCGCCTCCAGCGCGGCGACAACGTCCTGCACCCCGTCGGCTGGGACTCCTTCGGCCTGCCCGCCGAGAACGCGGCGATCAAGAACAACTCCCACCCGGAGAAGTGGACCTACGCCAACATCGAGACGCAGGCCGCCTCGATGGGCCGCTACGGCGTGGCGGTGGACTGGTCCCGTCGTATCCACACCAGCGACCCCGAGTACTTCAAGTGGAACCAGTGGCTGTTCACCCGCTTCTTCGATCGGGGTCTGGCCTACCGCAAGGACGGCCTGGTCAACTGGTGTCCCCAGGACCAGACCGTGCTGGCCAACGAGCAGGTCGTCCAGGGCCGCTGTGAGCGCTGCGGCGCCGAGGTCGAGCGCCGCGCCCTGAACCAGTGGTACTTCAAGATCACCGACTACGCCCAGCGCCTGCTGGACGACATGGACCAGCTCGATGGCGGACGTTGGCCGGACGAGGTCCTGGCCATGCAGCGCAACTGGATCGGCCGCTCCACCGGCGCCGACGTCCACTTCGAGATCGAGGGCCGGGACGAGCCGGTCACCGTCTTCACGACCCGCCCCGACACCCTGTACGGAGCGACCTTCTTCGTCGTGGCAGCCGACGCCGAGTTGGCCGAGGAACTGTGCGCCCCGGAGCAGCGTGAGGCCTTCGAGACCTACCGCTCCGACGTCGCCAAGCTCTCCGACATCGAGCGTCAGACCACCGAGCGCCCCAAGACCGGTGTGTTCCTGGGCCGGTACGCCGTCAACCCGGTCACCGGCGAGCGCATGCCGGTCTGGGCCGCGGACTACGTCCTGGCCGGATACGGTCACGGCGCGATCATGGCCGTCCCCGCCCACGACCAGCGCGACCTGGACTTCGCCCTGGCCTTCGACCTGCCCGTGCGGGTCGTGGTCGAGACCGGCGAGCCCGACCCGGCCGAGACCGGCGTCGCCACCGCCGGCGAGGGCGTCCTGCGCGACTCCGGTCCGCTGGACGGCCTGTCCAAGGACGAGGCCATCGAGCGCATCATCGAGGTGCTGGCCGAGCGCGGCACCGGCGAGGCCACGGTCAACTACCGTCTGCGCGACTGGCTGCTCTCCCGCCAGCGCTACTGGGGCACCCCGATCCCGATCGTCCACTGCCCCTCCTGCGGCGAGGTCGCCGTCCCCGACGAGCAGCTCCCCGTCACCCTGCCCGAGCTCAAGGGCGCCGAGCTGGCTCCCAAGGGGATCTCCCCGCTGGCCGCGGCCAAGGACTGGGTGGAGGTGGACTGCCCCTCCTGCGGCGGCCCGGCCGAGCGCGACACCGACACCATGGACACCTTCGTGGACTCGTCCTGGTACTTCCTGCGCTACTGCTCCCCGCACCTGGACACCGCCCCCTTCGACACCGAGGCGGTCAACAAGTGGGGCCCCGTCGACCACTACATCGGCGGTAAGGAGCACGCGACCCTGCACCTGATGTACGCGCGCTTCTTCACCAAGGTGCTGCACGACATGGGCATGCTCGACTTCACCGAGCCCTTCGCCCGTCTGACCAACCAGGGTCAGGTCATCAACGAGGGCCGGGCGATGTCCAAGTCGCTGGGCAACGGTGTCGACCTGGGCAAGGAGATCGACGCCTACGGTGTGGACGCGGTCCGCCTGACCATGCTCTTCGCCTCCCCGCCCGAGGAGGACGTGGACTGGGCCGACGTGTCCCCGACCGCGGCCCTGAAGTTCCTCAACCGGGCCTACCGCGTCATGCACGAGGCGGGCGCCGCCGGTACGCCGGGCGCGGACCCCGCCACCGGCGACGTCGAACTGCGCCGGATCACCCACCGCTCCATCGACCAGATCACCGCCCTGATCGAGGACAAGCGCTTCAACGTGGCGATCGCCCGTTGCATGGAGCTGGTCTCGGCCACGCGCAAGGCGATCGACTCCGGCCCCGGAGCCGGGGACCCGGCCGTGCGCGAGGCCGCCGAGTTCGTGGCCGTGGCCCTGTCGCTCTTCGCGCCCTACGTGGCCGAGGAGGGCTGGGAGAAGCTGGGGCACGTGGGCACCGTGGCCGCCGGGAACTGGCCCGAGGCCGACCCGGAGCTGCTGGTCCAGGAGACGGTCACCTGTGTCGTCCAGGTGCAGAACAAGGTCCGCGACAAGCTGGCGGTGGCCCCCGACATCTCCGACGAGGAGCTGGAGCGTCTCGCCCTGGCCTCGGAGAAGGCCCAGGGGTTCATCGGTGACAAGACGGTCCGCAAGGTGATCGTCCGCGCGCCCAAGCTGGTCAACATCGTCGTCGGCTGACGCGCCCGACGGGGGCGGTGGTCGCGACGGTGATCACCGCCCCCTACGGTTGTCCTGAACACGTATTGGGAGGCGGTGGCCGAGTGGGCTCTTCGGCGGCGGGTGGTGGGCTTGGACCCCGACCGTGGACGCGGGCGCTGATCATCGGGGCGGGGGCCGTGCTGCTCGCGGGGGCGGCCGTCGGCGGTGGTCTCGTACTCGCCGGGGACGATCCCGACCGGCCCGACGGGGACGACGTCCTCGCCTCGGCGCCCACGTGCGCGTCGATCCCCGAGGACGCGGTGCTCTCGGCCCTTCCCGGAGCGACCCCCGAGACCGAGGGCCACGGCCCCCTCGCCGGCGGGGAGAGCAGCACGTGCGTGTGGACCTCCCTGGCCCCCGACGGAGAGGGGCGGGGTTCCCTGCGTGTGGACCTGTCCGCGCGCTTCACCGACGCCTCCGCCGAACCCGTGGTCACCGGCGAGCGGGCGGCGGTCCTGGCCCGTGACGCCGCCGTCCCGGTCCGCGGGGAGCAGGTCGACCTGGCCGGAGGAACCGAGGCCGGGGTCTGGCGCGGACGACTGCCGGGCACCGCCGAACTCGCCTTCCAACGCGACAACATGCTGGTCCGGGTCTCCTACGTGGGGGAGGCCGACGGGGAGCCGGTGTCCTTCGGCAGGGCACGCGACACGGTGGTGGACTTCGCGGCCCGGCTGGAGGAGACCCTGTGAGCGTTCCCCCGTACGGGGCCGCCGACCCGGGGACACCGCCACCGCAGAGCCGTGTGTTCGCCACCACCGCCCTGGTGGTCCTGGCCCTGATCGTCCTGGCCGCCTCCGGTCTCCTGGCCTGGTACCTGTTGACCTCGGGGGGTGAGCGCGGAGAATTCGAGGCCGCCCCCGAATGCGGGATCGGGCGGACCGAGGTCCTCGACGAGATCGTCCCCGACCACCGGCTCGAGGTCGAGGAGACCGTCGGTACCGCTCAGGACACCTTCGGTACCGGCTGGCAGTGCCGCTGGGCCACCCCGGAGGGGGAGGGCGCCTCCGTGCCCGCCGCCGCCACCCTCGTCCTGGTGGCCGCCCCGGTCGAGGGAGGGCCGGACGTCGCCTCCGGCACCCTCTCCTCCACCGCGCAGGGGCACGAGCCCGAACCGGTCGACGACCTGGGGGACGAGGCGCTCCGGTGGGTCGAGACCGGGGCCTTCGAGGTGGGCTGTACCGGGGTGCGGGTCTCCAACCTGTACGTCGAGACCTGCTACACCGCCGCCACCGACTACGAGGCCACCGGATCGGTCGACGGGGAGAGCGCGGCCGAGGACGCCGAGCGTCTGGCCCGTTCGATCGTGGCCGAGCTGCCCGAGGGCACCGCGGCCGACTGAGGGCTCACCAGAGCCCGTCGACGAACCTCTCCAGGGCCGGGGCCACGTCGGGGGAGAAGGGCCGGTCGCCGTCGAGGGCGGCCGCGCCGGGGGAGTCGTCGTACTCGCGCAGGACGTGGTCGGTGCCGGGCAGGTCCACCCGCTCGGCGTCCTCGAACCCGGTCATGAGCCGATCGATCTCGTCCCGGGGGATCTGGGCGTCCTCCTCGCCCCACAACACCAGGACCGGGGTGTCGTCCGGCAGGTCGCGGGCGAGGTCGACCGGGTCGAAGGCGTCGATCCAGGCGAGGAAGTCCTGGTTCTGAGGCGCGAAGATCCCGGTCGGGTCGTACATGTCCAGTTCGTCTCCGGCGCGGACGAGGGCGCGGGCCGTCCGGATGTCGGAGAGGATCATCGCGGCGTCGGACTCGTTCACGGCGCCCTGGGCCTCGGCGGTGCGGACCTGCTCGGTGATCTGTCGGTCGATGACGTCGAGCATGCGGGCCCCGGGCGGGGCGGCCAGCACCAGGGCGGGGTCGGCGTCCTCCAGCACCTCTCGGGCGCGCAGGGCGAACAGGGCGCCTTCGCTGTGGCCGACGATCAGGGTGCGTTCGGGGTCCACCTCGGGCTGGGCGATCAGCTCCTCGTAGGCGGCGGCCATCTGGGCGTCGAAGAGCAGGGGATCGATGTCCTCGCCCATGGCCTCGACGGTCTTCTCGTCCCAGGTGTCGGGGTCGCCGCTGCCGAACTTGTCGTAGCGCAGGGAGGCCACCCCGGCGCCGGCCAGGACCCGGGAGAGGTTGAGGTTGGTGTCGGCCTCGGGGCGGCCGTCGCTGTTGCCGTTCCGGTTCGTCGGCCCGCTGCCGGAGATGATGAGGGCGCCCGGCACCGGCTCCCCGTCCGGGGATTCGGGGTGGGTGAAGGAGCCTTCGACGGTGAACCCGCCGCCCTCGAAGGTCACGTCGCGGCCGTCGGCGGAGAGCCCGGGAGGTTCGGGCCCCTCGTCGCCGGGGGAGCAGGCGGAGGCGGACAGCGCGACGGCGATCACGGCCGACGTGAGGAGGGTACGTCGGGAGGAACGGTCGGGGAGGGCGGGAACACGGACACGAATGGACACGTTCTTCAGAGTATCGGCCGGTCCGTGGGCCGCGCCCTCCACCGTTCGCGGAGGGGGTCAGACGCGGCGCATGACCGTGACGACCTTGCCCAGGATGGTGGCCTCGTCGCCGTCGATCGGCTCGTAGGCGTCGTTGCGCGGCATCAGACGCACGTGACCGTCGGCCCCGCGGTGGAACACCTTCACGGTGGCCTCGTCGTCCAGCATGGCCGCGACGATGTCGCCGTTCTCGGCGTTGGGCTGCTGGCGGACCACCACCAGGTCGCCGTCGGTGATGGCGGCGTCGGTCATGGAGTCGCCGACCACGGTGAGCATGAACAGACGCCCCTCGCCGACCAGCTGACGGGGCAGCGCCAGGACGTCCTCGACCGACTCCTCGGCCAGGATCGGGCCGCCCGCGGCGATCCGTCCCACCAAGGGCACCGAGGCGGCGCGGGTGGCGTCGGCGGTGAGCTGGTCGTGGGTCAGGCTCTGGCCCTCGTCGCGGCCGGGAACGCACAGTTCCACGGCGCGTGGCCGATTCTGGTCACGGCGCAGGTAGCCCTTGCGCTGGAGCACCTTGAGCTGGTGGGCCACGCTGGAGGGGCTGGAAAGGCCGACCGTCTCGCCGATCTCCCGGATCGAGGGCGGATAACCGCGTTCGCGAACATAACGCTGGATGCAGTTGAGAACGCTCTGTTGGCGCGCGGTGAGTTTGGGGGCGACGGGCGTGACACCGCCCGTGTCACCCACGGGCGAAAGAACGGTGGTGTTTCCGGAGTGATCGGCTCCGGGGTTGTCCTCCGGCACGGCCGGGCCTCCTCGGTGTTCGGTTCGGTCAGGGCCTGTTCGGGTGTCCGGTGCCGGCCCTGCCGACCGGCTGGTCCGCGGGGTGGTGAAACCGGCGTGAAAACAAGGTCAAGATTAGTCGTTGCACACGGTGATATCAAACAAGCGTTCGAGGGTCGTGGAGATATGACCGGGCCTTTTCGATGGACGTTTTCGGGTCCCCTCGATCGGGCGTTCGCGCGTCTTCGTCCGAGGGTGTTCGGCCAATGTCGAAAACGGCTTTCCGGGGGTCGGTCCGAGGGCGGTATGGGGTTCGTCTCGTGGAAGTCGGTCGAGGGTCCGAACGGGCCGGAAAGGCCCGCCTCGTAAGGGGCGGACGCCGCTCCGGCGGATCGCCGGACGGAGGGCGCGCGCCCTCCGTTCCCGTAGTCTTGACGCCGGTGTCCGGCACCGCCCCGCCCCCGTCTCCACCCCCCTCTCCGAGCGCCCCGCGAGGGTCCTCGACGCGAGCCCGGGAACACGCCGTCGTCAAGGTTGCGACCCGCGCTGCGGAGGGCTAGGTTCGACCACAACATCTGGTGTTGCCGATGGGGCTTGCGCCTAGAAGTTGTGGTTAAGTAGACCTACGGGTCGTTGTTCGGGTCGAGGGAAGCAGGTGAACCGGGATGCACTGTCCGTTCTGCCGCCATCCGGACACCCGGGTGATCGACAGCAGGTCCACCGACGACGGCGCGGCCATCAGACGCCGCCGCACCTGCCCGGTCTGCGAACGCCGCTTCACCACGCAGGAGACCGTCCTGCTCATGGTCGCCAAGCGCTCCGGGGTCACCGAGCCCTTCAGCCGCACCAAGGTCATCGCCGGCGTCCGCCGCGCCTGTCAGGGGCGCCCGGTCTCCGAGGACGCCCTCGCCAAACTGGGGCAAAAGGTCGAGGAGGAGATCCGGTCCAGAGGCGTGGCCGAGGTCCCCGCCCACGAGATCGGGCTGGCCATCCTCGGCCCGATGCGCGACCTGGACGAGGTCGCCTACCTGCACTTCGCCAGCGTCTATCGGGGCTTCGAGAGCCTGGCCGACTTCGAGGCCGAGATCGCCGGTCTGCGCCGTGACCGAGGGGAGGACCCCTCGAAGCGGGAGGAACCGTCCGAGGGGAACGGATCGCCCCGACCCGCGATCGACACCACAACTTCGGGCTAGCAGTCCGGACGTCCATCGCGACGTCCGGAGCCATCATCCCGGGTGGTCGACCTCACGGCGAGGGAGCACGCCGCCGTGGTCGACCCACCCCGCCACCAGGGACATCCGCGCGGGCATCAGCGTTTCCGCGCACGATCAGTATTTCGGGGAGACTCCGTCATGACGGAAACCACCAGCGGCCCTACGGGACGCAAGGGCAAGGGGTCGCGCAAGGGCCTGAAGATCAAGCGGGTCTTCACGACCGCCGGTACCCACCCCTACGACACGCTGGAGTGGGAGCGTCGGGACGTCGTCATGACGAACTGGCGCGACGGCAGCGTCAACTTCGAGCAGCGCGGCGTGGAGTTCCCCACGACCTGGTCGGTGAACGCGACCCAGATCGTGGCCAGCAAGTACTTCCGTGGCGCGCTCGGCACCCCCGAGCGCGAGTGGAGCCTCAAGCAGCTCATCGACCGCGTCGTCGGGGTCTACACCGACACCGGTCGTAAGAACGGCTACTTCGCCTCCGACGAGGACGCCGAGGTCTTCGACCACGAGCTCAAGTACGCGCTCGCCCACCAGCTCTTCAGCTTCAACTCGCCGGTCTGGTTCAACGTCGGCACCACCTCCGCCCAGCAGGTCAGCGCCTGCTTCATCCTGTCCGTCGACGACACCATGGAGTCGATCCTGGACTGGTACAAGGAGGAGGGGATCATCTTCAAGGGCGGTTCCGGCGCGGGTGTGAACCTGTCCCGCATCCGCTCCAGCAAGGAACTGCTCACCTCGGGCGGCACCGCTTCCGGTCCGGTCTCCTTCATGCGCGGCGCCGACGCCTCCGCCGGGACCATCAAGTCCGGTGGCGCCACCCGCCGCGCGGCCAAGATGGTCGTGCTGGACGTCGACCACCCCGACATCGAGGAGTTCGTCGAGACCAAGTCCCGCGAGGAGCACAAGATCCGTGCCCTGCGCGACGCCGGCTTCGACGTGGACCTGGGCGGCGCCGACATGTTCAGCGTCCAGTACCAGAACGCCAACAACTCGGTCCGGGTCTCCGACGCCTTCATGCGCGCGGTCGAGACCGAGTCCGACTTCGGTCTCACCTCCCGTACCACCGGCGAGGTCATCGCGACCGTCGACGCCAAGGGCCTCTTCCACCGCATGGCCAAGGCCGCCTGGGAGTGCGCCGACCCGGGCATCCAGTACGACGGCACCATCCAGGACTGGCACACCAACCCCGAGACCGGTCGCATCTCCGCGTCCAACCCCTGCTCGGAGTACCTGTCCCTGGACGACTCCTCCTGCAACCTCGCCTCGATCAACCTGCTCAAGTTCCTGCGCGAGGACGACACCTTCGACGTCGAGCGGTTCACCCGGCTCACCGAGCTGATCATCACGGCGATGGACATCTCCATCACCTTCGCCGACTTCCCGACCGAGAAGATCGGCGAGACCACCCGCGCCTACCGTCAGCTGGGCATCGGCTACGCCAACCTGGGCGCCCTGCTCATGGCCACCGGTCACGCCTACGACTCCGAGGGCGGCCGCGCGGTCGCCGCCGCCATCACCTCGCTGATGACCGGCGCCGCCTACCGCCGTAGCGCCGAGATGGCCGGGGTCGTGGGCCCCTACGACGGCTACAAGCGCAACGAGCAGGCGCACAAGCGGGTCATGCGCAAGCACGCCGCCGCCAACGACGACCTGCGCACCATCGGCACCCTGGAGGAGCCCATCCACGCCGCCGCCACCGGCGAGTGGGCGGAATGCCTCAAGGTCGGCGAGCGCAACGGTTGGCGCAACGCCCAGGCCAGCCTGCTGGCGCCCACCGGCACCATCGGCTTCATGATGGACTGCGACACCACCGGCATCGAGCCGGACTTCTCGCTGGTCAAGTACAAGAAGCTGGTCGGCGGCGGCTCCATGCAGATCGTCAACCAGGCGATCCCGCGGGCGCTCAAGAACCTGGGCTACCAGGACGAGCAGATCGAGGCGATCGTCGAGTACGTCGCCGAGAACGGCCACGTGGTGGACGCCCCGTCCCTGCGCCCCGAGCACTACGAGGTGTTCGACTGCGCGATGGGCCGCCGCTACATCCAGCCCATGGGTCACGTGCGCATGATGTCCGCCGTGCAGCCGTTCCTGTCCGGCGCGATCTCCAAGACGGTGAACGTGCCGGAGGAGGCGACGGTCGCCGACTTCGAGCACATCTACTTCGAGGGCTGGCGTCTGGGGCTCAAGGCCCTGGCCGTCTACCGCGACAACTGCAAGGTCGGACAGCCCCTGTCCACGGCCAAGACCGAGGACAAGGCCGAGGAGAGGACCGAGTCGGCCCCCGAGGTCGTCGAGGTGCCCCGTCCGGTCCGTCGTCGTCTGCCCAAGAAGCGGCCGAGCGAGACCACCTCGTTCTCCGTGGGCGGCGCCGAGGGTTACATCACCGCCGGCTCCTACCCGGACGACGGTCTGGGCGAGGTCTTCATGAAGCTCGGCAAGCAGGGCTCGACCCTGGCCGGTGTCATGGACGCCTTCTCCATCGCGATCTCCATCGCCCTCCAGTACGGGGTCCCGCTGGAGACCTACGTGGAGAAGTTCACCAACATGCGCTTCGACCCGGCCGGTATGACCGACGACCCGGACATCCGCATGGCGCAGTCGGTGGTGGACTACATCTTCCGTCGTCTGGCGCTGGACCACCTGCCCTACGAGGAGCGCGCGGCCCTGGGCGTGCTGTCGGCCTCCGAGCGCGAGGCGCAGCTCAACGGCGAGGACCCGGCCCAGATCGCCGCCCAGGTGGAGTCCTACTCCCAGTCGGCCTCCACCGGCGCGGCCACGACCGAGTCGGCCCCGACCGCCCCGGCCGAGGCGGAGGAGAAGCGGGCCCCGGCCTCCGAGGGTTTCGTGGCGGACGCTCCGCTGTGCATCACCTGCGGGACCAAGATGCGTCCCTCCGGTAGCTGCTACGCCTGCGAGGGCTGCGGCGCCACCAGCGGTTGCAGCTGATCCGAGGCCTCTAGAGGCGATACGAGACCTCTAGGGACCGAGTGATCGAGGGGGAGCCGCGCGGCGTCTCCCCCTCTTCGTCGTCTCCGTGTCCCGTGGACGTTCCGAGGGGACGGTCAGTCGCCCTTCCGGTCGCCGACGACGGTGGCGACGGCGGCGGTCGCCGCGGTCACCCCGAGCACCGAGGGCCAGGCGCCGACCTTCTTGGCCAGGGGGTGGGAGAGGCCGAAGGCCCCCACGTAGAGACCGGTCAACGCTACGGCGGTGCCCAGACCCGAGCGGCGACGCCAGGTCTCGAAGGCGGCGGCGCCGCACGCGGCCAGGACGGCGCCGCCCAGCGGCCTGTTGCCGGTGGCGCGGGCCACCGAGTAGCCGCCGATCAGACCGGCGCTGGTCAGGGCGGCACTGGGTAGTGCGGTCATCGGGATCCTCCCCATGGATGTGTTCCGTCCCTTTCGACGGTAGCCCCCTCCTCGGCGGGTCCTCGGGCGGCTCGCATGTAGAGGTCGGGGAGAGGTCGCATTACGCTCCAGCCACGGATCTGTGTTTCGGTTTGTCCGCATGGCACTCTTATGTTCTGGCCACTATCGCCTGTTCGCGTACGAAATCCGCTCTCACCTGGAACCCGAGCGGTGTACGCCGCGTCGAAGTCGTCAGTTCCCGCTGTTCCAGAATGGAGTGCTTGCCTATGTCGTTCGCGCAGACAGTGCGCGGTGCGGCCGGTGCGATGGCCCAAGGGGCCGATCCGCGTCAGGCCGTCACCGACGCGGTCCAACAGGCCGCGGGCCAGATGTCCGGATCGGGCTCCCAAGGGTCCGGACAGGGCTCGGAGGGCGGACTCGACCCGCGCGACTTCATCGCCGCGCGTGAGCAGGGCACCTCCGTCGACACCCGCATCGAACAGAAGACCACCTCGCTGAACAACGCGGGCGAGGCGCTCAACCGCAGCTACTACGAGCGCGGCTCCGGCGGCCCCGTCCACGTCATCTGCCCGATGGTGATCCCCCGGGGACGCACCTTCGTCACGATGCTCCCCGCCATCGTCCTCATCGCCCTGGGGCTGGTGGGCACGGTCGCCGTCGTGGTTCCGGAGACGGTCACCCTGGGGAGCAACCCGCTGCTCCACCCCTTCTTCGGCCTCCACTACTGGCTCGTCACCCTCGCCGTCACCGCCTTCATGTGGTGGCGCCAGGGCATGGTGATGGTCCCCGAGGGCTGCCAGGCGATCGTCACCCGCTTCGGCAAGATGGAGAACCTCTTCCAGCCGGGTCGGGTCACCCTGCTCAACCCGTGGAAGCGCGTCTCCTACATCGTCAACACCACGCGCGAGTACCCCTTCAACGCCCCCATCCGCTCCGCCCCCACCAAGAGCGGCGTGCAGGCCTCCGTCGACCTGTTCGTGCAGTTCAAGATCGAGAACGCCACGGACTTCGTCTACACCCTGGGCGGCGTGCCCGGTTTCCAGGAGAAGCTCAACAACGCGATCTCCGAGACGACCCGGAGCCTCATCTACGAGCAGGAGGCCTCGGCGATCTACGACATGGTCGGCGAGTCCACCCACGGTCTCCTGGAGGCCCTCAACCGGCAGTTCAGCGGGATCGTCGTCCTCACCAGCGCGAACATCACCCACGCCGAGCCCTCCAGCCAGGAGTACCGGATGGACCTGGCCGCCCCGGAGATGGTGCGGGTGGCCAAGGACGCCTACACGTTCGAGTACGAGCTGCAACTGCGCAAGGAACAGAACGAGGGTGACCTGAACAAGGAGCTCGCCACCCTCAACGAGACCCTGTCGGCGATCCAGGCCGACATCGCCCAGTACCAGGCGCAGATGGACACCGCCCTGGAGCGCGAGACCAACCGGGCCCGTGCCCTGGCACGGCAGCGCTTCGTGGAGGCCGAGTCCGAGGCCAACGCCAACTCGGCGCTCCTCCAGGCCCAGGCCCTGGACATCCGCGCCGTCAGCGCGGCCGAGGCCCCGGAGATCCTCAACTACCGCTTCCGGGAGAACCTCCTGGACAAGCTGGAGGCGGTCGCCGACAGCCTGCCCCAGGTGCTGCGCATCGGCTCCGGAGACGCGGCCAGCGTCGACTACCTGCGCATCGCCCAGGAGATCATCGGCCAGGCCGACACCGCCCTGTTCTCCGACGAGGACATGGCCGCGATCCGCGGTCGCCTCGGCGAGATCCAGGACCGGATCGCCCGGCGTCAGCAGGAGATCGAGGAGATCGTCGAGGGCGACTCCGAGGACGTCCGCGGCCCGGCCGCGGAGGACCCGGGACAGGACCTGGTCGAGGAGATCCGCCAGTCGGTGAGCGACGACGCCATCGACGAGCGTCTGTCCGAGGCCGCTCAGGAGGACGCCGAGGCCGACGCCTCCGCCCTCCCGTCCCCCGACACCACGCCGCAGAACCCGCAGGACCCGCCGTTGCCCCCGTGGGCGCAGGGCGGCCAGAACCCGGGAGGTCAGTAGATGAGCGAGTCCTTCAACCCCGGTAGCGGCTCCAACATCAAGGAGTCCCTCGCCTCGTGGGGCGACCTCGCCGGCCTTCTACGGGGTGGAGACCAGGGGGCCATCGTCCCCGTCGTCATCCCGCGCGACAACCGGGGCCTGCGCTGGATGATCCTGGTCTGGTTCGGCCTGTTCGCGCTGCTCTCCGCGCTGGTCATGTCCATCCGCGTCGTGATCGGCGAGGGGCTGGGGGCCTCGTCCCTGTTGGCCGTGCCCACCCTGATCGTCGGTGTCCTCAGCGTGCTGGCCGCCGTCCTGTGGTGGTGGCGCGGATCGATCGTCGAGATCGAGGAGGGCACCACCGGCATCCTCACCAAGTACGGCGCCTACGCCAGGAGCATCGGCCCGGGCCGCCACTACCTGTGGCACCCGTGGGCCCGCGTCGACTTCGTGGTCGACACCCGTACGGAGATCCCCTACACGGCACCGGTCCTGGCCTGCCCCACGCGGGAGAACGTGCCGCTGAAGTCGATCGAGTTCTTCCTGAAGTTCCGCATCGACGAGCCGTACGCGTTCGTGACCACCATCGGCGCGAGCAACTTCGACCTGGTGCTGTCCAGCGCGGTGCAGGACGCCATCCGTCAGCGCAGCCGTCAGGTGAACACCGAGTCCGCCTACGACCTGCGCGGATCCAACGTCGAGGACATGCGCCGCCTGCTCAACGAGCAGCTGCGCAAGTACGGCGTGGTCATCACCGGCTGCAACATCCCCGACGTGCAGCTGCCCAACCAGTACCAGCAGCACCTGGCCACCCGGGAACGGGTCGCCAAGGAGCTGGTCGCCTACGAGCAGGAGTGGGAGCTCACCCGCAAGCGTCGTATCGACACCCTGCTCATGGACATCGAGCGCTCCAAGAAGACCCGTGACGCCAAGATCGTCGAGGTCAACGCCTCCCTCAACAAGGCGCGCAAGGACGTCGCCCAGATGCTGGAGGAGCAGGAGACCGAGGCCCAGCGGGTGCGGTACGAGATCGAGACGCGCGGCCGGGCCGACCTGGTGGCCGCCGAGAACGAGGCCAAGGCGCAGCAGCGTCTGGCCACCGCCTACCGGGACAACCGGGCGGTCCTGGAGTACGAGCTGGCCCGCCGTCGTCTGGACGTGGGCGCGGTGCTGGCCGAGCGGGCCCCGCGCCCGGTCGTGGTCCAGACCGAGGGGGGTACCGGCGACGGTTCGGCGCTGTCCACCCTGCTGACCGCCCAGTTGCTGCCGCAGGTCATGAACGGCGCGAGCGGCTCGCGCGCGCCGCTCGCGCAGGGGGCCCAGGACGCCCTCGGTTCGGCGCAGGGCGCGGTGGCCGCGGCGGCCGCGCGCCAGCAGCAGATGTCCGAGGAGTACCAGCAACAGCAGGACACCGCGATGCGTCAGCAGTTCGAGCGGGGAGAGGGCTACGGGGACCAGGGGCGTCGTCGCCGCTGACCGTACCCCCGCGAGGAGAAGGGCCCCGCGCCCGCCGCCCGGATCCCTCCGGTGTCGGCGGGCGCGGGGCCCTCGTCGTCCCTCGTGCCCTCGCGCGGGTCCTCAGCCGGTGGGGGAGAGAGCGGCGTAGCCGGCGATATCGATGCCGTGGCGGGCCGCGATCTCCACCAGGTCCTCCACCTCGCCCGCCTGGGCGGTGGCCAGATCGTCGTCTCCTATGGCGTGGGCCCGACGCAGGGCCGTGATGGAGTCGTGGATACGAACGTGGAGGGTGAGGGCGAACTCGCGCATGGACAATCTCCTCGGGTGAGTGGACCTACCTGGGGGAGAACCTCGTCGGGGGTCTCCCTGGGGGCTCCACCATCCCTATCGGTCGAGGGTGAGAGTCCGGTTGGATCCGGGCAGTATTGAGCAAAGAACCGGGTAAGAGTCGGCGCGCGGGGTCAGTGGTCGACCCAGACGTACCAGTCTCCGGACACGTGCTCGTAGACCCGCGATCCCTGGCCGGGGACGAAGACCCCGGTGGGGATCTCCTCGGTGCTGTAGGCCAGCCCTGAGGGCTGGAACAGCCCGGCGCCCTCGACCGTGTAGTGGACGGTCTCCCCGTCATCGGAGACGCTGGTCAGGGGATAGAGGCCCGTCCACTCCCCGTTGAGGGGGATGGTGGTCGCGGCGCCGGTCTCCTCGCGCAGCTCGATGAGGCTCTCGGAGGACAGGTCGATCCGGGTCCGCAGCGGGACGTCGGCCACGGCCAGGCCCAGGGCCACCGTGGCGATCAGCGGGGCGCTGATCCAGCGCAGCCAGTAACGGCGGATCATCGGACGGGCGACGGCGAGGGCGATCCCGAGCCGGAGGGCGCCCATCCCGGCCAGCAGCAGACCGCCGCCGAGACCGATGACGAACGAGGGAAGGTGCCCGGCGGGCACGCTGTCCTCGAAGAGCAGGACCAGTCCGACCAGCGCGCAGGCGGGGATGTAGAGCCGCCCCGGAGGGCGCGAGGCCCAGTCGATCAGGCGCCGGCCCGGAGTGGGCTTCTCCGAGATCTCGATCAGCTTGGCCACGGACCCGTCAGGGTGTGTGCCGGGAGCTGAGGCGGACATGGCGTTCCCCCCACCGAATCCGAGTCGTGGTGACGCGGCCGGCGGAACGGCACGAGGCGCGAGGTGGGCCGCGTCACAGGCGAGACGGCCGTCGTAGCGCGGCCTGGTCCACAGGATAGAGCAGCGGTGGCGCGTGTTCGGGGCGACGGGGAGAAATGGTGGGGGAGCCCCTCCCGACGGTCGAGGTCGAGCGACGTCCGCGGCGTCGGACCCCGGTGGCCCCGGTGCCGAGGATCAGATGGTCCCAGGACCACCGTCCGCCGCCCACCGCCAAGAGGGCGCATACCGCTATGACCAGCATGGTCGACCCCCAGGAGCCGAACAGGGAGAGCGGTTCGGCCCCGGCGGTGAAGGTGCCGACGAGGGCGGCCAGGGCGAGCAGAGGACCGGTCAGCCATGTGAGCAGCCCCACTGCGAAGGAGATCGAGAGCGCCACGAGGAGAGGAGGGACGAGAGGAGAGACGAAGGCGATCGGCGAGAGGCCGGCGTCGATCAGGCGCTCGGCGACCACGTCCTCCCGGCCGCGAAGGGCGAGGCCGTACTCGGCGAACACCCATCCCACGCCCACCCTGGCCCCGGCGGAGACGACGTCGTACAGACGGCCGCGCGAGATCCGGGCGAAGGGGCGTCTGCGGGGGCGCGGCCTGGGCCCGGTCGTGGGCCGGGGCCTGCTCTGCTGCATGTCCATTCCTCCCGGGGGACCCGGCATGGCGATGATGACAAGCGCAAACTACCTAAAGTGATGAGTCATGACCGAGTGTCATGGTCGGTGGGTCGCGCAAAACCCCGGGGAAACGCCTCGTTCGCCTCCGCCGGGCCGGGAAAGCGACACGGAAGGTGTTCGGGCCGCCCTAGGGTGGGAGCCGTGTCGACGACTTCCCAGAAGAACAGCCCCCCGCCCGCCCCCACCTTCGAGGTGGAGAACGAACTGCGCGCCGCGGGCGCGCGGGTGGTGGCGGGGATGGACGAGGTGGGGCGCGGGGCCTGGGCCGGACCACTGCTGGTCTGCGCCGCGATCCCCGGAGAGGGCGAGCCTCCCGCCGGTCTCACCGACTCCAAGCGCCTCACCCCCAAGCGCCGCAGGGAACTGGCCCTCCAGATCGAACCCTGGGTCGCCGCCCACGCCTTCGGCTGGTCCTCACCCGCCGAGATCGACGAGGTCGGCATGACCGAGGCCCTGCACCGCGCCGCCCGCCGCGCCCTGGAGGCCCTCGACCCCCGCCCCGACGCCGTCGTCCTGGACGGCCGGCACGACTTCATCGGAGCCCCCTGGAGGGTGAGGACCCAGGTCAAGGGCGACCTGACCTGCGTCAGTGTGGCCGCCGCCGCGATCCTGGCCAAGGTCCACCGTGACGCCCATATGGCCGAGCTCGCCGAGGACCACCCCGGCTACGGTTTCGAGAAGGCCGCCGGCTACCCCTCGCCCGTCCATCGGGCGACCCTCGCCGAAGCCGGGCCCACCCCCCACCACAGGATGAGCTGGTCCTACTTGGACGCCCTGCCCCGCTGGCGTCACCTGCGCGTCACCCGTTCGGTCCCCGCCACCCCGGCCCCGCTCTTCTGACCCCGAGGGCGGCCGACGACACGCCGCCCCGCACTGGACATCCTGCCCCGGTTGGGGCAAGGCTGTTCCTTGCCCGATACCCTCCGGCCCGCCCCCGGGCCGGTCACGCGACCCCCACGCAGGAAGGGGCATGGATGACGCGCGAGACGAGCTCCACCGCCGCGGCGCGTTCGGCACCCACCTCGGGGCTGGACCGTCTACGGGCGGTCTACCACCGTGTCCCCCTGGGGCGTCGCCTCGTCGCCGCCCTGGTCCTGCTCACGGTGGTGGGCGTCGTCTCCCTCATCCTGGGCCTGCCGGTGATGTCGATCCTGTTCGGCGCGCTGCTGCTGCTCATCGCCTTCGGTGCCCTGATGCGCTCCCTCGACGCGTTCCTCACCGTCGTGGTCTCCGCCGTCTGGTTGATCCTCGCCGTCCCCCTGTTCCAGATCCCGCTGCCCGGACGGCCGGTGGTCCTTCTGGTCCTGCCGCTGCCCCTGCTGGTGACCCTCGCCGCCTCCCGGGTCCGGGAATTCCCGGTCTGGCACACCGGGCTGCTCTGTCTGACCGCGGGGCTGGTGGCCGGCTTCTCGGTGGCCCTGTTCGGCATGCTCGTCGAACCCTTCCCCGCCGAGGCCGGGATCGCCGCGCTCTACGTCGCGGCGGGGGCCTGCCTGCTGTGGCGTCTGCTCGCCTCGGGGCAGGTGGTCAAGGAGAGCAGGGAGAACGACCGCAAACGACGTGAGAGCGGGGCCGTGAGCCGCGACGGGACGGCGGCTCCGGTGGGGGGCGTCCGCAAGGACACCGCCCAGGCGCCGCCTCTGCGCGGTCGGGGCTCCGACGCGCCCCGAAGAGGGGCCCCCGAACGGGACGAGGAAGAGGCCGAACCGATCCCCGTCGACCAGGCCCTGGCCGAGCTGGAGGACATGATCGGCCTCGACCCGGTCAAACAGCAGGTACGGGGGCTGGCCGCCTCCATCGAGGCCGCCCGACTGCGCGCCGACGCCGGCCTCTCCGTCGAACGCCCCCTGCGTCATCTGGTCTTCTCCGGGCCGCCGGGTACCGGTAAGACCAGTGTCGCCCGCACCCTCGCCACCATCTTCCACTCCTTCGGGCTGTTGCCCACCTCCCGGGTCGTCGAGGCCCAGCGCGCCGACCTGGTCGGCGAGTACCTGGGCGCCACCGCCATCAAGACCAACGAGCTCATCGACCGCGCGCTCGGCGGGGTCCTGTTCATCGACGAGGCCTACTCCCTGGTCAACGAGGGCGACGGGCAGGCCGACCGGTTCGGCAACGAGGCCGTCCAGACCCTGCTCAAGCGGGCCGAGGACGATCGCGACGGCCTCGTCATCGTCCTGGCCGGCTACGAGAAGGAGATGGACTCCTTCCTGGCCTCCAACCCCGGTCTCGCCTCCAGGTTCGCCACCCGCATCAACTTCCCCGGCTACTCGGCCGACGAACTGTTCCGGATCTTCGAGCGACTCGTCTCCCACAGGGGCGACCTGCTCGACGCCGACGCCGCCCGTACCCTGCGTCTCAGGTTCGACCAGGCCGTTCAACGCCAGGCCGTGGACGAGCTGGGCAACGGACGCTTCGCCCGCTCCATGGTGGAGAAGAGCTGCCAGGCCCGGGACGTACGCGTGGTCACCTCCGGGGCCGAGGGCGACGAACCGATCCGCCGTCCGAGCGCGGACGACCTCGTCACCGTGCGCGCGGTCGACGTCGAGACCGCCTACACCGAGCTCACCTCGCGCCTGCCCGGCTTCGGCGAGTCGCCGGGGCTGGAGGAGGCGATGGCCGAACTCGACGGCATGATCGGGCTGGAGCCGGTCAAGGAACAGGTGCGTTCACTGGTCGCGCAGTTGCGGGTGGCCCGTCTGCGCGAGGAACAGGGGCTGCCGCACCAGCCTCCCCTGCGCCACCTGGTCTTCACCGGCCCTCCCGGCACCGGCAAGACCACGGTGGCCCGTGTGCTCGGCCGGGTCTTCGCGGCCCTGGGCATGCTCGGTCGCGCCGAGGTGGTCGAGGCCCAGCGCGCCGACCTGGTGGGGGAGCACCTGGGGGCCACGGCGGTCAAGACCAACAGGCTCATCGACCGGGCCCTGGGCGGCGTACTGTTCGTCGACGAGGCCTACTCCCTGGTCAACCCCGGCTACAGCGGTGGCGACGCCTTCGGGGCCGAGGCCATCCAGACCCTGCTCAAGCGGGCCGAGGACGATCGGGACCGGCTCGTCGTGGTGTTGGCGGGCTACACCGCCGAGATGGACCGGTTCCTGGCCTCCAACGCGGGGCTGTCCTCACGGTTCAACGTACGCGTGCGTTTCCCCTCCTACACGCCCTGGGAGCTGTCCGAGATCGCCGACACGGTGGCCGCCCGCAACGGCGACACCTTCGACGACACCGCGCACGAGGACCTGTCCAGCATCTTCACGCACGTGTGCGAGGCGGGTTGGATCGACGAGCTGGGCAACGGACGTTTCGCCCGCTCCCTGTACGAGCGCTCCTGTTCCCACCGCGACCTCAGGGTCTCCCAGGAGGTGGGGGAGTCGGCCACCGCCGCCGAGCTGACGGTGATCACCAGCGAGGACGTGCGCAAGGCCTATTCCGACGCCACCCAGTAGAGGCCGGGAATCCCGACCCGACGATGCTACTGTCCGGTACATGACCGCCTCATCCTCATCCACCGGGTCCCCCGTCACGCAGGCACTGATCCTCGCCGGCGGACAGGCCACCCGGTTGCGGCCCTACACCGACACCCGCCCCAAGGCGATGGTGGAGGTGGCCGGACGGCCGATCATCGACTACCAACTGGAGTGGTTGGCCTCGCACGGGGTCGAGCACGTCGTCGTCTCCTGCGGTTACAAGGCCGAGGTCCTGCGCGAGCACCTCCAAGAGCGCACCGAGGGGCCCGAGATCACCCTGAGGGTGGAGGACGAACCGCTCGGCCGCGGCGGTGCCCTGCGATACGCCGCCGAGGGACTGCGCGACACCGACGCCCCCTACTTCGCCCTCAACGGCGATGTCCTCACCTGGTTCCCGCTGGACGAGCTCACCGCCCGCCACCGGAACGGGGGTGGTCTGGCCACCCTCGCCCTCGCCCGCTTCCGCACGACCTGGGGCATCGTCGACGTCGACGACCAGGACCGGATCGAGGGGTTCACCCAGAGCCCCCTGCTCCCGGTCTGGATCAACGCGGGCGTCTACCTCTTCGAGGCGGGCATCACCCCGCTCCTGCCGGTCAAGGGCGACCACGAGTCCTCGACCTTCCCCGAACTGGCCGAGGCCGGGCGGCTGACCGCCTACCGCATCGACGGGTTCTGGCGCGGTGTGGACACCGCCAAGGACGTCAAGGAGGCCGGTTCGGAGATCGAGGCCATGCGGGAGAACGCGGCCTGAACCTTCGAGCGCGTCGGAGCGGGTGATGACGGGGCGCCGGGTCGGTGGGTAGTGTCGCCATCGTGACGAATGACGGTTTCCTCCTCTCCAGCGCCCCCAACTTCCGTGACCTCGGCGGCCACCGTACGCGAGAAGGCCGTACCGTGCGCGAGGGTCTCCTCTACCGTTCCGACGCGCTCCACACCCTTTCCGAACCGGACCTGACCACCTACAACGGGTTCGGCATCCGCCAGCTGATCGACCTGCGCACCTCCCACGAGCGGGACCGTCTCCCCGACGTGATCCCCGACGGCGCCGAGTACGCGGCGATCGGGGTCCAGAACGCCGAGGCGGCCGGCGCCAACTTCGTCGACCTCCTGTCCGACCCCGAACGGGCCCGCGCCGTGTTCGGCGACGGCGCCGCGGAACGGTTCATGTTCGCGGTCTACCGCGACCTGGTCACCGAGGACGAGGCACTCCAGGGCTACCGGGAACTGGTCGAACGCGCCGCCAAGGGGCCGACCGCGCTGGTCTTCCATTGCAGCGCCGGCAAGGACCGCACCGGATGGGGCGCCGCGCTGCTGCTCACCCTCCTGGGGGTCGAGCGCGAGGCCATCGTCGCCGACTACCTCGTCAGCAACGACCGCCAGGCCGCCACCGACCACTGGATGCGCACGATCTCGGCGGACAGCGGCCTGCCCTGGGAGGACATCGCGCCGATGACCCGGGTGCGGGCCGACTACCTGGAGAAGGCCTTCACCACCGTCGACACGGTGTACGGCTCCTTCGACGCCTACGTGGCCGAGGGGCTGGGCCTCTCGCAGGCCACCCTGGAGGAGTTCGCCGACCGCATGCTCGACTGAGCCGCGAGGGTCACAGGGCGTCGAGACGGCGGCGCAGGTCGCTCTCGCCGGTGGACTCGAACAGCACCTCGCTCAGCGACGACAGCACCGTGGGGCGGTCCACCCCTCGGTCCAACAGGCGTCGTGCGGCGGCCCACAGGTTGGCGGGGCGGCCGTCCCAGAGCCGCTCGGCCAGCCGCTCGTGGCGGTCCAGCTCCCGCTCGCGTTCGGGATCGGTCCCGCTCACCGGCCGGTACCAGTGGTCCTGGCCGGTGGAGTGGTGTCGACCGCTGTGCGGGGTGGCCGCCTCGTACTCGCCGTAGTGGTCCAGCCTCAGCAGGGCCCGGCGGCCGCGGGAGGTGGCCGGGTCGAACTCCTCGGGGTCCCCGGTCATGAGCTCGCTGGCCAGCAGCGGGAAGGCGAACATCCGACGGGCGAGCGAGGCGAAGTCGCCGTCGGGCAGAAGACGGCGTACCGCCTCGTGACGCAGGCCCAAGGGGCGGGCCGGGTCCCGATAGACACGGGAGAAGGCCGAGGTCGCCTCCCACACGGCGTCCAACGTGGCGCCCACGGCCGGTTCGGGCAGCCGGCTCCGCTCCCCGGCCCAGCGCACCCAGGCCGCCAGCACGTGCGGCATCGCCTCCTGCTCCTCGGGCAGCAGGACCACCCGTCCGGGCAGCCAGTGGAGAAGGAACGACTCGACCTTGCGCGGGCTGACTCTGAGCGGACGTCCGGAGTCCACGTCGCATCCGTGCGCGATGATGTGGTCGACGCACCGGCTCGCCGCGTAGGAGTCCGACAACTCGGCCGCCTGCTCCGACGCGAGGAAGCGGGCGGCCAGCACGGCACGACGGTCGCGTCTCCACACCGGGACCGTGTCGGGCACCCCCTCGGGCGGGGACGGCAGACGCTTGACGCGAGCCGAGGCCAACGCGAAGTGCGCGGCCAGCGAGCCGCCGGTCAGATCGGCCGAGGAGATCCCCACCGGTTCCACGATCGGACCGGTCGAGGGGTCGGACTCGACCCCGGTGGCCACCCTCTCGGTCCGGTCCAAGGCGCGGACCAGCACGGAACGGGCCTCGCTCAGCTCCCACTGCTCGAAGCGGACGAAGTCGTCGGCGCGCGCTCGTTCGCGGCACTGGTCCAGGAGGAGGTCGACCTTGGTGGTCACCCAGGCGTCGCGCAGCAGGCCGCCGCTGTTGTGGTCCAGCACCAGGATCAAGGCGTGTTCGGGCGGCAGCGCCCCGCTGTGGTCGGGCGCGTCCCTGCTGAACACGCACACCACGTCGTCGGTGTCTCCGAAGAGATCGCCGTGGACGTAGGCGGCGACCGGGGTGACCGCGCCGAGCTGGTCCGCCCAGGCGGGGGCCTGAAGGCCTCGCTCGCGCAGGGCGATCATGCCCTGTTCCGCCAGATCGCGTTGGGAGGACGAGGTGCCCAGGGCGGTGATCGCGGCGAGGATCCCCAGGCCGGCGGGTTTTCCGGAGGCGGTGGCGTGGGTGATCAGGCCCTCGCCGAGGAGTCGCTCCACGTCCACTCCGGGCAGCCGGGCGCCCCACCAGGAACCCAGGAGTTCGCTGAAGGACAGCTCGGCGTCGAGCGGGTGTCGCATGGCGAGCAGCGCTCGGGCCGCGCGCAGCATCTCCTCGAAGGCTGCGGCGGGAACGTCGGGTCCTGTGGGCGGGGGCGTCGCGGAGGGCACGTCCCGAGCGTATGCCAGTCGGCGCGGGGAGTGAGCCCGCGTGTGGTCTCGGAGAGTCTCCGGTCGAGGGTCAGCGCGGCTCGGGGACGGTGCGGTGACCGGTGAACAGGGTGGTGCCGGAGCGGCGTGGGGCCTTCCTCGTGACCTGCGAGGGCGGTACGGAGTTCACCATCGCCTCCAGGTGCTCGCGGGCCACCCTTTCGACCAGGGGCGGTGTGACCTCGATGCCCAGGTGTTCGGCGCAGTTCCAGGCGTCGCTGACACAGCGCTCGACACAGCGGTGGGACAGCCCGCTGAACTCGTCGTGAAGCCTGGCCGAGATCCGCCTGAGATCCTGGACCGGGAAGGTCTGGAGCATTCTCGCTCACACTCCTGGCTGAAGATGGTCGGGAAGGTGACCTCCACCCATTTCACTTGTTCTGAACGCACTGTCAACCCCTCGACCGGCGTGCTGAGGATAAAACCTGAGGGGGACGATGTTTACTCAGGTCACGTCGTTATCGCGTGTCATCTCGACGAAAAGGGTGTTTCGGGCATACAACGGCCCTGTTCTGCGGTGTTCACCGCCGATCGTCGATATCCGTCCGTCGGTGGGAATGGCCGGAGAACACGCCGGTGAAACCCCGGATCCGAGGAGGCGCGGTCGGCTCGTGGCCTATTATTTACCTTCCGCGGGCAACCCGGACCCCCGCCACCATGGCCGTTGCGCCCGGCCGGGTGTGTCTTATGCTTGAGCCGTGACAGCGGCCGAGAGGAGTCATGGGGACATGACCCTCGGGAGCCGCGGAGCCCCCCGATCGGAATCGGCGCCGCGCACCCCGAGCGGCGGCGCCACCGGGAACGGGTGGCGCGCACGATGCGCAGGGACCACGTGGTCCGAGAACGACCCCCAACGAAACCCGGCTGGGGATTTCCGACGGCTCCGGAGGTGTCGAGCAGTTGAGCGCCGAGACGTCCATTCCCCCACCTCGGATCAGTGTGGCGGAATTGCCAGACGCGGTGAGAACCCTCCTCACCGACGCTCCGATCGGGTTCGCCCTGCTCGGTCCCGACGACGCCTTCGGCTCGATCAACCCGCGCATGGCCGCGGTCTTCGGCAGCACCCCCGAACGCTGCCTGGGGCGCACCCCCGGCCAGGTCCTGGAGGAGGCCGGCGACACCGCCGGAGCCTCGGCCCAGGTCGCCTGTCTGACCGGTGCGCGTGAGGGCGGGCGCGCCGTCCGCGGTCGGCACCGCACCCCCGACGGTCGGGTCTGGGATCTGACCTGGTTCCCCGTCGAGGACCCGACCGACGGGGGAGAGCACATCGCCCTGATCGCGGCCCGCGACGTCGACGACGACGGCGCCCGCCGCGGCGAACAGCGCCTGCGCGCCCTCCTCCAGGCGGGCAACCAGATCGTCTGGTCGGCGGGTCCCGCCGGAGAGATCCGCGAGGACTGCCCCCAGTGGCGCACGCTCACCGGCCAGGACCTGGACTCCTACCTCGGCCACGGCTGGCTGGACGCCCTCCACCCCGAGGACCGGCCCCGGGTGGAGCGCGCCTGGGAGGACGCCGTCCTGGACGTCACCCCCTTCGACGCACTCTTCCGCGTGCGCACGCGCGTGGGCGGACACCACCACTACCGGGCGCGGGCGCATCCGATCATGGACGGGACCGAGACCGTCGAATGGGTCGGCACGCTGATCGACGTCACCACCGAGCGTGAGGCCGACGAACTGCGGCAGCGCCTCAACCAGCAGCTCAGCGAGGCGGCCATGCGCACCGCCCGGCTCCAGAAGGCCACCTCCGACCTGGCCGAGGCGCTCACCGCCGACGAGGTCGTCCAGGCCATGGCGGAGATCGGCCGCTCGGGCGTGGGCGCCGACCACACCTCGCTGGTCCTCTTCGACCGCGATCGGCTGCGGCTGCGCATGCTCTCCGCGGACGGCCGGCAGGGGCCGCCCGAGCGCGGGTTCGATCTGGACTATCCCGACATCGCGGCCAAGGCGGTCGCCGATCGCACGCCCTGCCTGGTCTCGGGACCGGCCGAGCTGCGCGCGCTCTTCGACGGGGCTCCCGAGGTCGAGGCGCTCATCGAACGCACCCGGGAACGCGCCTGGGTGGCGTTGCCGATGATGACGGCGGGCCGGCCCATCGGCGCCCTGCGCTTCTCCTTCGACGCCCAGCGCGAGGTCGCCGACGAGGAACGCGTCTTCCTCGAAGCGCTCGCCGGGCAGTGCGCCCTGGCCATCGGCCGGGCCATCGTCTACGAGCGCGAGCACGGCACCGCCGAGGAGCTCCAGCGCAGCCTGTTGCCGGAGGCGCTGCCCGAGGTGCGCGGGGTACGACTGGCCGCCTACTACCGGTCGGGTTCCCAGCACGTTCAGGTGGGCGGCGACTGGTACGACGCCTTCCCTCTACCGGACGGCCGCGTGGCCGGCGTCCTCGGCGACGTCATGGGCAAGGGCATCCCGGCCGCCGCGGGAATGAGTCGGATCCGCAACGCGTTGCGCGCCTTGGCGTTCTCCATGCCCGAACCCGCGGACGTCCTGACCGGACTGGACCGCATGTTCACGGCCACGGAGGGTATGGATCAGGTGACGACCCTGGTCTACTTCGTGTTGGACCCGGTGACCGGACAACTCGACCTCAGCAACGCGGGACACCTTCCGCCGCTGGTGGTCGCCGGCAACGCCGGGCCCTCACTGCTCGACACCGAGCCCGATACACCGCTCGGGGTCAGCTCCGACCGGGGCCATCACAAATTCTTCGTACAACCCGGTAACACGGTCGCCCTCTACTCCGATGGACTGGTTGAGAACCGCAAACGATCGGTCGACGCCGGTCTCGACGAACTCGTGCGGAAGGCTGCCGAGGCCCGGCCCGACGTGGTGGGCGATCCACAGCAGATGCTGGAGTACCTTGTTGAGAGCATGCTGAAGGGGTATGAGCAGGACGATGATGTCACGCTGCTGGCCGTTCAGCTTCCGGTGATCGATTCCGTGTCGGAGCGGTAGATCGTACGAACAAGTCCATTGCCTTGCCTACAGTGAAGAAGCCGCCGCGCCCCGCGAAGCGGAGGTGACCCCGGCTTCCCCGCCCAGTGGGGACGATCCAGGCCACAGGTGGGAGAGGGTGCAGTGCCCGGTCCCGGCCAACGACGGACCACCGGGTCCGACAAATCTCGCCACACGTCCGTTCGAGAGGTGTTTGTGTCATCTGCCAGTTCGACTCGCTCGAAGCAGTCCGAGTCACTGCAAGAGCCCGTCATTCAGCAGCTGATCGAGCGTGGGCGGTCCCAGGGCTTTCTTGAGCCCGAGGACGTGCGCCGTGCCTTCGAAGAGGCCGAAATCCCGATGTCGCAGGCGCAGTCCGTGCTCCGCAGCCTGGCCAAGGAGGGCGTGACCGTACTCGTCCCCGAGTCGGCCTCCTCGCGGCGCAAGACCACGCGGCGCAAGACGACGACCTCTCGATCCGCCACCACCCGCTCGACCACGACCCGGTCGGCCAAGGTCACCCGGACCACCACCCGCGCGGCGGCGGCCCAGGAGCAGCCGGAGACGGTCACCGCCGTCGTCGACGACTCCGAGGGCGCGCCCGCCGAGAAGCCCGCGGCCAAGAAGACCACCGCCAAGCGCGCGGCGGCCCCGAAGAAGGCGGCCGCGGCCAAGAAGCCCGCCGCCAAGAAGGCGACCGCCACCAAGAAGACCGCGACCAAGAAGTCCGCCAAGAAGGACCTCGAACTGGCCTCGGACGCGGGCGACTTCGCGGAGGAGGGTCTGGAGGACGACCTCGAGCACACCGGCGCCGAGCTGGAGCTGGTCGAGGACACCCCCGACACCGAGACCAACGTCAAGCCGGTCAAGCCCGAGACGGTCGGCGCCCCCGTCAAGCCGAGCAAGGACGACGACTCCTTCGTCCTGTACGACGATGACGACGACGCCCCCGCCGCCCAGGTGGTCGCGGCCGGCGCCACCGCCGACCCGGTCAAGGACTACCTGAAGCAGATCGGTAAGGTCCCGCTGCTCAACGCGGAGCAGGAGGTCGAGCTCGCCAAGCGCATCGAGGCCGGCCTGTTCGCCGAGGAGAAGCTCTCCGAAGAGGCGGACGTCCTCACCTTCGAGCTGCGGGACGAGCTGGAGTGGATCGCCGAGGACGGCGGCCGCGCCAAGAAGCACCTCCTCGAGGCCAACCTGCGCCTGGTCGTCTCCCTGGCCAAGCGTTACACCGGCCGCGGCATGCTGTTCCTGGACCTGATCCAGGAGGGCAACCTGGGTCTGATCCGCGCGGTGGAGAAGTTCGACTACACCAAGGGCTTCAAGTTCTCGACCTACGCCACCTGGTGGATCCGTCAGGCGATCACCCGCGCCATGGCCGACCAGGCCCGCACCATCCGTATCCCGGTGCACATGGTCGAGGTCATCAACAAGCTGGCCCGCGTCCAGCGTCAGATGCTCCAGGACCTGGGCCGCGAGCCCACCCCGGAGGAGCTGGCCAAGGAACTCGACATGACCCCGGAGAAGGTCGTCGAGGTGCAGAAGTACGGCCGTGAGCCGATCTCCCTGCACACCCCGCTGGGTGAGGACGGCGACAGCGAGTTCGGCGACCTGATCGAGGACTCCGAGGCGATCCAGCCGGGCGAGGCGGTCAGCTTCACCCTGCTCCAGGAACAGCTCCACTCGGTCCTGGACACCCTGTCCGAGCGCGAGGCCGGCGTGGTCTCCATGCGCTTCGGGCTCACCGACGGTCAGCCCAAGACTTTAGACGAGATCGGCAAGGTCTACGGGGTCACCCGTGAGCGCATCCGGCAGATCGAGAGCAAGACGATGTCGAAGCTCCGTCACCCCTCGCGTTCGCAGGTGCTCCGCGACTACCTGGACTGATCGGTCGGCCCAGGATCGGCCCGCTGCCGTGGACCGACACAGGCGCGCCTCCCGCTCCCGCGGGAAGGCGCGCCTGCGCGTGTGTGTACCCGAAGCTGCTCACGGGTGTGTGGCGACCCCCGCGTGTCCCTTGCAGAGCCGAGTACCTTCTCACCCCCGCACGGAGTCCGATCTCCATCCGATGCGAATCATGGTGCCGGACGCTCTGTAGGTGTGGCATAAAGTCGCCCTGATCCGCTTTACGGGCACGATCTCCCTGTTCGTGAGGGGCCTCGCCGCGGACTCAGTCGCGTACGACGACGTCCATCGTGCGGGCTTTGCCCGGCCCGCCCGTCTCCTGGAGTTCCACGGTGTGCCCCAGGTCCCGCAGCGCCGCGACCAGCTCCTCCGGGGTGCGCGCCTCAACGCCCTCCCGGACCAGGACCCGGGCGATGTCGCCGCGGGTGGCCTTGGCCATGTGGCTGACCACCGAGCGTCGGAGCTCTCCGTCGACCTCCTTCTCCCGAAGGACGCGCACGGCCACGCTCCGTTCCGCGACCTCCCCGGCCGGCCTGTAGGCCGCGACGTAGGAGGAGGAGCGGCAGTCCACGACCAGACGGTCTCCGACCAGCTCGTTCAGGGGGCCGGTCAGCGCCTTGCGCCAGTAGGCCCCCAACCCGCCCAGGGACGGCAGTCGTACCCCCATGGACAGACGGTAGGGCGGCAGGTGGTCGTCCGGCCCCACCACGCCCCACAGTCCGGAGAAGACCAGGATCCGTTCCCGGGTCGCTTCGCCACGCTCGGCCAGGAGGTCGGGCAGCCCCAACCGGTCGTAGAGGACGCCCGTGTACAGGTCGGCGGCGCGCAACGTGGGCGCGACCGCCAGGTCGAGGTTGCGCTTGATCGCGTCGGTCTGGGAGACCGAGAGACCCAGGATCTCGCGCGCGGTGTCCTCGGGGCCGGAGCACACCTCGGTGAGCGCCTCGACGACCCGCTCCCGGGCCGGGGCCAGCCCCGGGAGGGTGAGCGAGTCCACGTCCAGACGGGGTCCGTCGCCGGATGTGGCCTTGCCCTCGGAGGGCGGGAGCAGGATGAGCATGCGTGTTTCTCTTCCGAACGTCGTGTGTCCTGGGACGGAGCCCATGCTAGGTGTACCGACCACAGAGGTTGAGTACACCTGGGTCGTGTACGGAGGGCCCGGGGTGCCTCCCGGGCGTGGATGCCGGCAGGGTTCTGAGAGCCGGAGAACACCCCCTCGTGAGGAGACGAACATGCACCCATGGGCCGCGCGCGTGACCCGGGACTGGCCGCCCTTCCACGTCGAGACGCGCGCCGGTTGGCGCTTCGGCCTGGCCGACGGCGTCACCAAACGGGCCAACTGCGCCCTGCTGGAGTCCCCGGAGGCCGACGTCGCGGAGGTGACCCGGTTCTACCGGGACCGTGGGCTGCGTCCCTGCGTCCAGGTGTGGCCCGGCGAGGAGGAGACGGACGCCCGTCTGGCCGAGCACGGGTACGAGCGGGTGGAGCCCACCCTGGTGCTCGCCCACGAGCCGCTCGAACGGCCGAAGGCCCCCGGCCGGACCCGGATCCACGACCGGCCCACCGACCGCTGGATCGAGCTGTTCGCCGGGGCCGGTTCCGATCCCGCGTGGACCGACGGCGTGGTGCGGATCCTGGGGGCGGTGACGGCGGCCTACGGCGTCCACGAGAGCGGGGACGGGCGCGGCTGCGCGGTCCTGGACGGGGAATCGGTGGCGATCTGCTCGATGGGCACGGTCGAGGCGGCCCGAGGCCGGGGGATCGCCAGGGACGTGCTCGCCGACCTGCTGGCCTGGGCCCACGACAAGGGGGCCCGCCGGGCCTACCTGTGCGTGGTGGCCGCCAACGGGCCCGCGCTAGGGCTGTACCGGAGTTCGGGTTTCGTGGAGGTCTCGCGCTACCACAACCGGGTCCTGCCGGACTGAGATCCTTCGCACGACGACGGCGGCCCCCTCGGGGACCGCCGTCATCGTCTCTTGGTCGTCGTGGCTAACGCTCGTCCGCGTTGTCGTTCTTGCTCTCGGTGAGCTTGCTCGTCTCGTCCTGGATGTCCGAGGCGATCTTGCGGATTGAGTCGTCGTGCTTGCGCATGTGGTGCGCGCAGAACAGGAGTTCGCCGCCGGAGTTCAGCAGCACCCGGACGTAGGCCTGTGCACCACAACGGTCGCAACGGTCGGCAGCCGTCAGCGGCTGAGTGGGGGCAAGGGTTCCAGTCACTTCGCCATCCTCAATACTCGGCGTTAGTCACCTCTGACAACATCTAACCCGACCCAGACGTTCCCAACCGGGTTCCGTGTACGCCGACAGCGGAATCCGCCCGGTCCGTGCCTAGAGGGTGCCCCTTGGGGTCTTTCCGGCCGGAAGCCGTATGCACTCCTGGTTGTACCCCGGGGTAAGCCTCGACTATCCCCGGAAAACGGGCGTATCCAGGTAGCGGCCATCAGAGGTGGTAGTCTCGCGCGGAGCGGGCCTGACGGAGCCGATTCGTCGGTCTGTGCGACCGGTCACAGTAGCTTCCGGAGACGACGTCTCCCGGACGTCGAGGCGAGCGCCTCCCGGGAGGACACGACCCCGCCCGCCACGGCCCTCGCCACGGCACGGCCCCCCGGCCCGTCGTAGCCTGGCCCCCTCGAACCGTCGGTGCGGCGCGGTACAAAGGGCACACGCCGCATCAGCGCCCCGATGGCCCTCAAGACGCAGGAGATGTCCGAGTGACCGCCTTGACCGCAGCCGTCCACGATCCCGAGGATTACTCCGCCCGACACCTGTCGGTCCTCGAGGGACTCGAAGCGGTGCGCAAACGGCCGGGCATGTACATCGGGTCCACCGACAGCCGCGGCCTCACCCATTGCATGTGGGAGATCATCGACAACTCCGTCGACGAGGCCCTGGGCGGCTATTGCGGCCGGATCGACGTGACCCTGCACCCCGACGGCTCCGTCTCCGTGAGCGACGACGGCCGCGGTATCCCCGTGGACATCGAGCCCAAGTCCGGACTGTCCGGTGTCGAGCTGGTCATGACCAAGCTCCACGCGGGCGGCAAGTTCGGCTCCGGCTCCTACACCGCCACGGGCGGTCTGCACGGCGTGGGCGCCTCCGTGGTCAACGCGCTCTCGGCCCGGGTGGACGTCGAGGTCGACCGGCAGGGGCACACGCACGCGTTGAGCTTCCGCAGAGGGATCGCCGGACGCTTCGCCGGCCCCGGCCCCGACGCCGAGTTCACCCCCACCTCCGGGCTGGACCAGGTCCGCAAGATCGCCAAGAAGATCACCGGCACCCGCATCCGCTTCTGGCCGGACCGGCAGATCTTCCTCAAGGACGCCGAGATCGCCCGGGAGAACCTGCTCGACCGGGCCCGCCAGACCGCCTTCCTCATCCCCGGCCTGACCATCGCCGTCCGGGACGAGAGCGTCGAGGGCGAGGAGCCCTACACCGAGACCTTCCACTTCGACGGTGGGATCGGCGAGTTCTGCACCTTCCTGGCCCCCGACGACCCCATCAGCGACGTCCTGCGTATCCAGGGCAGCGGTACCTTCACCGAGACCGTCCCGGTCCTGGACGAGTCGGGCCACATGGTGCCCGCCGACGTCCAACGACGTCTGGACGTCGACGTCGCCCTGCGCTGGGGGACCGGCTACGACACCACCGTCCGCTCCTTCGTCAACGTGATCGCCACCCCCAAGGGCGGCACCCACATCAACGGCTTCGAGCGGGCCCTGGTCCGGGTGATCAACGACCAGCTGCGCGCCACCAAGCTGCTGAAGAACAGCGACGACCCGGTCACCAAGGACGACACCCAGGAGGGGCTCACCGCGGTCGTCACCGTCCGCCTCCCCGAGCCCCAGTTCGAGGGCCAGACCAAGGAGATCCTCGGCACGTCCGCGGCGTCCCGGATCGTCTCCCAGGTGGTCGGCCAGGAACTGCGCGAGTTCCTCACCTCCACCAAGAAGACGGAGAAGGCCAAGGCCCGCACCGTCATGGAGAAGGTGGTGGGCGCCGCCAAGGCCCGCCTGGCCGCCCGCCAGCAGCGCGAGACCCAGCGGCGTAAGAACGCCCTGGAGAGCTCGGCTCTGCCCGCCAAGCTGGTGGACTGCCGCAGCGAGGGGCTGGAGCACAGCGAGCTGTTCATCGTCGAGGGGGACTCGGCGCTGGGCACCGCCAAGCTGGCCCGGGACTCGGAGTTCCAGGCCCTCCTGCCCATCCGGGGCAAGATCCTCAACGTCCAGAAGTCCTCGGTCGCGGACATGCTCAAGAACGCCGAGTGCGCCGCGATCCTCCAGGTCGTCGGGGCCGGTTCGGGCCGCACCTTCGACCTGGACGCCGCCCGCTACGGCCGCGTCATCCTCATGGCCGACGCCGACGTGGACGGCGCCCACATCCGATGTCTGCTGCTCACCCTCATCTACCGGTACATGCGTCCGATGCTGGAGGCCGGCCGGGTCTACGCGGCGGTCCCGCCGCTGCACCGGGTGGAGCTGACCAACGTGCGGCGCAAGCGCGGGGCCAAGCCCGAGGACCGCTACATCTACACCTACTCCGACGCCGAGCTCCAGCGCACCCTGCTCGACCTGGAGAAGCGCAAGGTCGGCTGGAAGGAGCCGGTCCAGCGGTACAAGGGTCTGGGCGAGATGGACGCCGACCAGCTGGCCGAGACCACCATGGACCCGCGCTACCGGACCCTGCGCCGTATCCGGGTGGAGCAGGCCGAGGAGGCCGCCTCGGTGTTCAACCTGCTGATGGGCAACGAGGTGGCCCCGCGCCGCCGGTTCATCCAGGAGGGCGCCCAGGAGCTGGACCTGGAGCGCATCGACGCCTGAGTCGTCGCGCCCGGCCCCGGCCCCGTCAGGGGTCAGGGGCCGGCCGGCGGCTCCCAGACGCCCTCGGTGAGGAAACGGTCGATGGCCGCCCGGTAGGGGGCGGGGTCCAGGCCCCGTTCCGACACCCAGGCGTCGTCGTAGTAGCTGTGCTGGTAGCGTTCGCCGCCGTCGCAGATCAGGGTGACCACGCTGCCCCGGCGTCCCTCACGGAGCATCCGGGCGACCAGGTGCCACACGCCCCACAGGTTGGTCCCGGTGGAACCGCCCGCGCAACGTCCGGTCAGATCGTTGAGGTGGCGCATCGCGGCGATGCTCGCCGCGTCGGGGACCGGCATCATCAGGTCGATGACCGAGGGGACGAAGCTCGGCTCCATCCGGGGGCGCCCGATCCCCTCGATCCGGGACGGCATGCCGCTGGAGTGGTCCGAGGCCCCCGTGACCCAGCCGGGGAAGAAGGCCGAGTTCTCCGGGTCCACGACGGCCAGCCGGGTGTGCAGCCGTCGGTAGCGCAGGTAACGACCGATGGTCGCCGACGTGCCGCCGGTGCCCGCCCCCACCACGATCCAGTCCGGGCAGGGGTGCCGCTCCATCTCCAGCTGCTGGAAGATCGACTCGGCGATGTTGTTGTTCCCCCGCCAGTCGGTGGCCCGCTCGGCGTAGGTGAACTGGTCCATGTAGTGGCCGCCGGTCTCGGCCGCCAGCCGCTCGGCCTCGGAGTACATCTCGGGCGGGTGGTCCACGAAATGACAACGGCCCCCGTGGCGCTCGATCAGCGCGATCTTCTCCGGGCTGGTCCTGCGCGGGACCACCGTGATGAAGTCCAGGCCCAGGAGACGGGCGAAGTAGGCCTCGGAGACCGCCGTCGACCCCGAACTGGCCTCCACGATCGTGGTGTGCTCGGTGATCCAACCGTTGGCCAGCCCGTACAGGAACAGGGACCGGGCCAGACGGTGCTTCAGACTGCCGGTGGGATGGACCGACTCGTCCTTCAGGTACAGGTCGATCCCCCACTCCGGGGGGAGGGGGAACACGTGCAGGTGGGTGTCGGCCGAACGGGTGTCGTCGGCGATCACCTTGCGCACCGCCTCGTCGGCCCACGCGCGCGCGGGGTTCGAGGAACGGTCGACCCACGCTGAGTCGGGTCCGGGGCGGTCGGATGTGGGAGCCATGACCGCAGGGTAACGCCCCCGCCGGGGGAGAGGGGCCGGGCCCTCGGGTTCCGGCCCCGGACGGCCCCGGTCAGTCCAGGGAGCCCCCGGACATCACGGCGTACATCCTTCGGTAGGTCGCCGCCTCCTCGTGGCGGCTCTGGCGTTCCAGGGTGCGGGCGAGCGCGATGTGCGCCCAGTGGTCCACCGGATCCAGTTCGATCAGGGACCGGAAGGTCGCCTCGGCCCGGTGGAGCTGGGCGGAGAGGAAGTAGGCGCGCCCCAGGAGCTCCAACAGGGAGCGGCTGCCGGGCTCGTTCTCGACCACGGGGGCCAGGATGCGGGCGGCGTAGATCGGGTCGCCCAACTCCAGGTAGATGCGGGCCTGGTTGTAGGTGTCGTAGGTGCTCTCTTCCACGGTGCTCCTCTCGACGTGTCACACCGTTCGGGGACAACGGTCGCCGAGGTGACCGTGTTCCCCGGGCGGAGGACGAGACGGGCGGGGCCGTACCGGGAGGCGGCCGTGATCCCACGCCCACCGGAATGATCCCCGGCCCCGTCCGTCTCGACACCTCAGGGCGCCCGGAGCACGCTCACAGACCGGTCGGGGCGACCCGTCCGGTGTCCACGTCGTAGATGGCGCCGGTCACCGGCAGACCCGCGGGAAGCAGCGGGTGGTGACGGATCCGCTCCAGGTCGTGGGCGAGCGCGCCCAACTGGTCGTCGTTGGTGTGGAATTCCAGGCTGCGGGTGTCCACGCCGTACTCCTCCTGGATGAGGTCGTGCACGGTGTCGTCGCCCGGGACCGAGGCCATCTTGCAGTTGGTGTGCGGCAGGATCAGCACACGGTCCACGCCCAGCAGGTACACCGCCAGGACCAGGGTGCGCAGGGTGTCGTCCGTGACCCGGGCGCCCGCGTTCCGCAGGATCTTGGCGTCACCGGGCTTGAGGCCCAGCATCTGCAACGGCTCGATGCGCGAGTCCATGCACGTCACCAGGGCCAGACCGCGGGCGGCCACGGGCTTGAGGCCGGCCAGCGAGTAGGTCTCGGCGTAGGAGGCGTTGGCCTCGAACACGTCGTCGAAGGCCCCTGGGGGGACGGTGCCGTTCTCGTTCGAGCTCATGATGGTTCTTCTCCCTCGTCTCAGGCGCCCTTGTCGGGGGCCGTGATCCCGCTGTCGGTCTGTCCGGTGCCGACGGTGGTGATGGCACGCGGCAGTGCCTCGCCCGAACCGTCGCGGCGCTCGCTGGGGTCGGGCAGCCGGACCGGCTTGCCGTCGGCACGCGAGGCCCGGGCGGGGGAGCGTCCCACCCACGCGAACAACAGGGTGTCCTCGCCCTTGAGATAGCGGTGACAGCGCACACCGCCCGTGGCCCGTCCCTTGGTGGGGTAGGCCTCGAACGGGGTGACCTTGGCCGACCCGGCCTGCGTACCGGCCAGGGCGGTGCTGTCACCGGAGACGGTCACCACGACCGAATCTCCAGGGCTCGGAACCGCACCGAACCACAGTACGTGGGCGTCCTCGGCCAGACGTACACCGGCCACCCCCGTGGCGGGGCGGCCCTGGGGACGTACGGTGCCGGCGGAGAAGCGCAGCAACTGCGCCTCGGAGGTGACGAAGGCGAGGTCCTCCTCACCGGTGGACAGCTGGGTCGCCCCGATGACGCGGTCGTCGTCCTTGAGCGTGATGATCTCGAAGTCGTCTTTGTTGGGCGGATAGTCCGGGGAGACCCGCTTGACCACACCGCCCCGGGTGCCCACGACGAAACCGGGGCCGTGGGCGTCCATCGACACCACGGTGACCACCGACTCGCCCTCGTCGAGCTGGACGAACTCGCCCACGTCCAGGCCCGAGGCCAGGGGCGGGCGCTCCTGCTCCTCCTCCGCCGACGGTTCGGGCAGCTCCGGCAGTTCCACGACCGGGACACGGATCATCCGGCCCAGATCGGTGACCAGGCCGACGTCGGAACGCGAGGTGGTCGGCACCGAGACGTGGATCGCGTCGTGCGGCACGCGCAGACCCTCGTGGGGACGCGGCAGGGCGGCGCCCTTGGTACGGGCGATGTGCCCGTCCACACCGAACACCACGTGGCAGGGCTGGTCGGCCATCTCCAGCGGGATCACCGCGGCGCGGGCGGCGCCGTCGCTCTCGCGCAGACGCGTCCGGCGAGGCGTCGCGTACTTCTTGGAGACCTCGTTGAGCTCCTTGGACACGACCCGACGGAGCTTCTTGTCGGACTCCAGGATCGAGGTGAGGTCGTCGATCTCCTGGTTGAGCCGGTCCCGCTCGGTCTCCAACTCCAGCCGGTCGAACCGGGTGAGGCGGCGCAGCGGGGTGTCGAGGATGTAGCGCGCCTGGATCTCCGACATGTCGTAGGCGCCCATGAGGGCCTCGCGCGCGGCGGCGGTGTCGTCGGCCTCGCGGATGAGGGCGATCACGCGGTCGATGTCGAGCAGCGCCATGAGCAGGCCGTCGACCAGGTGGAGCCGTTCCCGACGCTTCTTGCGGCGGTACTCGCTGCGGCGGCGCACCACGTTCAGACGGTGGTCGACGTAGACCTGGAGGAGCTCGCGCAGCCCCAGGGTCTGGGGCTGGCCGTCGACCAGCGCCACGTTGTTGATGCCGAAGGACTCCTCCATCGGCGTGAGGCGGTAGAGCTCCTCCAGCACGGCCTCGGGGTTGAAGCCGTTCTTGAGCTCGATGACCAGCCGCAGGCCCTGGTTGCGGTCGGTGAGGTCCTTCAGGTCGGAGATGCCCTGGAGCTTCTTGGACTGCACCAGCTCCTTGATGCGGCTGACGACCTTCTCGGGGCCGACGCTGTAGGGCAGCTCGGTGATGACCAGGCCGGTGCGCCGGGCGGAGACCTTCTCGATCGACACGGTCGCCCGGGTCTTGAAGGTGCCGCGACCCTTGCGGTAGGCGTCGCGGACGCCGTCCAGCCCCATGATGGTGCCGCCGGTGGGCAGGTCCGGGCCCGGGACGAACTCGGTGAGCTCCTCCAGGGTGGCGTCGGGGTTGGCGATCAGGTGCCGGGCGGCCGCGATCACCTCGCCCAGGTTGTGCGGGGCCATGTTGGTGGCCATGCCCACGGCGATACCGGAGGCGCCGTTGACCAGGAGGTTGGGGAAGGCCGCGGGCAGGACCTCCGGCTCGGTCTCCTGACCGTCGTAGTTGGGCTTGAAGTCGACGACGTCCTCGTCGATGGAGGAGACCAGCAGCTCGGCGGCGCTGTCCAGGCGGGCCTCGGTGTAACGCATGGCGGCGGGGGCGTCGTCGCCGCCGAGCGAACCGAAGTTGCCGTGACCGTCCACCAGCGGCACGCGCATGGCGAAGGGCTGGCTGAGGCGCACCAGGGCGTCGTAGATGGCCGAGTCGCCATGGGGGTGGAGGCGGCCCATCACCTCCCCGACCACACGGGCGCATTTGACGTGTCCGCGGTCGGGCCGCAGACCCATCTCGTTCATCTGATAGAGGATCCGCCGTTGGACGGGTTTCATGCCGTCCCGGGCGTCGGGAAGAGCGCGTTGGTAGATCACCGAGTACGCGTATTCCAGGAAGCTGCCGCGCATCTCCTCGGAGACGTCGATGTCGATGATCTTCTCGGCGAGATCCTCAGGGGGACGGGAAGTAGTACGGGCCATGTCCGTAATTCTGGCGTGCCCCGGTGACTGAAACGTACACGGATGAGCGGTCGGGCGTGTGTGAGCCGCGCGGCACCCGGGTTCCGCCCCTGTTCCGGGCGGGATCCACCGCGTCCGGAACAGGGTGGGGTGGACGTCTCCGACCGGTGTGTCGGCCCCTCGGTCGGCCTCGGGAACGACGGGAGAGCGTCCCCGCCCGGGGCACGGGGCGGGGACGCTCGGATCGGTTCGGTCAGTTCGTCACGGCGACCTGACGCGCGGGGACCTCCAGGGAGGTGCCGTCGGAGAAGGTGACGGTGAGCGCCTCCGAGGCGGGGTTGAACGCCGTGTAGGTGCGCTCACCCTCCTTGTCGAAGACCGCGTAGTGCGCGGTGTCGGCGGTGACGGACACGTCCACGGTCCCGAACGCGGCGAGCGTGGAGACCCACTGGTAGGTGTGCGGCACGGAACCGCCGGCCTCCGGCTCGTAGGTGTCCCACTGCTCCTCGAACATCCTCAGGGCGTCATCGCCGTCGGAGAGGGCGCGGTGGGCCCAGTGGATGTCGCGCCACACGTCCGGCTCGCCACCGATCTTGTCGACCAGGGAGTCGTAGACCGCCCCGGCGTGCTCGGGGTCGTGGCCCAGGTACAGGGAGCCCGCGGTGATGGGCAGGTAGTTGATGCCGTAGTGCTCCTCGTGGCCGCCGTCCCACCAGATCCGGTAGTCGCCGCCGTCGCCCCAGACCATGCCGACCACGTCCTCGGGGTACTCCTCCGGGAAGGTGCCGCCGCCCTGGTTCTGCCAGTAGCGGGCGACGGTGGAGGCCTGGGTGGTGTGCAGGTAGACGCCGAGGTCGCGCAGTTCCTCGTCTCCCGTCAACGCGCCGAAGTGGGCGGTGGCGGCGGCGAAGTGCATGCCCTCGGAGGAGGACTCCTGGTTGTTGCCGGAGGCGAAGCCGGCGTGACCGGAGGCCCAGCCGTGTCCGGCGTAGGGCGAGAAGGAGCGCAGACGGGGGAACATCTCGCTGTCGGGGTCGGTCCCGGCCACGTCCTCGATGAGCAGGCGGATCATGCCGCCCCAGGCGTCCTCGTCGGCCCACTCGGCGTCGTAGCGGGCGACCATGGCCGCCGCCGAGACGAAGTAGCCGTAGTGGAAGTCGTGGTCGTTGAGTTCCGTTGCGGCCCCGAAGCTGTCGGGGAAACCGAGCATGGCGCCCCATTCGGCGTCGTGGTGGAACTGGCGGGCGCCCCCGACGGTCAGCCAGTCCTCCAGACGGCCCTTGACCAGGCCCAGGAGTTCGTCACGGGCCTCGGTGCGCCCGATCGAGTCGGCGATGGGCACGAGCTGGGCCAGGCGGCCCATGGCCTTGCCGTCCCAGTAGGTGTCGCCGGGTTCGGGGAAGAGCTCCTCCTCGGCCAGGACCTCGTCGATCAGCGCGGCCATCCGGTCGTGGTCGGCCTCGTCGACGGTGGGCAGCGAGGGCATGATGCCCTGGGTGGTGAGCGCGGTGGTGAAGGACGCCCCCTCCGACACCCGCATCTCGCCTCGGGGCGAGGCGTAGGTCAGGTCGGTGAGGTCTCCTGTGGCGTTCTCCCACTGGTGCGGGTAGAGCGCCATGAGGGTGCCGGTCTCCTCGCCCTCGCGCGCCTCGGTCTCCAACCGGTAGGTGCTGGTCAGGGTGGCGGCCGACTCGTCGTAGTCGTACTCCACCACGGAGCCGGTGACGAAGGAGTGGGCGTAGGGGGCGAAACGGTCCAGGTCGTCGGGGGAGGGCAGGAGCGCCGCGGAGTAGTACCCCTCGTCCCCGGTGGCGGCGGTGAGGGTGTCGCCCTCCAGGGTCCAGGGGGCGTCCGAGGGCGAGAACAGGGCGTAGTGGCGGCCGTTGACGGTGACTCCGACGGTCGAGCCGTCCTCGTGCCAGACCTCGGGTGCGCCGTCGAAGGTCACCCGGGCGTCCGCTCCGGAGGTCTCGGCGTAGGCGAACGGCAGCCCTTGGCCGAGGGTGACGCGCAGGGTCGGGCCGCCGCCCTCCCAGTGGGCGGTGACGGTCCAGTCGCCGTGGTCGGCGGTGCGGGTGTCGGGGGAGTCCAGGCCGGTCACGCCCAGGGTGAGGTCGGAGGCGGCGGTGTACTCGTACTTGAGGTCGTCGCCGACGAGGGTGGGCGTATCGGAGTGCCCCATGTCCAGGCCGCCGGAGTGGGGCAGGAAGTTGAGCGGGTGGGCGAACAGGTTCTCGCCGTAGGGGTTGTCCGGGTAGCGCTGGAAGATCAGCGAGGACCACCACTCGTTGGTGGGGGCGGGGCCCTCGAAGTCGTCGGTGACCTTGGGGGAGACCGGGGCGCCGTCGAGGTCGGAGGGGCCGGAGCGTCCTTCGGGAAGGACGGTCGTGTAGCCGCCGGAACCCACGGGGACCTCGGTGGATCCCTCGGCGGAGACGGGGGCGGCGTCGTCCGCCCCCGAACCGGTGAGCGCGAGGGCGGAGCCGCCCATCACGAGCGCCGTGGCCGCGGCGAACAGACCGAGTCCGCCTCCGCGGGACCGCGGGCGTCGGTGGGCGTATCGAGCGGGGGAGAGGGGTTTCATATCGTGTGCCTTTCGTGCTTCTCAGCGGGAGGCGAAAGGGAGCGGGAGCGCTCCCATTCGCAGAAGACGGGGCCTTGCGCAAAGTGTTCGGGTCACACCGTGTGAATGCAATGGCACATAACGAGAACGTTTCCGTTCTGTGACCCCGAAGCTCGGATCCGGCCCCGCCGACCCACCGGGCCGCCCGGGGCGGGGGCGCTCCGGCGAAAGGGCGGAACCGTCCCTGTGGACAGGCGCCTGGGCCCCTCCGTCTCTGGTACCAAAGAGGACATGGCCACTCCCACGGACCTCACCACCGATCTCGGCGCCCTGCGCGAACGCGCCGAGGAACACCTCCGAGCCCTGGCGGGGGACGGCGCCCGGCTGCGCGAGGACCAGTGGACCGCCATCCACGCCCTGGTCGCCGAACGACGCCGGGCCCTGGTCGTCCAACGCACCGGCTGGGGCAAGTCGGCGGTGTACTTCGTGGCCACCGCCCTGCGTCGCGCCGAGGGGGCCGGGCCCACCGTCATCGTCTCCCCGCTCCTGGCCCTGATGCGCAACCAGATCGCCGCCGCCGAACGGGCCGGCATCCACGCACGCACCATCAACAGCTCCAACACCACGGCCTGGGAGGAGACCTACGCCGAGGTCGCCCAAGGCCGGGTCGACGTGCTTCTGGTCAGCCCCGAACGGCTCAACAACCCGGAGTTCCGCGACCGGGTGCTGCCCGAACTCGCCGCCGGGGCCGGGCTGGTCGTGATCGACGAGGCGCACTGCGTCTCCGACTGGGGACACGACTTCCGTCCGGACTACCGCCGGATCCGCTCCCTGCTGCACGACCTGCCCGACGGTGTCCCGGTGCTGGCCACCACCGCCACCGCCAACGAACGCGTCACCCACGACGTCGCCGAACAGCTCCAGGCCGGGGACGATCGGGCCGACACCCTGGTCCTGCGCGGCACCCTGGAGCGCGAGAGCCTGCGCCTGAGCGTGGTCGAGCTGCCCGACGCCACCTCCAGGCTCGGCTGGCTGGCCGAACACCTGCCCGAGATCCCCGGTTCGGGCATCGTGTACACGCTCACCGTCTCCGCCGCCCAGGAGACCGCCCGCTTCCTGAACGAGCAGGGTGTGGAGGTCCTCGCCTACACCGGCCAGACCGACCCCGACGAACGCCGGGCGGCCGAGGACGCTCTCCTGGGCAATCGGGTCAAGGCGCTCGTGGCCACCAGCGCCCTGGGCATGGGCTTCGACAAGCCCGACCTCGGCTTCGTCGCCCACCTGGGCGCGCCGCAGTCGCCGATCTCCTACTACCAGCAGGTCGGCCGTGCCGGACGTGGCGTCGAACGGGCCGAGGTGATCCTGCTCCCGGGCCGCGAGGACGTGCAGATCTGGGAGTACTTCGCCGGGCTGTCCTTCCCGCCGGAGGAGACCGTCCGCCGCACCCTCGACGTGCTCGCCGAGGCAGAGGGGCCGCTCTCCCCGGCCCACCTGGAGACCCGGGTGGACCTGCGCCGCACCCGGCTGGAACAGATGCTCAAGGTGCTGGACGTGGACGGGGCGGTGCGCCGGGTGCGCGGTGGCTGGATCGCCACCGGGCGGCCGTGGACCTACGACTCCGCACGCTACGCGCAGGTCGCCGCCGCGCGCGAGCGCGAACAGCGGGCCATGCTCGACTACATCGCCACCGACACCTGCCGGATGGAGTTCCTCCGCCGTCAGCTCGACGACCCCGAGGCCGTGGCCTGCGGACGCTGCGACGTGTGCACCGGGCGGTACTGGCCCACCGAGGTGGACGCGGGCCGGCGCGAGGCCGCCACCGACCACCTGGACCGGCCCGGAACGCCGATCGCCCCCCGACGCCAGTGGCCGACCGGCATGGACACCCTCGGCGTACGTCTGTCCGGAAAGATCCCGCCCGAGCTGCGCGCCGACGAGGGGCGGGCCCTGGGCCGTCTCACCGACATCGGCTGGGGGACCGAGCTGCGCCGTGTGCTCGCCGAGGACGCGCCGGACGCCCCGGTGGACGAACGTGTGCTCCAGGGCGTGGTGCGGGTACTGGCCTCCTGGAACTGGGAGGAGCGCCCCGTGGGCGTGGTGGCGATGCCCTCGCTCACCAGGCCGACCCTGGTCGCCGACCTGGCGTCCCGGCTCTCCTCGTTGGGCAGGCTCACCCCGCTGGGCTCGCTCTCCTACCGCACCGGCCGCGGCCCGGGCACCCGGCGGCACAACAGCGCGATGCGCCTGGAACAGGTGTACTCGGAGCTGGTGGCCGACCCCGAACTCCAGGAGAGGGTGGCCGAGTCGCAGCGCACCCGTCCGGGCCCGCTGCTGCTGGTGGACGACATGGTCGACAGCGGATGGAGCCTGACCGTGGGCGCGGCACTGCTGCGCAAGGCCGGGGCGCCACGGGTCCTGCCGCTCACCCTGGCCACCACCGGCGGCTGATCCGCCGGCCTCGGGCTCCGGCTCCGGTGCCCGAGGCGCTCCCCGCCCGAGGACGAGAGCGGGGCCCGTGGTCGTCGACCACGGGCCCCGCGAAGAACGTGTCAGCGCAGGCGCTGGCCCCTGGGGGCGCCACGGCGCACCGGCTGCCCCTCGCCCAGGTCGGGACGGGCACCGGGCTGGTGCAGGGCGCGGGCGGCCAGCCTGCTGGCCCGGCCCAGGGCCTCTTTGGGGTGGCGGCCCGCCAGCCACGCGGGCAGGAACCCGGCGATGAAGGCGTCGCCGGCGCCCACCGAACCCGGGGACGGATCCACCGGTTCGGCCGGGGCGGTCACACAGTCCTCACGGGTCTTGGAGGCCCACAGTCCGCCCTCCCCGCCGAGCTTGATGACGACGTTGGGGAACCAGGCGGTCAACACCTTGGCGGCGGCCTCGGCGTCGTCGCGGCCGGTCAGCACCCGGGCCTGGTCGACGTTGACGAAGAGCAGACGGGCGCCCTCGGTCCAGTCCAGGAAGTTCTCCGCGCCGGCGCGTTCCAGCGGGGCGTGCGAACCACCGTCCACCGAGATGGACATGCCGCTCTCGCGGGCCATGCGCAGGGCCACCCGGGCCGCGCGGCGCGAGTCGGAGTTGATCAGGGTGTAGCCGGACACGTGGAGGTGGCCGTCGGAGGAGAAGACGTCTCGGGGCAGGTCCTCGGGCTGGAGCCTGGCGTTGGCCCCGGGGTCGCTGAGCATCGTCCGGTCGCCCCTGTGCGTGATCATGACGACGCAGGTGCCGGTCGGGCGCTCGGGGTCCATGACCATGCGCGAGTCCAGGCCGTAGCCCATGAGCTCCATCTCACGCGTACGGCCGGTGATGTCGGAGCCGCGGCGACCCACGAACGTCGTCTCGGTGCCCTCGACCGCCAGCCAAGAGGCGATGTTGGCCCCCGAACCGCCGCCGTACATGACCACCGAGGCGGGGGTGTCACTGCCCCGGGCCAACGGGTGGAATGCGCGCGCGACTGCGTCGGTCATCAGATCACCGATCACGACCACTCGTGTCATTTTCGCCAGCCACCACCGAGCGTTGAGAACCTGTGCCCGCCCGACGTTAACAGGTGAACGATCAGGGTCGGGTAACGAAGTGACAGCGCTCCGGTACGCGGGAACGTCGGCGCCGTCGGGTCCTGGGACCCACTGGAACAGAGTATGCGGAGTCGGGCGGAACCGGCGCCCACGAACCGGCCGTGGGGCGGTGATTTCAGACGGACCGCATGGACTTTCTCCGGATTCGGCCGTTTGTCGTCTAGTCTCACAGTCGTGCAGTCCTACCCGAACCACTGGGAAGCCGACGTCGTTCTGACCGACGGAGGCACCGCGCACCTGCGCCCCATCACCCCTGACGACGCCGACCTGCTGCGCGAGTTCCACTCCAGGCTCTCGCCGGAGACCATCTACTACCGGTTCTTCGCGCCCTACCCCAAACTCTCCGACCGTGACGTCCAACGTTTCACCACGGTCGACTACGAGGACCGTGTGGCCCTGGTCGCCACCATCTCCGACTCCCTGGTCGCCGTGGTGCGCTACGACAAGGTCGCCCCGGAGGAGGCGGAGGTCGCCTTCGTCGTGGAGGACGGACATCAGGGTCGGGGCCTGGCCTCGGTCCTGCTGGAGCACATCGGGGCGGCCGCGCGCGAACGCGGCATGCGCCGTTTCATCGCCGACGTGCTGCCCGAGAACCGTCGGATGATCAACGTCTTCCGTGAGGCCGGGTACACGGCCCAGCAGACCTTCGACGAGGGCGTCATCCGGCTGACCCTGGACCTTCAGCCCACGGACGGCTCCCAGGAGGTCATGCGGGCCCGTGAGCAGCGGGCCGAGTCCCGGTCCATAGCCCGCCTGCTCTTCCCCGAGTCGGTGGCGGTCATCGGGGCCAGCCGCACCGCCCACACCATCGGGCAGACGGCGCTGCGCAACCTTCTGAACGGCGAGTTCCAGGGGCCGGTCTACCCGGTCCACCCCGAGGCCAAGGCCGTCGTGGGCGTGCGGGCCTACCCCTCCATCCTGGACGTCCCCGACCAGGTCGATCTGGCGGTGGTGGCGGTCCGCGCCGACATGGTCGTCGACGTGGTCGAGCAGTGCGCGGAGAAGGGGGTGCACGGTCTGGTCGTGGTCAGTTCGGGCTTCGGTGAGATCGGCCCCGAGGGTCGGGCCCGCCAGGACGAGCTGGTGCGCACGGCCCGTGCCGCGGGGATGCGCGTGGTGGGCCCCAACTGTCTGGGCGTGGCCAACACCGATCCCGCGATCTCCCTCAACGCCACCCTCTCCCCGGACCTGCCCGCCCCCGGGCCGATCGGCTTCTTCTCCCAGTCCGGTGCCCTGGGCCGGGCGATCCTCCAGCGGGTCGCCGAACGCGGGATGGGGCTGTCGACCTTCGTCTCCGCGGGCAACCGCGCCGACGTCTCCGGCAACGACCTCATGCAGTACTGGCAGGAGGACCCCTCCACCAAGGTCGTGCTCCAGTACCTGGAGTCCCTGGGCAACCCGCGCAAGTTCACCCGGCTGGCCCGGCGTCTGGCCAAGCAGAAGCCGGTCGTGGCGGTGCGCAGCGGAGGTTCCGCGCAGGCCACCCCCACCGGTCACGCCGCGGGCGGGCTCGCCCTGCCCGACTACGCCGTCACCTCCCTGTTCCAGCAGGCCGGGGTGGTGCGCGTGGACGACATCACGCAGATGTTCGACGCCGCCCAGCTCTTCGCCTACCAGCCGCTGCCCGCGGGGCCGCGCGTGGGCGTCATCGGCAACTCCGACTCCCTGGAACTGTTGGTCAAGGACGCCGCCGTGCGTCAGGGGCTCAAGCCCCACGAACCGGTCAACCTGGGTCCGCAGGCCACTGCCGAGGACTTCGACAACGCGCTCCGGACCGCCCTGGCCGCCGACGACGTGCACTCGGTCGTGGTGGTGTTCGTCCCGGCCCTGCAACCGATCGGCGACGACGTCGCCCGGGTCCTGCGCGCCCGCTCCCTGGAGTCGGACAAGCCCATCGTCGCCACCTACCTGGCACGCCAGGGGCTGCCCGAGGAACTGCGCCACGTCGGCGACCTCGGCCAGACGCTGCCCGGCTCGGTGCCCTCCTACCCGGCGCCCGAGGACGCGGTGCGCGCCCTGGCCCACGCCACCCGCTACGCCCAGTGGCGCGACCGCAAGCCCGGTCGCCATCCCGAACTGCCCGACATCGACGGCGCCCGCGCCCGCTCCGTCGTCTCCCGGGCCCTGTCCAAGGCCGACGCGGCCAAGGACGAGGTCGCCTGGTTCGGCGGCGAACGCCGCTACGACGAGGAGACGGCGATCTCCAACGAGGACACGCACGAGCTGCTGTCCTGCTACGGCATCGCCGCCTACCCCGATATCCGGGTCCACTCGGCCGACGAGGCCGTGGTCGCCGCCGGAGAGCTGGGCTACCCGGCGGTGGTCAAGGCCGACGCCCCCGACCTGCGGGTCCGCGCCGGAGGCACGTTCGTCCGCGCCGACCTGCGCACCCCCGACGACGTGCGCAGCGCCTACCTGTCCCTGTACGACCGCTTCGGCGGCGAAGCCGAGCTGGTGGTGCAGCGGATGGCGGCCCCGGGCGTGCCCACGGTGGTGCGCGCCGGCGACAACCGCTCCTTCGGTTCGGTGGTCTCCTTCGGGCTGGCCGACGTCACCGCAGAGCTGTTGGACGACCGCTCCTTCCGGCTGGCCCCGCTGACCGACATGGACGCGGCCGACCTCATCCACGCGGTCCGGGCCGCCCCGCTGCTGTTCGGACTGCCGGCGGGCGCCACCTCGCTGGCCGAACAGCCCGACGTGGAGGCCTTGGAGGAGCTGCTGGTCCGGGTGTCCCGCCTGGTCGAGGCCTTCCCCGAGATCGGTTACGTGGATCTGGACCCGGTTCTGGTGAACGCCACCGGCGCCCACGTCCTCGGAGCCCGCATGTGGCTGCGCGAGGCGCCCGAGGTGCGTCCGGACTCCGGCCCCAGGAGGTTGCGCGGGGTGACGTTCTGATCCGGCAGTGGGTCTCCCGTTTCGGTGGCAGGTCGCGAAGTGTCGCCGGAAGGGGGCAGGATAGAGGTATGAGGAAAACACGTGCCGTGCCCACGGACTGGCGGCTGGAGATCGAACGGAGCGGGTACTACCCGGCTCTGGTCATCGACGCCGTCGCCACCACCCTGGGTGATGAGGACGCCGAGGCGTTCATCGTGCACCACGAGGCGACCTTCGACCCGGCGATGGAGATGCGGCGTCACATCACCGTGATGCTGTTGACCGCGACCCGGCTCGTGGTGTGCCACACCGACGAGCACCCACCGACGGAGCCCGGCGGCGCCTCGCACGCCTCCACCACCACCGACAGCATCCAACTGGGCAACGTCCAGTCCGTGGCGCTGACCCGGGTGGTGCCCAACCCGGCCCAGTACACGCCGGGGAGCACCCCCAGCGAACTGGTGCTCAGCGTCAACCTGTCGGTGAACTGGGGTGCCGTCGCCCACATCGACCTGGAACCGGCCTCCTGCGCCGACGAGAGCTGCGAGCTCGACCACGGTTACACCGGTGCCGTCACCGCCGAGCCCCTGACCCTGAGGGTCAGTGAGGCGGCCGACGGGGCCGAGGCCGTCGCCTCGATGCTCCACTTCTCGGACGCGTTGTCGCGGGCGGCCCGGGGAAGGTGACCCGAGGACACGAGGGCCGGGGACCGTCACGGTCCCCGGCCCTCGTGCGTGCGGGGTCGGTGTGGGGCCCGCGGGCCGTGGAGCGCTAGCGTGTGATCCACCCGACACCCACGGACCGTGGGTCGAACGAGTGTTCCGCGCCGTGATCTCGGCCGGCGTGGGCGCCCAACGGAGAAAGGCGAGTCCGCGATGACGCAGCACCCGACGTCCGCGACCCCCTCGGACGACACCCCGCTCGTGCGGTCGAGCGTCGACCGGGCCGTCGCCACGATCACCCTCGACTCCCCGCGCAACCGCAACGCCCTGTCCGCGCGGCTGCGCGCCGGTCTCTTCGAGGCCCTCGGCGCGGCGATGGACGACGACGAGGTGCGCGCGGTGGTGCTCACCGGCACCGGCCCCGTCTTCAGCGCGGGCGCGGACCTCAAGGAGGTCGGCGCCGCCCTCAGGGGGGAGCCGGTCGAGCCCGCGCCCGAGCTGCCGGAGATCTTCGAGCGGATCATGGCCGGCCCCAAACCGGTGGTGGCCCTCCTCAACGGTCCCGCGCGGGCGGGCGGGATCGGCCTGGTCGCCGCAGCCGACATCGCCCTGGCGCCCGCCGAGGCGACCTTCGCCTTCACCGAGGTGCGCATCGGCGTCGTTCCGGCGATCATCTCCCTCCCTCTGTCCGCGCGGATGCACCCCCGCCAGTTCAGCCGCTACCTCCTCACAGGCGAGGTGTTCGACGCCGAGGCCGCGGTCGAGGCCGGGCTCCTCACCCGCGCGGTTCCGGAAGGGGAGATGGAGGAGGAGCTGGAGAACGTGCTTCAGGGGATGCGGGCCGCCGCCCCGAAGGCGCTGGCCCGGACCAAGAAGCTCATCGGCGAGCTCGCCGGCGGGGAGCGGATCCTTCCCGAGCGGCGCGCGGACGAGTTCGCCCGCCTGGGGGAGCTCTCGGCGGAGTTCTTCGCCGGTGAGGACGCGGCCGAGGGGCGGACGGCCTTCTTCGAGAAACGCCCTCCCCGCTGGTCTCGATGAGCCCGTCGTCGACCTGGGTACACCCGCTCTCCACGACAGGTCACAATGGTCGGGTGAGCTACTCCGGAGATACCAGGGTCGGCGGCCCCGCCGACCTGCGCCAACTACCGCATCTGACGATCACCAAGCTGGCCGTGGGCCCGATGGACAACAACGCCTACCTCCTGCGCTGCCGCGCGACGGGGGAGGCGGTCCTCATCGACGCCGCGGCCGAACCCGACCGTGTCCTGGAGATGATCGGGGAGGACGGGCTGGCCCGCGTGGTCACGACCCACCGCCACCAGGACCACTGGCAGGCTCTGGCCGAGGTCGTGGGCCAGACCGGCGCCCGCACGGTCGCCCACCCCGACGACGCCGACGAGCTTCCGGTGTCGGTGGACGAGCCCGTCACCCACGGCAGCACCGTCCCCGTCGGGGACTGCGCGCTCACCGTGATCCACCTGCGCGGCCACACACCCGGATCGATCGCCCTGCGCTACGACGACCCCGAGGGGCACACCCACCTGTTCACCGGGGACAGCCTCTTCCCGGGCGGGGTCGGCAAGACCTGGTCCGACGCGGACTTCCGCACCCTGTTCGGCGACGTGTCCGAGCGTGTGTTCGGCGCTCTGGCCGACGACACCTGGGTCTACCCCGGCCACGGCAAGGACACCACGCTGGGAGCGGAGCGCCCGCACCTGTCCGAGTGGAGCGAGCGCGGCTGGTAGCCGGGCCGTTCAACCGACGTAGCAGCAGAAACCGACCCGTCCGAGATGCGCGGAGACCGCTTCGGACGGGTCGGTCCCTTCGCGCAGGGCCCGATGGAAGTCGTGCACGGCCTCGCCGGTGGGCCCGTCGGGGACCGGCAGCGGGCTCGCCACCACGGTGCGCGTGCCCAGGGAGGTCAGGGCTCCGGCGAACCCGCCCGGTCCGCCCTGCCCGGAGAGGAAGCCGTGTCCGCCCCAGCAGGTGGCCAGGACCACCGTCCTCGGCGCCGAGGGGAGCCGTGTCAGGTCGTGGGGCAGGAGCGGACCGTCGCTCAGCTCCATCCGGGGGCGGAACGGGGCGTTCTCGTCGACGCGACCGTGTCCGGCCAGGTGGGCCAGGTCCGCGCCCGCCAGGGCCGCCAGGAGCCGGCCCCTGCGTACGCTCCGCATGATCCGCGCCTCCGGGTGGATCCCGGACAGGGCGCGCACCTCGGTTCCCGCGCCCTCGGGGCCCGCCGCGGCGGCCAGCAGGACGCGGCGCGGATCCCGGGCGGGGGAGCGTTCCACGCGTGCCCGGGCCGTGGCGACCACGGTGATCGGGCGGTCGCGCGCCCCGGGGAACAGCCCCCAGGGCGGATCGCCGAGGTAGGGCTCCCCGGTGACGACCAGGGCCCGGGCGCCCACGAGGGGCAGGATCGGATCGAGGAGGGCCCGGCCGACCTCGGCCGGGACACGCGGTGGAGCCTCCTCGGTCACCGTCGACGTGTACATGTACCGCATATGGGCGAGCAGCCGACGTATCCGTAGGAGCGGGCCCAACGAGACCGAGTGGACCCGTCCGGCCACCGCGACCAGGGCCAGCGCCCGATGTTCGGCCGCGACGTAGTGCACGAAGGCCCGCCCGTCCAGGGAGGCGAACAGTCGCTCCCGCACCGGTTCGTCCACCGTCCCCGGAGGGGGCGGGGCCGATCGCCCCCGGCGGAGGCGGGCCATCGCCGCCGGCCGGAGCCCTTCGGCCCATTCCAGCGCGGACGAGGGGTCGCCGTGGGCCAGCGCCCGCTCCAACCCGGCACGCACCAGAGGGAGATCGTGTGCCGCCGGACCCGACCGGGGAAGGCCCGGGTCCGTGGACCGCCTTCGCTCGGAGGGCGAGGACGCGCGGACCCGCCCCGTCGGACGGCCGGGCGCTCGCAGGGCGACCCTCTCCAGACGGGAGGCGAGCCGGTGCCAGGCCGTGCCCCGCCCGGTGCGCAGGCGGACCCGACGGGCCAGGTGCAGGGCCGCCCGATGGTCGCCGCACGACAGATGGAACCCGGCCTCCACCAGGGTGCGGGCGGACCCCGGTTCCCCGTCCCGCCAGGGCGACTCCGCCAGGGTGCGCCCCGCCTCCTCGATCAGTCCGCCGGCGAGCAGGGCCTCGGCCAGGTCGGTGCGCAGCGCCTCGCGTCGCCTCTCGGGGACCACCGGTACGAGCTCTCGGAAGGTGCCGATGGCCTCGGCGGTCTCGCCCCGGTACAGGGCCAGGCATCCCTGGTTCTGACGGGCCACCGTGTCGAGCAGGACGAGGTTCCTGGAAGCGGCCAGGGAACGGGCCTCATCCAGGTGCTCGGCCGCGGCGCCGAAACGGCCGGCCAGCGCCTGGGCCAGCCCCAGATCGACGAGCACGCCCGGTAACACCGAAGGGATCTCGGAGACGGGGTGGCCGCGCAGTGACCGATGGAGGTTCTCCAGAAGGGTGACGCCCTCCTCGACGCGGCCCGCTCCGGCCAGCCCGACCCCGAGGGAGATCCGGGACAGCAGGGGGCGGGCGGTGATCAGGACCGCGTGTTCGTCGTGCGATGAGGTGGGGGTGTGCGGGGGATCGGGGAACGCGCAGGGGGACACGTTCGGCCGCCTTTCACCGAGGGGGTCGACCGTCTTCAGTGATAGCAGCGGGAAGGGGAGGGAGGAAGCGTTCGTGTGCTGCCTGTGGACGGCCCGACCAGGGTGGATCTCCGGTTGTCCGGATAAAGGGGGACGGTCTTCTGAAGCGGACCGTCCGGCACACCCGGTTTCGGACGCCCCTTCCTCAGAGGACGAACCAGTCGCCGGCCACGGGCGGGTGGCCCGGGCGCTCCACGGTCAGGGAGGCCGGCCCACGTCGAAGACCCTCCGACCGGAAGCCGCCGTCGACCGTGACGAACAGGCGCGGACACCCCCAGGGGCGGTACAGCCGCACCTCCAGATGATCGAACTCCCCTCTGACGAGACCGGTGAGGGAACGTAGATCCCCTCGTGCCAGGATCAGCGCGTCGATCACCAGACCGTCGAGATCCATGCGCAGGGTCGTCGAGGTCGTGTCCTCTCCGGCGCGGAACAGGGAGTCCGGTTCCGCCCGGCCCCCGAGGAGGACGGGTGCGGGGGCGGCCCCGTCGAGGGAGCGGTCGAAGGCGGCCAAGGCGGCGTCTCGCCCGGGTTCGGATTCGTTCACGGGTCGCGCACGCCTTTCGCCGGGGTCGGCACCACGCCCAGGGACCTGCGGAGCCGGCGGAACAGGTGCCTGCGTTCGCCGGCGGTGGTGCGTCGGGTGATCGGGGCCGCGTCGGGGGAGTCGTCCAGGTAGTAGCGGGCGACACGGCGGTCGGCGGGGTCGGTGAGTTCGTCGATGGCCCGGTGGAGTTCGGTGCGCCGTTCCCTGCTCAGGTACTCGTGTTCGGTGTCGGGCTCGGGCATGGGGTACTCGGCCAGGTCCGAGGGGTCGACCGGGACCGTTCGTCGAAGCGGGTCCCTCTGGCTCGCGCACACGTTCCGGGTCACCCGGCGCAGCCAGGGGCGGAGCAGGTGGGGGGAGCGCAGTCGGGGCAGATGGCGGTTGAGGTTGAGCCACACGGTCTGGACCGCGTCCTCCCGGTCGGGGGTGGAGAGCCCGTAGGAGCGGGCGATCCGGTTGACCATGGGCAGGTGCCGGTCCACGATCCCCTCCCAGGCGCGGGGGTCGCCGTTGCAGGCCCTCAGGACGAGTTCGGCGTCGGAACACGGCGGGAGGTCGGGGCCGATTGTGGCCGGAACCGGGCGAAAAGTGGTGAGAGCATGCCCTGAACCGCCCTTTTGGGGTGTTCGGTGGTGGGGTTTCGGTGGTGGGATGTCTTCGCGAGACTGGTCTGGCACACCCGCCCCCACTATGATCGGACTCCCTGTCACAGCCTGGGGCACACGCTAGCCCCTGTGTGGTCCGGGCATGGTGGGAACGCTGGAAAATACCAGCGTGCGAGATGGTTCTCAGGGTGCCATTGGGGCACAATGGGGCAAAAGGTGTTCAAGCGGGTATGCAACCTTCTCGTGGTACGAGGGCGTCGGGGAAGCGCACTCGTTCGTATCAGGAGGTTCGGTGTCCGCACGTGGCGTCTTGTACGTCCACTCCGCGCCCGCGGCGCTGTGCCCACACGTCGAGTGGGCGGTCGCGGGTGTCGTTGGAGTACCCGTGAAACTCGACTGGGTCGCCCAACCGGCGGCCCCCGGCCATCACCGCGCCGAGCTCAACTGGCAGGGAAGGGCGGGGACCGCGGGAGAGGTGGCCTCGGCGTTGAACGCGTGGCAACGCCTGCGTTTCGAGGTGACCGAGGAGGGGTCGCCCGGCTGTGACGGGGTCCGTTACAGCTACACGCCCTCCCTCGGGGTGTTCACCGCCATCACCAGCGCCGCCGGAGAGGTCCTCGTGCCCGAGGGGCGCCTGCGCGCGGCCATGGAACGGGTCGCCGTGGAGGGCGGAGACCTCGCGGCGGAACTCGACCGACTCACGGGGCGCGCCTGGGACGAGGAACTCGAACCCTTCCGCTACGCGGGCGACGGCGCCCCCGTCCGCTGGCTCCACGCCGTCGGCTGACCTCCGAGCCCCTGGAACCCCTAGGCCGGGGGTTCGGCGTCGCCGGGCCAGATGGCCGAGGCCAGCAGGACCGCGGCCCAGATCCCCAGCGGGACCAGCGGCCAGTACGGGATGAGCTCACCGCCCACCAGACTGGCCGTCGCCCACATGGCGGTCAGCAGCACCCCGGCCCCCGACCACCACCGCCACTCCTCGCCCCATTCGGAGCGGGCCGGGCCCCGGCCCGTCGGCGTGGGCCGAGAGGGACGCTCCCGTTCCCGATGCGGTCGCGGTGCGGGAACGACGAGGGCGGGGGCCGGGATGTCGGCGGTCAGGGAGCGCAGCTCACCGACCAGGACCGCGTTCAGGGCCTCGCCCACCCGACGTTCGTACTCGTCGTGGTCGAGTCGGCCCTCGGTGAAGGCCACGGCCAGACGTTCGATCGTCAGATCGCGGTCGGTGTCCGAGGCGCGCATCAAGTGCGCCGGCAGACGTCGGACCTCCATTTCCCACCCCCTGAGGCGCGAGTCGGTGACCACACGATACGTGGCGCGGACGGCACGCGAAAGAGCTCACGGAGAGCGATTCCCGGAGCCTTCCGGGGACCTCTCCTCGGCCCCTGTCCTCGCAGGTGGAGAGCCCGCCCAGTGGGCCACGGCGCGGCAGGTGGACGGGTCGGCGGCTCCCACCAGACCGGTGTGCTCATAGGGGCCCCGATAGGTGAAGGCGGAACCGTCCAGCAGGGTCACCCGGCCGCCCGCCTCGGACAGGACGAGATCGGGGGCGGCCACGTCCCAGTCGCGCACCGGGACGTCCTTGACGAACAGATGGGCCTCGCCCCCGGCGATCCGGCACAGCTTCAACGAGATGCTGCCGCTCTCCAGATAGGAGCCGTAGCCGAAGTGGTCGTAGACCCGCCGTGCGATCCCGGAGGGTTCGGGGGTGTTGTCGGTGAGGACCCCCTCGCCCGGCGCGGTCGTGGCCGTACGGGGCAGTTCCACCCCGTCGCGTCGGGCCCCGAGCCCGCGCACGGCCGTGTACAGGGTGTCGAGCTGCGGGGCGTAGACCGCCGCCACCTCGGGCCGGTCCCCGATCATCAGGGCGGCCTGGGTGACGTACCCGTCGAAGCCGTGAACGTAGCTGGCGGTCCCGTCGATCGGGTCGATCAGCCAGTACCGCTCCGGCCGGCTCCGCGACAGCGAGTCGGGGTCCTCCTCGCTCACCACCGGGATCCGTCCGTCGATCCGGGACAGGCGCGCGGACAGCTCGCGGTGGGCCAGGGCGTCGGCCTCCGCCTTGAACTGGGAGCCCCGCCAGACCCCGTCGAGCGCGCCCGGGGCGCCGCGCCGTTCGCGCAGGAGCGCGCCGACCTCGGTGACCGCCTCGGCCACCGCCTCCGAGAGCGGGTGACGGCCGCTCATCGCGTACGCGCCGGGGGCACCGGGGCCGCGGGGCCGGGGATCGTGGTCCCCGGCAGGACGAGGCCCTCGCCGTTCCGGGTGGGCAGGGGCGCGGGGGAGAGCCCGTGCGAGGCGAAGCGCTCCTCGTCGAGGAACTCGTCGGTCCACCGTCGGACCATGGTCACGCCCTCCCGCCAGTCGTCGGTGAGCCGCCCTCCCGAACCGAGGGCCTGGCGCAGCAGCCCGGCGATCTCGTCCACCCCGGCCGCGGTGGTCAGCGCGGCGGTGGAGGAGAAGCGGGGGTTGATCTCGAAGATCCGGGGTCGTCCCTCGGCGTCCAGGCACAGTTGCACGTTGAACGGCCCGTCCGCGCGCAGCGCCTCCTGGACGGCGACGCAGGTACGGACCACCTCGGCGTGGCGCCGGGTCACCGCGTACTTGGTGACGCCCTGTTTGAGGAGGACCTCCTTGGGGACGACCGCCTGCACCTCGCCGTCGCGCCAGACGACCACCGACACCGTGTACTCGGGGCCGGTGACGCGTTCCTGGACGATCAGTTCGTCGGCGGCGTATCCGCTCTCGGAGATCGCCCCGGCCAGGTCTCGGACGGAGTCGACGATGGTGACACCGCGGCTGCCCCGACCACTGCGCGGTTTGACGATGAGACCGCCGGGGGCGTCCTCGATCGCGTCGGCGGGCCACTCCGAGGCCGACCAGGTGCGCGGCACCCCGATCGAGGCCTCCTCCAGCCTCCGGGTCAGGACGTACTTGTCCAGGCAGGTCGTCACGAACCCGGCCCGGGGCAGCAGGACGGCGATCCCGTCCTCGGCCAGCTCGCCGATCCGGAGCAGCTCCTCGTCCACGAGGGGGATGACGGCGACCGCGCGTTCCTCCTCGCACAGGGCCCGCATCCGGGGGAGGAAGGCGTCGCTGTCGCCCGGGGGCACCAGGTGGCCGCGATCGGCCAGGTACAGCCCCGGGGCCGTCGGGTCCACGTCGGTGGCCACCACACGGAAACCCTGCTCGCGCAGGCGCAGGATGGTCCCCGGGGTCGGGGCCGAGCCCGCCGTCGTCACGATGACCGTCGGTTCTCCCGAGTCATCCGAAGCCTTCTGTGCCACCGGTGTCAACCCTTCCAGACGTTCGTCGGATCGGTGTGGTGGGGATGGACCGAGCGTAGACCGAAGGGGCTCGCGGCGACCCCTGTTTGGCCGGATCCGGCTCACGGGACAACCGAACCCGGCTCTCGCGCGTGTATCCAACGACCCCGGGAGGAAAAGGGTCGAGGGTGGGGAGCGCGTGCGTTCCCCACCCTCGTGGCGTCTCCACCGGTGAGAGGCCTCAGCCCTGCTCGTAGACCGGGGTGATGAGCGCCCGGCCCAGAGCGTGCGAGAACAGGTTGAAGCCCAGGAAGGCCGGGCTCGCGGAGGAGTCCAGGCCCAGGCTGGGCACGTCCACCGCGTGCACCGCGAAGATGTACCGGTGCGGGCCGTGCCCGGCGGGCGGGGCCGCGCCGATGTAACGGTGGCCTCCGGCGTCGTTGCGCAGGGTCACGGCCTGTTCCGGCAGGCCGGAACCGTTGCCGGCGTCGGCCGCCAACTCGGTCACGTCGACGGGGATGTCGCACACGACCCAGTGCCAGAACCCGCTCGCGGTGGGGGCGTCGGGGTCGAAGCAGGTGACGGCGAAGCTCCGCGTCTCCTCGGGGAAGCCGCTCCAGGACAGCTGCGGCGAGACGTCCTGTCCTCCCGCGCCCATGATCCCGCTGACCTGGGCCGTGGGCAGGGTCTTCCCGTCGGCGACGTCGGTGCTGGTGACGGTGAACGAGGCGACCGGGGGCAGGAAGTCGTAAGGGGAGGGTGGCGTGGCCACGACGATGGCCTCCTTGGTTCTCGTGGATGTGCGTACCGGCCCGTGATCGGGCCCGCTACGAACATACGCCCCTGGAAGGGGAGGGGCGCGGAGCACGATGGGAGAGTCCGGCACCGTATCGCCTCACTCCAACGGGCCCAGGAGTCGTCGGGCCCGCAACACCAGCCCCAGTTCGAAGCGTGTGTCCGGTTCGCGGAGTCGGGCTCCGAACAGTTCCTCCAGGCGCCGCATCCGATAGCGCACCGTCTGTGGATGGATGCGCAGACGCTCGGCCGCCTCGTTGGCGTTGAAGCCCGATTCCAGCCAGGCCAGCAGGGTGTCGGCCATCCGGTCCCGCTGTGGTCCCCGCATCCCCCGCAGGGGAGCCAAGAGCCGGCGGGCCATCGCGGCGACCAACGCGGTGTCCCGGGACAACAGCAGTTCGGACAGGTGGTCGTCCCACCGGGAGAGTCCGGAGCCCGGGATCGCGCCCGAGCGCACCAGCTCCGCCAGTTCCCGGGCGCGTGAGAGCGACAGGGACGCCTCGATGATCGGCACCGTCGGTCCCATGACCGCGCCGAAGCCGCGCAGGGACCGTTCCAGGGAGCGCAGCCGGCCGGGCCCCTCCGGGTCGGGTATCAGGGCGCACGGCTCCGCCCGTTCCAGGTCCACCAGCACGTCCGACGGCGGCGCCGGGGCCGAAGGGCCCTCGACGTCCTCGCGGTACAACAGCGCGACGGCCACCCGCTCCGGGACCCGCCACCGTGCGGAGCGGGCCAGGGTCGCCAAGGCGCCCGGGGTCGGGGCCGTCCCGGACTCGCCCAGCAGCACCTCCAGTAGCCGGGAGCGACGGCGGCGCAGCTCCTCCACCCCGGCCTCGCGCACCCGGGCGTACCCTTCCGAGGCCGCCGCCGAGACCTCCTCCTGGAACGCGAAGACCTCGTCTCCCAGGGCGGCCATGCGGTCGGGGGAGACCGCCCCGGAGCCGGCCACCCGCCGCCAGGTGACCGCGGCGGCCACGCGCATCCCGTGGTGCAGGCACTCCAGGGTGCGGCCCCGCCCGGCCTCGTCGGCGCCGAAGGCACGGAAGACGCGGACGAGGGCGTCACGGTTCTCCGGGGTGGGGCCGTGCTCGACCCGGTCCAGGAAGGCGCGCAGGGCCGTGGTGAGCACCCGTCGCGTCTCCTCCAGATGTTCCAGGGGGTGAGGGTGGCCCCTCGCCGTGTACGCGAGTTCGGCCAGCACCTCGTCGACCAGCTCGGAGACCGGTGGGAGCGGCCGTGGGGGCGGCCCCGCGCGGAGGACCTCGGGGGCGGCGGCCTCCTGCCATCGGTACGTCATGTCACCTCCGGCGCGGACGCACGACGGAGTCGAACGGGCACGCCCGCGCGTGCTCTGTGCGCCAGACGGCGACCGTGACCCCGGTCACCTTCCTCCATCCCATCAGAGGCCTTCCCCACGAACAAGACCTCTCTCCGGACCGTTAGGGTGCGATCGAGACGAACCCCCCCCCTTCCGGAAGGCCTTCCCGTGCGACGCTTCCTGCTGTGCTCCCTGCCCCTGGCCCTGGCCCTGACCGCGTGCGGCGAGGCGGAGTCGGACCCCTCGGAGGAGGGGACCTCCGCGGAGGCCGCGGCGCCCGACGACGTCGCCGAGGTGGAGGCGGCCGCGCGAACCGTCGCGGAGGGGTTCGTCGCCTCCCTGAACGCCGAGGACGCCGAGGCGGCCTGCGCCTTCATGGACGTCTCCGCGCAGGAGGCCGTCGCCGCCCTGAGCGAGGGGTCGGATGACTGCGTCGAGGCCTTCCCCGAGTACGCGGCGGGCCTCCCCGACGCCGAGGACGTCGAGATCGAGGAGATCACCACCGAGAGCGAGCTGGACGGCGGCGTCGAGGTCGTGGTCGTCACCCTCGTCCATCCGGACGAGGAGGTCGGCGCCCTGGAGATGCGCGAGTCCGAGGACGGCGAATGGCGGGCCACCCGTCTTCCCGGGCTCTCCCTCGGAGGCGCGTGAGCGGGGGCGATCGGGGCCACGGGCCCGGGTGATCGGACGAACACCGCGCCGGGGCGTTCGGCGGGGCCCGAGACGCTCCGGCTCTGGAAGAGTGGTGACCGGCGGGCACGGAACGACCGGGTGCCCGTGTTCCAACGAGAAGTGAGGTGCGCGATGATCCTCATCGTCGTCAAGTTCCGCGTCAAGCCCGAGGTCGGGGACGGTTTCCTCGACTCGGTCGCCGACTTCACCGCGGCCACCCGGGCCGAGCCCGGCAACCTGTGGTTCGAGTGGTCCCGTAGCGTCGAGCGTGAGAACGAGTTCGTGCTCATCGAGGCGTTCAAGGACGACGCCGCCGAGGCCCACGTGAACAGCGACCACTTCCGGGACGGGCTCGCGGCGATGAAGCCGCTGCTCACCGAGACCCCGCTGATCGTCAGCCGCCTGGTCGAGGGCGAGGGCTGGGACCGGATGGGCGAACTCACCATCGACTAGCCGAGAAGGAGAGCGGGCGTTGAGCACCTATGTGGCGAGCGAGGACCGGTACGAGAGGCTGGAGTACGGGTCCTGTGGGAACAGCGGGCTGAACCTGCCCAGGATCTCCCTGGGCCTGTGGCAGAACTTCGGTGGGGACCGGGACTTCGAGGGGCAGCGGAGGATCCTCCGGCGCGCCTTCGACCTGGGCGTCTTCCACTTCGACCTGGCCAACAACTACGGCCCGCCGCCCGGTTCGGCCGAGGAGAACCTGGGCCGGATCCTGGCCCGGGACCTGAAGCCCTACCGGGACGAACTGGTCATCACGACCAAGGCCGGATGGGTCATGGGTCCGGGCCCGCACCAGCAGGGCGGGTCGCGCAAGTACCTGTTGTCCTCGCTCGACCGCTCCCTGGAGAGGATGGGGCTCGACCACGTCGACATCTTCTACAGCCACCGTCCCGACCCGGACACCCCGCTGGAGGAGACCCTGATGGCCCTCCACCACGCGGTGGTGTCCGGGCGGGCGATGTACGCGGGCATCTCCTCCTACGGGCCCACGCTCAGCCGGCTGGCCGCGGAGATCATGCACGATCTCGGTACGCCCTTGATCGCGCACCAGCCCTCCTACTCGATGCTCAACCGCTGGGTGGAGGACGGGCTGTTGGACGTCGCCTCCGACAAGGGCATGGGCGTGGTGGCGTTCTCCCCGCTGGCCCAGGGTCTGCTCACCGACCGCTACCTGGACGGCACCGTGCCCGCCGACTCCCGGGCCGGGGTGGGGCGTCCCAGTTGGCGGGACAACATGCTCACCGAACCGGTCCTGGAGCGGGCGCGGGCCCTCCACGAGATCGCCTCGCGTCGTGGCCAGACCCTGGCCCAGATGGCGATCGCGTGGGTGCTGCGCGACCAGGGGCCGCGTACGGTCACCACCGCGTTGATCGGCGCCTCCAGCGTGGAGCAGCTCGAACAGAACCTCGTCGCGGTGGAGAACACCGACTTCACCGACGAGGAGCTGCGCGACATCGACCGTTGGGCGGTCGACTCCGACATCAACATCTGGCGGAGGGCGACCGACTTCATGGGGTGATCGTCCCGCGTTCGACGGGCGTCGGTGCTCGCACCGGCGCCCGTTCCTCATGATCCCTAGGGTTCCGGCGGCTCTTCCCGCTTCTCCTCGTCGCCGTTCTCGGTCGGTCCCTCGTCGTCCTTCTCGTCCGGTTCCTCGGAAGGGTATCCGGGCTGTTCCGCCTGGCGTTGGACGATCCGGAAGATCCCCAACACCATGAGGATGATGGCGATGGGGATGGCCAGGGAGAGCAGTACGCCGAACAGGGCCGCTCCTGACATCGATCCCACCTCCTTGTTCGAGCGCGTACCCGTTCGGTCGCGCCCTCACCCGTCCGTCGAACGGTCGTCCCACGCCACGGGCCTGTCCGTTCTGTTCGCGAACCGCCGTGAGGGGCGGGGGATTCCCCGGTAGGGGCGGGAAAGGGAGGCCTTTCCCTCCTGGTGGGAGATGGTTAGGATTCCGTGAACCCCGGTCGCCCTCCGAGGAAGCCGTCCAGGAGTATCCATGACCCTCCCTCCCGGAACCGCGAACGACCTCACCCTCGTCGACCTCCTTCGCCGCAACGCGCGCGAACACCCCGACCTCCCCGCCCTGTCCGGCCCCTCCCGAGACGGTCGGGGGCGGACCACCCTCACCTGGGAACGGGTCCACGCCACCGTCACCTCGCTCGCCGCGGGCCTGATCGATCTCGGGATCCGTCCCGGGGATCGCGCGCTGCTCATGATGGGCAACCGGCCCGAACACTGGCTCGCCGACCTGGCCCTGCTCCACGCCGGGGCGGTCCCCGGCAGCGTCTACTCCACCTCGGCCCCGGAGCAGATCGCCCACATCGCCCGCCACGGGCGGGCACGTCTGGCCGTGGTCGAGAACCCGACGGTCGCCGCCGTATGGGAGCCCCTCCTGAGGGACCCGGCCACGCCGTTGGAGTTCCTCGTCGTGGTCGACGGGCCCGACCTCGAACACGGCCACCTCTCCTACGAGGACCTGGTCGGGACCCCGGGCACTCGGGGAACGGAGGGCCTCCACGAGCCGGGCCCCGACGACCTGGCCACCGTCATCCACACCTCCGGCACCACGGGAGCCCCCAAGGGGGTGGCCATCACCCACCGCGCCGTGCTGGCCCAGGCCATCGCGCTGGACCGGAGCGTGGGCGTTCCCGGCCACCCCGACCACGTCTGCTATCTGCCGCCGGCCCACATCGCCGAACGCGTCCTGGGCCTGTACCTGCCGCTCCTGCGCGCCTCCCACGTGTGGATGTGCCCCGAACTCGCCGACCTGCCCGCGACCCTGGCCCGGGTCCGCCCTCCGCACTTCCTCGGGGTGCCCCGGGTGTGGGAGAAGCTCGCCGTGGCGGTCCGACTGGTGATGGCCGGTCTGTCCGAGGACGAACGGGCCGCCGTCGACGCCGCCCGCCGGATCGCGACCGAGCGACTGGCCCACGTCGAACGCGGCGACACGGTCCCCGAAGAGCTGGAGGAGGGCTACCGGCGGGCCCGGGCCGAGGTCCTCACCCCCCTCCTGGCCGGGCTGGGCCTCGATCGGCTGATCCTGGCCGCCGGCGCCTCGGCGCCCCTGCCCCCCGACCTGGTCCGTTTCTGGGCGGGCCTCGGGGTCGTGATCATGGACGCGTGGGGGCTCACGGAGTCCGTGGGGGTGGCCACCATGAACGTCCCCTCGCCCGGAGGGTTCCGGCTCGGTTCGGTGGGGCGTCCCCTGCCCGGGATCGAGCTCCGTACGGGCGAGGACGGCGAGGTGTTCCTGCGCGGTGACTCGCTCTTCGAGGGCTACCTGCGCGAGGACGGGACGATCGATCCGGCCGTCGACGACGAGGGCTGGTTCGCCACCGGCGACGTCGGTCGTGTGGACGAGGACGGGTTCCTGTGGATCACCGACCGCAAGAAGGAGCTCATCGTCACCTCGGGGGGAAAGAACGTCTCACCGGCGCTGGTGGAGAACGCCCTCAAGGAGCATCCTCTGATCGGCCAGGCCTTCGTGCACGGTGACGGACGTCCCTATCCGGTCGCCCTGTTGGTCCTGGACCCCGAGGTGACCCCGGTGTGGGCGGTGTCGCGCGGGGTGGACCCGGGGCCGGATCCGGCCGGGCACCCGGAGATCGTCGCCGAGGTCGAACGCGCCGTCGAGGCCGCCAACGCCCGACTCAGCCGCCCCGAACGGGTCAAACGCCATCGATTGCTGGCGGGTGAGTGGGGTCCGGGCAGCGGGGAGCTGACCCCCTCCCTCAAGATCCGTCGCCGCGTGGTGGCGGAACGCTACGCCGGGGAGATCGACGCCCTCTACGAGGAGTGAGCACGGCCGCACCGGGAGCACCGTCGGGCCGGTCCGGAAGCAGTATCCTGCCGGAGGAAACCGGTTCCCCGCGCGGTTCCTCCCCAGCTCTCCCGGAGGCGGCATGAGCCTGCACCCCTTCCGCTTCGATTCCCCCGTGTCCGACCAGGTCGTCACGGTCCAGAAGGACTACGACAGCGATACCCCCATGGACACCCACCACCTGAAACCGGGGGAGAACCGTACCTTCGGCCGGGGTGGACGCAACCGCAAGGTCGACATCCTCCTGGCCACCGAGGATCGGGCCGTCTCCCGTCTGGCCGGGGAGATCTCCTCGTACGGCGACCACTGGCGGATCACCAACCTGAGCCCCACCAAGTCCTATCTGGTGGAGAACACCGAACGCCTGGCCGGGTACATCCAGGTGCCGCCGCACACCCAGGGCATGCTGGTGCCCTTCGAGACCTCCCGGGTCCTGGTGCCCGGCGCCCAAGGGGAGCACGGCTTCCTCGTGATGGCCCCGGCCGCCTGTAGCAGCGTCCTGGTGCCCGACGAGACGGCCCCCTTCGGCGAGGCGGACGAGACCTTCGACGAGCGCACCGACCTGCGCAGTTTCCGGATCGACCGACTGCACACCTACTACCGGGTGCTGGTGGCCTTCTGCGAGCCGCGCCTGCGCAACCCCGGGAGCAGGGTCATCCCGACCCAGACCGAGGTCGCCGAACGGCTGGGGCTGTCCAAGGCCGCCGTCAACTCCCACATCGACTACCTGCTCAAGAACAAGTTCCAGGTGGAGCCGGAGGAGGCCAGGCAGGGGCGTGACTGGCGGGCGGACGTGCTCACCGAGAAGGCGCTCCACTACGGTCTGGTGACCGAGCGGGACCTGGCCCGCCTGCCCTGAGACAGGGGGTCGCCCCCTCGCTCAGGCGCCCCGGGGCTTGGACATGGGGCTCAGGTGGCGGGCCGCGCCCGCCCGGACCCGTTCGGTGACCTCGTCCAGGAGGGGCGAGCGCAGGTTCCATCGCTGCCAGAACAGTCGGACCAGCACCGGGTGATCCGGGGCGATGGCCAGCAGGCGCCCGTTCTCCAGGTCCTCGGCGCACTGGAGTTCGGGCACGGCGCCCCACCCCAGCCCCAGTAGGACCGCCCGGGCGAAGCCCTCGGAGGAGGGGACGTGGTGTCGGGGGCCGGACGATCCCCGGCCGGTGAGGTCGCGCAGGAACCGGTCCTGAAGGTCGTCCTTGCGGTCGAAGTCGACCACGGGGACGTCGACGAGGTCCTCCGGTCCGTGGATCCCGTGGCGTTCCGCGAAGTCGGGGGCGCACACCGCCTGGTAGCGCATCACCCCCAGCCCCTCCACGGAACATCCCTGGACCGCGTCGGGGGTGGAGGTGACCGCGGCCATCACCCGCCCCGAGCGGAGCAGACCCGTGGTGTGCTCCTCGTCCTCGCGGTGGATCTCGAACACCGCGCCCAGGTCGGCGGGGAGGGCGGCCAGCGCCTCCAGGAACCAGCTGGCGAGGCTGTCGGCGTTGACCGCGAGCGGCACCTGGTGACGGTGTTCGTCCTCGCCGAGCCGTAGTTCGGAGAGGACCTCCTGATCCAGCAGCAGGACCTGCCGGGCGTAGCGCAGCACGGCATCGCCGGCCTCGGTGGGCTCCACCGGGTTGGTCCGCTGGACCAGGACCCGGCCCGCGCGCTGCTCCATGGCCCGGACCCGTTGGGAGACCGCCGAGGCGGTCACGTGCAGACGTCGCGCCGCGGCCTCGAAGGTGCCCTCGTCGACCAGGGTGGTCAGGGTGTGCAGGTGGTCGAACTGGAACGGCATCCTAAGCCTTTCTCAGGGGTTCTAAGAAAGTTTAGCTTTACTGCATGGGGTGGTTGCGGAAGGCTGAGGAGGGTGAACGAAACACTGCTTCCCGCGCTTCTGGGGACGGGGACCGGACTCGCCCTCATCGTCGCCATCGGCGCCCAGAACGCCTACCTGCTCCGCCTCGGTATCGACGGGACGCCCCGCACGGTGCTGACCGTGGTCCTGATCTGCGCGCTCTCCGACGCCGTGCTCATCCTCGCCGGGGTGGTGGGCATCGGAGGGCTGATCAGGGCCATGCCCGAGGCCCTGACGGTCATCCGTTTCCTCGGCGCGGGCTTCCTCGTCGTGTACGGGCTGATGGCGGCCCGCCGCGCCCTGCGCCCGGGGCCCGGCCAGGCTCTGGTACCGACGGGGGAGGAGGAGCCGGAACGCCTCGGCGGCGGCTCGGAGGGCGGCACGGGCACCACCACGATCGTCCGTGGGGCCGGCACCCGGACCTCCACCACCCTGGGCGCCGCGGTGCTGACCACCCTCGCCCTGACCTGGCTCAACCCGCACGTCTACCTGGACACGGTGGTCTTCCTGGGGTCGGTCGCCAACCAGCAGGTCGGAGAGGCCCGCTGGTGGTGGGCGGGCGGCGCCGTGACCGGCAGCCTCGTCTGGTTCTTCGCGCTGGGCTTCGGCGCCCGTCTGTTGCGGCCGGTCTTCGCGCGCCCCGCCGCCTGGCGGGTGCTGGACGGCCTGATCGCGGTCGTCATGATCGCCTTGGGGGCGAGTCTGGCGTTCGGGGCCTGAGCCCCGCCTCAGGGGCGGCGGGCCTCGGCCAGGGCGCGCAGGACCTCGGAACAGCCCTGGTCGACGGTCAGGGTCGCGAGGTCGTCGCAGCGGGTCTCCCCGCGGTTGAGGATCACCACCGGTCGGCCCAGTTCGATGGCGCGCTTGACGAACCTGCGGCCGGAGAAGACGGTCAGCGACGATCCCACGACCAGCAGGGCCCGCGCCGCCTCGACCATCGCGTAGGCCTCCAGGACCCGGGGCTTGGGGACGTTCTCCCCGAAGTACACGATGTCGGGCTTGAGCATCCCGCCGCAGTCGGCGCAGTCGGCCACCCGGAAGTGCTCGGTCCGGGCGAGGACGGCGTCCGCGTCCGGGGCGATCTCCACGTCGTCCACCTCGTCGGCGAACCCCGGGTTGAGCTCCTCCAGGCGTTCGGCCAACGCCGCTCGGTCGCTCACCGTCCGGCAGTCCAGGCAGACGACCCGGTCGTGGCGGCCGTGCAGGTCGATGACCGGGCTGCTGCCCGCCGCCTCGTGCAGGGTGTCCACGTTCTGGGTGATGATCCCGCCCACGGCCCCGGCCCGTTGGAGCTCGGCCAGGGCGAGATGGCCGTCGTTGGGTCGGGTACGTGTCATATGCCGCAGCCCGATGTGGTTGCGGGCCCAGTAGTGCCGTCGGAACGCCGCGTCGCCGACGAACTCCTGGTAGGTCATGGGTCTGCGCGGCGGGGAGCCGGGCCCTCGGTAGTCGGGGATCCCCGAGTCGGTCGAGATCCCCGCGCCGGTCAGCACGGTCGTGGGGCCCGCCCCGAGGACCTCGACGATCCGGGCCGCGGCCTCGACCGCTCCGAGCGCCTCACGTGTCTCGGTCACGGTTCGAGGATAGGCGGTCGCCGACACGCCCCCTTCCTTGTTTCTCCTTGCCTTGGTGGCCGGCCGATCATCGACCTCCGCAGGCGCGGCGGCAGACAACGTCCAGGTGGTCTCCGGGATGGGGCTGGTGGCCCTGCGCCGGACGATGCCGTCCCTGTACGTCTTCGCGTTCTGTTACGGAGCGCTGGTGTGCGCGGCCTTCCCCCTGGCCGGGCTCGGCGGCCCGGTCCTGGTGTGGGCGGGCTACGCGGTGGCCGTCACCGGCCTGGCCCTCGGTCAGACGGTCGCCCTCTGGCGGGCGACCTCCGGGAGGGGGTGAGACGGAGGGGTCAGCCTCGGCAGACCGCTTCCGTGCTCCGTCCTCCATCGCCCTGGCGCAGGCAGTCGACCAGGCAGCGGGCGGTGGCCAGGAGACGATCCCGGTCGTGCGCGCCCTCCCCCGGGGAGGGCGCCGAGCGCAGCGCCTCGTGGGCCGCGGCGAGCGCCCCGGCCAGGGCGATACGCGCCAGTGTCCGGTGTCGGTCGTTCATCGGGATCCCCGACCTTCCCTCGCGTGCGGTGGCTCCGGCCCCTCGGTGAGGAACCCTGGGCCGAAAGATACCCCATGGGGGTATGTGATGGCCAGGGTGGCACCGAGGGAACGGAACGGCGGACCCGGTCTCGCCTCGGGTCCGCCGCCCGGCTCAGGCGGTGTTCACGACCCTGAACACCTCGGCCAGGGAGCCCTCGGGAAGGCCCGCCCCGGCCGCGTTGGCACCCATCCACTCGCGCAGCATGGGTTCGAGTTCGGCGATGTCGGAGATCTGGCTCTCGTGCGCGGCCAGCGCGGCCACCTTCCGCTCGAAGACCTCCGTGATGTCCGTGTGGTGCCCGGGGCCGCCGATGACCCACACCTCGGAGACGGTCCACGGGGCCAGCCCCTCCTCGGCGAGCAGCTCCCGGTGCGCGTGCGGGTTGCGCGCGTCCGGGAAGACCGCGTTCATCGCGGCCTCGCCGGTGGCCATGTGGTCGGGGTGGCTGGCGGCGACGCTGTCCCAGTCGCGCTCCGGGGAGGGGATGATCACGCGCTGGGGGCGGACCTGGCGGATCACCCGGGAGATGTCGCGGCGCAGGTCCAACGTGGCCTCCACGCGACCGTCCGGATACCCGAGGAAGCGTACGTCCTTCACCCCCACCTCGGCGGCGGCCCGTCTCTGCTCCTCACGCCGCATGGCCCCGATCTCCGCGCTGTCCAGGGTCAGCTCGTCCCCGCCGGCCTCGCCGTCGGTGACCATCAGGTACACCACCTCGGTACCGGCGTCGGTCCACAGGGCGACCGTGCCGGCGCAGGAGAAGTCGGCGTCGTCGGGGTGGGCCATGACCACCAGGGCGCGTTCGGGTGTGTCGGTCAAGGCGGGCTCCTTCCATCATGGGAGGACCCGCGGGACCGGGTCCATACCCACATTACGGACCCCGGCTCCCTTCGCGCCTCCGGTTTTCCGTCACGTCGGGGACGGGCCCTGCCGGCTCAGGGTTTGCGGGCCACGGCGGCGTACATGTCGGTGTCCGGGGCGGTGCCGAGGTCCAGGGGGTCGGGGCGCCACGAGGGGCAGGGGACCACACCGGGATCGAGCAGGTCCAGCCCCTCGAAGTAGGAGGCGAACCCCTCTCGCGTGTGGCCCCGGTAGGCCAGGGCGGCCTCCTTGTTCCACTCGTCCAGGGCCTCCATCGCGCTCCCCCGCTCGGGCAGGACCGCGTCGGCCACCATCAGCAGACTCCCGGAGGGCAGGGCGTCCATGTAGGCATGGACGATCTCGCGCGCCTCCTCCAACGTGGGCACATGTCCCAGGGTTCCGATGATCGACACCCCGATCGGCCGGTCGAGCCCGAGGAGCGCCTCGACCTCGGCCAGGATCCGTCCGGTGTCGCGGAGGTCGGCGTCGACGAACTCGGTGGCCCCCTCGGGGGTTCCGTCCAGCAGGGCGCGGGCGTGGGCGAGCACCATGGGGTCGTTGTCGACGTAGACCACCCGGGATTCGGGCGCGGAGGCCTGCGCGATCTCGTGGGTGTTCTGCTGGGTGGGCAGCCCCGTGCCGATGTCCAGGAACCGGCGCACGCCCTCCTCCCGGACCAGATGGGTGACGGCCCGGCCGAGGAAGGCCCGACCGGCGCGCGCGTCGACGGCGATCTTGGGGTGGATGGCCAGGATCTGGTCGCCGAGCGCGCGATCGACCGGATAGTTGTCCTTGCCGCCGAGCCAGTGGTTCCACACCCGCGCCGAGTGCGGGGCGGTGACGTCGACGCCTTCGGGGACTGTGGAGGTGTGGTCCATGGGGATCCGTTCCGGAACGAGGGGGAGGCCAGTCTGGCGTGGATCCGCCTCGCGCGAAAGCCCCGAAGGTCCCGGTGTCCCGGGGGAGAGGCCCCGGGACACCGGCGAGGGATCAGCCCAACCGGACGATCAGGTCGCCGCCCTCGACGCGACGGACCCCGTCGATCGCCACCCGGGCGATCACACCGTCGCGGGGCGCGGTGATCGAGGCCTCCATCTTCATCGCCTCGATGGTGGCGACGGTGTCGCCCGCGCCGACCACGTCGCCCTCGGACACCACCGGCGTGACCACCCCGGCGAAGGGCGCCGCCACCTGCGAGGGATCGTCACGGTCGGCCTTCTCCGCCTCGCTCACGTTGGAGGTCAGCGACCGGTCCCGGATGTGCAGCGGACGCAGCTGGTCGTTGAGCGTGGTCATCACGGTGCGCATGCCGCGCTCGTCCGGCTCGCTCACCGCCTGGAGCCCGATGAGCAGACGCACGCCCGGCTCCAGGTCGACGACGTGCTCCTCGCCCTCCTGGAGCCCGTAGAAGAAGTCCCGGCTGTCGAGCACGCTGGTGTCGCCGTAGGACGCGCGGTGCGCCTCGAACTCCCTGGTCGGGCCCGCGAACAGCAGTCGGTTCAGGGTCGACCGGGGCTCCTCGACCAGACCGGCGCGGTCGGTCTCGCTCAGCTCCGCCGTCTCCCTGGGTCCGCCGCGTCCGCGCAGCGCCTTGGTCCGGAACGGTTCGGGCCACTCGCCCGGGGGGACCCCCAGCTCGCCGTGGAGGAAGCCCACCACCGAGTCGGGGACGTCGAACCGGTCCGGGGCCTCCTCGAACTTCTCCGGGGACACCCCAGCCCCCACCAGGTGCAGGGCCAGGTCCCCCACCACCTTGGAGGAGGGCGTCACCTTCACCAGGCGGCCCAGCATGCGGTCGGCCGCCGCGTACATCGCCTCGATCTCCTCGAAACGGTCGCCCAACCCCAACGCGATCGCCTGGGTGCGCAGGTTGGAGAGCTGGCCGCCGGGGATCTCGTGGTGGTAGACCCGCCCGGTGGGCGAGGCCAGGCCCGCCTCGAAGGGCGCGTAGACGCGGCGGACCGCCTCCCAGTACGGTTCGAGCTCGTTGACCGCGTCCAGGGACAGCCCGGTCGGGGTCTCGGAGTGGTCGAAGGCGGCCACGATCGCCGACAGGGACGGCTGCGACGTGGTGCCCGACATCGACGCCACCGCCCCGTCCACCGCGTCCGCGCCCGCCTGGACCGCCGAGAGGTAGGTGGCGAGCTGACCGCCCGCGGTGTCGTGGGTGTGCACGTGGACGGGCAGGTCGAACTCCTGCCGCAACGCCGTGACCAGGCGTCGGGCCGCCGGGGCGCGCAACAGACCGGCCATGTCCTTGATCGCGAGCACGTGCGCGCCCGCGTCCACGATCCGCTCGGCCAGCCTCAGGTAGTAGTCGAGGGTGTACAGCCGCTCGGAGGGGTCGGACAGGTCGGCCGTGTAGCACAGGGCGACCTCGGCGACCCCGGTGCCGGTCTCCCGCACCGCGTCGATGGCGGGCCGCATCTGGTCGACGTCGTTGAGGGCGTCGAAGATCCGGAACACGTCCACACCGGTCGCCGCGGCCTGGCGGACGAAGGCGTCGGTCACCTCGGTGGGGTAGGGCGTGTAGCCGACCGTGTTACGGCCGCGCAGCAGCATCTGGAGACAGATGTTGGGCACCGCCTCGCGCAGCGCCGCCAGCCGGTCCCACGGGTCCTCGGCGAGGAAGCGCAGCGCCACGTCGTAGGTGGCCCCGCCCCAGCACTCCAGGGAGAGCAGTTCGGGCAGGGTGTGGGCGACGGCGGGGGCGGCGGCGAGCAGGTCGCGGGTCCGGACCCGGGTGGCGAGCAGGGACTGGTGGGCGTCGCGGAAGGTGGTGTCGGTGACCCCCAGGGTGGGGGACTCGCGCAGGTGACGGGCGAACCCCTCCGGCCCCAGCTCGTCCAGGAGCTGCTTGGAACCGGCGGGCGGTGTGCCCTGGGGGACGTCGGGGAGCTTGGTGGCGGGGTCGATCAACGAGGGGCGCGGGCCGTGCGGCTCGTTCACCGTCACGTCGGCCAGGTAGGTGAGCAGTCGGGTGCCCCGGTCCGCGGAGGGGCGGGCCGTGAGCAGGTGGGGGCGTTCCTCGATGAAGGAGGTGGTGGCCCGGCCGGCCCGGAAGTCCTCGTCCTCCAGTACCGCCTGGAGGAAGGGGATGTTGGTGGAGATGCCCCGGATGCGGAACTCGGCCACGGCGCGACGGGCCCGCCGGACCGCGGTGTCGAAGTCGCGGCCTCGACAGGTGAGCTTGACCAGGAGGGAGTCGAAGTAGGCGCTGACCTCCGAACCGGCCGCGGCGGTCCCGCCGTCCAGCCGGATGCCCGAGCCGCCGGGGGAGCGGTAGGCGCTGATCGTCCCGGTGTCGGGACGGAAGCCGTCGGCGGGGTCCTCGGTGGTGATCCGGCACTGGAGGGCGGCGCCGTGCACGACGATGTCCTCCTGGGACAGACCCAGGTCGGCCAGGCTCTCCCCGGCGGCGATCCGGATCTGGGCCTGCACGAGGTCGACGTCGGTGACCTCCTCGGTGACGGTGTGCTCCACCTGGATGCGGGGGTTCATCTCGATGAACACGTGCCGGCCGTCCCGGCCGACCAGGAACTCCACCGTGCCGGCGTTGCGGTAGCCGATCTCCTCGGCCAGGCGCACCGCGTCCCGGCACATGCGTTCGCGGAGTTCGGGGTCCAGCCCGGGGGCCGGGGCCAGCTCCACGACCTTCTGGTGGCGCCGCTGGACCGAACAGTCCCGTTCGTACAGGTGGATGACCTCGCCCCGACCGTCGGCGAGGATCTGCACCTCGATGTGGCGGGGGTCGACCACGGCCCGCTCCAGGAAGACCGTCGGGTCGCCGAAGGCCGTCTCCGCCTCGCGCATGGCGGCCTCGATCGACGCCCGCAGGGTTCCGGGGGAGTCGACCCGGCGCATGCCGCGGCCGCCGCCTCCGGCCACGGCCTTGACGAAGAGGGGGAAACCGATCTCGGAGGAGGCGGCCACCAGGGCGTCGAGGTCGGTGGAGGGGTCGGAGGAGTCCAGGACCGGGATCCCGGCTCTCCGGGCCGCGGCGATGGCCCCGGTCTTGTCGCCGGTCAGTTCCAGGACCTCGGCGGGCGGCCCGACGAAGGTGATGCCCGCCTCCGCGCACGCCCGGGCCAGCCCCGGGTTCTCGGAGAGGAAGCCGTAACCGGGGTAGACGGCGTCGGCCCCGGACTCCACGGCGGCGCGCACGATCTCCTCGGCCGAGAGGTAGGCGCGGACCGGATGCCCCGGCTCCCCGATCTGATAGGCCTCGTCGGCCTTGAGCCGGTGGAGGGAGTTGCGGTCCTCGTGGGGGAAGACCGCGACGGTCCTGGCCCCCAGTTCGTGACCCGCGCGCAGGGCACGGATCGCGATCTCGCCGCGGTTGGCCACCAGTACCTTCTGGAACATGCCGGATGCCTCCTGAACTCGTGCGGTGCCGCCGGTTCGTCGGTCGTACGGCACCGTCGTCCACTTGTCGCACGCTCGACCAGGGTCATCGGAACCCTAACGATCCGGAACCCACCTATTTCCCCTTGGGGTGGGCTTAAGGCGGGTTCTTTTCAGGAAATACGAAGAGGCATTTCCGATTATGGAAAGAAAAAGGTTTGTTCTCTTGGGTTTTCCGCTGAGAAGCGCCCGGAACGCCGTGCGGGCGGCCCGCCCGCACGGCGTCGAACGTCCTACCGGTTGATGGGCGGCCCCGGGGCCCAGGAGAACCCGCGGTCGTAGAGGTAGCGCAGCTCGGGGTCGGACTCGATGACCAGGTCCAGCCCCTCGCCCACGAGGTGGATACGCCCGTCGTCCAGGGCCGTCCAGGTGAGGACGAAGGTCTCCTCGGCCTCCTGTGCCAGAGGACGGTCGCCCTCCAGGGCCGGGTTCAGGGAGACCTCGATCTCATCGTCGCCGATGTGCCGATACCGACCCTCGTGAAGGACACCGTTGGCCAGGCGGAGGGTCATCGAGCGGGTCTCCTCCCGCAGGACGTACCGGCCGAAGGCGACCTCTCGCCAGCGCCCGTCCTCCACGAGCAGCGCGGCGGGTTCGGCGGTGTCCTCGACCACCCGGTGGACGCCGGACAGCGGGGTCTCCTCGCTCCGGGGGGCCATCTCCTGGAACACGAGGAGCGGGCTCAGCGCGATCAGCACCGCGAGCGAGGAGAAGATCCACCGGGTGACGGCGTGCACCCTCGGCCACGGAACGGGGCGGGGGATCGAGGCCGGAGGCGTCGCGCGGCCCAGGACGAAGGCGTACAGGCGCGGCAGGTCCGGCAGCAGGATGAGCGCGCAGGCGATGAGCAGGAAGAGGGCGAGCTGTTTGACCGGGACGTCGTAGAGGAGGTTCAGCAGCAGAACGGCGCCCATGGCGAAGCTCCCGAGCAGACCGCCCAGCCAGGAGGTGCGCCGCCAGATGAGCAGGACCCCCGCCAGGACCTCGACCAGCCCGGAGAGGAACTGGAAGACGGGCGCGTAGGCGACGAAGGACCACAGGAGACCCATGGGGCTCTTCTCACCGAAGGCGTAGAGCGCCGCGCTGTAGTCGAGGCCGCCCATCTGCATCAGGGTCAGCTTGCTCCACCCGTAGATCATCAGATAGCCGAAGACCACGACCCTGAGCAGGCCGTGCCCCCACCACAGGAGCGTCTTCGGGATCGATACGGGGGTGGGCGCGACGGGCGGTGTGGAGGCCTCGGAGTTCGCGGGTTCGGCCGCGGCGACGGGGGCGTCCGTCCCGGGGTCCTCCGGTCCGTGGGTGTGGGTCGACACGGATCCTCTTCTGGTCGGATTCGGGGGATGGGCGGGTGACGCCGCCCGCACCGTTCGACGTTACCGACGGGTTCGCGGTTCCCGACGCCCCTGACCGGAACCGGCCCTACTCCGGTGGGCGGGGTTCGGCGCGCTCCACGATGACGACGGTGCCCTCGGTGCCGTCGATCCGCAGCAGGTCGCCGGTGTGGATCGCCTCGGTGGCGTCGCGCACGCAGATCACCGCCGGGATGCCGTACTCGCGGGCGACGGTGGGGCCGTGCGCGATCGGCGATCCGGTGTCGCTCACCAGGCCGGCGGCGGTCATGAACAGCGGGGTCCAACCGGGGTCGGTGGTCGGTGCCACGAGGATCTCCCCGGGCTCCACCCGCGCGCCCATGGGGTCCACCACGACCCGGGCCCGGCCCTCGGCCCGCCCCGGAGAGGCCGGGGCCCCGGCCAGCCCTCCGGCCTCCACCGGTGGGGGCGGCAGGGTGGCGACCACGTCGGTGCCGTCGGTCAACAGGGCGCCGGGAACACTCTTCCTGCGCAGTTCACGCAGGTGGAAGCGGCGACGTTCGGCCACCAGCGCACGACGGTCGAGACCCTCGGCGACGGTCGCCCGTGCCTCGTCGACCTCCAGGAAGAAGAGGTCGTCGGCGCGCTCCAACAACCCTCGTGAGGCCAGATCCTCCCCGGCCAGGAGGAGCTGTCGACGCATCTCGGCGAAGGGCACCAGCCAGGCGAACTTGGCGTACTCCCGCATGCCGCCCAGCTCGCGGGAGCGGCGCATGAGGAAGGCGGCGATCCGGCCGCGCACCGGGCGGAGCCGTTCCGCGCGCGCGGAGAGCCTCGTGAGTTCGGCCTCGGCCGCGGCCGCCGCCCGCTGGAAGCGCAGGTCCGGGGCCTGGTCCGGGTCGGTCGAACGCAGATAGTTGGCGATCGTGGCGAAGACGGGCGCGGGATCCTCCCGCCACCGGGGCACCCCGATGTCCACCTCGGCGGCGGTCCGATGCCCGTAGGCGTCGAGGAAACCCTCCAGGCCGATGTCGGGCAGTTCTCCGGCCGCGTAGCGGGCGGCGAGCTCCTCCGGAGGCGTCCGGGAGAACAGGTCGCCGTGCCCCCGGGCCCGCAGGGTGACCCGCCACAGCTCCAGGTCCATCTCCGTGGTCACGTTGTGGGGCAGGCCGCCCAGGACGGTGTCGGTCTCCTTCTTCGAGGCGATACCGGAGAGCAGGGCGGCCGGGATCGTATTGGCCAGGATCCCGGCGAACACCGGACCGATCGTCTCCATGAGCTCGTCGCCGAGCATTCGGGAGAAGGCCTCGCCCAGGATCCAGTCCAGCCGTTCCCGAGCGTCGGCCCCGGGACCGGGACCCCGCATCGTGCGCAGGCGGGCGACCGCGGCGTGGGCGCGGGCCCGGGCATCGGTGGGCCGGAGTAGAGAACGCCCGACCCCGACCAGGGCGGCGGGGATCAGGGTGCGGGCCAGGGAGGTCACGGTCCGCCCCGAGAACGGCGAGCCGGGGCGGGGGGAGAAGCGCGGGTCGTCCAGCAGGTGTTCCACCGCCCGACGGATGTGCGGACCGTACACCTCGAGGCCCGCCGGCACCCTCGCGTGCAGCCACCGGTTGCGCAGGAACGGTGTGAGGTCGATGTAGAGCCGGCGCCCGATGTCGACCATCAGGGAGGAGGAGCTCCGAGGGGCGTCGCCCATCCCTTCGATCGACCACCAGCGGACCCACACCTCTTGGAGCAGGGTCAGCCCCATGGGGGTGAAGGGGCGCAGCATGCCCTGCATGTGCCCCACCTCCATGTACAGGCGGGGCGGGTCGGGCGGGTCCTGGGGCGGGACGGGGAAGAGCGTGGTGATGGGGCGGGACTGGAGCAGCCACAGGTCCCCCTCGCGGTCGTAGGCCCATTCGGCGTCCTGGGGCGCGTCGAAGTGCTCCTGGAGTCGGCGTCCGGCCGCGGCCAGTTCGGTGACCTGGGCCCCGGTGAGGCAACCTTCGACGTCGCCGACCGGGCGTCCGTCCTCGGCGGCGTAGTGGTCCGGTTCGGTCGAGCCGTCGACGACCCCGGTGCCCAGGCCGCGGACCGCGTCCACCACGGTCCGGGTCCGGGTTCCGGTGAGCGGGTCGGCGGTGAACATGACGCCGGCCGTGGCGGCGTCCACCATCTTCTGGACCACGACCGCCATGCGCACGTCGGCCCGGTCGATGCCGTTGGCCCTGCGGTAGGAGACGGCGCGCTCGTTGTCGAGGGAGTCCCGACAGCGTCGGACGGCGTCCACGACGGCGTCATCGCCCTCGACGTTCAGGTAGGTGTCCTGCTGTCCGGCGAAGCTGGCGTCGGGCAGGTCCTCGGCGGTGGCGCTGGAGCGCACCGCGACCGGGCCGCGTCCCATCCGGCCGTAGGCCCGGACGATCTCCTCGGCGGGCACCTCTTCGGTGTCGAAGGCCGCGGTGGTGACGCAGAACCCCGGTGGGACCCGTTCACCGGCCGCGATCATCTCCCCCAGATTCGCGGCCTTGCCCCCGACCAGTGTCCCCATGTCCCGACGCACGTCGGCGAGGTCGATGACGGTGACGGCTTCCCTGTCCATCGGAGGGCCCTTCCACGAGGTACCGGTCGTCGCGGGCGGCTCCGTGGCGTGGCTCGGCCGGGGCGCGTCCATGGAGGAGTCTTCCCAGAAGAACGCCCGCGCTCACCCATGGTTAGTCTGGGGTCATGCCGTCACGCGAGGAGATCACCCGTCACCACGAGGCCCCGTCCGATGACGACGTCTGGGTGCGGGGACGCCCCGATCCCGAGCCGATCCACGTGGTCGACCACGACCCCGAGTGGGCCGTATGGTTCTTCCAGGTGGCCGCGCTGGTCCGTTCCGCGCTCGGCGATCGGGTGAAGGACATCGAACACGTCGGTTCGACCGCGGTCCTCGGGCTGCCGGCCAAACCGATCATCGACGTCGACCTCACCGTCGACGACCCCGCCGACGAGGACTCCTACGTGCCCGACCTGGAGGCGCGCGGTTTCGTCCTCACGGTGCGCGAACCGCTCTGGCACGAGCACCGCCTGCTCACGCTGGCCTCTCCGGCCGCCAACCTGCACGTGTTCGGCCCGGACTGCCCCGAACTCGTCCGGCACCGCATGTTCCGCGACCACCTCGCCTCCCACCCCGAGGACCTGGCCCTCTATCGGGACGCCAAGCTCGCGGCGGCCGCGGCCACCACGGAGGAGGGCGGGATCGTCATGGACTACAACCGGCGCAAGGAGCCCGTGATCCGGCGGATCTACGACCGGATCTTCGCCGAGCACGGGCTCCTCTGACACTCGGGAACGGGAGGCGGACTCAGCGCCTTCTCACGGCGGCGCGGGGCAGGACCACCACGGGGACGGTCGCCCCGCGCAGGACCCCCTGGCTCACCGAGCCCAACAGCAACCCCCGCACGCTGCCGCGTCCCCGAGAGCCCACCACGATCATGTCCGCGCTCTCCCCGGCCTCGATCAGCGCGGTGGCCGGGTCCGCGTCGACCCGTGAGACGGCCACCCCCACGCCCTCGGTCTCCTCGTCCTGGATTCGGGCGAGCATGTCGGCGACCATCTCCTGCGACCACCGGTCCACGAGGTCTTCCGGCGGGGTCCACCCGCCCTGGGGCAGTTCCGCCGGGTCGAAGGGCAGCGTCACCAGCCGGCTGTGCACCACGACCACCGAACCGTTCGCCACCCGGGCGGCCTCCCGCAGCGCGAACCCCAGGGCGTTCCTCGAATCCTCGGAGCCGTCCACCCCCACCACGATCCGGCGCGGGGGAGTGGCCACCGAGCCCTCTCCGTGCGGGACCACGACCACGGGGCAGACCGCCCTGGCGGCCAGACGGACGCTCACCGAGGATTCCAGGGCGGAGCGGGCCGCGCCCAGGCCTCGGGATCCCGTCACCAGCAGATCGTCCGGCGAGATCCGGTTCAGCAGGGCCTTGGCGGGGTCCTCCGACGCCAGGACGGTCTCCACGGCAAGCTCCGGGTGGAGTTCGTGGACGTGCGCCTCGGAGCGGTCCAGTACCCGTCGGCCCTGGTCGGAGATCTCCTCCGTCGGGGGGAAGCGCGTGGGGCCCGCGTAGACCGACATCACCAGAGGCATGTCCAGGGCATGGACCACCCGGAGGGGGAGTCCTCGACGCTCGGCCTCGGCGGCGGCCCATCCCAGGGCCCGCTCACCGGTCGCGGAGCCGTCCACCCCCACCGTCACCCTCGGCGCGACCTTCTCGTTCTCACCCATCGGTCCCCCTCACCATGGGCGGTCCGACGCGCGCCCCGCGCGATCCGGGTCTCCGCCCTCCTTCGCAGGTGGTCGTACCCGGAACACCCCGGTCCGTTCACCCGCGCGCGGGTGAACGGACGGTCATGGGCCTCCCTCGGAGTTCAGGCCTCGGCGGGGCGAGCGGCGGTCGCCCGTAGGAACCCTCCGGTCTGCCCCAGGACCAGCCCCGAACAGGCCACGGCGTAGGCGCCCCAGAGCCAGGCCAGACCACCGGCGGCGGCGACCGGAAAGACGCCGAGGGCGAGGGCGCCGAAGCAGAGCGCGAACGTGTACAGGGTGGGCGTCGTCCGCTTCACGGCGAGCAGACCCATACCCGGCATGACCTGGGCGGCGTCGGCCAGGACGACCAGGAGCAGCAGCGGCAGCAGGGCGATCACCATGGCCTGCACCCGAGGGTCGGGGGAGAAGACGCCCAGGAGGGGGCGGGCCACGAGGAGGACCAGCAGTCCGCTCGCCGCCACGACGGGCAGGGCGACGGCCACGCCCGCCAGGAGGGCACGGCGCACCTCTCCGTGGCCCCGCTCCGGGGCCTCCTTGGCGGCCCGGGCCATGAAGGGGACGGTCGCCTGGCCGACGGCGGTGGCGGGCAGGAAGACGAAGGTCACCAGGGTCACCATGATCTGGTGCGCGGCGGCCTCGACCACGCCGACGGTGGCGGCGGCCATCGCCGTCAGGCCCAGGACCCCGAACTTGATGAGCATGGTGGAGCCCATCGGCAGTCCGACCCGGGCGATCCGCCACACGGCCCCCCACCCGGGGGAGGTCACGCGGATCCGGCGTCCGGCCAGGACGGTACGGCGGCGCAGCAGCAGGTGGGCGGTGACCATGGCCGCAGCCGCGTTGCCGCACATGGCGACGCCGGCCCCGGTCATGCCGAGGGCGGGCAGGGGGCCCGGCCCCAGGACCAGGAGCGGGATGAGCACGACCGACAGACCGGTGTTGACCAGGCCGACCCACATCGCCTCCCGGGAGTGTCCCAGGGCGATCAGCAGGGTGGTGGCGCAGGTCTGGAGGGAGGTGGCCATCAGCGCGAGGGCCATGAGGGCGGGAAAGAGGCCGAAGGCGGCGACCGTCGCCTCGGGTACGCCGATGAGGCCGGCCAGGAACGGAACCCCGGCGACGAGCACGCCTCCCAGGGCACCGACGCACAGGGCCAGCCACAGGGAATGGCGGAAGACGCCTTCGAGGGCCTCGGGGTCGTCGCCGTTCTCGGCGACGAAGGGCATGGAGCCGCGTAACGCCCCCTGGATCACCATGACGGCGGGGTTGGACACGGCGACGGTCATCGCGTAGGCGGCCAGGGAGGCGGTTCCCGCGTGGCCGAGGACCGCCGCGGTGACCAGGGTCCCGATGACCCCGGCGACCATCGACAGATAGAGGGGAAAGGTCTTTCCGGAGATCTCCCGTGCCGTTTCCGAGAAAGGCGGAGAATTCCTCCGGTTATCGGATGAGGAAGCGGGGGGAGGGGAACTCTTTTCGAATTCGGGGGGCATATCGCCATTCGATCGACGGGAACGTTCGAATGTCAAATCGCGCTTTCCCCTCCGAGGAGAGCGATATTCGCCCCTCCGCCCGCGAACCCTCGGTCAGCGGATGCTCTCGCCGTACACGTGCTCGACCGTCATCGCCATCAGCACCCTGCGCTCGGACACCATCACCTCCCGGTACTCGTCCCAGTCCGGGTGCTCCCCGGCGGCGCGGCGGTAATAGTCCACCAGGGCCTCGACCTCGGGGCCGCGCGGGTCCGTGCCAGGCCCGGTGAGGGCCACGGGACCCTCGGCCGTCGCCCACGCCAGGCCGTCGGGGGCGGTGGTCTCCAGGGCGGCCCAGGGGTCGCGGCGCAGGTTCACCGTCTTGGCCCGCCCCTCGGTCATCGACACGTACAGGGTCTCGGTGTCCCGGTCGTAGAAGGGCATGACCGGGGACAGTTGTGGGCGTCCGTCGGACTTGATCGTGGCCAGGACGCCGAGTCGGCTCTCGGCGAGCAGGGCGCGCGGGTCGAACGGTGTTCCGGGGCTCCCCATCGGTGCTCCTTCGTCGCGGACGGGTTCCTCGCCCCATCATCGCCCCTCCCGGCGAGGAGGTCTTCGGGGCTCGCCGCGCCGGCCGTCGTCGTGAGAGCGACCCGGCCGGCCCGAAGGGGGCGGATCAGGTCTCCGCGGCCTCGTTCGCGGCCTCGGCGTGTTCGGCGTGCAGGCGTCGGCTGCTGACCAGGTGTTCCCTGGCCAGGTGGGCGACCAGGTCCTCGTCGCGGTGCGCGATGGCCTCGAAGAGACGCGCGTGCTGGCGCGCGACCCGCGACAGATCGTCGTGCCGGCCCAGCAGCCACCGCATACGACTGCGCAGCAGGTGCTCCACCTCGCCCAGCAGGCGGTTGCCCGCCAGGTCGGTGACGATCTCGTGGAAGTCGGCGGCGGCCCGGCGCGCGGCCGTGGTGTCTCCGCGCTCGGCGGCCTCCTGTTCGATCTCCAGCGCGTTCTGGAGTCGGGCCAGCCCCGTTCTGGTGTGCCGTTGCGCGGCGAGGCGGAAGGTGAGCACCTCGAAGGCCTCGCGCACCTCGTTCAGGTCGGCGATGTCGCTCGGGGTGAACTCGCGGACCACGGCCCACGTGCGTGGGCGCAGGGTGACCAGACCCTCGGCCACCAGCGTCTTCAGGGCGTCCCGGACGGGGACACGGCTGACGCCCAGCTCGCCGGCGAGGTCGCGTTCGACCAGCCTGCTGCCGGGGGCGCGTACGCCGTCGAGAATCTCGTCGCGGAGGTGGTCGGCCACTCGGGCCGCCTCGGATCCGCGATCGGAAGGCCTGTCCACAACCTCCATCCTCCCACCGCCACCCGGAGTCGGTACAAATTCGGTAGACCATCGCCCGTGTCGTGGCCGGAGGCGGGAGGCGTTCGGCATCCTACGGTGTGTCGCTCGCATGGCAGGGCGAGAGTTCGACTCCCAGGCCCGGGACGGTGGATGGTATACCATTTATCGTAGAGTGAGAGTATGAGCACATCACCCGAGGCACAGCCGATCGACGCCACCGACCTGGAACGTCTGCGCCGCTGCGTGGACCTGGCCCGCGAGGCCCTGGAGGACGGGGACGAACCCTTCGGATCACTGCTCGTCGACGCCGACGGAGCGGTGCGTTTCGAGGACCGCAACCGCGTCTCCGGGGGTGACGCCACCCGGCACCCCGAATTCGAGATCGCCCGCTGGGCCGCCGAGAACATGACCCCCGAGGAGCGCGAGAGCGCCACCGTCTACACCTCGGGCGAACACTGCCCGATGTGCAGCGCCGCCCACGCCTGGGTGGGTCTGGGCCGCATCGTCTACGCCACCAGCGGCGCACAGCTCGGTGAGTGGATGACCGAATGGGGGGTCGCCCCCGGGCCGGTCGCCCCCCTGCCGATCACCCGGGTGGCCCCCGGGATCCCGGTCTCCGGCCCCGCTCCCGAGCTGGCCGACGAGGTCAAGGAACTCCAGCGTCGCGTCGTGCTGCGCCGAGACGACGCGTAGGACGCGGAGCCCCCACCGCACCGTCACCTCACGGGCGCGCCGGTCGCGTGGACCGGCGCGCCCGCCCCTCCGACCACTCAGGACCTCACCATGACGACCCATCGCGACCACACCGACACCACCACGACCGACGGCTCGGAACCCGCGGCGACGCTCACCACGCCGGGGTTCGTCGACGCGCACATCCACCCCGACAAGACGACCTGGGGATCGACGTGGCTGAGCCGTGAACCCGTCTCCTCCCTGAGCGACCTCATCGCCGCCGACCTGGCCGCCCAACTCTCCGCCGACGAGGACGTGGAGACACGTGCCTTCCGGATCCTCGACCGGGCGGTGCGCAACGGCACCATGGCGATGCGCGCCCACGTCGACGTCTCCTCCGAGCTGGGTCTGCGCAACGTCCACGGGGTGCGCGCCGCCGCCGAACGGCTCAAGGGCGTGCTCGACGTACAGATCGTCGCGTTCCCGCAGTTCGGCATGCTCACCAACCCCGGCACGCTCGACCTGATGGAACAGGCCCTGGGCGAGGGCGCCGACCACGTCGGCGGGATCGACCCGGTGGGTCTGGAGGGGGACCTCGAGGGACACCTGGGCGCGATCTTCTCCCTGGCGGAGAAGCACGGCCGCGACCTCGACATCCACCTGCACGACCGGGGGCCCGACGCGCTCGCGCAGATCCGCGAGATCGCCCGTCGGACGCTCGCCGCCGGTATGCGGGGCCGCGTGACCATCGCGCACGGGTTCGCCGTGTGCGACACGGAGGAGCCGGACCTTCCCGCCACCCTCGACGCCATGGCCGAGGCGGGCGTGTGGCTGGCCACCTGTGCCCTCGGCGACTCGCCCGTCCCCACCCTCGACCTGATGGAGCGCCACGGCGTGCGGGTCGCGCTCGGCTCCGACGGCATCCGCGACTCCTGGTCGCCCTTCGGCACGGGCAGCATGGTCGACCGCGCCCACCTGCTCGGATACCGGACCGGAGCCCGTACCGACGCCGAGCTCGAACGCTGCCTGCGGCTGGCCACCACCTCCGGCGCCGAGCTCGTCGGCGCCGAGGCGGTGCTCGGCTACGAGGGGCCCGGCTCGCCGGACCGGGTCGAGTTCGCCGTCCCCGACGCGGCCCGCCTCGTCGTCGAGCGCCCCGCGCCCCTGCGCGTGGTCCGCGGCGGACGGACGATCTGAGAGGCACCGTGAGAGGGCGGGGGCGGTGTCGCACCGGCCCCGCCCGCCCGTCCTCACCTCGCGGAAGGCGTTCCGCGACCCGGAATCACCCGTGATCCGGGCACCGGTACAGTGCCTTGCATGGGCAACGGTCTCCGCGCGAAGCGCCTGGGCACCCTCGCGGTGCTCCTGGGCATGTTCGTGCTGATGTCGTTGGCGTGCAGTTTCGCCACCGCGCCCACCGACGGCCCGGCCAGGGCCGCCGTCCCGGTGACCGCCCAGGTCGCCGCCGACGAGGGCGGCACCGACCTCGCGGCCTCCGCGACCACGGAGGACCGGACCTCGCACCCCTGCGGGCCCCCACAGATCCAGTCCTCGATCTCCTGGAACCTGCCGCTCCTGCCCTTCCCGGCGCTCGCGCTGTTCGACCTCTTCGAGGCGCCCCACGAGACCTCCTCGCCGAGGACCGGCGCCGGCGAACCCTCGCTCCACCGCGCGGACGGTCTGTTGACCTTCCTGTGCGTCCAAAGGGTGTAGATCACGTCGCGCGCGGAGCCCCCGGCTCCCCGCGCTCCACAGGCGGCCCGGACGTTCCGGCCCGCCCCCTCCTCCGAACGTGATCCGGGACCGCGCCTCGCCGCGCGGCCCCTTGTGGAGTCGACACCCGTGAACAAGAACCTGACCATCAGCCTGTCCATCCTGGCGATCCTGGCCGTCGTGATCACCCTCGGGGTGTTCGCGTACTCGGGATCGGACGGTGAGGAGGCCTCCGGCCCACGCCCCTCCGCTCCCGAGGCCCCGCCGACCGCCTCGGCCGAACTCCTGGTCCGCGACGACAGCCGCTACCTCGACCGGGTCGAGGACGCCCAGGTCACCGTGGTGGAGTTCCTCGACTTCGAGTGCGAGGCCTGCTACGCCCAGTTCCCCGTGATGGAGCGGATCCGGGAGGACTACGAGGGACGGATCGATGTCGTGATCCGCTACTTCCCGCTCCCCGGGCACGCCAACTCCCGACCGGCCGCCGCGGCCGTCGAGGCCGCCGCCCAGCAGGACGCCCTCGACGAGATGTACGTCCGCATGTTCGAGACCCAGCCCGAGTGGGGCGAGAGCCGGGAGTCCCAGGCCGAGCTGTTCATCGGTTTCGCCGAGGACCTCGGCCTGGACGTCGACGAGTTCACCGAGGTGATGGAGTCGCCGGAGACCGAGGCCCGGGTCCAGGCCGACTTCGACGACGGGGTGGAGCTCGGCGTCCAGGGGACCCCGACGATCTTCGTCGACGGTGTCCGCACGTCGAGCATGCCCTCCTACGAGGAGCTCTCGTCGAGGATCGACGCGGGGCTGGGCGAATGACCCCGATCGAGGCCCCCGAACGGACCTCGACCGGTCCGGACGGGGCGATCATCGGACGCGTGCTGCCCTGGCTGCTGGCCCTGGGCGGAGCGGTGGGCCTGGTCGCGGCCACCGCCCTGCTGGTCGAGAAGCTCAAGGTCCTGGCCGACCCCGATCACGTGCCCGCGTGCAGCATCGACCCGGTGCTCTCCTGCGGCACCGTGATGACCACGCCCCAGGCCGAGGCCTTCGGCATCCCCAACCCGATCCTGGGGATCATCGGCTTCAGCGTGGTCGTCACGGTGGGGGTGGTCCTGCTCGCCGGGGCCCGCCCGCCCCGATGGTTCTGGCTCGGGCTCCAGGCGGGCACGCTGTTCGGCGCGGTCTTCGTGCACTGGCTGATCTTCCAGAGCCTGTACCGGATCGGGGCCCTGTGCCCCTACTGCATGGTCGTGTGGGCGGTGACCGCGCCGATCTTCTGGTACACGACCCTGCACAACGTCAGGGAGGGCCGGCTTCCCTCGACCCCGGGCGTCCGCAGGATCACCGACGTCCTGGTGCGCTACCACAGCACCGTGCTGTGCCTGTGGGCGGCGGCGTTGACCGTCGCGATCGCCCAGGCGTTCTGGACCTACTGGACCACCCTCATCTGACCCGGGGCACGGCGCCCCACCGCACCTCCCGCTCGCGACCGCGGCGGGGTGAGCGGTCGCCTGCCACGAACCGCCTCGGCGCCCGAGAGAGCGCCGACCACCTGCAAAGACCAGATGAACCACATCGACGTTGATGGGAGGACCGCACATGCTCTTCTCGATCCGGCCGCGCGTCGGCCGAAGATCGGATCCCGGCCGGACCCCACGAGGGGCACCGGGAACGACCTCACGGGCACGGGCCCTGGCGGTGTCCGCCGCCGCCCTACTGGTCCTGACCGGCTGTGCCGGGGGGACCGAGATCCAGACCGGTGGTGAGGAGGATCGTTTCATCTCGGGGGATGGGAGTGCGACCGTCTTCGAGGCGGGGGATCGTGTTCCGGTTCCTGAGGTGGGTGGGACGACCTTCGAGGGTGATGAGTTGGCGTTGGCCGACTATGAGGGTCGGATCCTGGTGTTGAACGTGTGGGCGAGTTGGTGTGGTCCGTGTCGTGCGGAGCAGCCGGTGTTGGACGAGGTGTTCGCCGAGTACGGGGGCCTGGGTGTGGATTTCCTGGGTGTGAACATCAAGGACAACGAGACGGCGGCGTTGGCCTACACCGAGAACAAGGGTGTGGAGTATCCGAGTCTGTACGACCAGCCGGGGGAGATTCCGCAGGCGTTCCGGGAGACGGTGCCGCCGCGGGCGATTCCGAGCACGTTGGTGATCTCTCCGGAGGGGGAGATCGCGGCTCGGGTGATCGGGCCGACGACGTACGGGCAGTTGACGGGGTTGTTGGATCCGTTGGTGGTGGAGTACGGGTTCGGGGATCCGCAGGAGCGGCCCCGCGTCTCCGAACAGGACTCCGAGACCTCCGACGATCCCGATGAGGAGGGGGCCTCTTCGGAGGGGTCCTCCGAGGACGGTGACTGATGGACGCCATCGGTACGACCGTCCTGACCGGTTCCCTGTTGTTGGCGGCTCCGTTGGCGTTGCTGGCGGGGTTGGTGTCCTTCCTGTCCCCGTGCGTGCTGCCGTTGGTGCCGGGTTATCTGTCCTACGTCTCCGGGATGAGCGGCTCCCATATCCGGGAACGCGACGGTGTCTCCGGGGGCGACCCCTGCCATGCGGATGGTTCCGACCCCGGTGCCGGTGGCACCGGGGGAGGCGCGACCGCGACCCTGTCCGACGTCGACGCGGAGTCGGCGCGGCGTCGGTGGACGATGGTGACCGGCAGCGTGCTGTTCATCGCGGGGTTCACGCTGGTCTTCGTGGCGGTCGGTGGTTTCATCGGCTGGTTGGGCGATCTGCTCATGGCCTACACCGACCCGATCACGCGGGTGCTGGGCCTGCTCACGATCGTGCTCGGGCTGGCGTTCATGGGTGTCATGCCCGGCTTCGGCCGCGAGTTCCGCTTCCACCGCCTGCCCCGCGCCGGTCTGGCCGGAGCCCCTCTGTTGGGGGTGTTGTTCGGGTTGGGCTGGACCCCGTGCATCGGCCCGACCCTGGCCGCGGTGCAGACCCTGGCCTTCGTCGAGGGCGGCGCCGGCCGGGGCATGTTCCTGTCCTTGATCTACTGCGTCGGTCTGGGGCTGCCCTTCGTGCTGGCCTCGTTGCTCTACCGGCGCGCGCTCAACGCCTTCGGATGGCTCAAGCGCCACACCCGCACGGTCACGGTGGTCGGCGGGGTCATGCTCGTCCTGGTCGGTCTGGCCATGGTGAGCGGGTTGTGGACCGAGATGACCATCGGGATGCAGCGTTGGGCCGCCGACTTCCAGACGGTGATCTGAGATGGCCGTCCTCTCCGAGAACAGTGGGAACACGATGACCGACAAGGGAGCCTCCGGACCGAAGGGTCTGGGGGTGATCGGGTGGGCGCGTTGGATCTGGCGCACGCTCACCTCGATGCGTACCGCGCTGATCCTGCTGTTCCTGCTCGCGGTGGGCGCCATCCCGGGCTCGTTCCTGCCGCAGAACGTGGTCAGCGTCGATCAGGTGGCCACCTTCTACCAGGACCATCCGGAGCTGGCCCCGTGGCTGGACCGGTTCTACCTGTTCGACGTGTTCTCCTCGCCCTGGTACGGGGCGATCTACCTATTGTTGTTCGTGTCGTTGGCGGGTTGCGTGATCCCGCGGGCCCTGGTGCACGCCAAGGCGGTCCGGGCCCGGCCGGTGGCCACCCCGAGGAACCTGTCGCGGATGCCCTACGTGGCCCGCTTCTCCACCGATACCCCTCCCGATGAGGTGTTGGCTCAAGCTCGGAAGGTGCTCAAGGGCTATCGGGTCGAGCGTTATGAGAACTCGGTCTCGGGCGAGACCGGTTACCTGCGCGAGGCCGGCAACGTGCTGTTCCACTTCGCGCTGTTGGGCCTGCTGTTGGCGCTGGCGGCCGGGGCGTTCTTCGGCTACCGGGGCAACATGCTCATCGTGGAGGGCGACGGTTTCGCCAACACGCTGCCCTCCTACGACGCGATCTACCCCGGCCACTGGACCGACACCGATGCCTTCGAACCCTTCACGATCAGGTTGGAGGAGTTCGAGGCCACCTTCATCGAGGAGGGGAACCTGCGCGGGCAGGCCTCCTCCTTCGTGGCGGACATCCGTTACCGGGAAGGGCCGGGAGAACCCGAGCAACAGCACACCCTGGAGGTCAACCACCCCTTGAGCGTCGACGGGGTGCAGATCTATCTGCTGGGGCACGGCTACGCGCCGCGGTTCGAGGTGCGCAACGCCGACGGCGACCTGGTCTTCGACCAGGCGGTGCCCTTCCTGCACCGGGAGACCATGACCTACACCTCGGACGGTGTCATCAAGGTCCCCGACACCGGAGGCGAGGAGCTCGGCTTCGTCGGGGTCTTCCTGCCCACCGCGATGGAGGACTCCGAGGGCGAACTGGTCTCGGGCTTCCCCGGGGTACAGAACCCGATGGTGACCCTGGAGGCCTACCAGGGTGATCTGGGGATGGTGGAGCCGCAGTCGGTCTACCAGTTGAAGACCGCCGGGATGGAGAACATCGGCGAGTCGCCCGTCATGGAGATCGGCGACACCTGGGAGCTGCCGGACGAGGCCGGGTCGATCACCTTCACCGGCGTCAAGGAGTACGCCACCTTGCAGAGCAACCGGGACGGGGCGCGCGTGCCGGCGCTGCTGGCCGCCTCCTCGGCCGTGGTCGGGCTTCTGCTGACGTTGTTCGTGCGTCCCCGACGGGTCTGGGTCCGCGCCATCCCGGGCGAGGACGGCCGCACGCGCGTCGAACTGGCCGGACTCGGCAAGACCGAGGTGGCCGGCGACAACGCCGAGTTCCACGAGATCACCACCAGGCTCGCCGGGAGACTCTCCGGCGGGTCCGACACCGGAAGGGAGGAACGGTGAGTCGGTTTCCGGCCGCACCGGCGAACGAGGGCATGGCGTCGATCATCGGCGCCTTCGCCGCCCGTGCCCCTTCCCTCGGGCGGGCGTTCGCCTCCGGTGGTCCGTGCCCGCAGGCCTGATTCGATGACGGGGCGGGGCGGAGCCGGGGGACCGGAACCGTCCCGCCCCCGTCGTTCCCGGGCTCCGGGCACCGTGATGGTGTCCTCGACCACAGATCGGTGATTCTCCGCTATGGGCGAGTGACCTTCAGTAGCATCGCGGTGTGACGCGAACGGCGATGAGGACCCACCGGAGGGGCAGGCTCCTGCCCGTACTCCTGGTGGTCATCACCGCCCTGCACATGATGTGCGCGGTGGGCTGGTTCCAGCCCGATCCGGAGCACGAGACGGGCCCCCGCCTCCAGGCCTCCACCGCCGAACGGATCGCCGAACCGGCGCCTTCGAGCGTCCCCGGAGGCCAACAGGCCGCCTGCGAACAGCACCACCCAGGCGGCACCGACCTCGTTCCCGTCCAGGAACGAGGAGCGGGCGACCAGGGCACGCCCCCGGTGACCGACACCGCCATGGCGACCCTGTGCCCGGAACCGTGGCCCTCCGTCTCCACCGGCGAGATGCGAGCGCTCAACACACGCCACGCGCGTCGCCGCCGGGAGAACTTCTCCTCACTGATCCCTCTGTGCGTCTGGCGCATATAGGAGCCGCTCCGGCCGTCCCGCCTCTCACGGCGCCGACGGCCCGTGGCCCCTGTCGGACATCCAGCACGTGAACCGGACCGGCGGGCCCCGAGGGACGTGATCCCCCCGGCCCCGCCGTCCCGTGGCGTGCCCACCGGAAGAGAACAGTATGCGGACGAACATCGCGCCCACACCCGTGCCCGCGCCCAGCCCCGCCGAATTCCTGGCCGCGCCGGCCACCACCATGCGCCGCACCCCGGCCGGAGCCGTGGGCAACACCCCGGTGCTGTGGGTCGGAGAACCCTACTGCGGGCCCGGTCGCGGCTTCTGGGCCAAGCTCGAAGGGCACAACCCCGGCGGCATCAAGGACCGGCCCGCCCTCTACATGATCGAACGCGCCCGTGAACTGGGACGGCTCGCGCCCGGCGGCCGGATCGTCGAATCGACCAGCGGCACCCTGGGACTGGGGCTCGCGCTGGCCGGCATCACCTTCGGCCACCCCGTCACCGTGGTGACCGACACCGGCATGGAACCGCTCATGGTCCACCTGCTGCGCGCCCACGGGGCCGAGGTGGACATCGTCGACACCCCGCACCCCCGAGGCGGATGGCAGCAGGCGCGCAGGGAACGCGTACGCGCGCTGCTCGACGCCGACCCCACCGCCTACAGCCCCGACCAGTACAACAACCCGCACAACGTCGAGGCCTACCGGGGTCTGGCCCACGAGCTCATCGCCCAGTTGGGACGCATCGACACGCTCGTCGCCAGCGTCGGCACCGGAGGACACTCCGCAGGGGTCGGCCGCGAACTGCGCCGTTTCCTGCCCCACCTGCGCGTGGTCGGTGTCGACGCCGTCGGGTCGGGCATCTTCGGCCAGCCCTCCGGCAAGCGGATCATGCGCGGCCTGGGCAGCAGCATCGTCCCCGGCAACGTCGACCACGGACTCTTCGACGAGGTCCACTGGGTCGACCCGGCGCGCGCCGTGCGCACGGCACGCACGCTGGCCGCCACGCACTATTGCAGCGGAGGCTGGAGCGTGGGCGCGGTCGCCACGGTCGCCCGATGGCTGGCCCACACCCGCCCCATCACCGAACGCGTCGTGGCGATCTTCCCGGACGGACCCCAGCGCTACTTCGACACCGTCTACAACGACGACTACTGCCGGGCCCACGGCCTGCTCGAGACCCCCTCCACCGAGGAGCCGGAGGAGATCTCCACCCCCTCGGAACGGGTCGTCACCGCGTGGACGCGCTGCGCCAAGGTGGGCGAGATCGCCGAGGGCCGCACGGACACGGTCGAGCGGGGCGGGCGATGATCACGACCTGGAACCGGCTCGCCTCGTTCGACCCGGCCGTGCGCCTGCTGATGGTCAACCAGCTGACCATCAACGCCGCCTTCTTCATGCTCATGCCCTACCTGGCTTTCCATCTGACCGACAGCGTCGGCGTCGCGGTGTGGGCGGTCGGGCTGATCCTGGGCGCCCGCAACCTGTGCCAACAGGGCATGTTCCTCGTCGGCGCGGGCCTGGCCGAACGGTTCGGCCACAAGTCCGCCATCATGGCGGGCTGCGGCCTGCGCACCATCGGGTTCGCGGCGCTGGGCTTCGCCGACTCCCTGGTCGTGCTGCTGCTCGCCTCGGCCCTGACCGGGTTCGCCGGGGCCCTGTTCAACCCCGCCGTGCGCGCCTACCTGGCGGCCTCGGCGGGGGAGCGCAGGGTGGAGGCCTTCGCGCTCTTCAACGTGTTCTACCAGGTGGGGTCGTTGATCGGTCCCCTGCTGGGCATGGCGCTGCTCTCCGTCGACTTCACCGTGGTCGCGACGGTGGCGGCGATCCTGTTCGCGGCCCTGACCGTGTGGCAGTGGCTCGCCCTGCCCACCACGACCCCCGGGACGGAGGACACCGACCGGGAGAGCGGTCGGGGCGTCATCGCGGGGATCGTGGACGTGTTCCGCGACGGACGCTTCCTCCTCATCGCGATCGCGATGTCGGGCACCTACCTGCTCAACTTCCAGGTCTACCTGTCGATCCCGTTGGCGACCCAGGACGCCGCGGTCGAGGTGGGGCTGGGCGCCGACCAGGGCCGGTACGCGGTGGCGTTCCTCTTCCTGGTCACCGCCCTGGTGACCATCGTCGGTCAGGTGCGGGTGGCCGCCTGGATCAAGGAACGGTGGGGCGCGGCCCGGGCACTCCCCGCGGGGGCCTTCATCATGGCGACGGCGTTCCTGCCGATGCTCGCAGCGCCCGCTCTGATCGAGGCGGGGAGCGGATCGGAGTCGTGGGTCGTGGCCCTGGTCGCGGTCACGGCGCCCGGCGTCCTCACGGTCGCGCTCCTGGGGCTGGGGACCATGGTCGCCTACCCCTTCGAGATGGACACGGTGGTCCGGCTGGCGGGGAGGCGCTCGGTGGCGCTGCACTACGGGCTGTACAACACCTGCTCGGGGGCGGCCATCACCCTCGGCAACCTCCTGGTCGGGGCGGGGCTCGATGCTCCCTCGCCGGAGGCCCGGAGCACGGTGTGGCTCTCGCTCGCCCTGGTGGGGGCGGTGTGCGCCACCGCCACCGCGCTGATCGGCCGGGCCGGCTGGTACTCGCCCCGACCCGAGCCGGAACCGGTGCCGGAACGGCGCCCGGTGTGACCGACGGCGGGCCGGCCCCGTGAGCAGGGCCGGCCCGCCGAAGAGGGGCCGCCGGCCCGACGGTCCGTGGAAGGGCCGTCGGGCCAGCGGGCTCACCCGGGCGAGGGCCGGGTGAGAACGGGGGTCAGGGCCGTCGGGCCCCGACGAAGTGGGCCGCCCAGTAGTCCGCGAGACGAACCTCGGAGATGGTCTTGCCGCTGCTGGGAGCGTGGACCATCATGCCGTTGCCGACGTACAGCCCGTTGTGGCCCAGATCGGGGAAGAAGAAGAGGATGTCCCCGGGCTGGATGTCCTCCCAGGCCACGGCGTTGGGCATCTCGTACTGGCTGTAGGTGGTGCGGGGGATGCTCACGCCCGCGGCCGCCCAGGAGGCCTGCGTCAGACCGGAGCAGTCATAGCCGTTCGGGCCGGTACCGCCCCACAGGTAGGGCACGCCGATCTTGCCGTACGCGAAGTCGATCGCCGCGCGCGCGTCGCCCGAGGCCGACCCCGTGTACACGGCGTCCTGGCCCTCCGACGTGTCGCTCTCACCGGCGGTCGTGGGGTTCTCGCCCTCGAAGGAGGCCAGCAGCTCCTCCTGCTCGGCCAGGGCCTTCTCGACCTCCTCCTTGGCCTCCTCCAACTCCTCGAGGAGTTCCTCGGCGTCCTCGTAGGTCGCGTCGGCCTCGTCCTTCAGGGCGATCAGGCGGGCGTCGCTCTCGGCGTAGTCCTCCAACCGTCGGCGCCGGCTCTCGGACAGGTACGACAGGTCGGCGGCCTGATCGAAGATCTCCGAGGGGTTGTCGACGTACAGCGCGACCGCCACCGAGTCCGGGTCGCTGGATTGATAACTGGCGGCGGCCAGCTCCCGGACCTTCTGGAGGAGAGCCTCGTAGACCTCCTCCTCGGAGCCGATCTGCGCGTCGATCTCCTCGACCCGCGCCTCGGCGGTCTCCAGAGCCTCCTCGGCCTCGTTGAACTCCTGGACCAGCGAGCTGGACTCCTCCAGGAGCTCCTCGATCCGCTGTTCCACCTCCTCCTGGGTCGGCTCGGGCTCGGCGTGGGCCACGGCCAGGGGAGCGGAGAAGGAACCGAGGGCCACGAAGGCGCCGATCGTCATCAGGCGCCGGTGGAGGCCGGGGGTCCGCTTCGAATCCATGGGATGCACCTCATCGTTGATCCCGCGACCGGGGCCGGTGGCCCGGGGTCGCGAGGGACCGACGCGGCGGTGAGGCCGTCGTCGGTGGTTCGCGTGGGAAGGGGGATCCGCGCCCGATCGACACGAGGCGGCGCCGCGCATGGGGGCGCGCCTCGGCGAGGGCGGGGATCAGGGGTGTGCCGGCCCGTCGGTCGACGGTTCGGGTGTCGACGAGGGGGCCGGGGCCGATCGGCCTACACCCTCCGCACGCACAGGGAGATGAGCGCTCGAACGCCGCCGAGGCGAGGTGTGGCGTGCCGTCGTCGGGCGAGCGTGACCTGGGAGGGGGAGCGCTCGGGAAGCGGGAGCCGGAGGAAGCCGAGGAGACCGAACCCGAGCAGCAGCGGTCCGATGGCCGAGCCGCCGCGCTGGTCGGCGACGGCGCCGTCGCTCTCCTGGCAGTGCTCGTCGATCGAGGCCATGGAGGCGGGCGGAACGGCCTGGGCCTCGGCGCTCGCGACGGGCGGGGGCCCGAACGAGAGGGGCTCGTCCTCCCAGGGGTGGCACAGCGAGATGAGGATGACCCCGAGAGCGAGCAGCACGGAGAACGCGGTCATCGTCCACGACCACGACGCTGATTTCGGACGGGGGTCACACACGGATGTGACGATACCGGAACCCGCGCCGCATCGCGGACGAGCCGGGCGTTCCGGGCCTCTGAGGGCGGCGCGCGCCGGACGCGACGACACAGAGGACCTTCGCGCGACGTTCCCGCGCGAAGGCCCTTTCGACGAGGTCGGGTCCGGTCAGCCCGCCAGCTCGGCCGACAGGGTGATCTCCGTGCCGGTGAGGGCCTGGCTCACCGGGCAGTTGGCCTTGGCGTTCTCCGCGGCCCGCTGGAAGTCCTCCTCGGAGATCCCGGGCACCCTGGCCTGGACCGTGAGGTGGACACCGGTGATACCCGTGCCCGGCTGGAAGGTCACCTCGGCACTGGTGTCCACCGTCTCGGGAGGGGTGCCCGCCTGGGACAGGCCGTGGGAGAGCGCCATCGAGAAGCAGGTGGAGTGGGCGGCGCCCAGCAGTTCCTCGGGGCTGGTGCGCCCGTTGGCCTGCTCGGCCCGGGAGGGCCACGTGACGTCGAAGGTTCCCACCCCGGAGGAGTCCAGGGACACCGTCCCCGATCCCTCCATGAGCGAGCCCTCCCAGTGCGTGGTCGATTTACGGGTGGTCGCCATGGGCGTGCTCTCCTCGTGTGGTCGAACGACGTCGGTGGGCCGGCGGCTGTCCGGCCGTGGACAGGGTCGCATCGGTTGGGCCGTGAAGGCGATGGAAACGCCGGTCCCTCCCCGGTTTCGGTCCGGTTCGTGGTGGAACGTGGCCCCTTGGCCGGAGGGGGACGCCGGTTCCGGTCGGACCGCAGCCGCACATCCCACCGGACCGTCCGGCCCGGTGCGGCCTCTACCCGAGCACCTCGGCCGTGACGGTGGAGGTCTCGGTGTTCAGCACGGCGTCGAAGGCGTCGACGACGGGGACGTGGAGGTAGGAGCTCTGGAGCCGGGTCCGGTCGGGCTCGGAGCCGTCGAGGGAGGATCGCCTGGGGCGCAGATCCACCAGGCCGGGGCCGAGGTCTCCGTCTGCGAAGACGGCCTCGACGGAACCGGGTTCGGGCGCCCCGAGTTCGGTGTCGTGCACGGTGAACCCGAAGGGCGCCGTCTCCTCCGGCACCATGTCCGCCGTGTTCCCGGAGACACCGGTCAGCGCCAGCGAGAAGTAGTCCCCGCCCAGCGCGTCGTGCAGGTAGTGCCCCATCGGGAACCCCGTGAGCCGGCCGTCGAAGAGGACCGGCGACTTCAGGATGTGGGCGTTGTGCGCGGCCAGCACGATCCGGGTCTCGGCGCCGCCGCGCTCCAGATGCCACAGCAGCGACGCGGCCATGGCGTGGTCACGCGCCGACACGTCGGCCGTCCGGCCGCGCCCGGCGAAGAGGTCGGCCATCGCACGGAAGGAGTAGTCCGTGTGGGCGGCGACCTCCAGCGTCCGCAGCGCGACGTCGTAGTCGCGTCGACCGCCCCGGGAGACATAGAGCGGTTCGACGGAACGGAAACGGATCGCCAGCCGGGAGAGCAGCGCGCCGAGAGCGTTCCGCTCGGCGGGGTCCAGGCGTTCCCACCTCGGCGCGGCCGCCGCCGCGGAGGGGCCGGCGAACGAGGAGGCGATCCTCATGGCCTCCTCGACCTCGGGCAGGAACTCGGGGTCGACCCGGCGCAGGTACCCGGCGACCAGGGACAGGGCGGGCAGCAGTGAACCCCCGGCGGCCGGGACGTCGACCCCGGCGAAGCCCACGGGCCGCTCCGCGCGCCGGTTGTGCTCGCGGACCCACCGCAGGGAAGCGTCGACCCCCACGGGGACGGCCGAGGCCAGGTGGTCCGTCAGATCCTCTTCGGTGCCCTCGCCCCGGGCCCAGGCGTCCAGCACGTGGCCCTCGGCGAAGCCGTACTCGAAGGCCAGGACGGTGAACCCGCAGCGCTCCACGAGGAAGCGCAGCACACGCCGACGCACGGCCGAGAACTCCTCGATGAAGTGCGAGTTCTCGCCGACCGCGACGACCCGCGCGTCGCCGATCAGCCCGCGCAGCGGCTCCAGGTCGTCCAGCGGGGCGTCGGGGTCGAGGTGAGTGAGCGGTGTGAAGTGATCGCGGGCCCAGGAGGAGAACGGGGAGGTCGGGGTCATGAGGGGACTCGATTCTCGATGCCGGAAGGCGGGGGCGGGGCGTCTTCACGGCGCGAAGCGCGCGATCCCCGGATCCTTCCACAGGCCTCCGATAATTCGAGTGACCGGCGACGGCGCCGCTGCTAACCTCCTCCCCATGAGTGCTTCGAGTGCCGCCGCCTGCGCCGCGGTGACCAGGACGTTCCGCTAGCGGCGGGGCGTTCCACACACCTTTCTCTTCTCCTTCGGGATGCCCGGCCGCTTCGTGATCAGACCGAAGCGGCACCTTCGTGCTGCTCGGAATCCCTTCCTGAGCAACGGAGCACCTGATGTTTCCAGGCATGCCCTCTTCCCGGGGGCACGGCCCCTCTCGCGCACGTTCGTGGCTGGTGTTGTGCGCGATGTCGATGTTGCAGTTCTTCATCGCGGTCGACGTGACCGTGGTCAACATCGCCCTGCCTTCGATCGGCGATGACTTCGGGGTCGACGGTCACGCCCTGACCTGGGTCGTGGTCGGCTACACGATCACCGGCGGCGGACTGCTGATGCTCGGCGGCCGGCTGGGCGACCTCCTGGGCCGGCGCCGCGTCCTCCTGGCGGGCACCACCCTGTTCGGCGTAGCCTCACTCCTGGCCGGGGTGGCCCCCACCTTCGGGGTGCTGGTCCTGGCGCGCCTCCTGCAGGGCGTCGGCGAGGCCATCGCCCTCCCGGCCGCCATGGCCACCATCGTGCTGATGTTCCCCGAGGGGCGGAGCAGGTCGCGCGCGCTGAGCGTGTGGGCCGCTGTGGCCAGCTGTGGGCTGGTGCTCGGCTTCGTCCTGTCCGGGGTCATCACCGCCCACCTGGGCTGGCGTTGGGTCTTCCTGATCTCGGTGCCGTTCATCCTGGTCGTCGTCGTGGCGGCGCTCGTCCTCGTCGAACGCGACCGTCCGGTCGCCCGTGAGGCGGGCCGACTCGACGTGCCGGGCGCGCTGCTGCTGACCGCCTCCCCGCTGCTGTTCACCTACGGGGTGGTCGAGGCGGGCGAACCCGGAACGCCCTCCTGGGTGAGCGTGGCCTCCCTGGCCGGCGCGGTGCTGGCCGGCGTCGGGTTCGTCCGGGTGGAGGCCCGCTCCTCGGAGCCTCTTCTGCCGCTGAGCTTCTTCGCCGACCGGTCGAGGGTCACGGCCAACGTGACCACGATGCTGCTCAGCGGGGCGCTGTCGACCTCGTTCCTGCTGTTCACGTTCTACCTTCAGGACCATCTCGGCATCGGCCCGCTGGGAGCCGGACTCATGATGCTGCCGCTCGCGGTCTCCCTGATCGTGTTCTCCACGCTCGTGCCCCGGCTGCTCGGCCGGTGGGGAGCGCGCGTGTGCGTTCTGACGGGGCTCGGGTTCACCGTGGCCGCGATGACCCTGATCGCGACGGTGGCCGTTCTGGGCGCCGAGGCGCCCTGGCTGGTCCCGGCGATGCTGCTGATCGCGGCCGGGATGGGCTTCGGGCTCGTGGGCCTTCAGTACATCGCGGTCAGCGGGGTGACCGAGGAGGACGCCGGGATCGCCTCGGGCGTGCAGCGGGCCGCCGACCAGCTCGGCGGCGCCACCGGTGTGGCGGTCTGCGTGGGGATCGGGTTCGCCCCCGCCCTGCACACCGCCGACCCGTTCCTGGTGGCCGCGCTGTTGGCGGGCGTCGGGCTCGTCATCGGAACCCTGGTGATCCTGCGTACGCCGGAGCCGGCCGCCGTCGAGCCGAGTGAGCAGGCCGGCTGAGTGACCGCCCGCCGTCGCACGCGAGCCCTCATCGCGCCCGCGACCGTGACGGCGGGCGGCCCTTCGCCCATCACTTCTCGGAGAGGTCCTCCATGACGTGCTTGCGGCTGCTCTCGTAGATGATCTGGCTCCGGAAGCTCACGACCTCACGCCGCTGACTGAGCCGGTCGATGAGGAAGTCGTGCAGGTGGTCCAGGTCCCGGGCCGAGACCTGGATGAGGAAGTCGTCGTCCCCGGCCACCACGAACACGGCCGACACCTCGGGGAGGGCGATCAACGCCTTCTTGAACGCGTCGATCACGGATCTGCTCAAGGGGCGCAGACGCGCGGAGACGAAGGCCTCGACCCGACGGTCGAGCGCGGCCGGGTCGATGTCGGCGTGGTACCCGCGGATCACCCCGCGCTCGACGAGCGAACGCACGCGTTCCAGACAGGTGGAGGGGGCGATCCCGACGGTGCGGGCGAGCTCCCGGTTGGTCTGCCGTGCGTTCAGTTGGAGTTCGCGGATGATCACCGAATCAAGTTCGTCCATGCGGCCACTTTAACCCGATCTCCGAACTTCCTTCGATTCACTGGAATTAAAGCCGTTCATATATCTAATATCTGCGTGGATCAACGGACGAATGATTTGGAGAAGGCCCGTGAAGCCGTCCATGAAGATGATCATCGCCCTGCGTGAGGGGCTCGAACCGGCGCTCGCCGCCAACGCCGCCGCCGTGCTGGGGCTGGCCATGGGCGGCCGACCGGAGGACTCTGTCGCCGCGGACGGTAAGGACGCCTCGGGGAACGTCCACGCGGGGCTCAACCCTCATCCGGTGCCCACGCTCACGGCCTCGGCGGACCTGCTCCGCGAGCTCTACGAGAAGGCGTCGGCGAGGGAGGACATCGTCACCGTGGGCTTCAACGAGGTGGCGCGGCGGTCCCGAACCTATGAGGAGTACGAGACCGCCTTGGCCGCGACGCCCGCCTCGGGGATCGACCACGTCGGCCTGGCGCTCTTCGGGCCTCGCAACGCGATCACGAGGCTGACGAAGAGGCTTCCCCTGCTGGCTTGAGTCGAGGGCGATCGAGGGGAGGGGCATGGCTCAGGGGCGATCGCCCCTGCGGGGGAGGACCTCGATCGCGGCGTCCGCCCCCTCGTCGGTGTAAACCGAAGGTGCACCCGACTTCGGTTCATTTAAGAACGCGCATCCCAAATGACCCCCTGATTCGAATCAAGTAACAGGAGAGTATTGATGAAGCGAGTCAATGAAGAAGAGTTGGAGTACGACTACGACGCCTACGGTGCTGCCCTGTTGGATGGGGAGCCGTTCACGGGAGAGGCGATCGAGATATTAGGAGGTGCGGTTGTTGGTCTGACGACCTTCGTTAGCGGCATGGAAGACGGTCCGCAGGTGGAATGGTACGGGAGTGGTCAAATTCGATCGGAGGGTCAGGTTTCCCGCGTCGCGGGGGCTATTGGTGTTTGGAGTGAATGGAACGAATCGGGTCAACTTGTGGAGAGGAAAGAATTCAATGAGAAGGGGAAGCTGATATCTTTGCGTCAATGGGACGGGAATGGAGTCCTGGTCAAGGGCAACTCCTATGATCCCAAGAATGGAACTGCTGATCTTTGGTCATGCGGTCGCCAGGGCTCTCGATGAGGTACCTGTACCTCGTCGCCGCGGATCTGAGAGGGACGGTGTTCGACGTCTGTGATTTCACGAAGGCGCCGCGCGCCTGTCCCCCCACGCACGTGGGGATGGGCCAGATCCGAGCCCGTTAGCGTCGGGGCATGGCCTCTGATCCCACGGAATCCTTCGCCCGTCCCCGTGTTGCCGCCGGCGCCCTGTTCTTCGATGAGCAGGGGCGGGTGATGATGGTGGTCCCCACCTATAAGGACTATCTGGATATCCCCGGCGGCTACATCGAGCATGGGGAGACCCCGAGCCAGGCCGCCGCGCGTGAGGTGGAGGAAGAGCTGGGCATCACCCCGCCGATCGGGCGGCTCTTGGTCGTGGACTGGGCGCCGAACCTCGCAGAGGGAGACAAACAGCTGTTCGTCTTCGATGGGGGAGTCCTCGATCGGCGGTGGCTCGACCAGATCTCTTTGGACCCGGCTGAGCTGGCCGGCTATGAGTTCCATGAGGTGGCTTCGATCGAGACGGCGACGATCCCGCGGCTCGCTCGCAGGATCGTTCAAGGGGCTCGTGCGCGTCGTGAGGGGACGACGGTCTATCTGGAGAACGGCGAGGCCGTTCAGTAGTTGCTCCCCGACCCTCCTCCGAGGGGCGAGTTCCTCGTCTTCGGAGTGCGAAAGGGCCCTCGGCTCGGAGCGTGGCTCCGGACCAAGGGCCTGGGGGTGCGCGAGCTCATCGCCGCGTAGGGCCGTCTCCGGGGGAGAACGGAAGGAACGGATCGCTCCCGCCGCCTCCTGCGCCGACCCCGGGTAGCCGGATCACCAGCCCCGCCAGGCCTGCCTCTCCTTCTCCGTGATGACCGCCGGACCGTTCGGCGAGCCCTGGTTCATCCAGTCGGAGAGGTCGTTGTTGCCGACGAAGAGATTGGCCGCCATGCTCCGCACCTTGTCCGAGGGCAGGCGGAAGGACCACCCGACGTTGTCCTCCAGGGGTACGACCAGGACGGTGCGGTCGGAGCCGCTCATGGAGGCGTGGTCGGCGATCACGACCACTTCCTCGCCGGTCTCCTCGTCTTCGTTTTCGTCCTCGTTCGGACGGACGATCGCCATCACCTGCTCCGGTGTGGCCCCCGCGAACGCCGGATCGTCCACGATCTGCACGTAGGGCTGGTACTCCTCTGGGGTCTCCACCCGGGGGTCGAGGCGGTCCACATCCTCGGCGAGAGTGGCCCAAGCGCGGTCGTTGCTGAAGTCGGTGCGCACGAGCAGCCCCCAGTTGTTCTGGGTGACCACGGGCAGGGGTGCGACGGGTGGCCGGTAGTGGGGCGGGTGGGTCGCGGTCTCCAGGACCTCGCCCATCACTTCGGAGACGCCGTCCAACCAGTCCTCGTAGGACTCGTCGGGTTCGAGTTCGACCTCGGCGGCGCCGCACTCCTTGTGGTGCTCCAGGGTGTCCTCGATGCCGGGGCGGTGCGTGACCAGGTAGGTCATGGCCGCTTGGCGGGGCGTGACGCGGAAGCGGTAGAGATCGTCGTCGTCGGGGAGGAAGGCCGTGAGCGGGCGCAGTGCGGGATCGCGGGTGGTGCCGCGGTCGGCGATCAGGACCAGGTCGGGAACCCAGACGTCCTCGCCGCTCAGTGCCTCGGACACATCCACGGGGGCGGCGCCTCGCCAGGCGGGGTCCTGGGAGATGAGCAGGCGCCGGGGGATGGGCCCCTGGGCCGGGGGCAGGGGTTGTCCGGGGGAGTGGGCGACCATGCCGGGCAACTCGCCCATACGCGAGAGCACGTCGTTCCAGGTGGTGTCGTCGCAGTCGCCGCGGATCAGTAGCGCGCCGGGCACGCGCTCGGTCTCGCCGTCGGGGGACAGGGGCAGGGCGGGGGACATCGGGGGCCTCTTCACGGTCGCGGCCTATGGTTCGTCCCTTGTATCGGTCGGGCCCGACAAACCGGTGCCCCGGGGGTGAGGGCAGAGGCCGGTCTCTACGCCAGGACCGATGATCTCGGATGGCCTGTTCCGGTCACGGCCATTGGCCGAGCACGGGGAGAAACCTAGGCTGGCCAGCCTCCCTGACCCTCTTCCCCGGAGCCTCATTGAGTTACGACACGGTCGCGCTGGTCGCCCAGGAACCCGGCCTGGAAACGGTCGCCCGCACCCTGGAACGGACCGTCCCGGGTCTGTGGATACAAGCCCACCCAGGGATCGGTCTGCTCGAACTGCGCAGCGATGACCGAAGGTGCGCCCGACTTCAGTTCATTTAAGCACGCGCATCCCAAATAGTGTCCTGATTCGAATCAAGTAACGGGAGGGTATTAATGAAGCGAGTCAATGAAGAAGAGTTGGAGTACGACTACGACGACTACGGTGCTGCCCTGTTGGATGGGGAGCCGTTTACGGGAGAGGCGATCGATAAATCAGGCGATGTGGTCGTTGGTCTGACGACCTTCGTTGACGGTAGGGAAGACGGTCCACAGGTGGAGTGGTACGAGAGTGGTCAAATTCGAGCGGAGGGTTGGGCTTCCCGATTTGGAGGGGCTGCGGGAGTTTGGAGTGAATGGAACGAATCGGGTCAACTTGTGGAGAGGAAAGAATTAGATGAGAAGGGGAATCTGATATCTTGGCGCCAATGGGGCGAGGATGGAGCCCTGATCAAGGATGAAACCTATGACCCTCTGTGGTGATCCCGGGAATGGAACTGCTGATCTTTGGTCATGCGGTTGTCGGGGGCTCTCGATGAGGTACAGGTACCTCATCGCCGAGGACCTGAGAGGGACGGTGTTCGACGGCTGTGATTTCACGAAGGCCGAGTTGCAGGGCTCTCTGATCGAGGGTGCCCGGTTCGTCGAGGCGAACTTCTATAAGGCCTGCCTTTCCGAGTGCTCGGGGGAGGGCGCCGACTTCACCGGTGCTCGGCTCGTAGGGGCGGAGTTCTATCGCTCGGAACTGGCCGGATCGGTGTGGTCCGGTGCCTGGATCAACGCGTCATGGATGCACGAGACCGACCTGAGGGGAGCGGATCTGAGAGGGGTCTGGTTCGGCCCTGATGACAGGGCGGGACGTACCAGGTTCGTCTCCACTCGGATCGGGGGCGCGGACGTGCGGGGCGCGGGCGGATGGGTCGAGGGTTCGGCGGATGTCGGACCTCCCGGGGAGCCTCGCGTGCTCGTCGGGGACGAACTCGCGGCCTGGTTCGCCGAGCAGGGCGCGCCGGAGGTGAGGGTCGGTAACGTCTGACGTGGATCCGGGCCGTTCCGTGCCTGTGCTTCCGGCCGATGGCCGGTTCATGATGTTCGGGCTTGAGCATGGAAGGTTCCCCGTGCTTCGGGTGCTCCGGATGGCGCTTATCCCGACCAGGGGCATCGATTCTCTCCAGGCGAGCTCGGATCAAGATCGAAGATGCCGGGAAAGTCGGTCCGGATTCACGAGAAATTGATGCGTGCGCACTCGGAGGTGGTGAGGAAGGCATGAACTCAGGGCCTGCTGACCGGATCAACGGTCGACGTGCGCGGGACATGATCGGCAAGGATCCGACCCCCGTGCGTTACTACATGATCCGGTGGGAAGGGCTTCCCATCGGAGCGCTTTTGGTCCAAGGGGAGCGCAATACCAGGTTCCTCGCGGTCATGGGGGCGACCGACCTGGAAACCAGGATCAGCTCGAGTAAGGCCTGGGGGAGTCGTCTGTCGAAGGACGCTGAAGAAGGGTTCGGCCCGATCGATTCCATTCGAAGGTGGAAAGGGGTGCCGTCGCAGCCGGGGGTCGGCGGAATCCCGCAAGACGCCCGACTCCATACGTGCGCCGACCTGGGTGAGCTGAGCCGGCTCCTCAACCCTGGTCACGAGCCAGAGAAGGACACCATCAACGAGCGTCTCCAAGATCCTCACATGTTGTACGGGCGGGATCGGGGGCCGTTCGTAACGAAGAGGGTCGACACGGGTTACAGGATCCTGGCCCGCGGGGAAGTCCTCTACCGTCCGGTGCGTATGGAGGGGACGATCATCGGCTTCTTGTGGGCTTCCGACGCGGAGAACGCCCGGGGTTATGAACCGCGACCCGTGGCCGGTCCGTCGGCATGGCGTGCCGAGAGCTGGTGGATCGATCAGGCCGCCGAAGCGGCGGCCAGGGGGTTGACACCTGTTGGTGCCCTTCGTGAGCGCATCGGGATGCCCGAGGATCCCGTCGGGGGACGGCTCGATTCAAGCGACGACGAACTCATTGCTGCCTCGACGAGAGACCTCCGACAGATCGCCAGGCCGACCTGAGCCCCACGCGCGTGGGATGGACCGACCACGACAGTCGACCGCGCCGGACCAGTTCACCTGGGCTCCACCCACGCCGGGGCGATCCCATTTTGTCCAAGCAGCCCCTGAATCTGCCCCCTGTTCCTCGCGAAAATGTCTAGGCTGATGGGAGTGGTGTTCGGGCGGGTGGTTGCGGGATGTCTGGTTTGTCTGTTTTTCAACAACGTGCAGAAATGACGGGTCTGCTGGGGTAGCGTCGCAGGTCAGGAAGACTGCTCCCCGTGCACGCGGGGATGGACCCTGGTGGGCCTGCCCGGGTCATCGTCGTATTCACTGCTCCCCGTGCACGCGGGGATGGACCCACGTCGCTATGAGGGCACAGGAAAATGCAGAACTGCTCCCCGTGCACGCGGGGATGGACCCACTCCCAACTCCGGAAGTTCGGAAGTCCCGAACTGCTCCCCGCGCACGCGGGGATGGACCCACCCGAGCGGCCTACGCTCAGGACCGGGCCCACTGCTCCCCGCGCACGCGGGGATGGACCCCGGATCCGGTTGGCCTCCCCGGTCTACACGGTCTGCTCCCCGCGCACGCGGGGATGGTCCCTGACACACGTGGTGCGGTGGTCAGGTGTTCTTTTCCGGAGGGCCAGAGGAGGCACCACGGTCAGCGTCCGACCGCTCCATCGATCTGTTCGCGGAGGATGTCGGCGTGGCCCGCGTGGCGGCCGGTCTCCTCGATCATGTGGACCAGGGCCCAGCGGAGGCTGGGCGCGGGGCGGCCCGGTCCCGGTCGGGGGACGGGTGCGCCGAGGTCGGTGCACCCATCGAGCACTCTGTTCGCCCGCTCGACCGTTCGCCGGTAGCGGGCGACGACGTCGGCCCCGCTGCCCGCGGGAGCGGCCTGGAAGGTCGCCTGCCAGTCGGTGACCCGGTCGCCGAGGAACATCGCGTGCTCGACGAAGGTCAGGTGGTGGAGCAGGCCGAGCAGGTTGGTCCCCGAGGGCACTCCGGCCGTTCGGGCCTGCGGCTCGGGGGCGTTCTCGACCTTCGCGGCGATCGAGGTCCGGAGGTAGTCGAGGAACCCGCGTAGGACCTCCGCTTCGCTGTTTCCAGTGCGGGGCGGTGGGGAGTCACCGCGACGGTCGTCTCGGGAGGTGGTGGACATGAGGGGTTCCTTTCGCCGGGAAGCGGTTTCGGGCTTCGGGTCAGGCGGTGCGGCGGATGAGCAGGATGTGGTCGGTGACCTCGGCGGTGCGTCCGCCCGGTCCGGTCGCGATCCGGCGGGGCGTGTCGGCCCGCTCGACCGTCCACGTCGCGGGGTCCAGGTCGATGTCCGCGGCGACCTCTTGCGGGGTCGGGTAGTGCGCGTCGGGGGCGGGGGTCCACGACCACGGCGCGGCCGAGCCGTGGTCGACGACCAGCAGGAGCCCGCCCGGGTTCAGCGCGTGAGCGGCCGCCCGTAGGACGGCGGATCGGTCCAGGTCGTGGGGGGAGTGCAGGTAGTGGGCGCTGACCAGGTCGAACCGGCCTTGCGGGAAGGACGTGTGCAGGTCGTGCCGCTCGGCGGTCACCAGTTCTTGTAGGTCGTGTGAGCGGGCGAGGGCGGTGAGCCGCGCGACCGCCACGGCCGAGAGGTCGACGGCGGTGACGTGCCACCCCTGGCGGGCGAGCCACAGCGCGTCGCCGCCCTCACCGCATCCCAGGTCCAACACGCGGCCGGACGCCAGGCCCGTGACCGCTTCGACGAGTCGGTCGTTCGGTTGCGGATCGGTGGCCACGGGCCGGGTCGCGTGGACGCCGTCCCAGAAGGTGGTCGCGTCTTTCGTGTCCATCGGGACTCCTTGTGTCGGGGTGTGCCCAGCTTCACCGAACCGCCTTGATATGGCACGGAATCTTGCGGTTATGGCAAGGTGCGAGCATGGACGATGAAACGGAAGACGTGCTCGACGTGGTGGGGTCGCGGCTTCGCGCACTGCGTCGCGCCCGGGGCATCACCCTGGCCGACCTCGCGGTGACGATCGGGGTTTCGGAGAGCACCCTGTCCCGGCTGGAGAGTGGGCGGCGCCGCGCAACCCTGGAGTTGCTGCTGCCGCTGGCACGTACCTACGACGTCCCTTTGGACGATCTCGTCGGTGCTCCGCGCACGGGTGACCCCCGCATTCATCTGAAGCCGATCCGGCGGTTCGGGATGGTCTTCGTTCCGCTGTCCAGGCGGCCGGGTGGCACTCAGGCGTTCAAGATGATCATCCCCGCTCGGAGTGAACCGCTCGAACCGACCCCGCAGACCCACGAGGGTTTCGAGTGGGTGTACGTGCTCGACGGTCGTCTGCGTCTGGTGCTCGGAGAGCGAGACCTGACGTTGTCGCCCGGTGAGGTGGCCGAGTTCGACACGTCCCTGCCGCACTGGCTGGGTAGTGCCGATGGTGGATCGGTCGAGCTTCTCGTTTTGTTCGATCTGCAAGGGGTGCGCGCGCACGTGCGCACCGGTACGGCCTCCGAAGCTTGAACCCCGCTCCTGTTTTTCGCGGGGGTGTCTAGGCTGATGGGAGTGGTGTTCGGGTGGGCGGTCGAGAAGTGCCGGTTTTGTCTGTTTTTCAACAACATGCAGAAATGACGGGTCTGCTGGGGTAACGTCGCAGGTCAGAAAGACTGCTCCCCGCGCACGCGGGGATGACCCCTTACTCGTCGTTGGTGTCGGCCAGGTCGTCCCCTGCTCCCCGCGCACGCGGGGATGACCCCGCACGCCGGAGGAGATCTTCGCGCGCACCGAGCTGCTCCCCGCGCACGCGGGGATGACCCCACGTTCAAGGGTGTCGCCTTCAACACTTGCTCCTGCTCCCCGCGCACGCGGGGATGACCCCCGGGGTCAGGACCTACGGCCCTTTCCTTTGGCCTGCTCCCCGCGCACGCGGGGATGACCCCATCTCGCGCAGGTCGTCGTCCTCGAACATCCCCTGCTCCCCGCGCACGCGGGGATGACCCCTGACCCCTCCAGGCCGGTGGCTGGAAAGCACGAGAAATACTGCTCCCCGCGCACGCGGGGATGACCCCGCGGCGAGCCGGTCGGCGAAATGGGCGGTCATCTGCTCCCCGCGCACGCGGGGATGACCCCAACGGGACCATCCCGCCCCAGAACTTGATCCGCTGCTCCCCGCGCACGCGGGGATGACCCCTGCCCGGCCGTGAGCTCGAAGTGACCTTCGAGCTGCTCCCCGCGCACTCGGGGATGACCCCAACTCCTTGGGCATCTGCTCACCGCCGCCCGACTGCTCCCCACGCACGTGGGGATGGACCGATGGAGAACTCGACCAGACCGGCCCCCTGGGCCTGAGCCCCACGCACGTGGGGACGGGTCGGGGCTCCGGGCTCAGCCAGTGGTCTCTGCCTGATCCAGGGGTGTGTTCGTGTTCTGCGGGTGGTCGAGCCAGAGGTGGTGTTCACCGTCGGGGGTGATGGTGAGCCCGTAGCGGCCGGTCTCGGGGCGACCGGCCTCCTCCCAATCGGAGAGGAGGGTGGTGTAGGCCGCCCACAGATGACGATCGCCCCGCTCGCTTACCGTCGTCCGTCCTTGGTGGTCCACCTCCACGCGCATCCAGGACCCGGAGGCTCCATCGAGCACCCCATGCACCTGCCCCTCCTGCCGGTGCTGGACCACGCGCAGGCCGTAGGGCAACAGAAGCGACAACAAGAACTCCGAAGAAGCATGGTCGTCCAGCCCCGCGACCTTTTCCACCACACGCACCCGCTCGGCCTCACCACCGGTTACCGACAGCACCTCCGACACGGTCGGAACCCCCGGAGCGCAAGACGAACGTAGACGCATGAACCCGGCGGCCTCGGGCAAGAACCGCCCACACGCGTGACCATCGGACCCCTTACGCAACAACGCCATCCCCAACCCCACATTGGCCAGGATCAGCCCGCCCTCGTCCAACTGATCGAGCCAGGAAGCGGGGATACGGCCGAGCCCACAGGTGGCCAGAATCCGCTGGTAGGGCGCGTTGTTCGGATAGCCTCGCGCTCCATCCACCGCGGCCAGACCGGGCCGATACCCGGCGGCCTCCAAAGCCCCACGAGCCCGATCGACCAGGACACCATCGACATCGATCGAGGTCACCAGAGCCGAACCGAGGCGTTCGCTCAACAGGGCGGCGTTGTAACCGGTCCCGGTCCCCACCTCCAAAACCTTCATCCCGTCCTGGAGGCGGAGGTGTTCGAGCATCAAGGCCATCAGTGAGGGTTCGGTGGAGGAGCTGATCGCCAGCCCCTCGGCGGAGAAGCGGGTGATGAGCGTGGCATCGCTGTAGATGGTCTCCAACCACCCCGGCGTCTGCTCGTCGTAGGCCACGGTGCCCTCGGAAGTACGCACGACAAAGGAGGAGACGAACAGATGACGAGGCACCCGAGCGAAGACCCGACGCCACTCGGGCGAGCGGATCGCGCCCTTCTCCGACAGGTCCCGGGCCAGGCGAGCGGCATGTTCGGGCTCGAACGCCTCGGTTGCGGTGGTCGAACGTGTCACGTGTGCTCCTTGGAGAGTCGGGTGGCGATCGCGGAGGCGATGGGAAGTCCGGTGGCCAGCTCGATCCATCCCCACTGGCCGTTCGGGTTGAGTTCGAGGAACACCCACTCCCCGTCGGGAGTGACGATGAAGTCGAGTGCCCCATAGGTCAGGCCAAGAGCGCACATCAGACGAAGGACCGCCTCACGCACGGGACTCGGCGTCTGGATCGGGGCGTAGGAAAGGGAGCCGTAGTCGGATCTCCAGTCGGTGCGAGCCGCTTCACCCCGGGCGTCGATCCGCGCGGCGAACAGCTCTTCCCCGACCACCGTGAGACGGACCTCGTAGGCCTTGTCGACCCACACCTGGAACAGGTGCGCCGTGCGCTCCACCCCCGGCCCGATCTCCTCGGGCTCGACGACCGTGGTGTACAGAGCCTTCCTGACCTGCCCGGATCCGTCGGGTTCGGGCCCGCCGGTCATCGGCTTGTACACGGTCTTGCCCTGAGCCAGGGCAAAGGTGTGTGCGGCGTGGGTCGTGTTGGTGATGAGGCTTTCGGGAACAGACAGGCCGGCCCGAGCGGCCTGCGCGAGTTGGCGTGGTTTGTGTGCGGCGACCCGGTTGTCGTCGGGGTGGTTCAACCAGAAACGGTCCAGAGCGGACAGGACGCCGTGAAAGCCGGCGGAGGCCTCACGCTCGGACCACCGCCGCTCGCTCTCGTTCAGATGGCGGTGCGCTCGATGAGGGGACGGGCGCCGGTGGTAGACGGAGGTGATCTCCGTCAGGGAGATCTCTCGAACTCCCTGACGAAGGGTTCCCGTGACCGTGCCGGTCGAGGAGAGGTGCGCGCAGAGTGCGCTCTCTTCCGGGAAGTCTCCCGGGTCACAGCGGAAGACGGGCACCTCACGTTGGTGGAGTTCACGGATCACCAGGTCGGCCGTGGGGTCGAACCTCTGGGTCAGGACCAGGACGGTCACGGGCTCGTCTCCTGTCAGGCGTCGGTGACCTCGTCGGTCCAGGCCTGCATGTCCTCGGTGGTCGTGACCGTGCACTGCACTGCGGTGCCGAGGATGGGCTGTTCGATCAGGGGACGGCCGTCGCGCGTCGACATCTGCCTATCGGTGTCGTAGTCGATCCCGCTCACGTCGTAGGTCGCGTTGATGCCGGGGGTGGTGCAGCGGGTCAGACCGAAGGGTCGCACGAGTGTGATGGTGGAGGTTTCGGTGGGGGAACTCTGGACACTGGCCATGGATACCTGAACTCCTTCAACTGAGACTTGAGAAGAGTTGAGTCGAATGACTCTTTTCGGTCCTTGAAGGTTGCCGGACTTCGGTGGATCCCGTTGTCCGAAAGAAGCGGGTGTTCGGTGAGAACCCTAGGCAGGGGGTCTTCGGTGGAGCAACGAAGTTGCAGGAAGTTGCTCCTCTGAAGCTTCTCGATGCAACTTCACGCAACAAGCTTGACCGAGGAGTATGAGAGCCATCATGATGGGCCTGTTGCTCAAATCCCCCCACAAGGAGACAAAAGAATGCGTATCACTTTGAAGGGAAAAGACCCGGAGTCGCGCCCTAATGGTTCTCCAACTGTTTATAAGACCGACCAGGGGTCGTGGTTGGTTCAGGGCTGGGTTGTGGAAGATCAATCTGTTCTGGATGAGATGGATATCCCTGAAGGTGAGACCGTGGTAGAGATCCCGGACAGGATGCTTCATTACTTCTCCGGGGAGGGGGAATGAGGATAACTCAGAGTGAGTTCGATGAAATCTTCGAAAGCTTCGACTCGGAGTGTCTTCATATGGAGATGCGGGATTCCTACGGAACGCAGTCCGAGATAGAGCCTTTCGCCAAATGGGTCAATGGCGAGGTGGATGACTTTGAGTGGATGAGTGGTTGGTGCGACACTCTGCGTCGGGGGGTGAATAAAGGAAAGGTCTTCCGTCGGGCTCTCGTGGTCTCCGAGCCGTTGAGTGAGTATCAGAAGTGGGCTCATAGTACGACCACCCCCCTGGTTGAGGCAGGGGAGGATATACGCTGGGTTTCGCGTCGGAGGGTCTCGTCCATGGCCCTCCCTGGAAACGACTTCTATCTTATCGATGGAAAAAAGGTTATTTTCATGCACTACTCGGGAGAGGGGGCGATGGAGGACATCCTGGTTTCGGTCGAGCGATCCGATGTCGAGCTTTGCAGGTCTGCCTTCGAATCGGTTTGGCCTCTTGCCATCCCGCATGCCGAGTATCGAGTCGATTGATTCCTCGTGTCGGAACAGGTTCTGCGTGCCAAGGAGGCCTTCGGGGCTCGTCTTCGTGAGATTCGTAAGGATGCGGGAATTTCCGGTCGGGAGCTCGCTGCGGTTACCGGAATGCATTTCACAAAGATATCCAGGCTGGAGAACGGCAAGCAGAACCCGTCCGAGAAGGATATTCGTGCCTGGTGTGTTGCCTGTGGGGCGGATGATCAACATGACGATCTGGTGGCGACTCTACGCGGCATCGAGGGCATGTGGATCGAATGGCGGCGCCACCTCAAAGGCGGACTAGGGCATCTGCAGAAGACATTCGATAGATTCCATGAAGGGGCGAGTGTTGTTCGCTCCTACGAGTCGATCGTGGTGCCCGGGATTCTACAGACCCCAGACTATGCCCATGCTGTCCTGAAGATCGCCAATGACTTCTATGGGGGCGATGATGAGGTCGATGGGGCCGTCGATGTTCGCCTGGGTCGTCAGAGGTTCCTTCACCAAGGGAAGCAGAGCTTTCTTTTCGTGGTCGAATTCTGGGCTCTCAAGACGCGATTTGGAGATGTCGGTGTTATGCGTGAGCAGCTGGAGAGGCTGCTCGCTGTCACGACATTCCCCAGTATCTCGTTCGGAGTCATCCCTCCTGATGTGGTTCGCGGCATGTGGCCAGGTGAGGGTGTGTGGATATTCGACGAGAAGATTGCCGTTGTCGAGACGACAACGGCTGAGTTGACCATCACCCAGCCCAGTGAGATAGCACTTTTTCTGCGTTCCTTCGAACGGCTCCAGGGGCATGCGGTCTACGGTTCCGAGGCTCGATCGCTCATCACGCAAGCGATCGAAGAGCTTGAGTGAGGAGATGTTCGTCAGACATCGGGAGCTGCACGATCGAGCGGTGCACTCTCGGCCGGTTCGAGAGGGGTTCTCTGTGATGGGTGAGGTCGAGTACGACGATGCGGCGGCTCCGCCCGGTTGGCGGGGGAAGGGTGGTCTGCGGGGGAGGGGCTTGGAGGCGCGCCAGGACGAGTTGCGTTCTTTGGAGGTCTCCGCCACCGAGGCCCGGTACTTTCTGCCGGCGATGGTGACCGGGCTGTTGGCGACTCCGGAGTACATCAGGGCCTCTCTCGCGGATTCGCCCGGTGATGTCTCGGCGACGGTGGATAAGAAGATCGCTCGCCAGGAGGTGTTGCGAGAGGGGTCGTGCTCGTTCACGTTCCTGCTCACCGAGCAGGCGGTGCGGTGGGCGCTGCTGTCTCCTGAGGGGATGGTCGAGCAGGCGGCCCGTCTGGTGGAGGTGTCGCGGTTGGAGCGGGTGCGGCTGGGGGTGATCCCCCTGGGCGCGGTGCTTCCTCAAGGGCCGATGAACACCTTCACCGTCTATGACGACAGGTTCGCCACGGTGGAGATCTTCACCGGCCGGCTGGCGTTCCGTGATCCCCGGGATGTGGAGACCTATCGGGAGCTGTTCGCGATGTACGAGGAGCACGCGCTGTTCGGAGACCAGGCCCGTGAACGGATCCGTTCCTGGTTCGAGGTTTGAGACGGCGGGTGGTGGTCGGATGAGGGGGCGAGGGGTGTCGGGTTTGTCTGTTTTTCGACAACGTGCAGAAATGGCGGGTCTGCTGGGGTAGCGTCGCAGGTCAGGAAGACTGCTCCCCGCGCTGATCATGTTCCGGGTGGCACTCGTGATCTGCATTCAGAGGATGGCGGTGTCGGTACGAGAGAACACCATGTCGCTCATGCCGGTGATCGGTTGTTCCCACCGCTGTGGTGGTAGGGGCCTATGGATCGCCCCCGGATAGCTCGTGGCGCTGTAGTCGTTGATCATCCGATAGGGATGAAACCCGGCTTCCCGCAGCGGGTTGACGATGTCCTCCGGGGTGGAGCTTTGTCCGGCGAGTGTGCGCGGAGTGATCTCGATGATCAGCTCGACGTCTGGGCGCATCCGGCCGAGGTGAGGCAGCAGGGTGCGTACCGCTTCGGTTTCGGCTCCTTCAATGTCGAGTTTGATGATCCGAGCCGAGTGCAGCTCTGCGGAAGTGACAATGTCCGGGAGCGGTGAGACTTCGGCGTGAAAGGATGCGAACACGTTCTTGGGTCGGACTGCTCCGGTGGTTCCTCCGAGGTTTCCGGGGTCGGCGAGGAACAACTCGACCTGTGCTCGCCGGTCCCCGACGGCTCGTCTCACCGTACGCACGTTGTGTGCCCGGTTGAAATCCACAGCGGCCTGCAGGCGGCAGTGAAAGTCAGGTACAGGTTCGATCGCCACCACCTGACCTTCGGGCCCCACAGCTCGAGAGGCGAGAAGAGTGTGGTAGCCGATGTTGGCTCCGACGTCGATGAAGGTGTCACCAGGGGCGAGACACCGGCTGATCCACGCGCTCATGTGCGGTTCCCAGGTGCCGAACAGGTAGAGGTAGCGCTGGATGATGTCGCGGGTGTCGACGAGAAACCGTGCCCCGTGGCGAGTAACCGCTACCGCTTGATGCGGGTTCCGAGCCAGATGGTCATCCAGGTGCTGAACGAGCGCCCGCGGAACGTTGAACGGTGCTGTGCGCACTGCCCAGCGCAGCGCGATGTGAAGTGGGTTCATGAAGGACTCCGAAAGGGCTTCGAGGAGGTTCGAATGGACGAGCAGGTACCTACGGTCTTCCTGCTGGTCGGGTTGACCGGTTCGGGTAAAACCACCTACGCACGTTCTGTGCTGGAGCCACGGGGTGTGGTGCGGGTGTCGGTGGATGAGGAGGTCCACCGTCGCCACGGCCGTTACGGGGTGGACTATCCGGAGTGGGAGTACTTCGACCGTCAGACCCCGGTGGTGGCATGGGCTCGTGAGCGTCTGGCTGAGCTGGTGACCGAGGGCCGTGACGTGGTGGTGGACCACGGTCTGTGGCGGCGTGCGGAGCGGGCCGAGTGGAAGAAGCTGGTGGAGGCCGCGGGGGCCAGGTGGCGGTTGCTGTACTTCCCGGTGGAGCGGGAGGAGTTGCTGCGGCGCCTGACCGAGCGCAACCGTCGTGCGGACGCCAATGCCTTGACCGTGTCGGAGGAGGCGTTGGACGACTTCGTCGCCCGCTTCGACCCACCCGAGAATGAGGGTGAGGAGGTCATCGCTCCGGACTCGTTTCCGCGTGGGTCGGCCTCCAGCCGGTGAGGATCTGGTCGGCTTCGTCCTGCCAGGTGGGCGGGTGGTCGTGAAGGGTGACGGGTCGGAAAGCCAGAGTGGGGTCGGTGGTGTCGATCCGTCCGTTGTTCTGAGCCAGGTGGTTGAGGAAGCGGGCGGCTTCGTGGCGGACGGCCGGGGTGATCTCGTTCCAGGTTCCGGAGGCGAAGTGGGTGATGCGGCGCCGCAGGTCGGTTTCGATCCCGTTTCGCCATTTGAAGTGGTGGACCACTGCGACCGGCCCGCGCACGGGGCGGTATCCGGGCGCCCTGTGGTTTCCCGAGGAGATGGGGACGTTGGAGCGGGCGAGGACGATCTTGCGAGGATCGGCCAACAGTAGACGGTGGGTGATCCACCCGCCCAAGGGGTAGGCGGCGTCCAGACGGTCCCGGGGCCCTTCTTCTGTGGCTTCCGGTGCGGGTGAGCACCATCCGTTCAGGTGCCCGGTGGCGGTGACACGGTCGAGTATCAGCCCGCGCACTACCGTGTGGCCTTCGGTCTCCGCCACACCTATGGTCTCCTCCAGATCCGCGGGGAAGGTGTGGAACTCGTCGCTGTCGGCGATCATCTGCCAGCCGGCACCGGCGTTGGCGCGGAGGTGGTCACGCAGGGTGGAGTTCGTGGTCTCGTGCCAGGGCCCGTGTTCGACCAAGGCCGGGGTGATACCCAGGTGGGCGAGCACGCCGCGGAGACGTTGTTCGGTGCCGGCTGGGGCGTGTGCGGGCAGGTGGAGCGCGAGGTGGAATTCGTGGACACCGAGGGCGCGGTAGTGCTCGACCCAGGCCTGGAGCAGGGGTGTTTCGACGGGTCCGATCACGGCGATCAGGGGTGGGGGCACGATCATGGCTCCTGTGTGGTCAGGCTGTGGAAGAGCGTGAGCATCCGGGCGGGTGTGCTCAGTCCGAGATCTTCTGCGGCGGTCGGTGGTGGGGGCGGCGGTGGGTGTTGCACGGCCTGATCGATGGCCTGGGCGAGCGCTGCGGGATCCTGCGCCGGGACCACGGTGGCCCAAGGGCTGACGCGACGTGTCAGTTCGGTGTCGTGGTCGGAGAGCAGCAGGGGCACGCCGAACCGGGCGCAGTCCGCGACCAGACCGCTTTCCTTGCCCACCCCCGGGTGTCGTATGACGGCGGTGAAGCTGCCGGCGGCGTAGACCCGCCGGATGTCGGCAGGAGCCAGCGGGCCGGGCAGCGTGTGAAGGGTGACGATCCCGGGTGCTCTGGCGATCCGCTCCAGCAGGGCGGGGTGGGTGGGGCTGCCCGCGACGAGGACGTGGAGCGGTGCGGTGAGGCTTTCCAACGCGGCGGTCATGGTGTCCATGTCCTTGTGCGGCCACCACCCGCCCACCAGGCACAGAACCGGTCCCGTCTCGGGCAGTGCGAGAGCCCGGCGCGCAAGGGGCCGTTCAGCGGAAGTGATCCGCTCGGAAGGGTCGGCGAGAGCGAAGGGATGAACAACGGTGGAGAGACCGGGGAACCGGTCACGGATCTCCTCCTCCACTGAACGGGTAGGGCATATGACCGTGACCTGCCGGGGCGGGGCCAGGCGTCCGAGCCCTCGCACCAGACGGTCTTCAGTGGTGTTGACTTCGTGGACCACCCGCAGGTGCGAGGTCCCGGACAGCGTTCGGGTCAGGCCGTGGAGGGCTTCGCCGGCGGTGAGGATCACGGAGATCTCGGGCACACGGCCCAGCAGGTGGCGTGCGGTGCGCAGCGAGGCGGCCTCGACCAGGCATCGGGCGATCAGGGTGAACTGGTGCGGGAGCCGCTGGTGTGGAAGCAGGCGCCGCGCCGTCCTCGCGGTCCAGAACACACTTCTAGCCAGGGTGAAGCGAAACCGCGCCTTGGGCCCTGCCGGGGCGGTGGCCACGTGCACCCCGTGGCCTTGGAGCTCGCAATGAACATGGGCGGGTATTCCGTTGAGGGTGACCACCACGACCTGATGGCCTTCGGCGACAGCGGCCTGGGCCAAGCGGGTGAGAGCGTCCTGCCAGTGCCCCGCGTGTTCGGTGGCCCGCTCGACCAGCACCACCGTCCCCTTCACGAACGCTCCCGAGCTTGGACGGTGTCGAACCGGGCACGCAACCACCTTGGGTCGTTCAAGTGCTCCCAGGCCGGGGCGTGCTCAGACGTGGCACGGGCGAAGGCGACTCCGTCGGACGCGCCTTGCTGGACCCACGAGATGAATCGTCCTCCGTTCGGGTTGGTCCAGGCGCGGATCTGCTCGCGGGTGGTGTCGGTACCGGCTCCGTACTCGCAGCCGCGGGTGAGCATCGCGACCTCGCGGAAGCCCGCCTTCCAAGCGTGGTAGGGGCTCTGGTCGAAGCGGGTGGTGCCCGCCACCTGTTCGTGGAACTCCACCCGCCCGGGTAGAGCGGCGAGCACGTCGACGGCCTCGCCCAGGTGTTGTAGGGCATCGCGGCGGATGAGCTTGATCCCGCCGTAGCCGTAGGCGCGGCCGGTGACGGGGTTGGTGGCCTTCCACACTCGCATGGCCACGTCCTCGGCCAGGGGCTCGGGGGCAGGGTCGAAACCGGCATGGATGTGGAAGTCACCGTCGGCGAGCAGGAAGGTGTCGGTGTCGACGAGGTCGGCGGCGAGCCGGTAGGCCCGGCGCATACCGATCACCCCGTGCAGGCGCTTGACCGGGCGGCCCAGGACGTGTTCGAGGTGGGCGTGGAGGTCGTTGGCGAGGGGTTCGTCGAAGGAGAGCATCACCGTGTCGGGGCGGGGGTTCACTGGATGGCCTCCAGGTAGTCGGCGGCCACCTGGTCGGGGGTGAGGTACAGGGTGGAGTCGTGGGCGTGCCGACTGTGCTCTTGCCAGAAGGGACGGTCGTGGAGCAGGCGGTCCACGGTCTTCACGGCCCCGTCGAGATCGTCCGGGTCGAAGAGCAGGTCCTCATGGACGGCTTCGGCCATCCAGGCCATACGCGGCGCGATGACGGGGATCCCCATGGCGTGCATGTCGATGATCGACATCGACCAGGTGCAGCCGGGGCGGAAGGGCGCGAAACCGACGGCTGTGTCGGTGAGGAAGCGACGGTAGACCTCTCGGTCGCCGCCGTCGGACCTGACCGTGACACCGGTGGTCGACCTGAGCGTGTCGAGGGCGCGTTCGGGGCTGGGGTCCAGAGCGACCCGGCTGGGGTCTCGACGACCGAACAGGTCCATGACCCGCAGCAGCATCCCGTTCGCGGTGACCTTCTTGGCCAGGTCGATGAACCTGTCGGTTCCATAGTGGCGGTAGAGCCGATGGTTGTACAACCCGGTCGGGTGCTCGGGAAGGGGTGCGTTCGAGCGGACGAGGCGGGGGTCGCGGGGCGGGGGTACGACGTGAACCCGGTCATGGATATCGATTCGGTACTCGTCAGCGGCCGTCATGACCCAGTCGTGTGCGGTCCGTGAGTGGACCAGGAGGCGGTCACAAGCGGCCATACCGGCGGCGAAGACCAACCGAATCGGGAGTTCGAGACCATGGTCGCTGAAGGCATGGTCTTTGACGATTCTCCCGTTCTCGTCGACCGACCAAGGAAGGTAGTGGCAGTAGCCGACAACTTGAGCATCGACACGGGCATCGAGCATCGCGGCCCGAACAGCGGGTGCGGCCTCGATCTGGTTGACAACGATGGTGTCGGGTCGGGTGGCGCGTAGAAGCTGCGCGAGATAGTCGACATCGTGGGTGATGCGTACCTGGTACTTACTGGTCGCGGCCGGTGGTGGGACCATGTGGCGGACACGGGGGTCGGTGACCGGTAGGGGGCAGACCAGGGTGATGTCGCATCCGGTGTTGCTCAAGGCTTCAGTGAGGAGGTCGGCGTAGATCCACCCGGAGTCAGAACTGAGCTGTGAAGCGTTCGAGATGTTGAGTAGGTACAGCATGGAGCCGGGCATGGGCATCTCCTTCGTGTTCAGGGCACAGAGATGAAGAGATGTCCCTGAACTTTCATGGGGGGTAAACGCGGTGCGGTGTCAGGAGCGATGCGGGAATGTGCAGATCTCGCCCCTGAGACTTTCGAAGCGGGCTCCTGGTGGCGCCCATGGCGCATGCCCAGCGCCCGAGGAGGACGAGGTCGTCGAACCGGAGCGGTTCAGGTCCGGTGTTCATCGTGCGCTCATCGCAGCCATGCCGCGCGGGCGTGGCTTCCACAGCAGGAACACGAGCGCTTCCAGGGTCGGGCGCTCGTGCAGGCCGGCGGCTTCCATGGCGTAGAAGTGGATGGAGGTCTCGCCGAACCAGATGACCGAGTGCGGGTACTGGGCCTGCAGTCGTGCGGCCGCGGCGCGGTGTGCGCATCGGTGTGGTCTGAGGAATGTCCCCAGCGCGTCATCATGTGGCCAGTGTGGAGGTCAGGGTCTGCCATGTCGTCAGCTCCTCGATAGCTGGTGACCATTCCCCCGGACGCCTGATCCGCGCCGCGGGGGTCTCTCGTCGATCGGGGATTTCCTCCTGTTCCATTGCAGGAGGGGGCGCACCCGATGCTCTCCAGCCTTGTGGCCGTAGGAGGACGGGGGAACTTCACAGGGGACGCCCCACAGGACGTCTTGAGTGAGGTAAAACGTCCCAATGCCCCCCAACGAACGACTGCGTACCGCGATAGCAGCGGCCGGAGAGACGACGCGGACCCTTGCCGAGACTGTTGGAACCGACCCGAAGACCATCGAGCGATGGGTGAACACCGGGCGGACACCACACCGGCGCAACGCTCATCGCGTGGCCGAAGCTTTGAAGGAGGACGTCGCCTATCTGTGGCCCTGGCTCGACGCTCCGAGGAAGAGCGAGACGACTTCGCATGCCGAACTCATCAGGATCTACCCGCAACGCTCGGACGTTCCGCTAGAGGCATGGCGAGCCATGTTCGAGCGGGCACAGACCACCATCGAGGTCATGGTCTACGCGGCCGTGTTCCTGCACGAGCAGATGCCGGACTTGAACGACCTGCTCAGGGCGAAGGCCGCAGCCGGCTGCCGGGTGCGTCTCCTCATCGGTGATCCGGACAGCCAAGCCGTCCGACTGCGGGGCGAGGAAGAGAAGTTCGGGCACGGCATCGAATCGCGCTGCCGTCTGGCGCGGCTGCACTATGCTCCAGTGCTCGGCGTCGAGGGCATCGACGTCGCACAGCACGCGACCACCCTGTACAACTCGGTCTACCGGGCCGACGGCGAGTTGTTCGCCAACACCCACGTGTACGGCGCTAACGCCTACGCCAACCCCGTCTTCCACCTGCGACGCCGAGAAGAACAGGGCATGTTCGACGCCTACGCCGCGAGCTTCGAAGCCGTATGGTCCACCGCCGAGCCGATCAGGGAGTGAGCCATGGGCCGCACCGAGTACTACGACGATCCCCACGCCCCGACCCCCAACAGCGTGGTCGTCGCCGCCAGCGTGGCGGTCTTCGATGACCGGGAGCGAATCCTGCTCCAGTGCCGTGCAGATAGCGGCCTATGGGCGCTACCCGGCGGCGGCATGGAGATGACCGAGAGCCTGCCGGACGCGGCCGTGCGCGAGGTCAAGGAGGAGACCGGCTACGACGTCGAGGTCACCGGACTGGTCGGGACCTACACCGACCCCCGCCACGTGATCGCCTACGACGACGGCGAGGTCCGCCGCCAGTTCAACGTCTGCTTCCGCGCCCGCCTGCTCGGCGGGGACCTGGCCGTCAGCGATGAATCGACCGCCGTCCGCTGGGTGGGTGCCGACGACCTCGACGAACTCCCCATGCATCACACGCAGAGGTTGCGCCTGCGACATGCATTCGTCAATGGGACCGGGCCCTACTTGGGTTGAGCTGGTCAGGTGGTCGCCGTATGAGCCGTCCTTGGAATGACGTGGCCCCCTGAGCCCCACGCGCGTGGGGACGGACGGCCTTGCCTAGCTCGGAACCCGGCACGGCTGCTGCTCCCTGCGCAGACGAGGAACGAATGATCGGTGGCCACGGGGCCGGGGCGGCTTGGTCGAACAGGGCCGCTGAAATGGCCTCCCGCCACGGTCTCGATCACCAGCTTCGCAGTATCGAAGGAATCAGGTCCGGGCAGGAGACCTGGTCCAATGACCGGAGGAGAAGTACATGGCGGACGACGCACGTGCCATCACCCAGGAGCAGTGGCGGCACGCGGAACTGATCTGGGAATACCACCGCATGCACCACCAGGTGCGGGCGTGTGACGTGGCGGTCGCCCTCGGCTGTAACGACATCGGTGTGGCGGAGTACGCGGCCGAACTCTACCGGGACGGACTTTTCACCGCGCTGGTGTTCACCGGTGGAAACAGCCCCTCGACCGCGGAGTTGTTCCCCCGAGGAGAGGCGGTGCACTTTCGAGAGCGGGCCCTGGAACTCGGAGTCCCAGATTCGGTGATCTTGATAGAGCCGGAAGCGTCCAACACCGGCCAGAACATCTCTTTCTCCCGCCGACTCCTGGCGGAGAACGGTCTCACCCCGGACAGTGTGCTCGTCATCTGCATGCCGTACATGGAAAGGCGCGCGTTCGCGACCACCCGGAAACTGTGGGACCAGGTCGAGGTGGTGTGCGCTTCCGCGCCGGTGAGCCTCGGCGACTACGTCAAGGGGCAGGGGGACGTCGGAGCGGTCATCGACATGATGGTCGGTGATCTTCAGCGGGTGATGGAGTATCCCAAGCTCGGGTTCGCCATCGAACAAGAGGTTCCCCGGGAGGTGCGTGAGGCTTACGAATTCCTTGTCTCTTCCGGGTTCGACAGCCGCTTGATCCGAGGCTGACCGTGCTGTTCCCTGCGTATGCGGGGCTGGTGGAAGTCGGTGGGGTGTTCGTGGGTTCCGGTGGGCTCTGTGGGGTTGTGGTAGGGATGGGTGAGGAGCGGAGGCCGCCCCCTGGTGAAGGTTGCGGGAAGATAACGGCCTCTGTTTTCGCAGGTCATTTTCCCTGAGCCCCACGCACGTGGGGATGGATCGTCGAACGTGATGCCACAGCCCTTGCAGGTGATCTGAGCCCCACGCACGTGGGGATGGATCGGGGGTTTCTCGGATCCTGTTACGAAACGCCTGCTGAGCCCCACGCACGTGGGGATGGATCGATCCGCCCGTGCTCCACCCACGTGTTCCCGAGCTGGATTGCCGGAGGCAGCGTGTAGTCGCTGTGCTCGCGCACCTGTTCGAGCTGCCCACCGGACACGATGTAGGTCACTGGGGCACCTGCCAGAACTGGACGGCAGTCCGTTCGAGGACCACCGCGCCGTCGCAGTCGACGGGGCCTTCGGGGCCGAGCCGGGTGGCGTTGCGGAGTTTCACCAGCTTCCTCGCCTTGCGGTAGAGGATGCCTCGGAAAGCGGTGCCGTCGTGCAGATTGGCGACCACCTCACGGCGGAGCAGCAGACGCGACCAAGCGAACATGTGGGCCACCCCCTTCGTCTATTTGGGCCAGCCCAAAGGAGAGGGCCAAACATATATCCGTCTTCAGAACGACCGAAATATTCCACATGCTTGCATTTCTCTGTGGGATCAACAAGGATCAACGAACGCACTCCCCTCCCCCGGAGGAATCCCCTTGCGTTTCATCAAGAGCATCCTTGCCGCGCTAAGCGTGACTGCTTCCATGCTTTTCGTGACAGCGGTCCCGGCGTCTGCCCACACACTCAACGAAGCGGTCCGTTCAACCGCAGGGTGTGGCTGGGTCAGTGGAAGTTACAACACACTTCACTCGGCGCCAATAGTCACACAAGCGGGCGCACGACACGGCACCGCATACCTACTTTGGAGCGGCACTTACCAAGAAAACTGCGTGGTCGCACTTAAAAGCGGAGCCACCCACGGGGTTCCAACATTCACAGCCGCATACCTGTACCTGGGTGGCTCTGAATACTATAACGACCAGGGTAACTATGCCCATTATGCCGCACGGGCATTCGGCGCGGCTGGCAGGTGCGTTGCCTACGCCGGAATCATTTACACCACAAACGGAACTGTAGCGACCGGCGGACGCGCCGAATACGCCAACTGTGGATAGGTCACTCCAACGGTAGCCCGTAAATCCAGGAAAACGACCCTTGTCGTTCGAAGGGGAAAGCATGGGAAGATTCTTTAGTTGCATCAAGTCCAGCACCGCAGTGGCCACCGCCGTGATGGTAGCAACATTGACTCTGGCCGTACCAGCCCACGCCCAGAGCTCAGTAACAGCAATCGCCGTTAGCGCTGAAAACGAATCCCAAGTGCTGAATTGCGCAGGCAGATGGGCGAACGTGCTGGAAGCCACAAATGTACGAACCAACACCAGGCTTGACAGCACAATCGTCGGAATTGCCCAAAAAGGGCAGACTGTGTGCGTTACTGGTGGAACCGACCAAGGAGCGCAATACACTGCCTGCGGCAAGACAAGCAGGGTCTGGTACAGCATTGTGTGGCAGAACGTACACAACAACCGGTGGGTCGCTGGCTCCTGCATGAATTATGT